>JALRGT010000220.1 GCA_023259675.1 Flavobacterium sp.
AAACCGCTTTTGCTGTTCCGCCAGTAGCCAAAACATCATCATGAATTAAAACCTTATCCCCTTTTTGAATAGCATCTTTATGAATTTCTAAAGTGTCTGTTCCGTATTCTAAGTCATAAGAAGCCGAAATGGTTTCGTAAGGCAATTTATTCGGTTTGCGAACAGGTACAAATCCCGCTTTTAATTCATGAGCCAACAACATTCCGAATAAAAATCCGCGACTTTCAGCACCAACTACTTTATTTATTTGTTGTCCTTTTAATGATTTCACCAATATCCTAACACATTCTTGGGTAGCTTCGGCATTATTTAATAATGGTGTTATATCTTTAAACAAAATTCCTTCTTTCGGAAACCCTTGAATATCACGGATATAATTTTCTAAGTTCATTTTTTTTACTATTTCTTGAAATTTATGCTTGCAAGTTACACATTTATCCCTATATTTGCACCCGCAATCACAAACAATAAAGGTCTACCAAAATAGACAAAAGTGATTCAAAAAGGCCTCGTGGCGCAACTGAATAGCGCATCTG
>JALRGT010000221.1 GCA_023259675.1 Flavobacterium sp.
TGTTGCTACTGAGATTGCATCAGAGTTTAGGTATAAAAAAAATAATTTTAAAAAAGATAACTTGTATATATTTGTCTCTCAGTCAGGTGAAACAGCTGATACTTTTGCAGCGCTTGAGCTTTGTAAAAAAAATAAAATGAAAACTTTAGGCATTGTGAATGTAGTAGAAAGTTCAATAGCAAGATCCTCTAATTTTGTTTTACCTATTCATTGCGGTTCTGAAATTGGCGTGGCCTCTACAAAAGCATTCATTGGACAAATGTTGGTACTGTATATTTTTGCTTTAAAAATTGGTTTTTTACAAAAAAAAATAAAAAATAAAGATTATATAAATAAAATTAAATTATTAAAAAAATATGGCGGGAAAAAAACAATAAATAATAATTTTTAAATTAACCTAATTCATGCTTAAAGACCTTGAAGTTTTTGTTATAAATCTTTCTAATGATAAATTTAAAAAAGAAAGAATAAAGAAAATTTTTAGTAAGTTTTCATTCAATTATAATTTTTTCAAAGCCTGCGATGGAAGAAAA
>JALRGT010000222.1 GCA_023259675.1 Flavobacterium sp.
AAATGTGTTATGTAATCTTGAGAGAGTTTATCAATTACGTTTGCTTGAACATGATAATTAACAGCTTGAAAAGCATCATATAACCTGTTAAACCGCAATGTTTGTTTATCAATTTTTTCTTCTCTATAAAGCTTCCAATATTTAAGGTTTATGGGTTCATAATGTGATAAAAAAATGTTTAAATCTAGTTTAATATGGTGTATTTTAAATAGTTTATGAAAGGTAAAGGCTGAGTTTTTATCAAAATCCCAAAGGGTATGATCTAAATCAAAAAAAACATCAGTTATATCATTAATTTTCATCTGTAGAGTCTAAAATAATATTAAACAATTCTTTAAATCCGTCCCACTTAATGTCATTACTAAAAGTATAATTATGAAATACAGGCACAAACTCACCGTTAACTTGTTTTACTTGTTTGATAATTTCATTGAGAAATTTCTTTTTGTCTAATAACGATTTGTTTTTTAATAAGGCATGGTCCATAATATGGTATGAGGTTATTTTTAAAGGGGTTTGTACTTCATAATC
>JALRGT010000223.1 GCA_023259675.1 Flavobacterium sp.
ATATGAAGTCCGCTGCATCAATATTAATGCAATATGGGGCCAAACATGTTTTGATTAAAGGTGGTCATTTGAAAGGTGATACTGTTTATGATGTTTTTGTTTCAAAAAATAAAATTCAAACTTTTAAAAATAAAAAAATTAAATCAAAAAAAGAAAATACTTGATGATGCAATTTTATTAGAAAATGCTGGAGTATTTTCAATTGTGTTAGAGTGTACTGAAAAAAAATTATCTAAAGAAATCACTAATAGAATAAATATTCCTACTATTGGTATTGGTGCATCAGTATATTGTGATGGTCAGGTGTTAGTAACAGATGATTTGCTAGGACTAAGTGATGGTAATTTCAAATTTGTTAAAAAATATACTGATATAAAAAAAACCATTAATTCTGCAATTAAAAAATTTAAATTTGAAGTTAAAAATAAAAAATTTCCTTCTAATAAATTTTCATTTACTATTTAATCTAACCCATAGTAAATGGGTCTGACATAGGTTTATCAGATGTGTTAGACCAAATAGTTTTAATTC
>JALRGT010000224.1 GCA_023259675.1 Flavobacterium sp.
AATAGCATTAGCGTTAAATATCTTCTCTACAGCAGTCATTCCTTGATTTGGAATCGATACAATATTTGTTTTTGCATAAGGTGAATTCAAACTAATTTTTAATATCTGACATGCAAGATTTTGAAGTTTTTTTCCAAACACGACTGCATATGAGCCACCTGCCCTAATGAAATCGAGATTCTGTTGTGTGAATGAAGATGATATATCAACTAATTCTTTCTGACCAGTTTCATCATAAAGTTTCTTTGTTTTTGTATTAATCTTCAGCACAGTACCAGTATCAACTGAGTACGTTTGCGTTAGAACAGGATTCCCATCGTTGTTTAATATCGGATTTCCATTATTATCTAAAGCCTTAATCCAATTCTTTAGATTGATACCAATACCACCAGTAACCTCAACAGTTGTTTGAAATATTGGTGAGATTCCATATGAACCGGCAACGATAGGAGCAAAATTCACAAATGGCACATACGGGCTTGCTTTTTTTCCTGTCCACAAGGCAACATTATTCACACCAGACATCCGAG
>JALRGT010000225.1 GCA_023259675.1 Flavobacterium sp.
CATTAAGGCACAAACGGTAGCGGTTGCCACACCGTGCTGACCTGCTCCGGTTTCGGCAATAATACGTTTTTTACCCAGTTTTTTGGCTACCAGGATTTGTCCGATGGTATTATTGATTTTGTGCGCTCCGGTATGGTTTAAATCTTCTCTTTTTAAGTAGATTTTAGTATTGTATTTTTCAGAAAGGCGTTTCGCAAAATACAATGGACTAGGACGCCCCACATAGTCTTTTAATAATTGATCGAACTCTGCTTTAAAATCAGGTTCTGCCATGATTTTTAAATATTGCTGGCGTAACTCCTCTACATTTGGATATAACATTTCAGGGATGTAAGCTCCTCCAAACTGGCCATAATAGCCTTTTTCATCAACGTTGTATAACATTATATTCTATTTTTTATTGCAATGCACTGTAGTGCTTCTACATTTTTTAATCCTGGTTCTATTTCAAATTTACTGTTTACATCAATAGCATAGACAGGTAAATTGGTTTTTATTATTTCATTAACAGCGTCCATTTCGTTAAGA
>JALRGT010000226.1 GCA_023259675.1 Flavobacterium sp.
AAAGTTGCCCAACCGTTGCCCAACCGTTTTAAGATTTTATTCAATTTCATTCATTTTTATTCTATTGTTAAATGAGGTTTGTAATCTTTGTTAAGTATTGAATTTATTGGTTTTTTAATGTATTTTTGTAGAGTTTTTGGGAGTTTGTGAAAATTGCCAAATTGAGGGTGTAGGCGTGTAGGTTCGAGTCCTATTATCCGCACAGAAAGCTTCTCAATCGAGAAGCTTTTTTTATGCCTTATTTTTCTATAATTCTGGTTGTTAAAGTTGTAAGTAGCTTTATTGGAATACGCTTCAAAGCTGAGGTTGTGTTTTTTTGTGTATTTTTATTTCGTATTGACACAAATTTTAATCCTTGTTTTTTATGAATTATCTAATGCGAAAAGCAGATTTTGTCTTTCATGAAATAGTAGTTTTTCATTTTTTTCATTCGGGAAAAGTGTAATTGCCTAAATTTTGGCAGTCGGTTATTGATTTTGGTTCATTCTATTGATTTGTTTTGTGTCTAACAGGACGGTGCAGGATAG
>JALRGT010000227.1 GCA_023259675.1 Flavobacterium sp.
ACTCAATGTTCTTAAAGGATTTGTTCCTAAAGTTTTAGAAGGTAAAGCGTCATTAGTTAAAGTTAAAGTACCTGTTACGTTACTAAACTCAGCACGTTTCATTTTAAATTTAATATCTTCGTTTTGTTCAGCAGTCCAAGTAGAACCGTTTTGTGATTTAAATAAAACACCAGCATAAGGTTGTTGTGATATTGTTCTATCTGAACCTAATACAGTTTCTCCTAATCTACCTACATAAGCAGTATAGTTATTTGAGTTTGCTAATAATACAAAACAGTATTCAGTATTTTCTTGTAGATAAACTGGACTATCAAAAGTAAATGTTGTAGCAGTTGTACCATCTGTACTTGTATTTACAGCACTAGGATTTAAAGTTTTTTCTGAAAAAGGTAATATTACTTTACCTGGATAACCATTTACAACTTCTCTAATTTGAAGAGTTACTGGAATATTTTCATCTTTTGATGCAAAGAATATATCAATAGAAGTCATAAACACACCACCTTCATCATCAATTAAGAATGTTT
>JALRGT010000228.1:0-250 GCA_023259675.1 Flavobacterium sp.
AGAAGAAATCTTTAAAACCGATAACGAAGCAGTGGTTGCCTTTGTTTATTCTTCTAATTTATTTAAAAAAGTAAGAGAAGCGTATCTGAAAGGATATTAATATCAAATAAAAAAAATCAAAAAATCCCAAATTCCAATTTTGTTTTGTAAAGAAATTTGGGGTTTTCTTTTAAATTTAATTTCTAATCAACTCCACCTCAGCATTAGGATTAAAGAGATATAAACGTCCGGAACTGATTTCTAAGCACTC
>JALRGT010000228.1:260-524 GCA_023259675.1 Flavobacterium sp.
GTTTGGTTCGAACGGCTATTTTTTTAAAAACTTTCCCGTTTTTAATTCGGAAAACACTACCATAAGGAATTTCGAAAATATAGTTTTTATCATTTTCTTTATCGTATTGTTTTAAGGCTAATGACAAAGTGGTATCGGTATCACTACTGGCACTTGGATTTCGAAAATGTCTTGCTAATAGAGGCAATAAATGATTGGGAAAAATTTCAGGTCGGATGTAAGGAACCATCAATTGCTGAAATACATATTTCCATTCGTTACCAT
>JALRGT010000229.1 GCA_023259675.1 Flavobacterium sp.
TAAGAATTTTTTAATCATTAACTGTACGGGAAAAAATGACTCCATTGCTTTATTAAAAGAGAATAGCTTTTTTATTAAAGATCTACAAACCAATAAAGTTAAATATGAGTTATTAAATCTTGAAATTTTAGATTTATTAAAAAATAATAAAACCGTTCTAGATAGTAATTTTTCTATTCTTGTAAATACTGGACCAGGGAGCTTTTCAGGGATTAGGATAGCTTTAGCTGTCGCTAAGGGTATACACTTGACTAATAAAATAAACATATATGCTTATAATAATTTTTTATTAAATGCAGTTACTTGCTTACAAAAAAATCATAAAGTTATTTCAATACAAAAAACAAATAATTTTTTTTGTGTTTTATAATTTAAAAGATCGCCAGAAAAAAAAGTATGATTATTCTGCTTTAATTCTTTTTTTAAAAGGTTGATTTTTTTTGATGAACGTCCAACACAAATAATTGAATCACCTTTTTTATCAAAGTATTTAGATAATGCTTTCCCCAAGCCGCTTGAGGCA
>JALRGT010000022.1 GCA_023259675.1 Flavobacterium sp.
TTTTTGAGCTTTTTAAAGGAGCTCAAATATTTTTCAGAATAACTTTTCAACTTACACAGTTAGTGAGACACTACCAAAAGTAATAAGATTTTAAAATCTTATTACTTTTTTTTATTTAGGTAGTGTTTCAATAACGGTCTAATTTGATGGGATTTATGGCTTACCATAAGCATCCACCCAATCCAATGTTTTGATGGCGGAAATCTTGTTTTCTTCATTCATGAAAACGCGGAGTTCTTTATTGGCCACTTTTTTGGTATATAAAGCCTTAAAACGAAAAACAAATGTCTTGTTATCTACATTTTCATAAATTTCAATTAATTTAAGATCTATAAACGTTCCATACCATTGCCTATATTTGGTGCAGGTTTTGGATAACTTTTCTAAGGTAATGTTATTAATTACGGAAGCAGTGGCTTCATTTTGTGTAAAAGGTTTGAACTTAGAGGTATTGCAGGTCATCAAAATTCGTTTTCCAAGTTCGTAGGCTCTTTCTTTTTTAAAGTTGTCGACTTCCAAAAGTTCTAATTTGAATAGTTTAGTATCTTCCGTATTTTCTTCTTCTACTTCTTCCTTGTTAATGTCAGGTCGCTCTACAACTGGTTTTTTTACTGCTTGTTTGTCTGTTTTTTTTGATTTACATCCTACAAGGATTATTAAACTCAAAATAAGAATAATCTTTTTCATTTTTTATGCATTTATTTTTAACAATAGATTCGGGTCGGGACAGTTTTCTAAATAAAAGGGAAGCTCTTTTTTACGGCAAACACCGGGATAATCACCAAAATTAGTTCCTATATTTTTTATGATTTGAAAATGTAAATGTGGCGAATAATCTCCATTAACGGAGGCATCTCCCAAATTTCCAAGTCTTTGCCCTTTTTTGTAAAAAGTACCGATCGCAATATTTTTTATGCTATCTAACGATAAATGTCCGTATAAAGTATAAAAAGTTTGATTTTCTAATTGATGTTCCAAAATTATTGTAGGACCATAATCACCAAAACCAATATTGTTTTTAAAACTATGTATCACACCATCTAATGCGGTTAAAACGGGTGTTCCTGCTTTTATCCATAAATCTAATCCAATATGCATGTTGCGTTCTTCCTCTTCATTTTTATTAAAGATGGTGCTTCTTTTGTACAGGTTTCTTTCTTCATTATAGCCTCCATAAGCTACTTTTGAATTGTTTTTTGTGATATATTCTTCAATATATTTCTCAAAATCTGTTGCGTTTCCAAGTGATTTAGTGGCTAATTCGTCATTTGTAACAGATAAATCTATTGGAAAGTATTGATTGTTTGTTAGTGTGTCAGGAATTACTTTTACGTTTTTTGTCTGTAACAAAACAGTTTCTAAAGTTGTCATCTATTCTATTTTGAAAGGGTATTTAATGTAAAAGCCAACATAAAAATTTACGTTGGCTTTATAATTTTAATCAAGAAAAATATTATTTCTTAATTTCTACTTTTGCATCTCCATCACCAACATTTACATTGGTTTCATTTGCACCGTCTTTAGAGCTAATATCTACGCCATCTGACCCAACACTTATAGAAGTGCCATCAGCATTTTCTGGAGCCTCTTCTGTAGTCGTAATTTCAACTGTAGTTTCCTCCGGTGCAGCTGTTTCTTCTTTTTGTTTTTTACAAGATGTTATTGCGATAATCGAAAGAACTCCTAAAAGCAGTGTGATTTTTTTCATGTTTTCTTATTTTAAGTTAAAAATAACTAATTAATTGATTTACAAGATACTGTTTATAATGATATAAAAAAAATCCCATTTGCATTTGCGAATGGGATTTAATCTTATTTTCTAATATAAACCAGGGAATTTGTTTGGATTAACTTCGTTCATCATCCCATAAACTTTCTCATATATATCTTCTATCGAAGGTTTGGAGAAATAATCCCCATCACTACCGTAAGCAGCTCGATGTGCTTTGGCTGTCAATGTCTGTGGTTTGCTGTCTAAATAATTATATGCATCTTGTACATCAATTATTTGTTGAAGAATATAAGCCGATGCGCCACCTGGAACGTCTTCATCTATAACTAAAAGACGATTGGTTTTGATAATACTTTTTAGAATATCATGATTGATATCAAATGGGAGTAAGGATTGAATATCGATTATTTCGCACTCAATACCGTTTTCGGCAAGTTCTTTAGCAGCTTGTTGAACCAATCTTAAAGTAGAGCCATAGGAAACTAATGTAATGTCAGATCCTTCTCTAATAGTTTCAACAATACCAATCGGCGTTTTGAATTCGCCAAAATTTAAAGGTGTTTTTTCTTTTAAACGATACCCATTTAGGCATTCGATAACCAATGCCGGTTCATCGCATTCTAATAAAGTATTATAGAATCCGGCGGCTTTGGTCATGTTTCTAGGGACCAATACATGAATACCTCTTATGGCATTAATAATCATCCCCATAGGAGAACCTGAATGCCAGATTCCTTCTAAACGATGTCCTCTTGTTCGAATAATTAAGGGGGCTTTTTGTTTGCCAACAGTTCTGTATTGCAGGGTGGCTAAATCGTCACTCATGATTTGAATCGCATACAACAGATAATCCAAATATTGAATTTCTGCGATAGGTCTCAATCCGCGTAACGCCATTCCGATTCCTTGACCAATTATGGTTGCTTCCCGAATACCGGTATCGGCGACACGAAGTTCTCCATATTTTTCTTGCATTCCTTCCAGACCTTGGTTTACATCTCCGATGCCTCCACAATCTTCTCCAAAAATTAAGGCTTCTGGATATTTTGTAAAAAGAGCATCAAAGTTATCTCTAAGTATCATTCTGCCATCGGCATCCATTTTAGCATTTTCTGGATATTCTGGAGCAACTTCTTTTACCGAAAAAACATTTTTATCCGATTCTGAAAATAAATTACTGCTGAATTTTTTTTGATTTTTCGCAGTATAGGAAATAATCCAATCCGATAATTCCTTTTTGCCTTCATCATTTACCAGTAATCGCAAGGATTTTCTAGCCGTACCAAGTATTTCTTTTTTTAAGGGTTCTTTGATGAAACTTAGATTTCCAACTTGTTTTAGTATGGCTTCTTTATTTTTACTAGCTGGAGCCAGTTTTTCCAATAAAGTAATCAGTTCTTTTTGTTCTTGTAGAATTGGCGCAATAAACTTTGCCCATGCGGTTCTTTTACCTTCCAGAACAATTTTTTTTGCATTGGCATCAATTTCGTCAATTTCTTCAGGCGAGGCAATATTGATGGCAATCATCCATAGTCTCATTTGTCTGACACAGTCATATTCTTTTTCCCATGCCAGTCTATTACCGTCTTTGTATCTTTCGTGAGAGCCGGAACTGGAGTGTCCTTGGGGTTGTGTCAGTTGAGTTACATGAATTAAAACAGGAATGTGTTTTTCTCTGGCAATAGTGGCAGCCTTTTCATAGGTTGCAATTAAATCAGAGTAATCCCAACCTTTTACTTTTAGGATTTCTATTCCATTCGTGTTTTGATCTTTTTTAAATCCCTTCAGGACTTCTGAAATACTTTCTTTTGTCGTTTGGTGTCTGGCATGAACGGAAATCCCGTATTCATCATCCCAAATACTGACTACCATAGGGACTTGCAGAACACCTGCAGCATTTATGGTTTCAAAAAACACTCCTTCAGAAGTACTGGCGTTTCCTATCGTTCCCCAAGCAATTTCATTTCCATTAATGGAGAAATTGGATGCATTAGGGATATTGTCAATTTTTCTATAAACTTTTGATGCTTGTGCCAACCCCAATAATCTGGGCATTTGGGCTGCAGTAGGGGATATGTCGGCGCTAGAATTTTTTTGTTCCGTCAAATTTTTCCAACTTCCATCTTCATTCAGACTGTGTGTAACAAAATGGCCTCCCATTTGTCTTCCTGCAGACATTGGTTCTTCATTAATATCGGTATTGCCATACAAACCGGAAAATAAATTTTCAATGGTTAATTCGCCAATTGCCATCATAAAAGTTTGATCGCGATAGTAACCAGAACGAAAGTCGCCGTTTTTGAAAAATTTAGCCATTGCCAACTGCGGAACTTCTTTACCATCTCCAAAAATTCCAAATTTTGCCTTTCCAGTCAAAACTTCCCGTCTACCAAGTAAACTACATTCTCTACTTGTAATAGCTATTTTGTAGTCATTCAAAACTTCTGTCTTGAAATCATCAAAGGTGAGTGCAGGATTGGTTTTTTCTTTTATCATAATTGAAAAATTATATTATGGTTCTGCAAATTTACTTAAAAACAAACAATTATCATAACTGAAAAAGTAAAATAATTTTTTATTATTTACAATAAAAAAGAAATATTGTCACTTATTTTATATCGTAAAGTGTTGTTTTGGTAGTTTTTGTGTGAATATCGTAATTTGGTTTTTCGAGACTTATTTTAAAACCATTTTCGATTAAATATATTGATCAATATTTTAGGGGAAAGGGTAATGATAAAACGGATTTTTTCATTGTAATTATTTTGCGATATTTCCCAGCCATTATTAGAATAAACTGGTAAATACATTTCAAAATAGTCTGTAACCAAATTCAAACGAATTCCACAATCGTAAACAAACTTGGGGTCAGTCAATTTATTTTTTAAAAATCCGGCGTCTCCATACAATTCTATCCAATTCCATAAGTTGTAACTCGCATTCATGGTGGTTATCCATTGATTGGCATAAGGGGTGTTCAATTTTGATTTGAATCCACCTTCGGATACGATTAATTGTTGGCTGAAAAATCCAGAACTTTCTGATCTACCATAATAATTGTAATCAAATAAATAGTCGGTGGGACGGTCTAGGGCAAAATTGAAAAAATTTGTGTAGGTATTATTATATAAAAAGCGTCCTCCATAAAAACGTAAATTGATTTGATGGTTATTTTCAAAAAGTTTACGGTATTCAAATTCGGTGGCCATTTTACCAAATTTGCTCGACAACTGTAAGTCAGTTGAAATGCTGAAATGTTTCGTTACTTCTGTTTTTGAATTGATATATTTTAGATTAAAAACAGAATAGTTCTTTTCTGAATTGTCAATTACAATTTCACTTTTTTCGCGATTAACAATTACTTGTCGTAAAAGTATAGCTTGTTTTCGGTTGTCTCTAAAATCAGGATTTCTAATATTTAGTTGAACCATCGGATTTATTTTGGTGTATGTCGCATCCGGTGCATAATGAAAATAGGATCCCGAGAGTGAATATTTTATGTTTTTAAGCAATGCCTCTCTGAAATTTTCAGTTATGACAAAAAAACCGGAACCAGAAAAGGTTTTTGCTTTTGTGGAATAGGAGGGATTCGTGTCAAAAATAAAAGGTTTTTCCAATATGGTTTTGTTGTGAAGTCTTGCTCCAAAAGTTAAACCGTCATACAAATTATAGGTCAATGTAGGAACATATAAAAGCTGGTTGTATTTAGGATCTTCCAAATCTTTCATGAATACAAATTTTACGGGACGATTGTTAGGAAAAAAACCTTTCAATGATTTCCAGTTATTTCTCAAGTTGTATTCGGGAACTTCGTTTTTGTAATTCAGTACTATTTTATCGGCACCATGTGTTTCTATGCTATAAGCACTTTCTTTTGCTTTTGGAAAAAGCCATTTCTCAAATACAATTTCTCCTTTTTTGATACCGTAAACCGGGATGGGGGCAATTACTTCGGTCTTATTGATAAGAGTAAAAGAAACACTGTCTTTGGTTTTGGTAATATCCGATAATTTATAATCAATGATATCACGCGAATTGATTATCGTTTTATAAAACCAATCGATGTTTTTAGTGGTATTGCTTTTTAATATGTTTTCAAAATCATTTCCATTTTGTTGCTTGGTTAGGTTCGCTTCATAGAATTGATGAATACTTTTGGAAACGGAGTTGTTTTCTAAGTAACTATCCAGATAGCGTAAACTCAATCCGGCGCGGTATTTACCTGCGATTTGTTCATTGAATTTTACAAGTTTGTTTTTTGGGGTATTCAACGGCTGGTCTAAATTTTTACGAGCCATAAGCATATAGAAATAACTGAACTGCTCGTTAAAATCGATATTGGTTAAATTAAAACTTTTCAATAATTTAAAAGTAGAAGCATTTCCCAACATCTTGCTGTTGGGATGATTTTTGTCTACGTATTGCATGATGGCATACATTTGAATCGCATCATAAACCCAATTGTCTTTTCTGGGATCCAATCGCAAGCTATTTTTTAAATACGTATTGAGATACGTTTTCAAAAATTTTATCTCATAGGTGAATTCATCCGAAAAAGGTCTGATGATGGAAGGTAATTGGTTCAATCCATAAAAAGGGTTCCTTTCATAATCTGTTCGGGAAATAATTATTTTGTCAAAAGGATATTTTCCAATCAATTCATTGGTGAAGTTTACGATACAATCAATAATCTCAGCTTGATGTTTGGTACTGATTTTGTCTTCCTGCAGATTGGTAATTACTTCCAATGAGCCGTTTTTGAAACTGTAAAAACTAGATTTGGGTTCCAGAAATAAACTAAAGTCTTTTCTGTTTTTACCAGTTAAACTATAAGTATTGTAATCTCCATCGACTATTTCACCTTCGTTATCTAAATCGGAGGTAATGACTAAATTGTTTGGAATTTTAATCTCAATGTTGAAATCCGAAACGGCATTGGCAATATCATCCAGATTAACATTGTTGTAGGTTATGAAGTTGTGATTTTCATATTGGGCAGGAGTAAGGTACCATGATTTCAAGTTCATGCTACCCAAATCATCGTAACCGAATTTGGTAAACTTGTCACTGGGAATTTTGGCACTATAGGTTAAATGCATATTTAGTGATGCTTTTGGCGCTAATTTTTTCCTTAATTTAATCCGTATGACATCGGGCGTATCTTCAGGTCGCTCCCATGCAAGGAAAAGTTTATGGTCATCAATTATGGTGATATTATCGGTACTTCCTCTTTCGGATTCCTTGGCTAAATGAAATCCTCTATAAAATTCATCCGAAAAACGGTGAGCCAAGGGAGAGTTTTTATTTGAATAAGCATTATTCCAATCATTCAGAACGATGGAGGTAAGCGTGTCTTCAGAATCATTGACAAAATGAATTTCCTGCTGAATGTTTAATTTTTTAGATTCAGCATCCACCTCTACAAATAATCGCGACTTATGTTGGGCAAATAGTGTTGTTGGGGCAATAAAAACAATACAATAAAGTATTTGTAGGTAGGTTGATCTCAATTAGTTATTCAAATTAAATTTGTACTACAATATACATTTATTTAAGCAAAAAATAAAATAATAAACAGCTCTTCTTTTAAAAATTAGGTTTGAAATTGTATTTTTTGTAGAAAGTATCCAAAACTTCTACTACTTCCTCTTCAGTATCCACAATTTTAAATAAATTCATATCCTCTGGACTTATCGTATGTTCTTTATCTAATAATACTTTTTTGATCCAATCGACCAAACCCGACCAAAAACTGCTGCCCACCAAGATGATAGGGAAACGGGCAATCTTTTTTGTCTGAATCAAAGTCATGGCTTCAAATAATTCATCCATGGTGCCAAAACCTCCCGGCATCACCACAAATCCTTGCGAATATTTTACAAACATGACTTTACGTACAAAGAAATAATCAAAATTCAAATTTTTGTCCCCGTCAATATAAGGATTAAAATGTTGCTCAAATGGCAAAACGATATTCAATCCCACCGATGGACCACCGCCAAGATGAGCGCCCTTGTTTCCTGCTTCCATAATTCCGGGACCGCCACCGGTAATGACGCCATATCCGGCTTTACTTATTTTATAGGCTATTTTTTCGGCAAGTCCATAATAATGATCTTCCGGTTTGGTTCTTGCCGATCCAAAAATAGTTACACACGGACCAATGCGACCCATATTTTCATAACCATTGACAAATTCAGACATGATTTTGAAAATTGCCCAACTGTCATTGGATTTAATTTCGTTCCAGGTTTTTTGTTTTAAATGATCTTGGATTACTTTGTCCTCATCATTGTCAAAATCTTCTAATCTCATATTTTTTTAATAGCTAGTTGATAATCAGTATCCTGTGATTGCTAATTATTCTATTGATTTTTTTAAGGGAGCCCATCCAGCTTTTCACTGTATCTTTTCCTTGCTACAGAAGCAAGAAAAAGGATGCCGTTGCAATCTGGGCTAGTATGCTGTTAACGAATATAACTTTTTTTTCTAAAAAAAATCCCATAATAAAAGCTAAATTTTCTAAGCCCTGTTTTTGAGAAATCAATGAGTCGACTTTATCCCAAATGGATATCCTCATTTATATGAGAGGACTTTTTATGAATTAATTCAAGTAGTATTGTTTGTTTTTTTGTGCCAAATCGCCTTTCATTTGTTTCACACTGGAAAACCGCACATGGATATTTTTTTGACGTGGCAATATTTTGTTGCAGAGGGTTTTAGAAGTGATTCTGTTTGTTAGATTCGGTGCTTCGAGACATCCGTAGCGTACATTAACTAAGGGATTAAGATTTTCAAGAGTAAAAAAATTAATATAAAATTGGGAATTAAAAAAGGAAAGAGGCTCTAAATTTGTATAGATAGGACTATAAAGAACCAAACATATTCCCCTTTTCTTTGGTTAAAATAGCTTAAAATTAGTATTAATTAATTACTTGTAATTATGATAAAAGAATTCAAAATAATAGAGAAAGAAGATATTCCTTCTCTTAAATTTCCAACAATTGATGTCCTTATCGATGACAATGAAATCAAAATTAGATTAAATGATATCAATAGGGCCTTATCTTTAGGTAATTTAGAACATTCAAAAATTAAAATTTATTTTGAAGATGACCAATCCCAAAAAATGGTAGAAACTACAGTTTGGGCGGTTACCGACAAAAATGTAATTTTAAAACAAGGAGCTAGGATTCCAATTCACAGAATCTATAAGTTGTCTTAGTCCTTGGAATTTCATTATCCAATCTTTAGCTCCTAGCTATAATAAGTTAAAATAGTTATGGCTACGAGCTAGAAATTTTGTCACATTGAAGTCTAATTTTTTTTTTATAACATTCAACGCTGAATTATAAAATAGACATTAAATCTAAAGGGGTTTTTAAAATCATTTTGGCTCCGTTTGAAATCAATTCTTCTTCCGGTCTATAGCCCCATAAAACCCCAACGGCAAACATTTTGGCATTTGTAGCCGTTTGCATATCAATATCAGAATCTCCCACGAAAATAATTTCTTCGGGTTTACATCCCCAACTGTCGCTTATGTTTACTGCCTTCTCAGGATTGGGTTTTTTTAATGGTTCTGTGGTCAAACCCAGAATAGGATTAAAATAGTTTGGAAAAATAACCTCCGTAATTTCTTTGGTGAGTTCATCCGCTTTGTTGGAGAATACACTCATTTTTATATTTTTGGATTTTAATTCGTCCAATAATTCGAAAATACCATCATAGGGTTTTGTTTTTCGGGTGCATATCGTTCGATAAGCTGAAATCATTAAATCATAACACTGATCAATTTGGGTGTCCTCATTGGTTGCGGCAGGTAAAGCTTTGCTCACCAGATTCCGAAGGCCACTGCCAATGAAATATTGATAGGTATCATAGTCGTGAGTAGGATAGTGGAGCCCTTCCAGAACGATATTCATTGCATCTGCAATATCTTCCAATGAATTTACCAGTGTGCCGTCTAAGTCAAAAATAATTCCTTTAAACTTCATATTTGTGTTGGTATAGAAATCGAAAACCCGATTTTTCGATTCTTGTTTGAGTTTGCTAGCCAAAGGTAGGGATATTGTTTTTTCTTTTGGGTTTGTTATTAGTATTTCATCCCAATCTTGTCATCATGGTGAAGGAATGATAGCGTCCAGTTTTTTTAGCAGCCTAATGAATATTTGATTGGAGTTTAATCTTTTCTTTTTTTCTTGATAAAAAAAGAAATCGACATTAGGAGATTCACGAACTCCAATAAAATATTAATGCGTGAGCTAAACAAAAAAATCAAGCCTAACAAATAGAAAGTTCGAAAACTACGGCAAAGCGCCATTCCGCACCCAAGCCGTTCTCCTTTCATGGGCAACTTGTGGAGTGCTACCACTTTGCTTTTTCGTTGTTTGTAATACTTTTTATTTAAGGGCGTTTGGAGAGGAATCATGTTGTTTTTTACCTGATTTTTTCTACACAAACTTGTCATGCTGACGAAGGAAGCATCTCTACGAGACAAGTGGGATAGCGGACTGAAGAAGTAATTTTTTTATTTTGTTTGTGTGCACGAGCGTGACGCTCACGCTAATGGTCATGTCTCGTCCTAAAATAAGTTTACATATTTATACTTAATCCTAAAATAGATTTACAACTCATTTTTAGTCCTTGAAAATTATTGTGAATTCTGCTCCTTCGTTTATTTTACTTTTTACTTCAATACGACCACCTAAATTAGTAATGTGATTGTAAATCAAGTATAAGCCGATACCATTACTATCAATATGATTGTGAAATTTTTGGTGCAATCCAAATATTTTATCTCGTACTTTATCCATGTCAAAACCCAATCCATTATCTGAATAGATTAATTGATTTTTTCCATTTGTTTTTTTAGAAGTTATAAAAACGGAAGGAAAAGTGTCTGGTTTGGAGTATTTTATTGAATTTGTAATCAAGTTTAAGAATATACTTTTCAAGTATTCTTTATTGAATTTAATAGTAGTAACGGTTTCAAAATCAATAGTGATTTTAATTTTTGAATTCACTATCAAAGAGTTTATAGAAAGTAATACTTCATCTAAATTCTCTTTTAAACTTAATTCTTCAATAGAAGCATTTAACTCATCTTTATGGATTAATTCGTCTACAGAGTTTTTTAATGTTTGACTTAAACGTTCTGTTGTTGTTTTTAGGATGGTTATAAATTCAAGGGTTTCCTCATCATTAATTTTAGATATGTCGATAAGCTCAAATACAGATAGTAAATTATTTACCGGTGACTTTAAGTCATGCGAGGTGGTGTAAGATAAATGCTTGAGGTCATTATTGATTTTTGTCAGATTTGTGAGGAGTATATTTCGCTCATCTTCAATCTTTTTTTTATGGGTAATGTTTTTAGCAATAGCGTATACTAATTTTTCATCTTCAACAGGCATCGATGTCCAAGATAACCATACAAGCTCTCCAGTTTTGGTTAAGTATCTATTTTCGAAATTTAAGAGAGGTTTGTTTTTATAGACTTGTTCTCTGGTTTCGATTGTCATTTTAAGATCTGGAGTATAAACAAATGTATGTATGGGTCTCGCATATAATTCCTCCTCTGAGTACCCTAATAATTGTGAAACTGCCGGGTTTATCCTTTTAAAATAACCATCAAAACCTGCAATACAAATCAAATCAGCTGAGATGTTAAAAAAATTATCAAAATGATATTCCTTATCAGGACTTGGCTTTTGTTTTGTTATCATTAGGTTTGAAAATTTGTGCTAATTTGGTTTTAGATCAAAACCAGTTTAATGAATTATTTTTTGAAGGAAATGATCTTTTTTCAAATTTAGCTAAATAATTATTCATAACATGATTCCTGTTATAATTTAAATTAACAAAATGATGTTAATCTTACAACTTTTGTTTTTGTTAGCCTAGTTGAAAACGCAACAACTTAATTTTTTAATATAGGATCTTATTTATCGCCTAATATTAAGGACCAAAAAACGATACAGAACGTTAATTCCACTAAATCACACACTATATCAAAACAGCTTTTAGCGGTTGTGTTTCTTATTCTGTTGAGTATAAAATTCCCCAATAACCATATTTCATTTCTTTTTCGAATATTTCTCCAACCTCATATTTTCTGTATACTTCTAAATTTATCAATTCTTGATTTTTTGGATTTTCAAAGTTAATATAATGTCTTAAACGTCCGTTTTTGGTTGTATATGGTTTGTATTCTTCAACGGAAATTCCGTAACTAATAACGTTTTTTAACATCCCAATTATCTACAAACTTGTCATGCTGACGAAGGAAGCATCTCCGTGTATTACTTATTTGCTCATTGTTGAGGACACGGAAAGCATTTCCGCGCTAACGGGTTAATAATATTCTATTTCTCTTTCCTTACGAGAGTTTGTTTTGTATTTTACTCCTTCCTGACTTATAATGAAATCTTTGGAAACAATCCAGTTATTGAATTTATCATATTCGTACTCTTTAAGTTCATCGCCACTATAGATTTTTTCATTTCCAAAATGTTTGGTAGAAGAAATCACATTTTTGTATTTATCATATGTGTAGCTAATATAATAAGTCTTGTCAAAACTAGATATGGTTATTTTTGAAGCTAATTTAGATTTTGGAAAATAACTTGTTTTGGAAATATTTTCACCTCCATTAGTCTTTTGCCTGCTTTCCACAATATTGCTTTCACTGTCGTAAGTATAAAAAGTTTGGTCTGTTTGGTTGCCATAATCAATATGATTTGTCATAGAAGCAAGTTGATTTTTACTGTTATAAGTATATGTCTTTGTCGCAAGAACTTGATTTTTACGGATGTTTATAGTTGTTTCATCTATTCTGTTTCCTGCCTTGTTGTATTGTATAGTTGTCTGCATTCCTGAATTTGGTATGTCAGAGGAACTATCTCTATATAATGTCACTCTGTTATTATCGTTATAAGTATATTCTTCAAGTCGACAAATACTGGCATCTTTGCGGTATTGAGCTGATTTAATAATATTTCCCTGTTCATTATAAAAAGTAATAAAATACATATCGATTACCTTTTTTGGTTTGATTGTGTCATTTGCATTGAAGGTTAATTTATAACGGTATTCTTTTATGCTCTTCACTTTTCCATTGAGATTGTTCATCTCCAAATGATTCTTGAATTTATCAGCTAAATGAAATACTTGTGCATTTCCTTTATAAGAAAAGCAAAACAAAAGTATAACAATCATTATCTGTAATTTTTTCATTTTAGTCTTTTTGTAGGTAAAAAATAGGTTTCTATAATTGTAGTGATATATAGCTGTGGGTACGAGGTCAGGAGACTTCGTACAGTAGAGTTTAATTTAATCGATAGCCTCTCTTTAGTTTATCATTTATCATATTATTATAATAAAGTATTAAATCAGGTTGCATACCAACCATAGATTTTATATAAACTTCAGATATATGTTTATCTATCGCCGACAAAGGTAAAGCTGTATTATTCAGGAAATTAAAAAAGTCAATGCATGTAGTGATCACATTTTGATTGTTGTTTATAGAAAATTGCAGATTTTCTAAAACCATTGGATAGTAATTTTCTCTGCCGCCAATGTATTCTATAAATTCTTTTTTTAAAGTTTCGTAACTAATATTAATGCCTAAATAATTTGATTTCAACAAGAATCGATAAAAGTCGGAATTGCATTTTTCAGGATAATAAGTTAATAGAAATTTTTCTGGATTTAAAAAGTTGGTATTGAAATTAGAACCAGTCTTAAATTGAAAAACAGAAATATCGCTACTGATGTATCGGTGATTTTCTCTTATTGAAAGATGTAAAGAATCAATCATATTATTCATAATAGCATTTTCATAATCATTTTCCTTTTTTGGGATTTTTAAAATAACGTCTAATTTTTCTTCAACTAAATCAATTTCACAATTATTATCTATCCAATCTAATATTGATTGTAAAAAAACGATCCTAGTCTTTTTATTTCCTTCGGGATAGAAAAAATTTTCAACCCCCTCAATAGTAATGTTCATACTCAAAGTCGATTCGGGGGAGTTATTTTCTGTATTTAGATAGCTTTCAATTTGATGTTTCGTATTGTATGAAATAATAAATTTATGTTTGAATTCAAATTTTAAATCTCTTTCTAGAAAATAAAATAGCATGAGAGAAGTGAAATCTATTATAAATTTTAATGATTGATTTTGAGTATCAATAACTGTTGTAAAAATATTTGGAATTGTTATAAATTCACTACGGCTATTGCCGGTCAGATACAAATATGCATCAACGAAATTTCTTTTGAATACTGCACTTACGACAACTAAATATCCAATACGGTAATTATAATAATCATCTAAAAGTTTATCTTTATGCGTTTTTTCTTGGGAGCCAATAGTGCCAAATTGTTCCACAAGGAATTTTGTAAAATCATTTATATCAGAAGGCATTTCTAATGAATACAATCCTAAGTCATTTACAGGATTCTTGGTTTCTTCTTCAATTTCTCTGTATAGATTTAAAGCATCATTAAAAATTTCAACAATTGTAATATTGTTTAGCTTTTTAGTCATTGGATGAATCTGACTAAAAGTTTCTCCAATTTTTTTACTTAACAATTCTTTTTGTAATCCTGTTGACTTTGTAATTTGTATTTTTTCCCGTCGGTCATCTATAAGATATACTACCCAATAACCTAATTCAACCGTTTCAAATTTTTTAAAAAAATCATCAAATAACATAGAAGTACCAAAATAATTCATTCTGGCTTCTGTATTGTTTTTATCTGATGCCAAATTGTATAAAATTTTGAATCCTTTTTCAATATTTTTTTTATTTCGCAATAATACTCCTGTGATATAAAGACCAATTTCATCATTCTCAAAAACATCAGGAATTGAAAATGAAATTTTCATTATTTCGTCACAATTATTCGTCATTTCAAGTGTTGCAAGATACCAATACAAGTACTTTTTATTATCGAAAAAATGGTTATACAAAAGATGGTCTATTTGTTTAAGTTTTGCTAAATCATGTATTCGTGCACATAAATCATGTTCTAAGCAAAGTAACTGCTCATCAATATAATCACTTGTAATTCTCCAAAACTCTAGTAATTCCAAAAGTTCTTTGCTTTTACCTTTGGGAGTATCCTCTTTCTTTTTCAATACACTGTGAAGAATAAAAATATACAATCGTAAGGTTTCGGATATTTTTGATTTATCTATGTAAGTATCCATGAAATTTAATGCGTCAAGAGGCTTGCCCAAACGATCCAAATTGTCAGCGATTAGATTTTTACAAGGTATATCAAAAGTAACATTGTCTTTAACTTTGTCTAACGATAAGAATACATCTTCAACATCACAATCATCACTTTGTTGTAATAGAACAGTGGATTTTAGGACTACTTTCAAATCATCAATAATAAATTTTTTCTTTAATACGATATCCAGTCGAATTGCTAATTTGCTTTCAGCATCAACATAATGCTTGATAATATCGAAAACGTTTATTAAATTGAATAGATGACGTTCATCAATTATATCAATTGAATTTAAATAGTTATCATTTAATTGCTCGATTTCTTCACCTCTAGAAAGTAAATGGAGAGCAACAGTTTTAAAAAGATAGAATTCTGCATGTAATGCACCATTTGAAGTTTCATATTCTACAAGGCAATCTAATGATTTTTGAAATTCCTTTTTATGATTTAATATTTGACAAAAACATAGTGTATAAAACCAATGCGACTTTTCTAATTGATTGTATATTTTTGTTAATTCATTTATACTTTCTTCATCATTTGTACTCACATATTTAAGATAATATAAGGAAAATTTATGATGTTTGGTAGTTCCAGAAATCTCAGTCCCTTCTAAACTAGTTATATAAAATTCTAGAAGACGAATAGCTGAAAGTATATCAGGCTCATTTTCAATAATAAAATTTTTGCCAGAAATATATTTTAGGGTTAAACTGTTAACCGCCTTACTTATTAATAAGTCGAGAGCAATTATCCATGCCTGTTTGTTTTCAAAATTTAAAATTTTATATCTGTCAAAATCGAACGTTAAGTAAAGTTTGTAATCCCTTAATTCACCTAAGTATCTAATTTTATTTGTACTAATTATATGATAAATGATACTGTGCTGGTATTTATAATCCATTAAAACAATTGGTGGAACGGTCTTTATAAATTGTTTTATATTATCTGATGTAAAAGTTTTTACAATCCAAGCAGTACCATTATATTCATCTGAAATTAAAATGTCATCTGCTAAATTTATTGCTTTTGCAAAATCCGCTATATTTAGGTATTCGATACAGGCTCTGTATTTTATCTTTTCATCTTCTTTGTTGAGATTATATGCTCTGACAAAATCTAGTGCGGAATCTTCTTTCGTAAAACCTTCCAATTCTCTTTTACAAACTGCCTTTAAGAAAAGGATTTTACTTTCTATTTTATGATTCTTGGGGACATTACTTTCCTTAATACGCCTTTCTAAATCAATAAGTAAATTGAGGGCTGATTTTGGTTTGAACTCCAAAATGAAGTTGTTGATCATTTTTATCTGTTCTTGATAATCAGATAAAATAAACGATAATCCATCAAATATATTTGTAATATATTTATCACCGATATCAACATTATCAGCCTGAATGTTTCCAGTATTTATATTTTTAATCCCCATAATTATCCCCAATTCTAAAATTACCTCCTTCAATGTTCACATTACCTGTATTCACATTTTTACTGTTCGAAATTGTATTTTCAATATTAGGCAGTTTTTCAAGAATTTCTTTCAGATAGACTTCTAATTTTGGGTCGTCTTCAATTGAATTTTCAATGATTGCAACAGCATTACTTAATTTTTCTTTATTTTGTGGATCTTTCTGCAAATCTTTTAGGTTTTTCTTTGGTTCTTCGTTTTTATAAAACAATGATTTTATCCAATTATAAGCGTCTTCTGAAACTTTCTCACTTCCAGTTTCAAATGCTTTATCTAATCCTTTTTGGGCTAATGTTGTCAAAAAAACTGTTATTGCTGCTGTAATTATAGGCATATTAATATGTGTTTTATATTAATTTTTCACTGAAATTTTTTATTATATTTAGGGAAAACTTAGATTACCAAAATAGGTATAATTTCTGAATAATAGAAGATTATTGGATTTGAGTTTTAAACAGAATACTCCTAAAAAAAAAAAACACCAATCTTTCGATTGATGTTTGTTACTATTTTTAAGATGTTCAAGTATTGTGTTTTCTTTACTTTTTACCAATAATTTTTTTGAAAAGGGTTACAATTCCTAAAGTGACTATCCCAATTAATAGTCCGATGCAAAATTCAGTTATTACTGATGGAACTTGTGGCAGTATGTGATGTAAAAAATCGATATTATGAACAAAAATCCCACCTGCGACTAACAGTAAAGCTATGGTTCCTATAACTGATAAGCTTTTGATGACTTTTGGCAGTGCTTGTACTAGAATTGTACCTAAACTTTTTGTAAAACTTCGTTCTTTGGAACTCAGTTGAATCAGTTTTAAACCTGCTTCATCCATTCTTACAATTAGGGCTACAATCCCGTAAACACCTACGGTTGCTATAAGTGCAATGATGGAAACAACCATTATTTGTGATAAAATGGGTTTTCCAATAACCGTTCCCAGCGCAATAATTACGATCTCTACTGATAAAATAAAATCAGTTACTATGGCTGATTTTATTTTTTCTTTTTCAATAGTTAAAATTTCTTCTTCACTTAAGGGCTGCAAGGATATTTCGGGTTTTGAATGCTCGTGCGGAAAGAAGAATTCGTATATTTTTTCGGCACCTTCGTAGGCTAAATAAAGTCCTCCCAAAACCAGAACAATTATAATGGCCAAAGGTAAAAAGGCACTCAACAGAAAAGCTACAGGCAAAATGATTGCTTTATTTAGCAAAGACCCTTTTGTAATGGCCCATATTACAGGAAGTTCCCTTGTGGAAATAAATCCAGAAGCTTTCTCAGCATTTACGGCTAAATCATCACCTAAAATTCCTGCCGTTTTTTTGGCTGCAAATTTACTCATTACAGCAACATCATCCATAATTGCTGCTATATCATCTAATAATGCGAAAAAACCTGATGCCATTTTGATTGTTTTAGAAACTGCGATGTTTTTTTTTTGGTATTGTTTAACCAAAATTTGATTCCCGAGTTTTGATTGTTTATCGATGCGAATTTACTACTTTTTTGATAGAATTTATTTATTTTTTAGAAACACAAAATTGGTGGTTTAGCCCCGATGGGAGCAAGTATCCTTTTTTATAAACGCATACTACTTACCGTTTTTTGATATAAAGGTGTGTTACGTTTAAAAAAAGATACTGTGTACAGCGGGACAACTCGTGATGAAAACCAACAATTGTACTGCTCCAAAAACAAGCATAAAAAAATACCAGCCTCTAGACTGGTATTTTCTTACTACCAAAAAAATATAAATAATTATTCTACTAATTCGGTTTGGTTTCTGAAAACCAATTCGCCGCCAAAAGCATCCAAAAGAATGATACTGTCGGTTGTGATTTTACCGGAAAGAATTTCTTTGGAGAGTTTGTTTAACACGTCTCTTTGAATCACTCTTTTTACCGGACGGGCACCAAATTGTGGGTCGTATCCTTTTTCGGCCAAATACCCAATGGCTTCTGGTGTGGCGTCCATGGTGATGCCTTGTTGGGCGAGCATTTTGGTCACTCCTTTTAATTGTAAATTCACAATTTGAGTAATGTTTTCACTGGACAATGGTGTAAACATCACGATATCGTCGATACGGTTGATGAATTCGGGACGTACCGTTTGTTTCAGTAAACCGAGCACTTCTGTTTTGGCGGCTTCTGTAGCGGCTTCCATACTGCCTTTTAGGTTTTCAAATTTTTCCTGTATAATCTGGCTTCCCATATTGGAAGTCATAATGATGATAGTATTTTTGAAATCGGCCAGACGTCCTTTGTTATCGGTCAAGCGCCCTTCGTCTAGTACTTGTAGCAGTATATTGAAGGTATCAGGATGTGCTTTTTCTATCTCATCCAAAAGCACCACTGAATAGGGTTTTCTACGTACGGCTTCGGTCAACTGTCCGCCTTCGTCATAACCTACATATCCTGGAGGCGCTCCCACTAATCGACTTACAGCATGACGTTCCTGGTATTCGCTCATATCAATTCGAGTCATGGCATTTTCATCGTCAAACAAGTATTCCGCCAAGGCTTTGGCCAACTCCGTTTTTCCAACACCGGTTGTCCCCAGAAACAGAAATGTTCCCACCGGTTTTTTGATGTCCTGTAATCCCGCACGACTACGGCGCACGGCATCACTCACGGCTTCGATTGCTTCTTCTTGACCTACCACACGTTTGTGCAATTCTTCTTCCAGATGCAATAGTTTTTCGCGTTCGCCTTGCAGCATTTTCATTACAGGAATACCAGTCCATTTCGCCACTACTTCAGCGATGTCTTCTCGGGTAACTTCTTCTTTTATCAAAGAGCTACCGGACTGGTTTTCTTGTAATTCTTTTTGAAGATGATCTAAGCGTTCTTGTGCTTCCTTGATTTTTCCGTAACGAATTTCGGCTACTTTACCATAGTCACCGTCACGTTCGGCACGTTCGGCCTCGTATTTATAATTTTCGATTTCTGCTTTAATGGCCTGAATGTTATCGACAACATCTTTTTCGGATTTCCATTTAGCAAAAATTTTATTTCGATCTTCTTTGAGATTGGCCAAATCCATTCCCAATGTTTTGAGTTTGGCTTCGTCTTTTTCCCGTTTGATGGCTTCGATTTCAATTTCCAATTGCATTATTTTTCTGTCCAAGACATCCAGTTCTTCCGGTTTGGAATTGATTTCCATTCGGATTTTAGAGGCGGCCTCATCCATTAAATCAATGGCTTTATCCGGAAGGAAACGGTTGGTGATATAGCGTTGCGACAATTCTACGGCAGCGATAATTGCCTCATCCTTGATTTGAACTTGATGATGGGTTTCATATTTCTCTTTGATACCACGCAAAATTGAAATGGCACTTTCGGTATCTGGTTCTTCAATTATTATTTTTTGGAAACGTCTTTCGAGCGCTTTATCTTTCTCAAAATATTTTTGATATTCATCTAAAGTGGTTGCCCCAATAGCTCTCAGTTCTCCACGTGCCAAAGCAGGTTTCAGAATATTGGCGGCGTCCATCGCACCTTCACCACCACCAGCACCCACCAATGTGTGAATTTCGTCAATAAACAATACAATATCCCCTTCGGCTGAAGTGACTTCTTTGACCACTGCTTTCAATCGTTCTTCGAATTCTCCTTTGTATTTGGCACCTGCAATCAAGGCTCCCATATCCAGAGAAAAAACAATTTTTTCTTTTAGGTTTTCAGGAACGTCACCATCTACGATACGATGGGCCAAACCTTCGGCAATGGCGGTTTTCCCCACACCGGGTTCCCCAACGAGCATCGGATTGTTTTTGGTTCTTCGGGTTAGGATTTGCAAAACTCTTCGAATTTCTTCATCACGACCAATTACGGGATCCAGTTTTCCGGTTTTGGCTAATTCATTTAGGTTTTTGGCGTATTTGTTTAAAGAATTGTAGGTTTCCTCTGCAGAGGCCGAGGTTACTCTTTCCCCTTTACGCAATTCATCAATAGCTGCTTTCAGTCCTTTTTCGGTTACACCTTGGTCTTTCAGGATTTGGGCCACTTTACTTTTGGAAGCAAAAATGGCCAAGATTAAATGTTCGATAGAAACAAATTCATCATTCATTTTTTTAGCGATAATTTCTGCTTCGTTCAATGCGGTATTGGCTAAACGGGAAAGCATAATTTCTCCGCCAGAAACTTTAGGGAAACTTTGAATGGTACTGTCTAAAACTTGTAAAAACAGCGGAACATTAACATTGAGTTTTTTCAAAATAAAAGGCGCTACATTTTCATCCACTTCAAAGATGGCTTTGAAAATATGTTCGTTTTCTATTTGTTGTTGTCCATAACTTTGCGCTAATTGTTGCGAAAGCTGAATCGCTTCCTGTGATTTAATGGTGAATTTATTTATATTCATGGTTCCTGTATATTTAAGTTGCTATTTATTTATATTTGCAAAATAGTGTTCAATATATATTCCATCATAAATTTACGGTCAAAATGACATAAAAATAATGATTTCTATCATGTAAACACGTCAAAATGACCTAATTATAGTCAAAAAATGAGTTTTTTAAAAAATATTTTTAGTGGTTCAGAAAACCAAAACAATTCGAATAGCAAAATGGATTGGAATAATTTAACCGATTTGGAAGAGTTAAAGACAATTATCACCAATTCATATGAAAAACCGGTAGCCATTTTCAAGCACAGTACTCGTTGTAGTGTAAGTAGAATGGCATTGAAACAGTTTGAAAATGAGTTTGATTTGTCGAATAAAGTTACGCCATATTTTTTAGATTTAATAACATATCGCGAAGTTTCTAATGCTATTGCCGCACTTTTTGGGGTGGTACATCAATCTCCACAATTGGTTGTTATTAAGGATGGTAAGTCAATTTATGATGCTTCCCATAGTGATATTGATGCTTCGGTTCTTACAGCGATAGTGTAGCCAAATTAATAAAATTAAAAAGCCACGAATTCACGAATTATGTCATTTTAATTCGTGAATTCGTGGCTTACTTTATTTTAAATATTCTTATAGATTTTTAATCTATTTTCTATTCAAACAAGTTTCAACTTCTTCGTAGCAACTAGCAATATGTTCGGCAATATATTTAGCATCTTGTGCTACATGAGAAAATCTTCCAGAACCCCAGGTATGCAACCAAGGTAAACCTAAAAAGTATAAGCCAGGTTCTTCGGTAATACCACGTTCATAGGTAGGAAAGCCTCTTAGATCGAATACAGCAGGAAAATCAATCCAGTCATATTTCACTTTATAACCAGTACTCCAAATAACGGATGTAATAGAATCTTTTATACAATCTAAATCGGTTTTATTTTCTGCTGTAGGTTTCCACAAGGCTTCATATCGATGACCTTCGGGAGCTTCAATATTGTGTTTATTTATATAATTGTCAATATTGTCTAGAATCCTATTATAGGTTTTGTCAGCTTCATCCAGATTATATTCTAAATCATCTTGAAACATAATGGTAGTATCTTTAACCTGGTTAATTTGACCACGCAGGATAATGCCTTCAGAAGCTAATTTTCGCAAATCAATATCACGCCCACCATCTCTTCCTGTCAAATAATGATTGGTTTTATGTCTAGCTTCTTCTGGATCAGGATGCAATTCAATTGGTTGGTCATAATACCCCATTTCTTCTAACCATTCTACAGCATCTTTTCCTCGATATACTCTAGGTGCTCTTGGAGCAGTTCCAACACTAAGAATAACTTTCTTTCCAGCAAGGTGTAAATCCTCAGCAATTTGTGCACCCGACTGACCCGATCCAACGACTAAGGTAATTCCGTCTGGAACTTGCTCCGGGTTTTTATAATCATCGGAGTGGATTTGTACAACATGATTAGGAAAATCCTTAGAAATGGGTAGCATATTCGGAATATGATACGCACCTGTTGCTATAATAACTTTATCGGCTGTATAGTTGCCTATTGAGGTTTCTATACTGAAAATAGATTCATTTTCATTTTTGTAAACATTATGTACTTCTACATTTCCTTTGATAGGAGGGTTGAAGGATTCTGCATAGCGTTTTACATAGTTTACAATTTCATCTTTCAACATAAATCCTTTAGGATCATTTCCATCATAATCAAAACCAGGTAATCTGCATTGCCAGTTGGGTGTCACTAAACAGAAAGAATCCCAACGGTGGTTTTTCCATGTATCTCCAATTTGGCCTCGGTCAAAAATTAAATGGTTTATATTATCTTCTTTTAAACAATAACTTGCGGAAAGACCTGCTTGACCTCCTCCAACAATAATAACTTGATAGTGATTCATCTTCTTTTATTTTATTGATATTATTTTCACATTTTTTGAAACATCATAATCTTCACATTTCAATTTTATTCTATAGGATTCGGCTTCTGCAGAGGTACAAGCGTAGCCAAATTTTTTTCGTACTCTTTCACTAGCTTCATTTAAGCTAGTATTGCATCGTTCTAAAAAAGTGTCTATTCTAAGTGTTTCTCCCACTTTAAAATAGTCTTCAATTACACTGGATGGAGAATATACCTGATCGGTTTGATTATCGGGCCATTGGATTTGGACGTATGTTATAGGCATGATTTTTAAAATTTAAGTTGATGTTCTTTATAGTTTATAAATAAATCAGTTTGTTTATTTATACACCCAATATGATTACAGTTGATACCGTTTTCTGTAAATAACGATTGGATATTTTTTACATTTTCTGGAGGACAGCTAAACAAAAAACCATAGCTAGGAAAACTAGAAAGCCATTTTTTCCAAGTTGTACCTTCGGGTTTTGTAATCGATTCGATATTAATTTCGGCTCCTACTTTGGACGTATTTAAGAGCATTAATAGAGTGCCAATGATTCCTCCCATACTAATATCTTTTGCTACTTTACTCCATTTGTTATTTGCAATTTCATAGGGTAATTGCGCCATCTTTTGTAATTTCTCACTGCTATTTGTGGTGCTGGCATTCCAAAAAGGATATTCTTTATAATAACTTCCGTTTAAATCGATAGCCAATAGCAAAGCATCATTTGGTTGTGCATCGAAACTGCTTAAGATATTATGTGTTGCTTTTCCTAAAATGGAAACACTCAGAGCATTAATATTAGAATGATAGCAGCTATGTCCGCCCACAATGGGTACACCATAGGCTTTTGAAGCAGCTAACATTCCTTCCCAAACGGCTTCATTATCTTTTGCATCAAATGAATAAATAGTATCAGTAACGGCAATGGGTAAGCCTCCCATAGCGCAAATGTCACTTATGTTCACCATTACAGCAGAATAACCCGCAAACCAAGGATCTGATTTTAAAAAATGACTCACAATACCTTCCGCAGCTAATAACAAATGACTTCCATCTTTTTGTGGTATGGCTGCGGTATCATCACCAAGTAAAATGGTTGCATCATCATCTGGAAAAAAGATACTACTTTTGGTTTGATCCCCTATCGCCTTGTAGGTTTGTTGAATCGTTCTTTTATCTATGATATCGGTGTGATTCCTTAAACTGGCAATACTTGCAAGTATATCCTCTGTACATTCTTCCATTTTAAGCTACTTTAGAAAATGATACAATCGAATCTGAACTCGCATAGACCGGTACAGCTGGGTATGCTGCCAAATTAGCCTTCATTAGGAAATGTTTTATTCCATGTAAATCAATTTCGGCTTCGATATCCCAATGCAAGCGTTGAAAAAGTTTTACATTTTGCTCCTGTACATAGGCCGAAAATTTATCGCAACCCATATAATTAGCTAATGAAACAGCTCTGTATATTAAACCTGCAGCAACCGACATTTGGTACAAAGCAGAAACATCTTTTTCTTTAAATAAATTGGGACAAATATATTTTGAAAAAGAACGGTATTCTTTTATTACTCCTAATCGCCCACCAAACCATTCTCTTTTATTTTCTTCATAAATTCGGACAACGCCTACCACACTATCAGGAGTTCCTAGATAATGATTGACAGCAATTATAGGTATAGCATGTACATCTTTATCATCATAATCTGAAACTTGAAAAAGACCTTGTTCCTTACAAAAAATTTTTTTTCGAGTTTCGAAGTATGCTGTTAATTGTGCCTTATCACTAGGGATATTGATGTCTATAAAATCTAATCCACTGTATTTTTTGTCTTTTTCAAAATAAATCATAGCGCATATTTTTTTTCAAATGAAGAGAGTGTAGAACAAGCCCCACACTTGGCGCAACCCGACTCTAAGGTATCAGAAGTCATTCCTGTACGGACTAATTCACGAGCTAGTGGATCTAATATTTCATGCATAAAATCCTTATTTGGTGAAGCATGATTTTGTAAAGGGGTGTTTCCTACTGGTACAAAAGGAACCACAAATGGATATACTCCAATAGCAATTAATTCTTTAGACATTTCTAAAATTTCTTCTGGGGTATCGCCCAAACCTGCAAGTATATAAGTGCTTACGTTTCCTTTTCCAAATATTTTTACTGCAGCTTCAAAAGCTTTAAAGTAAAAAGCAATAGATACTTCGGCTTTACCAGGCATGATTTTATTTCGAACCCGATTAGAAACGGCTTCTAAATGCATTCCTATAGAACTTGCACCTGCATTTTTTAATTTGCTAAACCACTCAAAATCATCTGGTGGTTCACATTGCACTTGAATGGGAATGGCTACTGCTTCTGCAACTGCAGATACACTTTCATACAATATTTTAGCACCACGATCTGAACTTGCTGGCGTTCCAGTTGTCATTATAAATTGAGAAATACCGTCTAATTCTACTGCCCGTTTAGCCACTTCGGCTAAATGCTGCGGTTTTTTATAAGCAATTGTCGTATCATATTTTAAAGATTCTCCAATGGCGCAAAATTGACAGGATGTTTCTTTTTCTTTATAGCGAATACAATTTTGAAGTACCGTTGTTGCTAATACATCCTTGCTATGCAAACGTGCAATTTTCCAAAAAGGAATACCATCTGAGGTTTGTTCTTTGTAAAATTTTGGTTCCCCAACAAAGCGAATTGTGGTGATAATTTTACCGTTTTTCTTTAATGAAGCCATTCCCATTTTTGTCGGGGCAGTTGCTTCAAATGAAGATTGTTTTGCTGCGGAACTAAATACAGGAATCATTAAGGTGGTATTAAAAATAGTAACCGCTTTATGATCTGTGGGTCCTGCACCTCCTTTACGAATGGTCAAATCAGCTGTGTTTTCTATACGAATACCTTCTGTTTGAATTTCATTCAATAACGTATAATTGCTCTCTAGTGTTAGTGTGCTGTTCATGATCTTTTTCGTTTAATAGTGCCTTTGATTCATGCATTAAGTTTTTCGGATTTTTATCGATTTTGAGCGATAATAATTCGGGTCTTGAATAATGTCCTACCGAATCCATCATTCGTTTTCTTTTTGTAATGAGACTCATGTCCATATCGGCATATACAATTCCTTCTCCATCCGTTAAAACATCAGATATAATGACTCCTTCTGGTGAAATAATAGCAGTAAAACATCCTTTCTCTAGTGCTTTTTGCATGGATGGATCTCCTGTTATTTCTTGAACTTGTTCTGGATACAAATACCCGGTCGAATTGATTACAAAACATCCTGACTCTAAGGCATGATGTCTCATAGTTACTTCCATTTGGTCTGCAAAAATTTGCCCAACCATTGACCCTGGAAATTGGCTACAATGAATTTCTTCATGATCATTCATTAGTGCAAACCTAGCTAGCGGGTTGTAATGTTCCCAACAAGCTAGGGCACCAACTTTACCAATTGATGTATGTACTGCTTTCAATCCACTGCCATCTCCTTGCCCCCAAATCATTCGTTCGTGATAAGTAGGTGTTATTTTTCGACGTTTCAAAACAAGTTCCCCAGTTGTATCAAATACCAGTTGCGTATTGTACAGGGTTCCTCCATCACGTTCGTTAACACCTAAAACCACTACTATGTTATGCTTTTTTGCTAAACTCCCTATAAAATCAGTATCTTCACTAGGAACAACTACCGCTTCATCGTATAATTTTAGATGATCTTTTTTTATACTTACCGCTGGCTTTATAAAAGAGAAATAAGGATAATTGGGTACTAAAGTTTCTGGAAAAACAATGATATCAGCTTTATTAGCACTAGCTTTTACAATAGCGTCTGCTACCTTAGTTAAGGTGCCTGATTTGCTTTCTAATACGGGAGCAATTTGAACTGCCGCGGCTCTGACAATAGATTTTTTATACATCATAATTGTTTTTATTTTACATGGTCCAAGTATGAACTATAAAGGCATTTTCATTGCGATGAACTAATTGGATGTCCAAAACATCTAATGGGTTGATAGGGATAATTCCCGGAAGTAATGATGGTTCACCATGTCCGTATAATGCTTGTAGAGCAAAACGACAAGCATAAACTTTACCACCTTCTTCCATAAATTTACTTAAACGAACCCCATAATTTAAATGTCCAGGGAAAGCTTCGCTTCCTAAGGTTGGAAATCCTCTTTGAATTCCTAAAGTCACTCCAGGACCATATAATAGGATGGAAGTCTCGAAACCTTTTCTTTGCAATCTTGTTGCAGTTAAAATGTTTACTAATCCTATTGAACCTTCAAAGGCTACAGTATGAAATGTTACTAAAGCTTTATCTCCAGATTTTGCTTTTACATCTTCAAATACTTTGTCTTCATAATCCACAAAAAAGTCTCCGTCTTTGTGCATTGCTTTCTCTACTTTTGGCATAATTTTAATGTTTTAAATTTATTTTACAAATGTAGAACAGCTAAGTATTTTATACGTAGCACAAAAACAACAAAGAATAGCACATATTAAACTTTATTCATGTATTTGTTGTTTTTTATAATAATTATTTCGTAATAACTTAAAAACGCAAATTATAATTCAATAAATATTCTTTTTTATTGATAATAGTATTATATTTGAAAATAAGTATTTAAAATGGTTTTAGTCCATTTTTATACTGTTTTGATGGAATTCTTAAAAACTAACTAAGTATTTTATTTGATTCTCATTTATGTGTGTCGCTAATTATTGATTTACTTATTTAAAACTTTAATGTTATGTGTACTGAATCTAAAAGTAAATTGCCTGTATATGATATTTCAAATTTTGATGACTATAATGAAAGTTTAAAATTTGAAAGTAATTTTTATATCAGAAAATTTTGTGAGCATGTAAATGAGAACTTATTTATTGAAAAGCCACATGGACATAATTTTTATTTAATATTATTAATTACAAAAGGGAGTGGGTTACACACAATAGACTTTTTAGAGTATGATGTTTTCCCTGGAGCCATGTTTATAATTTCTCCTGGTCAAATTCATCACTGGAATTTATCCACTGATATTGATGGATATATCCTGTTTTTCACAAAAGATTTTTTCTTATTGGACTTTAATACGGAGAAACTGACTCGTTTCCCCTTTTTTAATTCTACATTTAGTTTGCCTTTTATGAACTTAAGTGAAGAAGTTCGAGAAAATATAAAATCAAAGTATTTACTTATTTTCAAGGAATACAAGCAGCGATCTTCAGGCTATCCAGAAATGATTCGCATCTATTTAAATGCTATGTTTATAGAATTATCAAGAGTCTATGTAGAAAATTTAGAAAAAGAACACATTTATAATTACGATTTATCGCAGTTAAATCGTTTTGAAGCTTTAGTAGATAAATACTTTAGGATGCACAGACCCATCACTTGTTATTCTAAGAAGATGAATATAACAGACAGACAACTGAGTTATTTATGTAAAAAAACAGTGAATAAGAAACCTACTGAAATTCTTACTGATCGAATTATTTTAGAAGCTAAAAGGCTTATTATACATTCTGATTTGTCCATTTCTTCCATTGCTACAAATTTGAATTTCAATGATGATTCTTATTTTATTCGCCTATTCAAAAAAATTACACAGCAAACTCCAGAACAATTTAGAAATAGTCAGTTCAAAAATGTCCTGTAATATATTATGGTTTTTGTTATAAAAAAACCGTCTGAAAAAATGTTTTCCAAACGGTTTTGTAGCTTTAAAATTGTAGACGTATATTATTATAAAGAATAAGCAGTATCCATCTTTTCTTTAATTTCATTCAAACAAAGGTTGTTGATACTTCCTTCGTGAGAGTGTTTGGTTTCCTTAGGTGAAGTATAAGTCCCGTTTTCTAGTTGTTCGGCTACGGCTTTGTAAGCATCTCTAAATGGCATTCCAGCAACCACCATTTCGTTTAAGGTATCAACGGTAAACAGGTAATTGTATTTAGGATCGTTTAAGATATTGTCTTTTACTTTGATGTCTTTGATAGAGAAAATGGCAATATCCAAACAAGCTTGCAAGTTTTGAATCGCAGGAAATAATCCTTCTTTCAACAACTGTAAATCCCTGTGATATCCACTTGGAAGGTTGTTGGTGATTAAAGTGATTTCGTAGGGTAAGGCTTGAATTTTGTTGCATTTTCCACGAATCAATTCAAATACATCTGGGTTTTTCTTGTGAGGCATGATACTGGAACCAGTAGTCAAATGGGCAGGTAAACCAATAAAATCAAAATTCTGACTCATATACAAGCAGACATCCATGGAAAATTTAGCTAAAGTTGCCGCAACACTGCTCATCGCAAATGCCACTGTTTTCTCCGATTTTCCTCGACTCATTTGTGCCGCAACGGCATTGAATTTTAAGGTTTCAAATCCAAGTTCTTTAGTGGTAAATGTTCTGTTGATAGGGAAGGAGCTTCCGTATCCAGCAGCAGAACCCAAAGGATTTTGATCAACAACTTTCAATGCAGCGTTCAACATCGTAATATCGTCAATTAAAGTTTCAGCATAAGCAGAAAACCACATTCCGAAAGAAGATGGCATCGCAATTTGCAAATGCGTATAACCCGGTAATAACACATTTTGGTGTTTCTCTGCCGACTCCATCAACAAATCAAAAAGTGTTTTTACTTGAGATTTCAAGTCTTTTACGACGTCTTTCAGGTATAAATTAACATCAACTAAAACTTGGTCATTACGCGAGCGTGCGGTGTGAATTTTTTTTCCGGCATCGCCTAGTTTTACCGTTAATAAATATTCAATTTTGGAGTGTACATCTTCAAAACTATCTTCGATTTCAAAATTCCCTTTTTCTACATCGGCAATAATTTCTTCCAAGGCCAAAACCAAAGAAACGGTTTCAGCATCGGTAAGTAAACCAATTTGCCCAAGCATTTTTGCATGTGCAATGGAACCTAGAGCATCATATTTGGCCAACACGAGATCCAGTTCTCTGTCATTTCCTACGGTGAATTGTTCTATCTGTTTGTCTGTTGGTATTCCTTTTTCCCAAAGTTTCATAATTATTATTTTTTGATTGTAGAGACAGGTCGCGACTTGTTTGTACTTATGTTTGTTTTAGCCCCGATAGAAGCGGCATCCTCTTGTGGCGGTGTTCGCCATAAGAGATATAGCGTATGGCGGGATTAGCTTCTAAATATTTTTAAAAAAATCAGACATTATTTTTATATAAAGTTCGATTCCTTCTTCAATTTCGTTTATAAAGATAAATTCATCGGCGGAGTGCGAGCGCAAGCTATCACCAGGGCCTAATTTTAAGGATTTACAACTCAAAACCGATTGGTCTGAAAGAGTAGGGGAACCATAAGTGGTTCTTCCCAAGGCAATTCCTGATTGAACCAGACCGTGAGTCACCGGAATGGACGAAGCATTTAGGTGCATCGAACGTGGGTTGACCTCGGCTTTTACATGTTCTCTAACTGTCGCTAAAACTTCAGTGTTGTTGTAGCAGTCATTCACCCTAATATCAACTACCAAATCACATTCAGACGGAACCACATTGTGTTGTTTTCCGGCATTGATTTGGGTTACGGTCATTTTTACGGGACCTAATTGTTCCGATATTTTGTCAAATGAGAAATCTTTAAACCATTCGATGATGGGTAAGGTATTGTAAATTGGATTGTCTGGATTGTTGTGTGCAGCGTGACTGGCTGTTCCTTTTACTTTTATATCCAATACCAATAAACCTTTTTCGGCTACTGCAAGTTGCATTAAAGTAGGTTCTCCAATAATGGCACATTCCAGTTCCGGTAAATGTTGCAATACGCTATTCAATCCTTTTTTTCCACTGCTTTCTTCTTCGGCTGAAGCGACTACCACAATGTTATAAGGCAAATTTTCATTGTTGTAAAAATGGGTAAAAGTTGCGATAAGCGAAACCAGACAACCACCGGCATCATTACTGCCTAGACCGTATAATTTTCCGTCTTCGACAATGGCTTTAAACGGATCCTTGGTATAAGCCTGATTTGGTCTTACGGTGTCATGGTGGGAATTCAGTAAAAGGGTTGGTTTATTTTTGTCAAAATTCTTATTGAAAGCCCAAATGTTATTGTTTTCTCTTTGAAATGGAATTTCATTTTGATTAAACCAATTTTCTATGAGAAGGGCTGTTTGATCTTCTTCACTGGAAAAGGAAGGGGTTTCAATGAGGTTTTTTAATAATGTAATCGCTTCTTGAGTAAGTGTTGCTATATTTTTCATATCTTTTGTTTTACCGTCTCTACTATTTTTTTAACGCAAAGACGCAAAGGCGCAAAATTTTTATTCACTTTTTGATTAGTGATTATTCTTATTATTACAATTCGATTGTTGTACAAATTGAATTTGAATCTTTCAACATTTTGTGGTGTCCAATTTTTATTTTTTGAACTCCTTTAGACAAGCTATTGAAGCAATTGTCTAATTTAGGAATCATTCCGGAGTGAATGGCTCCTTCGTTTTTCAATTTGGTATAAAGTTCTTGATTGATTTGTTCGATAACAGAAGCATCATCTTCTGCATCGTATAAAACGCCTGGTTTTTCGAAACAATAACTTAATGTAACATCAAAAACTTCCGATAAACCAATGGCTAATTCGCTGGCAATGGTATCGGCATTAGTGTTTAACAATTGTCCTTTTTTGTCGTGTGTGATGGCACAAAAAACAGGAACAATTCCGGTATTAAGCAAAGTTTCCAAAAGAGGGGTGTTTACTTTTTTGACATCGCCTACAAAACCATAATCAATGGTTGGGTGATTTCTTTTTTCGGATTGAATGCTATTCCCATCAGCTCCGGAAAATCCCATGGCATTAGTGTCTAGTGCTTGTAATTGAGCCACAATATTTTTATTGATTTGTCCGGCATAAATCATGACTACTACATCAAGCATAGCCGCATCTGTAATGCGTCGACCGTCAATCATTTTAGGAGTCAGACCGATGCTTTGAGCCATTTTGGTAGCCGATTTTCCGCCACCATGAACCAATACTTTATAGCCTTCAATTTTAGAAAAATCAGCTAAAAACTGCGCTAATTCGGTTGGACTGTCAATTACGTTTCCTCCAATTTTAACAAGCGTTACTTTTTTCTTAGTATCCATTTTCTAATATTTTTTGTAAAACCAATTGCGCTGCGTAGGTTCTGTTATTGGCTTGTTCGATTACTAATGAATTTTCACTGTCAATTACTTCATCGGCAACAATTACGTTTCTTCTCACCGGTAAACAGTGCATAAATTTGGCATTATTCGTCAAACTCATTTTTTCTGCAGTTACGGTCCATTCGGGATCTGAATTTAATATCTGACCATAATCGTTGTAATTACTCCAGTTTTTCACGTAGATAAAATCGGCATTTTCGAATGCTCTATTTTGATCGTATTCAATTTTAGAATCTTTGGTAATTTCTGGATTCAATTCGTATCCTTCCGGATGTGTAATCACAAAATCGGCATCTTGTAATTGCATCATTTCTACAAAAGAATTGGCCACAGCCTGAGGTAAAGCTCTAGGATGCGGTGCCCATGATAAGACAACTTTAGGTCTGTGTGGCGTTTTGAATTCTTCCAAAGTAATAGCATCTGCCAAAGCTTGTAAAGGATGTCCGGTACAACCTTCCATGTTTACAATTGGCACCGTAGCATGCTTTAAAAATCCAGACAAAACCGTTTCGGCATTGTCTTTTTCTTTATCCACTAATCCTGCAAAAGCTCTAATAGCGATTATGTCGCAATATTGTGAAATTACTTCAGCGGCTTCTTTAATATGTTCAGAAGCTCCTTTGTTCATGATAGCTCCATCTTCAAATTCAAGTGTCCAGCCTTCATTGGTAAAATTCATCACCATCACGTCCATTCCTAGATTTAAAGCCGCTTTTTGTGTACTCAAACGTGTTCTTAAACTCGGATTAAAAAACAACATGCCCAGCGTTTTGTTTTTACCTAACTTTTTATTTTTGAGTGGTTTTTTCTTGATTTTAAGTGCTGCATTAACCCATTGAGAAAGAGAGTCGATGTTTTTTACAGAAATATAATTCATGTCTATACGATTTTAGTAAATGGAATAGTGTTTTTTATAGCATTCAGTATGAAATTATCTTCTAAGCCATTGATAATCCATGTTTCAATTTTGCCTTCTTTGGCTATGGCTGCGGCTTCTATTTTAGACTGCATTCCGCCGGTTCCGTGAGAGGATTTAGAATCACCAATTTCTTTTTCTAATTGCGATAAATCAGAAACTAAATCAATGGTTTCCGGTTTTTCACTATGGATAGAAGCTTTGGTGTAAATTCCGTTGGTGTTTGTTGCGATAATCAGAATGTCAACATTCAATAAAACGGCTGTTAATGCCGCTAATTTATCATTGTCACCAAATTTAATTTCATCTGTAGCTACGGTGTCATTTTCATTAATAATTGGGATATAATTATTTTTGACCAACACGTTTATCGTATTTACAATGTTGACTTTGGTTTGTTCTTTTTCAAAATCAGAATAGGAGAGTAGACATTGTGAAGTATGCAAACCTAAATCACTGAAATTCTCATGATAAATACGCATCAAATGAGGCTGGCCAATAGATGCCAATGCTTGTTTTACAAAAACTTCCTTATCATTATTGTCTAGTTTTACAAACTGTTTGGCAGCGGCAATCGCACCCGAACTCACAATTATGAATTCGTATTCGTCTTTTAGAGCGGCAATTTGCATTCCAATATCCTCAATCTTTCCTCTCGAAATATGATTGGTTTCTTTGGTTAGCGTGTTACTGCCTATTTTTAATAAAATTCTTTTTTTTGCCATTATTTTTTATTTAAAAATTGAAAGATTTAAAAATTTAAAAATTTTGTTGACCTTCATCTTTTAATATTTCAATTTTTATCTAATTTGTCCTTCGCCGTAAATATACCATTTATTAGTAACCAAATGTTGTAACCCTATTGGTCCTCTTTGGTGCAATTTATCAGTGCTAATGGCTAATTCTCCTCCTAATCCAAATTGACCCCCATCGGTAAATCGGGTAGAGGCATTTTGATATACGGCTGCACAATCTACATTTTCCATGAATTCTTGCGCTAAAGCATCATTTTCAGTGATGATTGTTGCCGAATGCCCACCACAATATTTGTTGATTTTTGCAATCGCTTCTTCATTAGAATTAACAACACCAATAACAATCTTATAATTTAAAAATTCTTCGTACCAAATTGCGTCATTTTCAATTGCAGGTACCTTAGTTGCTTTTGCGAAAGTGTCATCTCCTAAAATAGTCACCTTGTATTTTTGTAATTCGGACACTAATTGCTTGGCAAAAACTTCCCAGTTAGGCAAGTTAGCGTCAATCAATACTTTGTCTAAAGCATTACAAACTCCAATATTGGTTGTTTTTCCGTTGATGATAATATCCAATGCTTTTTGCAAATCGGCTTCCTTGTTGATGTACAAGAAATTATTTCCACGACCGCTCACAATTACGGGACAAGTAGCGTGTTTTTTCGTAAACGCAATCAAGTTTTCTCCACCACGAGGTACGATTAAATCGACTCTTTGTGTTGGGTTTTCCAAGAAAGCTTGGGTTTCATCTCGGTTGTAATTTAAATATTCCACCCAAGAAGTCGCAACTTCATTATCTGCTAAAGCTTGATGCCAAAGGCTTACGATTTTTTGGTTCGAAAGCAAGGATTCTTTTCCGCCTTTCAATAAAATCTTATTTCCGGATTTGAAAGCAATTCCGCCTGCCTCAACCGTTACGTCTGGACGGGATTCATAAATGATTAGAATCGTTCCGAAAGCCGCCGTTTTATTGTATATTTTTAAACCATTGTCATGAACAAAATCAAAACGAACTACACCCACTGGGTCTTCCTGACTCGCCAATTGCTGCATCGATAAAATCATGCCGTCAATCTTCGAATCATCTACCAATAAGCGTTTTTCCATTGCCAAATCATCACCATTATAATTGGTAAGATCTTGTTGGTTTATGGCTTTTAACGCTTCTCTTTCTTGTTCTAAAAGTACTGCCATTCTAGATAAAACGGCATTTCTTTTTTCAATTGGAAGTAATGTGTTCATTATATATAATTTAATTATTAATGACAAAATATAAATTTAAATTTCAACCATATAAGACATATAAGTTCATTTAAGCTAATTGGAATAAGAACTTATATGTCTTGTCTTATATGGTTCAGAAATCTATACTTTAAAATGTTTTAATTAGGATTTCAATTCAGCCAATGATTCTTGCAGCGCCACGATAAAAGTATCAATTGCTTCTTTTTTAATCGTCAATGGAGGAAGGATTCTCAACAGGTTTTTATTGTTGGCTCCACCCGTAAAAATATGTTTTTCGATAATCATTTTCTTTCTCAAAGCGCTCACGTCAAAATCGAATTCAACACCTAACATCAAACCTTTTCCTTTTACTTTGATGATTTCAGGAATTACTTTAATCGCTTCAAAAAAGTATTCCGATACTTGGTTTGCATTATTAATCAAATTTTGATTTTCAATTACATCCAAAACCGCAATTCCGGCAGCACAAGCCAAATGGCTTCCGCCAAACGTAGTTCCTAATAAACCATAGCTAGCTTGGAATTTAGGTGAAATTAAAACTCCTCCAATAGGGAAACCGTTCCCCATTCCTTTGGCAGTAGTTACAACATCAGGACTGATTCCGTGGTGTTGGAATGCAAAAAACTTTCCGCTTCTTCCGTAACCGGATTGTACTTCGTCTAAAATTAAAACCACATCATTGGCATTACAAACTTTTTGCAAAGCTTGAAAGAATTCTGTTGTTCCTTGGTCTAAACCACCAACTCCTTGGATTGTCTCGATGATAACAGCACAAACATCTCCTTTTTTCAATTCCGCTTCCACCAAATCAATTTGGTTCAATGGCAAGAAGGTAACTACTTGCTGTGCGTTGATTGGCGCTACAATTTTTTTATTGTCAGTTACGGCAACCGCTGCAGAAGTTCTTCCGTGAAACGAATTATCAAAAGCAATTACTCTCGATTTATTGGTGTGGAAAGAAGCTACTTTTAAAGCATTTTCGTTGGCTTCGGCTCCTGAACTACATAAGAATAAGCTAAAATCAGTCAAGCCAGAAGCTTTTCCTAATTTCTCTGCCAATTCTACTTGCAAAGGATTTTGGATGGCATTCGAGTAAAAACTCAAATTATCCAATTGTTCTTTTACTTTAGCCACGTAATAAGGTTCGGTATGACCGATAGAAATTACTCCGTGACCAGAGTATAAATCTAGATATTCAGTTCCTTTTTCGTCGTAAATAGTACAATCTACTGCTTTTACGGGCGTAATAGGATATAATGGGTAAACGTCAAATAAGTTCATTTCTTTTTATTATTTAAAGATTTAATAATTTGAAAATTGAAAAATTTGTGTGTTGATAATTGATTTTAATTTTTAAAGATTTCACAATCTTTAAATTCTTCAATCTTTCAATCTTTCAATTTTCTAGAATCCACACGGTTTCAAATGCAATCCTGTAGTCTCTTCCAATCCAAACATTAAATTCATGTTTTGAACCGCTTGACCTGAGGCACCTTTGAGTAAATTATCAATAATTGAAGTAATTAACACCCGGTTTCCTTTTTTCATTAAACTAATAATGCATTTGTTCGTTTGTACTACTTGTTTCATGTTGATGTTCGTAGTGGTTACCGTTACAAATGGTTGGTCTGCATAATAAGATTCGTATTTAGCTACTAAATCCTCTAAACTTTCCTCAGATTTTGTGTATAATGTTGCAAAAATTCCTCTTGGAAAATCGCCTCTATTGGGAACAAAAATTAATTCGTCACTATAAGAAGCTTGCAATTGGTTTATACTTTGATTGATTTCGCCCAAATGTTGGTGTTCAAATGCTTTGTAATGCGAGAAATTATTGTTTCTCCAACTAAAATGCGAAGTCGGAGACAATCCAACTCCAGCACCTGTACTTCCGGTTGTAGCGTTGATGTGAACATCTTCACTCAATAATCCATCAGCAGCCAATGGCAATAAAGCCAATTGAATGGCGGTAGCAAAACAACCTGGATTAGCAATATAATTGGCGCTCTTAATATCAGTTTTGTTCAATTCAGGCAATCCGTAAACAAAAGATTTTCCATTGAAATCTTTGTCTTTTGTTAAACGGAAATCATTTCCTAAATCAATAATTCGAGTTGCATCAGAAAAACGATTGTTTTCTAAAAATGAAATTGATTTACCATGTCCCAAACACAAGAAAAGGACGTCTACATTTGGATTCACGGTATCCGTAAAATTCATTTCGATATCCCCCATTAAATCTTGGTGTGCAATCGAAAGTGGTTTTCCTGCATTGGTTGTACTGTAAACAAAATCCAATTTAGCATTCGGGTGAAACATTAGAATTCTAATTAATTCTCCGGCTGTATATCCTGAACCTCCAATTATTCCAATAGTAATCATAATTTTTATTTTTTTAGATATATTGTAAAATCGAATTCGATTTTTAATATCATTTGTGTTTTTAGATTAGATAACTTTTTAAAGTTGTCTAATCTCCTAGATTTTTTTAATCAATAGCAAAAACAAATTCAGCGGATACAAACTTCACAGTAAATGCTTTTATCTGCTCAGGACTTAATGATTGTGTGTCATGAGGTGATTCAACATTATAAACTTCTGTATAAGTAGAATTTGCACCAATTTCAACATATGGAGGAACTCTTTTTATAGGAGTTAATACAAGTCCATTATAATCCAAAGTTACTGCGGTACTTCCTGTTACAGCCACATCGTTAGGGTTAGTGTATTCTATATTATATTTTAAGCGAGATGAATTATTACCTGTATCAGCTGTGAATTCAAATGATAAAACTTCATAAGTAATACTTTTCAATGTTTCTTTTTCAGGAGAATCATCATTAACACATCCAAAAATGATAAAAAATAACGGTAATAAAATAAATGCTTTTATTTTCATAATATTAAAATTAACTAAAATTAATTACTCGTACGTTTCATTGTTTACCGATGAAAAGATGTTTTGGGCATTCCCCAAAATTTTGATAAATCCTTTGGCATCATCAGATGTCCAAGCATTATTCATCTCTCCATATTGGCCGAAACCAGTATTCATTAAGTCATTTTCAGATTCAATTCCGTCCAATGAAAAATGATACGGTTTCAAAGAAACAGTTACTGTACCGTTTACTGTTTTTTGAGTATCTTCCAAGAACGTTTCAATGTTACGCATTACAGGATCTAAAAATTGTCCTTCATGGAATAACATTCCGTACCAGTTTCCTAGTTGTTCTTTCCAGTATTGTTGCCATTTGCCAAGTGTGTGTTTCTCTAATAAATGGTGTGCTTTGATAATAATAATTGGCGCCGCAGCTTCAAAACCAACTCTTCCTTTAATTCCGATGATAGTGTCACCTACGTGAATATCTCTACCAATAGCATAAGCACTGGCCAATTTTTCAAGAACAACAATATTATTTGAAGGTTTATCAGATACGCCATTTACAGCGACTAATTCTCCTTTTTTGAATTCAAGCGTAACTTTTTCTTCTCCTTCTTTTGTTAGTTGAGAAGGGTAGGCTTCACTTGGAAGTGGTTGACTTGATGTTAACGTTTCTTTACCTCCCACACTGGTTCCCCAAAGTCCTTTATTGATAGAATATTGTGCTTTTTCCCAAGAATAGTGTACACCATTTTTTGACAAGTAATCAACCTCTTCTTGTCTGGATAATTTTAAATCACGGATAGGAGTGATGATTTCAATTTCTGGAGCAATGGTTTGGAAAATCAAATCAAAACGAATTTGGTCATTTCCTGCACCGGTACTTCCGTGAGCTATGGCACTGGCACCTACAGATTTTGCATACTTAATAGCTTCAATTGCTTGGAATACTCGTTCTGCACTAACAGATAATGGGTATGTATTGTTTTTTAACACATTACCATAAATCAAATATTTGATCGCTTTATCGTAATATTTATCTAAAATAGTAAGATTTGCATGTTGCGCACTTCCTAATTCATAGGCTCTTTCTTCGATGGCTGTTAATTCTTCTTCATCAAAACCTCCTGTATTAATTAATACGGTGTGAACTTCATACCCTTTTTCATTTTTTAGATATTTAAGGCAATATGAGGTATCTAAACCTCCACTATAAGCTAATACAACTTTTTTCATAATTATTCTTTTTTCCTCCCCCCAACCCCCTCCGAAGGAGGGGGAGCTAAAGCAAGCAGGCAAAGGGGGATTTTTTATTTGTTAATACTTAATTTTATTTATTTTTCTCTTGACTCCCTCCCTTTCGGGGAGGGTTGGGGAGGGGATTATTTGTTTTCCAAGAAAAGCGCTTGTTTTATTTTTTTTAATCGGTTCCAAATACGAACATTAAAGGGATGTTTTGGGGGATCTTTAGGTTTTTCCTTCGGATCATACAACATTCCGGTACATAAGCACATTTTATTGTCTTTACTTTTTAGAATTTCATAATTCGTACAAGTTTGACAACCTTTCCAAAAACTAGGATCAGTAGTCAACTCCGAAAAAGGAACCGGCTTGTAACCCAAATCAGAATTGATTTTCATTACGGCTAAACCTGTTGTGATTCCAAATACTTTAGCATTGGGATATTTCTCCAATGAATATTCAAAAACTTTTGATTTGATTTTCTTTGCTAAACCTAAATTTCTATAATCAGGGTGTACAATTAAACCGGAATGTGCCACAAATTTAGCATGTTCCCAACTTTCAATGTAGCAGAAACCAGCAAATTTACCATTATCGTCTAAAGCAATAACAGCATCTTTGTTCTCTATTTTTTTGAGGATGTACTCAGGAGTTCTTTTGGCAATTCCTGTACCTCTTAATAAGGCCGAAGATTCTATGGTGTCACAAATTTCTTGTGCATATTTAAAATGTTCTTCCTTTGCAATAACAATTGAGATATTCATTTCAAGAGTTGATTTTTAGGTTATATATTGAGTTATAGATTGGTTTCGATATAATAGTTTCTGCAAAGAAAACTAATATAATATTGAAATACGTAACGAACCCAAATTTAAATTGGTTGTTAAGTAAATTGTATAAATTAAAATTTTTAGGATATGTTAATCCAACGGTGAACAGTTGAAATTTCAAAACAATAAAATGAAAAATTAAATAAATAATGCGAAACACAATTTGGATACTAGAATAGTAGCATCCGTACTTCGGGAGAAGTAGTAGGTTTGATTATCCGTGAGATAGAAGTTATATGTTCACTTATATTTTTCATGGGCACAAAATTACATTTATTTTTGATAAATTACATTTATTATTTGTTTTTCTAACAAAATAGTAGTTTAATGTTGTTTTATTGTAAGTAAAATCTTTTACTAAACAAGAATTAGAACTATTTTCTTAAGCTATTATATTTGATTTCGCTTTATAATATCTTTTAATTTGGCTTTTAAATCTTCTCCGGTATCGTAAACCATTTGTTCGTTACTTGGAAACGGAATGGCACGTTTTTCGAAAGTGGAATAATAAGTATCTTCACAAGCTCTTTTGTCTCCTTTGTAGGTAGCATATCGGTTTTCAAAAATAAATTCACTCGCAAGTGGGAATGATTTAATCAATTGATTTGTTCTATAATCTACATAATCTGTTTCGACCGTCATTTGACATGATTTGAATTGGCTAAACTCATAAATTTTTATACGAATGGTTTTCAAATTGTCCACTTTAACAGGATTACCCAAACTGTCATTCACCACTTTGCCTTTTGAATCAAGCAAGGTTTTTACTCCATCCTTTATTGACTTTTCTTTATTGATTTCTTTTTGTTTTATTTGCTCCGGAGAGATGTTTATTTGCTTGAAATTGATAACGATACCATAGTCATAACGAACTCCTTTTTGTGGTTGGTTGTGGTAAACGGTCCATTTATTGTTTAGATTATAGGTGTTAAAATCCAATAAATCATTTAATAAATTGGTCGGGATGATTTGGTTTGTCTCATTTTTGGTAAGAACGGAAACATAATCCAATCCTTTAGATTTGGCTTCATTTAAAAGTTGTACAACATTCTTATAATTAGGGTTTATTTGGTCGAGATACGTTAAATCCTCAAATGCTTTACGGGCATTCAATTTATCAGAAGTCAATAATAATGCTTTACTGTTGCTGTATAAATAGTCAGATAGTGCTTTTTTGCTTTCTGTTATTTCCGTATTATAACTAGAAAACGGGAATTTCGCATTTCGTCCTTCCTTCATTAATTTCAATGGTAATAAAGGTTTAATGTTTTCTTGACGTTGATTGAGCTGCAAATAAGTATTGTAAATTTTTTCCAGCACAACTGGATTTTTATCTTTCTGTAATAAATTGATTGTATTCAGGTCACGATCCTTGGCTTTTGCAAAGGCTTCTTCTATAAGGTAAATATAATCTTGTTTGCTTTTTTTATCTTTATTGGACCGTAAATTAGAAATAGCGGTATTTATGGCTTCATCATAATTACCGGTAGTTAATAAAGTTCGGGTTTGCTTTACACCACATCCTGAAATTAAAATAAGGAATGAAAGTAACAATATTATTTTTTTCATAGTCAAAATTTTGAACAAAAGTATTTTTTTGAAAGTTGTTGTGCAATTCAATTGTAATAAATCTACGTTATTAGGATAAAAATAGAACATCAAATAGCTGTATAATGGTTTTGGTTGATTCAATAATACAGGTCTTTTTTACATTATAGAATATCAATACTAAATTTTGCATCAAAAGCAGCATTGGGCTGTAGTATTTGAACTCCTTCTTTTTCGAATAAATCACCGGTACTTGCAACAGAATCCGAATAGCCAAACCAAGGTTCGATACATAAGAAAGGAGCGTTTATTTTTGTCCAAATTCCTAAATGTGGAAAATCTTCATAATTGAATTTCAATAGCGGACTTCCGTTTTTGTAAATGGTTAATGCTTTTGATTGAAGTGATTTAAAGATTAAAGCATCATTCTCAAATAACTGGTAGTTCAATTTAAGTTGTTTGTTTTGAACTTCTAGAGTTTTGGTTTCATCAGCAATTAAATCTTTATCAAGAAGGTGATAGACTAAAGGTTCCTCTTTTTCAAATTCAATACTATACTCGTCAAAATTTCCAGGCAAAGCCAATGCAGGATGTGCCCCGAGAGAAAATGGCATTTCAACGACTCCTTTATTAATCACTTTGTATCCAATGGTCAAACTATTGTTTTCTAAGGCGTAATTGATTTGCAATTCAAAATCAAAAGGATATACTTTACGAGTTTCCGCATTGGATTGTATCGAGAACGTAGCGCTATTTTCTTGCTTGTCTATTAATTCAAATTCATTGTCTCTTGCAAAACCGTGTCTGGATAAATGATATTCTGAATGGTTGTATTGATACGTATTGTTTTTTAAAGTACCGACAATTGGAAATAAAACAGGGGAGTGTTTGCCCCAAAATTCAGGATTCCCTTCCCAGATATATTCAATATTCGTATTGTTTTTTAAAGAGCATAATTCGGCTCCTAAATGTTTTATTTCTGCTGTTAAATTGGAATTTGTTAGTTTAGTTGTCAAAATATTTTTTTTATGGGGTTTATTTGGATTCAGGTTGTAAATATATTTTATAATTTTTATTTTTTAACCTAAAAGTCCAACCTATTCATGTTCTAATAAAGTTTTCTTAAATTTCAATTAATTGGAAGATTATAATTCAGTATCCTGTTTTTTTTGCATTAATTTGCTTCATAAATTTTATTCTATATGATAAATTATCGCTTAGGTTTCCTATTTCAAATGGTTTTGTTGTTAGGGATTTCGACTCTTTATGCACAACAAGAGGCTTTTACAAAAGCAGACACCATCATTTCAAAGTATAATTATAATGAAGCCTTTGCTCCATATTTGTATGGAAAGAATACTTCAAGTACGCGTTCTGCAAGTGGTCAACCCGGAGTGGCGTATTGGCAAAATAGAGCCGATTATCGGTTAACAGCCAAATTGAATGAGCAAGAAAATGAAATTGCAGGTTCTGTAATAGTAACCTATACGAATAACAGTCCTGATAAAATGTCTTTTTTATGGATGTATCTGGATCAAAATTTATTCAAAGATGACTCACGCGGGAATGCCGTTATTCCGTTAACCGGAAGTAGAAACGGTGCTCAGGGACAAATTTTTGACGGGGGATTAAAAATAAAATCGGTAAAAGTTTTATCAGTTGATAAACGAAAAACTGGCGAAAATGAAGCTAAATTTAGCATCAATGATACCAGAATGCAAGTTTTACTTCCTCAAGAATTACAATCAAAAGGAGGAACCGTAAAAATCAAAATAGATTTCTCTTTTATTTCACCCAATGAAGGTTCTGATAGAATGGGAGTTTTGGAAACGAAAAACGGAAAGATTTTTACCATTGCACAGTGGTATCCAAGAATGTGTGTGTATGACGATATAAAAGGATGGAATACCGATCCTTATTTAGGTGCATCCGAGTTTTATTTAGAATATGGCGATTTTGATGTTTCGATTACCGCTCCTTCTAATCATATAGTCGTTTGCTCTGGAGATTTAATAAATCCAAAGGCGGTTTATAGTCTTGAAGAGCAAAAAAGAATTTTACAAGCCAAACTAAGTGATGCTACTGTTTTCATTCGTACGGCGGAAGAAGTGGCATCATTGGCAAATACAGCAACTATAACAACCAAAACATGGCATTATAAACTGAATAATGCTCGTGATTTGTCTTGGGCTTCTTCAGCTGCATTTATTGTAGATGGAGCTCGAATTAATTTGCCTAGCGGAAAAAAATCAATGGCAATTTCAGCTTATCCCGTAGAGAGTTCAGGAAATGATGCTTGGGGACGTTCAACAGAATTCACTAAAGGATCCATTGAAAATTATTCTAAACGATGGATGGAATATACATATCCAACGGCTATAAATGTAGCTGGTAATGAAGGCGGAATGGAATATCCTGGAATTGTTTTTTGCTCTTGGGAATCTAAAGGAGAAAGACTTTGGGGAGTTACAGATCATGAGTTTGGACACAATTGGTTTCCAATGATTGTTGGTTCTAATGAACGATTATTTGGATGGATGGATGAAGGATTTAACTCCTTTATAAATTCATTGAATGGTGTTGATTTTAATAATGGTGAATTTAAAGATAAGGTAGAAGATTTACATGACAAAGCAGAAAGTTATACAAAAACAAGTTTAGAACCTATTCTAACTGGGCCAGACAATATGAAAGAAGGCCATATTGGAACTTTATGTTACTCTAAACCCAGTGCAGGATTGGTTATTTTACGAGAACAAGTTTTAGGAGAAGAGCGATTTGATTTAGCTTTTAAAACTTACATCGAAAGATGGGCTTTTAAACATCCGACACCAGATGATTTTTTCAGAACGATGGAGAATGTGGCAGGAGAAGATTTAAGTTGGTTTTGGAGAGGTTGGTTTCAATACAATTGGCGTTTTGACCAAGGTGTAAATTCAATTAAATACATAAAAAATGACCCTAAAAATGGCATAATAATCAATATTGAGAATTTTGAAAAAATGCCTATGCCAATTATTTTGGATGTAAAAACCAAAAGCGGAACAGTTTCTAGGGTAAAATTGCCGGTAGAAATTTGGCAAAGAAATAAGTCTTGGTCATTTAAACACAATTCAACCGAAGAGATTGAAAGTATTACATTGGATCCGGATCATGTTTTTCCTGACAGCAATGAATCAAATAACATTTGGACATCCGATAAAGGAATTATTGAAAAAGATGTAATTCTAGATGGCTATTTAGGAAGCTATTCTAATCCTAGAGTGCCAATAAAAATAGCTATTACAGAAAAAAATCATGTGCTTACGTTGAAAATCACTAATTATCCGGAATTTACTTTAGAAGCAATTGGGAAACATTTATTTGAATCTAAAATGGCAGGACTTCAATTTCAATTTAATGAAGATCTAACGGGTTTTGATATGATTTTAAATGATGGAAAGAAAATCCCATTTACAAAAGACAAATAATAGTGCTATTTTCTTTAGAATATAAAACCAGCTGAAAAGCTGGTTTTTTTATGTCTTAAGATTTTTAAAAGTTTAACCACAACGTCCACAACGTCCATGAAGGAAGCACAATGAGCACAAAGTATTTTAAATCTGTATTAATCTGTTTTTAAAAGAATTTCAATGAGTTTAAAAAAAAATAGAGAGAATCCATTTATTCCGTTCAATTAGTGTTTAAAAATCACTTCGGAATCTGTTGGCTTAAACAATGCAAAGTACCGAATCCCCAAATCAAATCAATTGCACTAATGCCAATGATTTCTCTATCTGGGAAACATTCCGCCAAGATGTTTAGTGCTTTACGATCATTTACATCATTAAAAGTCGGAACCAAAACACAGTTGTTTAAAATCAAGAAATTGGCATAACTGGCAGGCAAGCGCAAATCTTCAAAATCCAAGCGTTTCGGCATTGGCAAAGTCACAATTACAGGTGATGCTCCATTTTCCAGTTTAGCACTTTGCAAACGTTTTAAATTGTCTTGTAACGGTTTGTAATTGGCGTCGTTCGCGTCGGTTTCTATAATCGTTACAATGGTGTCTTCATTTACAAATCGCGCCAAATCATCGATATGTCCATGGGTGTCGTCTCCTTCGATTCCGTCACCCAACCAAATCACATTGGTTACACCCAAATATTCCTTGAAAACTGCTTCGTAATCTGCTTTGGTAAAACCTTGGTTACGCACTTGAATACTAGGGTGCATCAAGCATTCCTCCGAAGTCAAAAGCGTACCACGACCGTTTACATCAATCGCGCCACCTTCTACAATTACGGGTTTTCCTTTGTAAGTTACTTGTGTCAATGTCATTTGAAAAGCATCCGTTACTTTGGCAGGTACGTGCTTGTCCAGTTGGAAGTTATTGTATTTCGCCCAACCATTAAAGTTAAAATTCAGACCTTCTCTTTTGCCGTTATTGTACACCACGATAGGACCCGAATCCCGCATCCAACTGCGATTGGTTTTATGAATTATGTAGTGTATTTGTTCCAAATTCACACGCGCTCTATCGAGCATTTCGTTGACTTTGGTTTTTAGTTTTTCATCGGCAACAACAAGGAATACTTTTTCATAGGTTGCCACTTTTTTAATAAACTCCACAAAAGCCCATTGAATCGCTTCGTATTTCCCTGGCCAATCGTTTCCGTTATGCGGAAAACAAAGTAAAATTCCCTCTTGTTTTTCCCATTCAGCAGGAAAACGTCTGTTAGTAGTTGTCATAAAAAAGGCGTATTATTTTAAGACCGCAAATATAAGCATTCAGGAGGATTATAAAAACCGAGCTGAATAAAAGTACAACATTAGATCATTTCATTTTTCACCATTAAAGAGTTAAAGGAATTAAGCAAAATGAGATTCGTATTTCAAGGAGCTATTTCCAGCCCTCCGTTTCAAGGTATTTGGGATTTCCTTCTTTTTCTAAGCGCTGGCAGGAGCTTCTTGCAGTCGCTCTTCCAGTCCCGAAGCTCAATGTCATTAAGTTAAGGAAGTAAATTAAAAAATAAAGGGTTACGAGTTGTATTTTTGGAGTACCACCACCAAAACTAAACTCATAACCCATATGCTAGATACAAATGTAAAAATCATTGAAGAATTAAAAGAATTTATTTCAATGATTGTCCAGAATCCGGATCTTCTCAAACAGTTTTGTAATAATGATTCTGATTTCAGTAGAAACCGAAAACTACCCTTTGAACGCATAGTTCTTTTAATAGCGAAGCTATGCAAAAAAACGCTGAGCGTGGAATTGGAACAGTTTTTCGATGACTTAAATTTTCAAAATTCTTGTTCAGTAAGCGCTTTTACTCAACAGCGTATGAAGCTTAACCCTGATTTTTACAGGGTATGGAACGAACTTTTGTATTGTTGCTACTATTACTATTATAATAAAGAAGTAAAAAAATGGAAAGAGTATCGCCTAATTGCGGCAGATGGATCCAATATTAGTTTAGTAAAGACTCCTTCACTTGAAAAACATTTCGGGGGACAAAGCAATCAACATGGAACATATGTTCAGGCAAAAACATTTTATTGTTATGATGTATTGAATGAATTGGTTATACGTTCTGAAATAGCTCCTTTTCGAACAGGGGAATTAAAT
>JALRGT010000230.1 GCA_023259675.1 Flavobacterium sp.
GTTATATTAATTTGATTTTCTCTGTACACAATGTATGTAATTCCTTCCACTATTTTATTTACAGCAGATTGCATATCATCATATAATTCATTAGGATTTCTTACATATTTTAATCTACGCAGTTCAGTTAAAATATAAATAAATGTATTATCAGTACTTGATCTTTGTATTGCCAATGATTCATTTAAAATATCTTTTAAATGGATAGGATCAATACTTAATTCGATTGGAATCTGATTAGGTCCTCTAAAAATTACATTCGTAAATCCTATTATTTCAGTATTAATAGAATTTATGCTTTGATAGAATTTTTTAAAGTTTTTAATATCTGTTGTATTAAATTCACCCGAAAGTATCATACCTTGTCTTTCTAAAATAATATCTACCAAATTACATATATCATCATCAAAATAATCTTTAAAATTAAAATTAGGTGACGTTGAATATCCAGTTAATTTATCTAATCTTCTAATAGTATCTACTATCTCTCTCCAGAATTCAAAATTTGAAACCTTTGATTT
>JALRGT010000231.1 GCA_023259675.1 Flavobacterium sp.
AGAATGATTTCCATTTGTAATGATCTTTATTGATTGAACGATACACCGTGGGCCTATTTCAAACCGTCGGTTACGAATGGCAACAAAGCCAAATGTCTTGCCTTTTTAATCGCTTGTGCTACTTTGCGCTGGTATTTCGCAGAGTTACCGGAAAGTCTTCTAGGAAGAATTTTTCCTTGCTCATTTACAAATTTCAAAAGGAAGTTAGGATCTTTGTAGTCGATATACTTGATACCGTGCTTCTTAAATCGGCAATACTTCTTTCTGATTTCGCCTCTGTTGATTGGTTCGTTTACTAGTGTCATTGGGCTTGTTCCTCCTTAGCTTCCGCTTTTTTGTTAAATTCTCCTTTTCTTCTTCTTTCGGCGTACACGATAGCGTGCTTGTCTAATACAGTAGTTAGGAATCGCATTACTTTCTCATCTCGTCTGATTTCAACTTCAAACTTTTTGATCAGCGTTGGATCAGCCTTAAACTCTACCAATGCATAAAAACCTGTGGTTTTCTTCTCAATGGGATAT
>JALRGT010000232.1 GCA_023259675.1 Flavobacterium sp.
ATTGTTGATGAGCTTTATAAAATAAAACCTCCTTTTAATGTTAATAAAATAGCACAATTAGCTGCTGCAGAAGCTTTAAAAGATCAAAACTTTATTCAAAGATCAATTAAACACAATTTATTTTATGCAAAAAAAATAAAACTTTTTTTAGAAAAGTACCAAATATATTCTAATACAGTTACTGCAAATTTTCTGTTTTTAGATTTTTCTAAAGCAAAAATTAAGGCAAAAGAATTTTATAATAAATTAAAAATTACATTTTTTATTAAAATAATTAAAAAAGATGAAAAAATTTTTTATAAAAAAATTTTATGAACTAAAAAATTTTTTGCAAAATTTTTATATGAATTCAAATATAGATATAAGTAAACTACCTAAAGATGTTCAGAAAGAATATTTACAACTTAAGGTTAAGTTCTCTGAAAAATTAGTTCAGGCAAAAGCAAAGGAAGATTTTATGTCCTTTGTAAAATGTGTTTGGCCAGAATTTGTGGAAGGCGCTCATCATAGACACATTGCAG
>JALRGT010000233.1 GCA_023259675.1 Flavobacterium sp.
CTGAAGCTTTTGTGAATTAAGACCACTAGGCTTATAGATACCAGTCACCCAAAAAATTTAGTGAAACTGTAATTACAGAAAATGTGCCTTTATAAGTCATGGTAAGTTACTTAAAATATTAAACTGTTTTTAGGATAATTTAAATAAAAAAATATCGAATTTTACGGATATAAAGCTCTAAGATGCAGGAAGGATAGAATTCTCAAAGTCAGAGATCAAAATCTCAAAGTAACTAAGCCCTTAACAAAGAGAAATGGCTACATTCCAAGGAATCACGAGAGATCAGTACCAGAAGCATCTGCCGTAGATGAGTGGCACAGATGTCGGCAAATACCACACAAAGTATAACGCTGTCGACAATAAAGTACAAACTTTGAAGTATGGTCCTGAGAAACGATGGGATAACCATATGCAAAAGCAGTCTGAAAGAATTAAAGAAGCCAATTATCAAAAGCTCGCTGACTAGCGGTGTTAGAGAATGGACCGTAGTCTCGCTAAATACAGAGAGCATTAACTGGCT
>JALRGT010000234.1 GCA_023259675.1 Flavobacterium sp.
TACAATCATTTGAATAGATTTCATTTGTGGATTTTTCAAAGAAGGTTGGTTTTCAATGACAACTTTATCCACTTCTAAAAGAAAAGGATGTTCATGAAGTTTTTTAGGAATATTTTCAAATACTAAATTTCTGTTTTTTTTCATGAGTTCATTATCAATTAAATTAATAATCCCCCAATGTATGATTTGATAATTATTATTTTTATTATCATCATTTGTTTCAATGATACAATAACTTAAATTGATAATTCCTACATCCCATGAAAGAATCCTCATTAATTATTACTAACAATTAATTTCTTAAATACAAAAATAAAATCGTATTTAAAAATAGAATGCCTCCAAAAAAAAAATCAACCTTAAAAAAAAAATCAACTTCTTCAACATTATCAAAAGATTCTGTTTTAAGTAATACAAAAGAGATTACATTATTTAATGGTATATTTAATATAGTATCTATTGTATTTTTCATTGTTTATGTATGCAATCTATATTATTTACATAGTCTTCAATCATGTG
>JALRGT010000235.1 GCA_023259675.1 Flavobacterium sp.
GATTTATCTGTGAATTACTCATTTGGTTTTCTTTGCAATATTTAGATCAAAATTTATTTGTTTTTTTAATTGTTCAATATTTTTAAATTTTTTTTCTTTTCTTATAAATTTTAAAAATTCTACTGATAAATACTTATTGTAAAGATTTCCAGAAAAATTAAACAAATTCACTTCCAGTAATATTTTATTTTGATTAAAAGTTGGTCTGTACCCTAAATTTGCTATACCTTTTAGGTAATTGGATTTATTTTTTAAAAAAACTCTAACTGCGTAAACTCCAGGTTTAGCTATTACATATTGATCTAAATCGATATTGCATGTTGGAAAACCAATTTTTTTCCCAATCTGTCTTCCTTTTTGAACATATCCTTCAATTGTCCAATTTCTTTTTAAATATTTATTAGCTTTATTGAGATACCCATTCTCCAATTGTTTTCTAATCAAAGAAGATGAAACAACTTTGTTTTTAATTAAAAGAGGATTTGGCTCAACTATTTTATAATTATAATTTTTTTCATT
>JALRGT010000236.1 GCA_023259675.1 Flavobacterium sp.
TAGATGAGTTCTCATATGATCAAGAAAAAGTATCAAAATTTATCGGAAAAAGCAGAAGTCATATAACTAATTCTTTAAGACTTTTAACATTACCTGACGAAGTAATAAAATTAATTGAAAATCAAAAACTATCAGCAGGCCATGCAAAAATTTTAGTCGGCCTTGAAAATGCAATTTTTGTAGCAAATAAAATTATTGAAAAAAAATTATCTGTAAGACAATCAGAAAATTTTGTTAAAATTTTTAAAAAATTCTTGTTTTTTATTTTCATCAATTGGCATATTCATAATATTTTTTCGTAAATATGCTTCAAATGCATCTGCAATAAAATTTTGTGAATGAACATCACTATTGGCAATTTTTTTTTGATAAAAATTATTTAAATTATTTTGAATTCCCTGATATTCATCAGACCCAATTTTTTCATATCTAATTTTTTCAGCAATCTTAAATAAGCTTTTACTTATGGTTCCTCTAGGCTCATTTTTTTTAGAAATAGATTCATCATTGTATCGCAT
>JALRGT010000237.1:0-251 GCA_023259675.1 Flavobacterium sp.
ATAACGAACAAGTCAGCGAAAGATTAATGGATAGTGGTGATTTAGAAAAAGAAAGAGGTATCACTATTTTAGCAAAGCCAACATCAGTTCTTTGGAAAGATGTAAGAATTAATATTATTGATACTCCTGGTCACGCAGATTTTGGTGGAGAAGTTGAACGAATTCTAGGAATGACAGATGGAGTTATTTTGCTGGTTGATGCAGCAGAGGGGCCTATGCCTCAAACAAAATTCGTTTTAACAAAAGCTCTT
>JALRGT010000237.1:261-518 GCA_023259675.1 Flavobacterium sp.
AGACCGATTGTTGTCATTAATAAAGTTGACCGTTCAGATGCAAGATCAAAAGAAGTAATAGATGAAATTTTTGATTTATTTGTTGCACTCGATGCAAATGATCAACAATTAGATTTTCCAGTTTTATTTGCATCAGGACGAGATGGTTGGTGTAACTATGAATTAGAACAACCAAGAGAAAATTTGCATCCGTTATTAGATTTAATTTTAAATCACGTACCGGAACCGGATGTTGATCTTAATAAACCTTTTGCCAT
>JALRGT010000238.1 GCA_023259675.1 Flavobacterium sp.
TGGCTCTTCTTGCATCATCATTACCTGGTATTGGGAAATCAATACCATCTGGATTTGAATTACTGTCCAAAATAGCAATTATAGGTATTCCTAATTTTACAGACTCTTGAATTGCAAGAGACTCATAATTAGTATCAATTATAAAAACTAATTCAGGAACTTTTTTCATTTCTGCAATTCCACCCAATGATCTTTGTAATTTATCTTTTTTTACACTCATCTTAAGAAGTTCTTTTTTGGTGAAACCTCTATTTTCAGAAGCTAAATCAATTTCTAATTTTTTTTGATTATTTTTTGGGATTACCTGAATGTAATTAGGGAATTTTCCATCGATAAGTTTTGAAATTAAAATACTATTATTTAACTCGAATTTAATTTTTGATTTAATGTTTGAAATTTTGACATCTCCATCATAATTATCAAGCAAAGAACATAATTGAAAAATAGTTTTTTTTGGCAGAATTATCGGTTCAAAGTCTATTTTTTGTTCAAGTCTAATCTTAGAGATTGACATTCG
>JALRGT010000239.1 GCA_023259675.1 Flavobacterium sp.
GTAACTTTCCCTCCAACAACCAACATTACAATTGGATTAATATAGAAACAACTCTTCGTAAGGTTATCAGATTAAACGTTACAAACAGTCAGGTGGCGGAATTGGTAGACGCACCCTCAGCTTTAGGGAGCAATACAGGTTCGAGTCCTGTCTTGACTACAATGAGTTGATTACTCAGATGATGTGTGTATCTATAAACACACCGACATACTCTTGTGTGCAGGCAAGAGCTGGTTTTAAACTTCATGAGGTCTAATCAACCATAATTGCAAACGGTCAGGTGGCGAAAAGCTTATAGTGTGAGAAATCCTGCTATAACGAGGTAGACGCTATGTTGGGTATGGTCGGCTAAGCATAATTAGACGTAAATACAGGTTCGAATCCTGTCCTGACCACAAAACACCGATGTTAACTATCTGTAGTATCTACAGACGCTATGAACAAACATAGAACTTATTCGTAAGTTATGGAATAAATGAGTTACAGTTCGCGTTTTGAACCTTAAAAAAGGTACTG
>JALRGT010000023.1 GCA_023259675.1 Flavobacterium sp.
CTGCTCACATTAAAAACAAATCAATGTACTGAGTATAATTATTATATAGTAAAAAAGATAATTTTTCAATTTACATGAACCTGACTGTAACCATCTTGAAAAAATAGCCAGGCTGATTTCGGGAAATTTTGGTACCCCCCCCTTCTTTTTTAAATCAAAAGATCCGAAGTTAAGGTTTAGAGAAAACTTAGATCGAAATTCTTTAGGTTTAATTTTTGGTTTAAAAAATTCTACTTACAACCAGATTTATTCCCTTTTTAAAAGTGTCACAAAAGTGTCACAGAATTTGAATATTTGATATTTTTTTAGTAAATTTGAAAGTATTAATCAGACATTCTTTTTAAAGGAAACACGTTCTTCTAAATCACTGTAAATAATTAGTAACCAGATTTTTGAGCATAAAAAAAGTCCTCAAAAAAGGACTGAAAGGATAATTGTATATTTTATAATTCACGAAACCACAAACCGATGCTCTAACCAGCTGAGCTACAACCACCATTTGCTTAGCGGTTGCAAATATACAACATAACTTTACTTCTCCAAATATTTTTTTCAAAAAATCTCAATAAATTTATATCAAATCTCCTAAGCTATTGACTGCCAAATATCTTTCTACGGTAAAACCTTCGGCATATTCCAGACCAACCAGTCGCCCTAAATCCCTGGAACGATAATTTAAGCTTTCAAAGAAGTTTTTACTCGTTATTGGTGATTCGGGTTCATTGGAATTTGGGTCATAAAACTGCGAACGGTAGGCTAAAATAGATTCAATCTTTTTATCTGTAAATCCGGTAATATCCACTACAAAATCCGGTTCTATATTTTTCCACTGAATATAATGGTACACTATTTTTGGTCTCCAAGCCGTTTGCTTTTCACCTGCTAACTCCGTTTCTATCCTCATTAATCCCGATAAAAAACAAGCATCCGAAACCAGTTTACTTCCTTTGCTATGATCAATATGACGGTCATCAATAGCATTACACAACACGATTTCCGGTTTATATTTGCGAATCATCTTGATGATTTCCAATTGATGTTTTTCATCATTGGTAAAAAAACCATCGCGCATTCCGAGATTTTCACGAACGGAAACCCCTAATATTTTTGCTGCCGCTTGGGCTTCTTGATCCCGAATTTCAGCTGAACCACGAGTTCCTAACTCTCCTTGGGTCAAATCAATAATCCCAACCAATTTTCCTAATGAAATTTCTTTTAAAATTGTTCCTGCACAACCCAATTCTACATCATCCGGATGCGCACCAAAAGCAAGTATATCTAATTTCATGTTATATATTTAAAGTTTTTGATTCAACTGTTTTATTATTTAACCAACGCTTTCTTCATTGTCATCGACTTGTTAATACTTTCCCCCCACTCCTTTTCTGGAATACTGTCTTTGGTAATTCCGCAACCCATATATAAATGTGCTTGAGAATTTTCAATTTGCATACATCGCAAATTGACAAACAAATCAGAACTTTCGGAATCTGAATTCAGTTCCCCTAAAAATCCGGTGTAAAAACTCCTGTCGTAATTTTCATTTTCCAAAATAAAAGCCTTCGAAAATTCTTTGGGCAAACCACAAACTGCCGGCGTGGGATGCAATAATTGAACTACCTGTCGCAAACTGAAATCGGAATTTAAAACTCCCGAAATATCGGTTCTAATATGCCAAATACTCCCCGCTTTGATGCTATACGGTTCTGAAACCAAAACCTCCGAAGCTACATTTTCGAGTTTAGCAACAATATAATCGGTCACAATCTGCTGTTCTTCTTTTTCTTTTTTCTCCCAATTAATTGCAGTAGTTCCGGTATCTTTTTGCGTCCCAGCCAATGCAATGGTTTCAAATTGATTGTCTTTTGCTTTCAATAGTTGTTCCGGAGTAGCACCGAGCCAGATTCCCACTTTTGGATGATAAAAACAATACACAAAAGTAGACGGATACAACTGAACCAAATTTTCAAAAACGGAGACCAAATCAAAACTATCTAATGCAACAGTTTCTTTTCTGGACACCACTACTTTTTTGAATTCTCTATTTTCGATAGCCTGAATTCCTTTTTTGACTACCGTTTCAAAACTATTTTTTTCATCTTCATCAATTGAACCCAAACTATTTTCTTGATTTTCCAAGACTTTTTTCTCCCAAGAAACGGTCAATCTTTCCGATTGATTTTCTGGAATCAAATAGGTTTGATTTCCATCAAAAGAAGCAAAAACAAATCCTTTCTCGGTAAAATCCCCAACATTATATAAGGTATCATTCTGTTGAAATAAACCGGAAATTCTTTCTGAATTGGGTTTACAATAAAGAACAAAAGGAAGGTTTTCAGCCAACTGTTCTTTGGCTTTTTCTACAATCATTTTCATTATTTTCCTTCTCTCTTTCTTTTTGGCAAAACCATATTCGTCAACTTACACAATGAAATCAAATTATCTCTTTCATCGGTAATTCGTATTTCCCAAAGATGAATACTAGCGCCTTGATGAATAATTCGTGCCGTTGCCGTAACCATTCCTTCTCGTTTTGATTTCAAATGATTGGCCGAAATTTCAATTCCGCGTACTTCACTGTGCTCCGGATTTATAAATATAAAAGAGGCCGCGCTACCCACACTTTCTGCCAAAGCCACTGAAGCACCACCATGCAACAACCCCATAGGCTGATGAACAGATGGATTTACCGGCATTGTCGCTACCAGAAAACCTTCACCTGCATCAACATATTTGATATTTAAGGTTTCCATTAAGGTGTTTTTTGAAATCGTATTGCAGTAATCTATAATTTTATCTCTATCGAAAGCCATGTTTTTCTTTTTAACGAGTGTAAAAATAAATAAAAGATGAGACACAATAGCGGAAATCGAAATGTTATTCTGAAATCAAATTTTAAAAACGCTTCCATTTCAAAATAGATTTTTCCTATTTTTACCAAAAAACCATCTGAATGCGTCCCATACCGTTACTGTCTTTTTTTATACTAATCCTAAGTATTTGTTCCTGCCGAGCCGATTTTGAAACGACAGCGAGTTCCGGCAAACTGCAATTCTCGAGAGACACTATTTATTTGGATACTGTTTTTACCGATATCAGTTCCAGTACGTATAACCTAAAAGTATACAACCGCAGTAAAAATGACATCAATATCCCCATCATACAATTCCAAAAAGGGCTGAATTCTAAATACCGCATGACGGTTGACGGAATGTCTGGAACCGAAGGGAAAATTTTCAATAATGTCACGTTGTTAGCCAAAGACAGTCTGTATATTTTTATTGAAACTACAGCCAATATTGCTGATGCCAATCCGACTGATTTTTTATATACCGACGAAATTCAGTTTGATAACGGCTCCAATTTACAAGAAATTCATTTGGTTACCTTAATCCAAGATGCTCATTTTATCTTCCCGAAACGTTTCGAAGACGGTACTACCGAAACACAAGCCATTGGAACTGAAAAAATAGAAGGTTTTTATTTGGATGAAAATGATCCCATAAACGGTGACGAATTGCATTTTACCAACCAAAAACCGTATGTTATTTACGGATATGCAGCAGTACCGGAAGGCAAAACCTTAATTATGGATGCCGGAAGTCGTGTTTATTTTCATGCCAATTCTGGACTTGTTGTTCCTGAAAACGCATCTCTGAATATTAATGGAGACGTTTCAACCACTGCCCAAATGGAAAACGAAGTCTTTTTTGAAGGTGATCGCCTTGAACCTGATTTTTCAGAGGTTCCGGGACAATGGGGAACGATCTACTTTTTGAATGGAAGCACGAACAATACAATCAATCATCTTACCATCAAAAATGCAACGATAGGTTTATTATTCAAAGGCAACGACAATACCACGGTAAACATCAAAAATACGCAGATTTACAATTCGGCCAACTATGGAATTTTGGCTGAAAACGCGAAAATTAATGGCGAAAATATTGTTGTCAATACAGCCGGTGAAGTTGGTTTAGGTTGCTTTTATGGAGGAGATTATACTTTTACGCATTGCACTTTCAATAATTATTGGAATAGCTCCACGCAATTATCAGTATCCATTTCTAATTTTAAAACGGGTGCCACTCCAGAAACCAAGGATTTGACAGCGGCAAAATTCAACAATTGTATCATTTATGGTTCCAACTTCAATGCTTTTGCTTTGAATAAAAAAACAGGAGCGACTTTTGAATATCAATTCGACAATTGTCTGTTCAAATACAATGGTTCGACTACCGATCCCGATTATCAATTTACAACGGACACGAATCATTACAACGGAATTATTTTAAACAAAAATCCAAAATTCGAAAATATCGCTCAAAACAAACTCAATATCGATGGGACCTCTCCCGCTTTTGCAAAAGGAAATCCAGACTATTTAATTCCGTTGGATGTTGTAGGGATTACGAGAACTTTACCCCCTGATTTGGGCGCTTATCAAAGTAAACCGTTTACTCCATAGTTTTTTAAAAGTCTTTTCTTTTCTCATTTGCTCGAACTATTTATTTAAACTAAATTTGCACCGTTAATATAACAAACTTATACTACTACGATGATTCATTTCTTTGAAAACCAAAGTAAAACTGTTTTTGCCGTTCAAACGCAAAACGAAATTTCAGCTGAAGACATTTCAAAACTAAACTGGCTTTTTGCCAATGCAAATAAAATAGAGAAATCCGTATTGTCGGATTTTTTTGTTGGTCCTCGTGCCACGATGATTACGCCTTGGAGTACCAATGCCGTTGAAATCACTCAAAACATGGGGATTTCTGGAATCATTAGAATTGAAGAATTTTACAAAGCAACAGAAGATTTCACCAATTTCGACCCGATGCTTTCCCAAAAATATTCCGAATTAAATCAAGATATTTTTACCATTAATATTCAACCAGAACCGATTTTGGATATTGATGATATTGCTGCCTACAACAAATCAGAAGGATTGTCTTTGAGTGACGAAGAAGTGGAATACTTGAATAATTTGGCTGCCAAATTAGAAAGAAAACTAACAGATTCTGAAATTTTCGCTTTCTCACAAGCCAATTCAGAACACTGTCGCCACAAAATTTTCAACGGAACTTTCGTCATTGACGGTGAAGAAAAAGAGACTTCTCTTTTCAAATTAATCAAAAAGACATCCCAGGAAAACCCGAACGATATCGTTTCGGCTTACAAAGATAACGTTGCTTTTGTAAAAGGACCCAGAGTGCAACAATTCGCACCAAAAACAGCCGACAAACCTGATTTCTATGAAGTAAAAGAATTTGATTCGGTTATCTCTTTAAAAGCAGAAACGCACAACTTCCCAACCACAGTAGAACCTTTCAACGGAGCAGCTACCGGTTCTGGTGGAGAAATTCGCGACCGTTTGGCTGGTGGACAAGGTTCATTGCCAATGGCAGGAACGGCGGTATATATGACTTCTTATTCCCGATTGGAAGAAGAACGCCCTTGGGAAAAAGCAGTTGAAGAGCGCCCATGGTTGTATCAAACACCAATGGATATTTTAATAAAAGCTTCCAACGGAGCTTCCGATTTTGGAAATAAATTCGGACAACCTTTAATTACAGGTTCCCTTCTTACTTTCGAACACGAAGAAAACAATCGTAAAATTGGTTACGATAAAGTAATCATGCAAGCGGGTGGAATTGGATACGGAAAATTAGACCAAGCCATCAAACACAAACCACAAGTTGGCGATAAAATCGTTATTCTGGGTGGAGAAAATTATAGAATCGGAATGGGTGGTGCTGCGGTTTCATCTGCAGATACAGGAGCTTTTGGTTCAGGAATCGAATTGAACGCGGTACAACGTTCGAATCCAGAAATGCAAAAACGTGCTGCCAATGCCATTCGTGGTTTGGTAGAAAGCGACAATAATCCAATTGTTTCTATTCACGATCACGGAGCGGGTGGACACTTAAACTGTCTTTCGGAATTGGTGGAAGAAACTGGAGGTTTAATTGATTTAGACAAATTACCTGTGGGTGACCCTACGCTTTCGGCAAAAGAAATTATCGGTAACGAGTCACAAGAAAGAATGGGATTGGTAATTGGTCAAAAAGACATTGACTTTTTACACCGAATTGCAGACCGTGAACGTGCTCCTATGTATGAAGTAGGTGACGTAACGGGAGACCACCGTTTTACGTTTGAATCAAAAACTACAGGTGAAAAACCGATGGATTACGCTTTGGAAGATTTCTTTGGAAGTTCTCCAAAAACAGTTATGACAGATACAACTGTTGCTTATAATTATTCCCCATTAGAATATAACATCAAAAACATCTCAACCTATTTAGAACAAGTACTGCAATTAGAAGCCGTTGCTTGTAAAGATTGGTTGACTAATAAAGTAGATCGTTGTGTAGGCGGAAAAGTGGCCAAACAACAAACTGCTGGGCCATTACAATTGCCATTGAACAATTGTGGTGTCGTAGCTCTGGATTATACCGGAAAAGAAGGAATTGCCACTTCTATAGGTCACGCACCGATTTCGGCATTAATTGATCCGGTTGCAGGAAGTAGAAATGCGATTGGGGAATCCTTATCAAATATTGTTTGGGCACCAATTAAAGACGGATTGAAAGGAATTTCGCTTTCGGCCAACTGGATGTGGGCTTGTAAAAACAAAGGGGAAGATGCTCGTTTGTATGCCGCTGTAGAAGGTTGTTCTGAATTTGCCATCGAATTGGGAATCAATATTCCAACCGGAAAAGATTCGCTTTCGATGAAACAAAAATATCCAAATGACGAGGTAATTGCACCGGGAACGGTTATTATTTCAGCTGGTGGAAATTGTACAGACATCCGAAAAGTGGTGGAACCTGTTTTACAAAAAGAGGGTGGTTCTATCTATTATATCAATTTATCACAAGACGAATTTAAATTAGGAGGTTCTTCTTTTGCACAAATTTTGAATGCCATTGGAAATGAAACGCCAACTATCAAAGACGCTTCATTCTTCAAAAAAGCATTTAATACAATTCAAGAATTAATTCTAGATAACAACATCCTTGCAGGACACGATATCGGAAGTGGTGGTTTGATTACCACTTTATTGGAAATGTGTTTTGCCGATGTGAATTTGGGTGCCAAAATAGATTTCTCTGTTTTCGAAGAAAAAGACATTATCAAATATTTGTTTGCTGAAAATATCGCAATTGTTTTCCAAGCTAAAGATGATGCCGCTGTTGAAAACAAATTGAATGCAAACGGTGTTTCTTTCCACAAATTGGGAACGGTGACCACAAATGGTGTTTTAGACTTTGGCCCATGCGGATTGGACATTGCCAAATACAGAGACATTTGGTTCAAGACTTCATTCTTGTTAGACCAAAAACAATCTAAAAACGGAACTGCTCAAGCCCGTTTTGACAATTATAAAAATCAAGCTTTACAGTTTACTTTTCCTGCTCATTTTACAGGTAAAAAAGCGGAAATCCCTGCTGGCCCAAGACCTAAAGCCGCTATTATCCGTGAAAAAGGAAGTAACTCTGAGCGTGAAGTTGCTAATGCAATGTACATGGCCGGTTTTGATGTAAAAGACGTTCACATGACCGATTTGATTTCAGGTCGCGAAACTTTGGAAGACATTCAATTCATCGGAGCAGTTGGAGGATTTTCTAATTCAGATGTTTTAGGTTCTGCCAAAGGTTGGGCTGGTGCTTTCTTATACAACGAAAAAGCAAAAACGGCTTTAGACAATTTCTTTAAACGTGAAGATACTTTATCAGTTGGAATCTGTAACGGTTGCCAATTATTTATGGAATTGGAGTTGATTAATCCTGAGCACGAAGTACACGGAAAAATGCTTCACAACAATTCTCATAAACACGAAAGTGGCTTTACATCGGTAACGATTCAAGAAAACAACTCTGTGATGTTGTCTTCATTAGCGGGGGCAACTTTAGGCGTTTGGGTTTCTCACGGAGAAGGAAAATTTAACTTACCATATGCTGAAGACCAATATCAAATCGTAAGTAAATATGGTTATGACAGCTACCCTGCCAATCCAAATGGATCCGATTATAACACCGCTATGCTATGTGACAAAACAGGTCGCCACTTGGTAATGATGCCACACATTGAACGTTCTTATTTCCCTTGGAACTGGGCTAACTATCCGGATAACGGACAAAAAGACGAGGTATCGCCATGGCACGAAGCATTCGTAAATGCCAGAAAATGGTTGGAAAACAACTAATATTTTTTTAATATAGATTCAAAAAACGCTTCCTAAATGGAGGCGTTTTTTATTTGTTTTATTTAGATTTGTCGGAATAAATAGCAACCCCAAAAAACCAATCATGAAAATCACCTCTTTCTTTCTCGTTTTAATTTGCGCCGTAAATTATTCCTTTGCACAAATTAAAGTTCAAAAAATAGACACCGAAAAAGGGAAACACTTTATAACCACTGTAATTGGATACCCAACTAATGGCACTTATCTTTATGACGGAATTACAGAACCTATAATCGAATTAAAAGCGGATGGTACCGGTATTTTTCAGCTTAAGGATTTAACTAAAAACAATATTGAATGGGGTATCGAATGCAGTCCCGTGGGAGCTCCATTATTTGAAGAAGGTTTCAACAGTGCCGCCTATACCTTTTGGTATAAAAACCAATCCGAAGAAGAAAATTGGGTTTCAGCCCAATTCTCCATTCACTTTGACAAAAAGAAAATGTATCTGTTAGGAGAAAGATGTAAGGAATACAGCGAAGAGATTGAATAACCCCATTTCATTTAAATCCTAATTATTTTTTTTGATTTTATTAAAAATTAGAATTTAATTCCTAAATTGTTGAATCTATAATTAACTTTATTTTTAAATTCACCAACCAATTCAATAATTCAACTAATGGCTCCAATTACCAGACTTTTTGATTTTCCTTATTATCAGTTAGAAAAATTCCATTCCATTCCAGATGCTTTAGTTAGCAAACATAATGGTGCTTGGATAAAAACAAGTACGCAGGAATACATTGACAAAGCCAATGCTATTTCGCGAGCCTTATTGCGAATGGGAATTAAAAAAGACGATAAAATTGCCGTTATCTCATCAAATAATAGAACGGAATGGAATATTATGGATATTGGAATCCTGCAAACAGGAGCACAAAACATTCCTATTTACCCAACCATTTCAGAAGACGATTATGAATATGTTCTAAATCATTCCGAATCAAAATATTGTTTTGTCTCTGATGAGGAAATTCTAAGAAAAGTCAATTTAATCAAAGATAAAGTACCCTACCTTAAAGAAGTTTATTCTTTCAATGAAATTCAAGGTTGTAAAAATTGGACAGAATTATTGGCTCTGGGTGAAGATAATAGCAATCAAAATGAAGTTGACTATTGCAAAAGCAAGGTGAAAACAGAAGATTTAGCGACTATAATCTATACCTCTGGCACCACCGGTAAACCCAAAGGCGTTATGCTTTCACATCAAAATATCGTATCGAATGTTCTTGATAGCGCCCCAAGAATCCCATTTGCCGAAGGAAAAAGCCGCGCCTTAAGTTTTCTTCCGATTTGTCATATTTTCGAAAGAATGATTTTGTATTTATACCAATATTATGGTGTTTCGATTTATTTTGGAGAATCAATTGATAAAATTGGGGAAAATATTAAAGAAGTACACCCTACCGTCATTACCGTTGTTCCCCGATTGATTGAAAAAGTATATGAGAAAATCTACGAAAAAGGAACCCAATTGACCGGTATTAAAAAGAAACTATTTTTCTGGGCTATCGATTTAGGGTTACAATACGAACCATATGGAGCGAATGGCATCTGGTATGAATTCCAATTAAAAATTGCCCGTAAACTAATTTTTAGCAAATGGAAAGAAGGTTTGGGAGGCAAACTGGAAGTTATGGTATCCGGAAGTGCCGCCTTACAAACTCGATTATCCCGAATTTTTGCTGCCGCAGATATTCCCGTTATGGAAGGTTATGGATTAACCGAAACCTCTCCCGTAATTGCCGTAAACGATATGCGAAATCACGGCTTTAAGGTTGGAACTGTTGGAAAAGTTATTGATAATGTCGAAGTGGTTATTGCCGAGGATGGTGAAATCTTATGCAAAGGACCGAATGTGATGATGGGCTATTACAAAGACGAAATAAAAACCGCCGAAGCACTAAAAGATGGTTATTTTCATACTGGGGACATTGGACAAATGGATGCCGAAGGTTTCTTAAAAATTACCGACCGCAAGAAAGAAATATTCAAAACATCCGGTGGAAAATACATTGCTCCCCAAATTATTGAAAACACAATGAAACAATCCCGCTTCATTGAACAAATTATGGTTATTGGTGATGGACAAAAGATGCCTGGAGCGTTTATTCAACCCAATTTTAATTTCCTGAAAGATTGGTCCAAAAAAAACAACATCAACATAGGCGAAACCTATCAAGAAATAGCATCCAACCCACAAGTAATTGATCGCATCCAGAAAGAAGTGGATCGTATCAACGAAAAGTTTGGTCATTGGGAAAAAATAAAACGTTTTGAACTCACTCCCGATGTTTGGTCTATTGAAGGCGGACAGCTTACTCCTACCCTAAAATTGAAACGAAAAAATGTAATGGAGAAATATCAGACATTATTTGATAAAATTTACGCGCAATAAAATTTTATTAAACAACATAATTTTATCTCTAGACACTTTTAACCCGTGAAGGGATTCCTTTTCCGTTTACTATATTTTTAAACATGTTCGTTGAACTTTGTTTTCAGCAATATCCCTTTGTGGCCTACTTTGAGCCTCAAAAGATTCAGCGTACACCCCAATTCTAAAGTTTCAGGTTAATACCAGACTACACTTAAAAAATACTCTTTTTAAGAGCTTAAACCAATAATTCCTAAAATAGCACACTCTTTTTTATAAATATCTAAAATTTAATCAAAAATAATTACTCTATTCTTATGCAAGCATATTATATTTTATTATATTTGGGATAGATACTATTACTTATGAAAGAAAAAACATTAGATTATGTATTAAGAGCCACTTGGCAAGCTATTTCAAGAATGTATAATGAAGAAGCTACCAAATACGGTGGAACCATGGCTACGGGTTTTGTATTATTAATTATGGATAAAGACAATGGAACCCCTTCGACGGCCTTAGGGCCCAGAATGGGAATGGAAGCCACCAGCCTCACTCGTACTTTAAAAACCATGGAAGACAAAGGTCTCATCTATCGAGAGAAAAATCCTTTAGACGGACGTGGAGTTTTACTTTTCTTAACGGATTATGGCAAGGAAAAAAGAGAGCTGTCTCGCAATGCAGTTTTAAAATTTAATGAAACCATCAGGCAACACATTTCTGAAGAAAAAATCAATCAATTTATGGAAGTTGCCGAAACTATCAATGAATTGATTCAAGACAAAAAAATATTCAATGATACAGAAAAGGAATCGTCCTGATTTCACTTAGAACAATATAAAAATTAGAGAAATACTAATTCTAAAAAATAGTAATTACAAATGAAACGCACAATCAAAAAAATTGCAGTAATCGGTTCGGGAATCATGGGTTCAGGAATTGCTTGTCATTTTGCTAACATAGGCCTCGAAGTTTTGCTTTTAGACATTATCCCCAAAGAACTTACCGAAATAGAAGCCAAAAAAGGACTCACATTAGACAGTAAAATTGTTCGTAACCGAATTGTAAACGAGCATTTAAGCAATGCTTTAAAATCGAACCCTTCTCCGATATACAACAAGAAGTTTTCCAGCCGAATCACGACAGGTAACACTACAGATAATATTGCAGAAATTGCTCATGCTGATTGGATTATTGAAGTTGTCATTGAACGTTTGGATATCAAAAAAATGGTCTTCGAACAAATTGAAAAATATAGAAAACCGGGAACTTTAGTCACCTCAAATACTTCGGGAATTCCAATTCACTTTATGAGTGAAGGACGTTCCGAGGATTTTCAAAAACATTTTTGTGGAACTCACTTTTTTAACCCGGCGCGTTATCTCAAATTATTCGAAATCATACCAGGACCTAAAACGACTCCTGAAGTATTGGATTTCCTTAACGAATACGGTTCTAAATTTTTAGGAAAAACTTCGGTCGTAGCCAAAGACACACCTGCTTTTATTGGAAACAGAATTGGAATTTACGGCATCCAAAGTTTGTTTCATTTAGTTAAGGAATTAGGACTTACAGTAGAAGAAGTCGATAAATTAACCGGTCCTGTAATTGGGCGTCCCAAGTCGGCTACTTTTAGAACGGTTGATGTGGTAGGCTTAGATACTTTGGTACACGTTGCCAATGGCATCTATGAAAACTGTCCCGATGACGAACAACACGAATTATTCAAACTACCCGATTTCGTCTCTAAGATGGTCGAAAATAAATGGTTTGGAAGTAAAACTGGACAAGGATTTTACAAAAAAGTAGACAGAGATATTCTTTCTTTAGATTTAGACACGTTAGAATATCGTCCAGCTAAAAGAACTTCTTTTGCCACATTAGAACTGACCAAAACAATCGATAAGCCTATTGACCGTTTTAAAGTTTTAGTAAAAGGAAAAGACAAGGCAGGAGAATTTTATCGAAAAAGTTTTGCCGGACTGTTTGCTTATGTTTCGAACAGAATTCCGGAAATATCGGAAGAACTGTATAAAATTGATGATGCGATGAAAGCCGGTTTTGGATGGGAAAACGGACCTTTCGAAATTTGGGATGCCATTGGTGTTGCAAATGGAATCGAAATGATGAAAGCCGAAGGTTTGGAGCCCGCTTCTTGGGTCAAAGACATGTTGACTTCTGGAAGTTCTAGTTTTTACACGGTCACCGAAGGAGCCACTTTTTTCTATGACATCCCTACTAAATCTCAAATCAAAGTTCCTGGTCAGGATGCCTTTATCATTTTGAACAACATCCGAGAAAATAAAAAAGTATGGAGCAATAGTGGTGCTATTATTGAAGATTTGGGTGATGGCATATTGAATCTAGAGTTTCAGTCTAAAATGAACACTATTGGTGGTGATGTGTTACAGGCAATCAATAAAGCAATCGATTTAGCCGAAAAGGAATACCAAGGTTTAGTTATTGGAAATCAGGCTGCCAATTTTTCTGTTGGAGCCAATTTAGCGATGATATTCATGATGGCTGTAGAACAGGAATATGACGAATTGAATATGGCTATAAAAATGTTCCAAGATACCATGATGCGTGTACGTTACTCCGGAATTCCAGTTATTGTAGCTCCCCACGGAATGACCTTTGGCGGAGGTTGTGAAATGAGTTTACATGCCGATAAAGTGGTAGCCGCTAGCGAAACGTATATGGGATTAGTGGAATTTGGCGTTGGTGTAATTCCTGGTGGTGGCGGAACAAAAGAAATGACCTTGAGAGCCGCTGATTTATTTCGAAAAGATGATATTGAGTTAAATACTTTGAGGGAATATTTCCTGACTGTGGCTACAGCCAAAGTTTCCACTTCGGGTCACGAAGCTTTTGATATTGGACTTTTACAACAGGGGAAAGACATCATTGTGGTTAACAAAGACCGTCAGATTGCCGAAGCCAAGAAACATGCTTTACTAATGGCCGAAGCCGGATATACCCAACCGATTCGTAGAAAAGACATCAAAGTATTGGGGAAACAGGCGCTGGGAATGTTTTTGGTTGGTACCGATCAAATGGTAGCCGGAAATTACATCTCCGAACATGACAAAAAAATTGCCAACAAACTGGCCTATGTCATGGCCGGTGGTGATTTATCCGAGTCTACCTTAGTATCCGAACAATACCTTTTGGATTTAGAACGAGAAGCCTTCTTGTCGCTTTGTACCGAAAGAAAAACATTGGAACGAATTCAGTTTATGTTGACCAAAGGAAAACCGTTGAGGAATTAGGTTTCTAAATTAACTATTAATATTTCTGCAACACAGATAAAATAAATTAATAAATTTTCTCTGATTTCTCAAATCTGTGTTATAAAAAATAAATAAAAATGAAAACAGCCTATATCGTAAAAGCATATCGCACTGCAGTCGGAAAAGCACCAAAAGGAGTATTCCGATTCAAAAGACCCGATGAATTGGCGGCAGAAACCATTCAGTTTATAATGAATGAACTCCCCGATTTTGACAAAAAACGTATCGACGATGTGATGGTCGGTAATGCCATGCCCGAAGCTGAACAAGGACTCAACATGGGACGATTTATATCTTTGATGGGACTTAAAATTGAAGATATTCCAGGGGTAACGGTAAACCGTTATTGTGCCTCCGGACTGGAAACTATCGGGATGGCAACGGCTAAAATTCAATCCGGAATGGCCGACTGTATTATAGCCGGTGGTGCCGAAAGCATGAGTTTTATTCCGATGGGAGGCTACAAACCTACTCCGGATTATGCCCTCGCAAAAGAAGGCCATGAAGATTACTACTGGGGAATGGGACTAACTGCAGAAGCCGTTGCCAAAAAATACAATGTTTCCCGAGAAGACCAAGATGAATTTGCTTTTAACTCGCATATGAAAGCTCTGAAAGCACAAGCCGAAGGTAAATTTGATAAACAAATTGTTCCAATTACTATCGAACAAACTTTTGTAAATGAAAATGGTAAAAAAGAAACTAAATCCTATGTAGTCAGCAAAGATGAAGGTCCAAGAGCAGGAACTTCCATAGAAGCTTTATCGGGTTTAAAACCGGTATTTGCCGCCGGGGGGTGCGTAACGGCTGGGAACTCATCCCAAATGAGTGATGGAGCCGCTTTTGTTCTCATCATGTCTGAAGAACTGGTAAAAGAATTAAAATTAGAACCTATTGCTCGATTAGTTAGCCTAGCCTCTGCCGGAGTTGAACCTCGCTTCATGGGGATCGGCCCCGTAAAAGCCATTCCGAAAGCCTTAAAACAAGCCGGATTGCAATTAAAAGACATTGATTTAATAGAGTTGAATGAAGCTTTTGCTTCTCAATCATTGGCTGTAATTCGGGAATTAGATATCAATCCGGATATTGTTAATGTAAACGGTGGTGCAATCGCCTTAGGACATCCATTAGGTTGCACAGGAGCAAAACTTTCGGTGCAATTATTTGACGAAATGAAACGACGTAACAATAAATATGGAATCGTAACAATGTGCGTAGGAACCGGCCAGGGAACTGCGGGGATTTATGAGTTATTGTAATCCCCCTACCCCCGAAGGGGGAACTTTCTCGTGATAAAATAATATTGTATAAAATCTAAAACCCTACTTACCCCTAGTAGGAATCCCCCCTTTGGGGGATAGGGGATAATTATGGACGACAAAACTAGAGGTGGTCAATTCATCGTAAAAGAAACAAAATGTGAAGCTATTTTCACACCGGAAGATTTTAATGAGGAACAAATCATGATGCGTGACTCTGTAAAAGAGTTTGTAGACAAAGAAATTTGGCCCAATAAGGATCGATTTGAAAAGAAAGATTTTGCCTTTACCGTAGAATGTATGCACAAAGCTGCTGAGCTGGGTCTTCTGGGCGTGGCGGTTCCTGAAGCCTATGGTGGAATGGGAATGGGATTTGTAAATACTGTGCTGGTTTGCGATTATATTTCGGGTGCAACAGGTTCGTTCTCTTCAGCATTTGGAGCCCATACGGGAATTGGAACACTACCAATTACTTTGTATGGTACAGAAGAACAAAAACAAAAATATGTTCCCAAATTAGCCTCAGGCGAATGGTTTGGTGCCTATTGTTTAACAGAACCCGGAGCTGGAAGTGATGCCAATTCTGGAAAAACAAAAGCGGTTCTATCGGAAGACGGGACACATTATAAAATAACCGGACAAAAAATGTGGATTACCAATGCCGGTTTTTGCAGTCTCTTTATTGTTTTTGCCCGAATTGAAGATGACAAAAACATTACCGGATTCATTGTAGAAAATGACCCTAATAATGGAATTACCACAAATCCGGAAGAACATAAACTTGGAATCCGCGCCTCTTCTACCCGACAGGTATTCTTCAATGAAACTAAAGTTCCAGTTGAAAACATGCTGTCTGAAAGAGGGAATGGTTTTAAAATAGCCATGAATGCACTGAATGTTGGTCGTATCAAATTGGCAGCAGCTTGCCTAGATGCACAACGAAGAGTGATTACCAATGCAACCAAATACGCTAATGAAAGAATTCAGTTCAACACGCCAATTTCCCAATTTGGGGCTATTCGTTATAAAATTGCGGAGATGGCAGCTTCTTGTTACGCTGGACAAAGTGCCACGTATAGAGCAGCGCAGGATATTGAAGACCGTATCAAAATTAGAGAAGCTGAAGGAGCCTCTCAACAGGAAGCCGAGCTTAAAGGAATTGAGGAGTTTGCCGTAGAGTGCTCCATTTTGAAAGTGGCCGTTTCTGAAGATATCCAGAATTGTTCCGACGAAGGAATTCAAATTCTGGGCGGAATGGGATTCTCGGAAGACACTCCGATGGAAAGTGCCTGGAGAGATGCAAGAATTGCCCGTATCTATGAAGGAACAAACGAAATCAACCGAATGTTATCTGTTGGAATGTTAATCAAAAAAGCCATGAAAGGTCATGTTGATTTATTAGGTCCGGCCACAAAAGTTGGTGAAGAATTATTGAGCATTCCTTCATTTGAAACACCTGATTATTCTGAATTATTTTCAGAAGAAAAGGAGATGATTGCCAAACTCAAAAAAACATTCTTGATGGTTGCTGGAGGAGCAGTACAAAAATACGGACCAGATTTGGACCATCACCAACAATTATTGATTGCGGCAGCCGATATATTAATCGAAATATACATGGCGGAAAGCACCATCTTAAGAACTGAAAAACTAGCCAAAAAAGAAGGTGCAGAAAAGGTAGAAGGGCAAATTGCCATGGCTAAATTGTATCTTTACAAAGCAGTTGACATTATTACCCAAAAAGGAAAAGAAAGTATCATTTCATTTGCCGAAGGAGACGAACAACGCATGCTTTTAATGGGCTTGAGACGTTTTACAAAATATACGAATATGCCAAATATTGTCGAACTAAGAAAATTAATTGCTTTAAAAATAATTTCGAAAAACGAATATTGTTTCTAAAATTTAAGGTTGATTATTTATAAATAGACCTAAAAAAACCGCTCCAATTTTTTAAAAATGGAGCGGTTTCTCTTTATATATTTAAACTATTATTATAGAACCTCTTTATTTCTCTGGGGCTGATATTTCACCATAATAAGTAATTGGACTTCTATTATTACTATTAATAATAAGAGTTGCGTAACCTTCCATAGAAACGGTAAGAAAGAGCCTAAATTCATCATTCATTCCCTTAACAACAGCATTTATCTCATAGCCTTTTTTATTTTTCTCAATAGTAAACTTCTTAGGTTTTCCCTCAAAATTTAACCCGCCATCATTACCGTAACCAATGCCACTGTAACCTCGACCAAAAAAAGGCATTGCACTCTTTATGGTATCCCCTTCAAATTTTACATAATTTTGATTCGTCGTCAAATCAATCGTTCTGAAACCTTGAGGAAAGGCTGTCCTGCCTATAAAAACAAATTTTTTTGAATCGATCAAAGAAGTAATCTCATTTTGTTTTTCTACACTACGTTCTTTTCGTAATTGCCTTTTACTTTTTTCTTGAGCATAACTTATAGTTAAAGTCATAGAAAGAAAAAATACTACCATTGTCATTTTTGTCTTCATAATGTATTTTTTTTAAATTATAAATAAGAACTATTGCTGTATTAAGCTTCATTTTTTTTCAAAACGCATCATACCAATATCTCCCATAATGAAATTTAAAGTTTTACCGTCTTTTGAGACAGAATAAGAATTAATTTTTTGAAGTGTTTTCATATAAGCATTTTCACCCTGATTATCGATACACATTTTTTTAGTGGTTGCCATCGGTTCCTTAAAACTGATTTTATTTCCATCAATTGCTAATTTCCCACTATAACTGTTACAACTATTATTTCCAAAAAAACGCTGTTCTTTCAAGTCAAAAGTAATCTCCGGTTTTTTATTCGGATACAACCCATTGAAGGCTATTCTTGCACCCGATATATAATTCAACTCCCAAGTTCCTTCCAGCGAAGTTAGATTGCTATCCGTGTTTTTCATACTTGAACAAGATGCCAATAAAACACAAAAAACACCCACTAATAAAATTAATTTTTTCATTTCTAAATATACTTTTCATTAATAATTCGGTTGTCCAATTGTTTGAAACCGATGCAATAACTAATTTAATGATTATTTTTAATTCATAAAGATTAAACCAAAATCGAATATTATTAAACCATAAATACCATACCATTTTTTTAAAACTATGGCATTTTTTTTACTTTTTATGTATATTTAGCTAACTTTATAAAAATTAATAAAAAACATAAAACATGAAGAAAATAATTCTTTCCATTGGAGTAATTTTGGCAGTAATCATTGGATGCAAAACAACAGGTAATTCAGATGATTCCAAAAAACTAAATGTAAGCTTTGAATCAAAAAGTAACAGTACTGTGACTGGTGCTGCCACATTCATAGAGAAAAAAGGAAAAGTAACCTTTACCGCAAAATTATCTGGACTAAAACCTGGCGTACATGCCATCCACATTCATGAAAAATCAGATTGTAGTGCAGCTGATGGTAGTTCGGCTGGAGGTCATTGGAATCCAACATTCAAAAAACACGGACAATGGGGAGTTGGTGAATATCATAAAGGAGACATCGGTAATTTTACCGCAGATGAGAATGGAAATGGAACCATAACAGTAACAACTGATGAATGGTGTATTGGTTGTGGTGATCAAACCAAAGATATTTTAGGAAAAGGATTGATTGTTCATCAAGGAGCTGACGATTATGTTTCTCAACCCGCTGGAAATGCAGGAGCCAGAGTAGCCTGTTCGGCAATAATCAAATAATTTATTCTTTTTAAATAACCATCTTATTTCACAAAATGAGATGGTTATTTAATTTTAATTTAATGACAAAACCATAAAATAGCATAGCTTTGTAGCTTCAAGAATTAACTATGATTAACCCTTCAGCATCAGGTTGGATAGACAAATTTTTCTTAACACAAAAATTCTCGGTAGAAACAGTACCAGTGAATCTGGATTTGTTTTATAATCAGGTAAGAAAAACAGGTTTCATCTACGGTCATATTGTTTCATTTGAAACTCCATCCCCAATAGACACAAAAGGTTGGGTACTTAATGAAATCCCAAAAGTTGCCTTATTAAATACACTCCACACTATTTATGAATTGACAACTCAGGAAATCAATTCAGAACATTTTATTTCTAAAGCCATTGAATTTTACAATGAAATGAATCCACAAGGGTTTAGTTTATTTAAAAAAGTTCTACCTAATGGTTCCCCTTCCTTAAACTTAGAAAAAATTATTGATGATCGTGTTCAAACGAATATTGATATCATCAGTAAAAACTTTTCCCACATCGTAACAAATGCATTGCTTTTTGTAGATGTTTTGGCATTTCGCCAATATTTGATTCATGGAGCTATCCCTGAAAAATATTTAAAGAAAATAGAGGAAGCGATTATCAGTATTGTTTCACTTGCATTGAAAACCAAAACCAACAAGTCAAAATACGATGATTTATTAATTAAACTTTTTGAAGCTTCGGTACGATACAGCAAATTTTCAAGAGTAAACTTTCAAAATTTAGAAGAATTGAATTTAAGCTTTTTCAAATCAAACTTAGAGAAATATTATTTGATTGATATGGCTGGAATGGCATTATGGAGTGATGGTAAAATTGAAAATGAAGAGGCTTATTTTCTGTATAAATTAGCAGAAATAGTTACTGTTCCAGATGATTTTGTTATTGAAAGCATCAAAAATACCGATGAATTTATAACTAAACACAAGAAAGAAATCCCCTATTTTAATTATTCCAATCCGGTTAAACATTTTTATGACCAAACCACTCAAAGTGTCGTTACTCTAATAAAACGAAACAAAAATCGATTGCTAAAAGAAATCATCCAAAGCAAGGAATTAATGGTTTTACTGGCGATATCAACTACAAGGGATTTGGATGAAAAAGAAAAGAAAAAAGTAAAAAAACAACTATTGGACATCTGTAAATCGGTTCCTTCTTTAACCATTTTTTTATTGCCCGGTGGAAGTTTGTTATTGCCTATTTTAATCAAGTTCATTCCAAAAATGCTGCCTTCGGCATTTAATGAAAATCTGGATGAAATCGAATAAAAAAATCGCCCTAAGGCGATTATTTTTATAATTTCAATTGATACACTTCATCTAAATCTTTATTCGAACTGAAATTCACATTTAAATCGGTAACAAATCCTGAATTCAAACCGTATACCCAACCGTGTAATGTCAATTCCTGTCCTTTTTTCCATGCTGCTTGCACTATGGAAGTTTTAGACAAATCAAACACTTGCTCTTTAGTGTTAATTTCTACAAACTTATTAAAACGTTCTGATTCATCTTCGATAGAATCGAGGTAGGTATCATGCAAACGATATACATCTTTAATATGACGAATCCAATTATCTATAATTCCTATTGATTGATTTCCCATTGCCGCTTTTACACCTCCACAACCGTAATGTCCACAAACAATAACGTGTTTTACTTTCAAAACATTGACTGCATAATCCAGTACACTCAACATATTCATATCCGAATGCACCACCATATTGGCAATATTTCTATGGACAAAAACTTCTCCTGCTTTGGCACCGATAATTTCATTGGCGGGAACCCGACTATCCGAGCATCCAATCCATAATAATGGTGGAGTTTGTTCTTTGGCTAAATCAGCAAAATAATTAGGGTCTTCTGAAATTATTTTTTCAACCCATTCCTTATTATTATCTAAAATCTTTTTATAAAAATCAGTCATAAAGATGCTTCTGTGTTAAATTCATTCAAAAGTAAATCAAAATAATTTGCTAATCTACTTAAAAATTTAGTGAATATTAATAATCTTAAATTATTCACATCTTTGTAAAGATTGTTAAATTTAATCGACCAACCAAGTCTACATCATCCAAATTATTTTTTTTTGTTGTATTTATTTCTATCAAAACACCTAATAAAACAAGAAAACAGTTATAAGTTAAATTGATTGTTTTTATATTTGCATCATAAAATACTATACATGACAATCACACAATTGAAATATGTATTGGCTGTAGCCGAACATAAAAATTTCACACTTGCGGCCGAAAAATGTTTTGTGACCCAACCTACATTAAGTATGCAAATACAAAAAATTGAGGACGAACTGAATATTTTAATCTTTGATCGAACCAAAAAACCAATTCAGCTAACCGATATTGGACAAAAAATAGTGAATCAAGCCAAAAACATTGTCAATGAAGCCGATAGAATCCAAGACATTGTAGAACAACAAAAAGGCTTTATTGGTGGAGAATTCAGATTGGGGATTATCCCAACAATTATGCCCACATTACTTCCCATGTTTTTAAATAATTTTATAAAAAAACATCCCAAAGTTAAACTTATAATAGAAGAGTTAAATACAGAAGAAATTATATTAAAACTCAATAACGGTCATCTTGATGCGGCCATAGCCGCAACCCCGTTAATGGAAGAAAAAATAAAAGAAATCGTACTGTACTACGAACCTTTTGTGGCTTACATTCCGGAAACGCACCAAAATTTTCAAAAAAAAGAAATAGAAGTATCCGATTTAAACATTGATGAAATCTTATTATTACAAGACGGGCATTGTTTTAGGGACGGTATTTTAAATTTATGCAAAAGCAGTGGCAGAAAAAGTTTTGATCATTTTCAAATTGAAAGCGGGAGTTTTGAAACTTTGATAAAACTGGCGGATGAAGGTCTGGGCACAACATTATTACCCTATTTGCATACACTGGACTTAAAAGAGTCCGATAAAATAAAATTACGCCATTTTGTAGAACCCAAACCGGCAAGGGAAGTCAGTTTAATATATCCTAAAAGCGAATTAAAAATTCAGATAATTGATGCTCTTAGAAGTACAATAGCAGGAGTAGTAAAAGGAGCTATCGTATTTCAAAACGTTCAAATTATTAGTCCCGTTCAGAAGAAGTAAAAGAATAAAAAAAGGAACCAAAATTGGTTCCTTTTTTTTATCAATTATCTACCACAAACAGACATTTTTTTAACTCAGGCTTTTCATTTGTAAAGTATTGAAGCCATTTCTTTAATTGTTCCATTTCATAAGGCAATAAATTTTTAATTGCTTTCTTGAGTTCTTTTATAAAAAGTTCTGAATTGAAACTAACTCTCTCGAGTACCTCTTTTGTGTAATCATAAATCATTCTAGACATAACAAACAGGTTTTAAGTTAAACAAATTTGAGTACTGTAAATATATTCATTTTTTTGAATCAACAACAATAAAACACCGGTTAAACACAACAAAAACCGCTTAAACACCTACTTTTAAAAATAAAATAAATTAAATATTACAAATAACACAATAACTTTAGTAACTAAATCTAAAGTCAAATCAAAATAAATACTTTAAAAAAAAAGGAACCGAAATCGGTTCCTTTTTTTTTATATTTTCACAATTAATAAACATTGTTTTAATTCTGGTTTTTCTATTATATAACTAAATAACCATTCTCTCAATTGATCTATCTCATAGGGCAATAATGTTTTTATTGCTTTTTCTAATTCTTTACAAAACAGTGTAGTATCAAAACTTACTGTCTCTAAAATTGATTTTGTGTAATCAAACATAGCTTTAGACATATTCAATGTATTTGAGTTTCTTATTTTTAAACTTGAAGTAAATTTACACTATTTATCAATATACAACTGTTAAAATAACGCAGCTTTTAAATTATTATTATGTTACAAATCATTTTTTTTATAAAAAACCGAAAGAACATCTTAATTATTTATTTTTTTGGCACGAAACATTTCTCTTTTTCCTGGTGGACCTTCTAATTTTTCAACCGTAAACCCCACTTCAATCATACTCCTTTTTACGACTCCCCTGGCAGCATAAGTAACCAAGACACCATTCTCTTTTAAAGCATCATACATCTTTTTAAAAATTAATGTACTCCATAACTCGGGTTGTACTCTATATCCAAACGCATCAAAATAAATGATGTCAAACTGCTCTACATCACAAATTTCTTGAAAAAATTGTTCTCTTTTTGTCAACGAAAAAAAGGTGTCTAGTTCCACTTTTTCTCCCCAATTTGACTGATGCATGGTGTCATAAATTAGCTTGTATTCAGCAGCATCCAATTCATCAATATAATTCATTGAACCTAATTCAATGGCAGAAATAGGATAGGCCTCTACCCCAACATAATCAATTGACAGATTTCTTTTTTTTGTTTCTAAAAAAGTAATAAAAGCATTTAATCCTGTACCAAAACCTATTTCTAAAATTGAGATTTTCTTGTTTTCAAATAAAGAAAGTCCATTTTTTATAAATACATGTTTTGCTTCCTGTATAGCACCATGCTTAGAGTGATAACATTCATCCCATTCTTTTATATGAATTGTGGTGGAACCGTCTTGTGTTTGTATAATTTCTCTTTCCAAAATATTTTTTTTGGTGTTCACTAAATTTAGTCGTGTATATTTTGCCAAATTTAAATAAAATCTAATACTAATAATTTTAAAAACCTTTTATTTATTACACATTTAACAGAAATCAACTAAAAAAAATTAAGATTTTTAAAAGATAAATAAATCTCAAACAATCACTATAATTAATACCTTTTTGATAAGTAATTTATTCAATTTTGTTTAATTTTGCATGAAATAAAGTTCAAATTTTCGTAATATCCCATTTTAAGCATTGGCTTAATTTCTATAAAAAATAAAACAAAATAATTATCATGAGTACAACTCAAACTAACAAAATTGAAATAATTAAGGCTGCTACTTCTAAGATAAACGAAGTAGATTTTGAAAACTTAAGTTTTGGATCTGTTTTTACAGACCATTTATTAGAATGTGATTTTAAAAATGGTGAATGGCAAAAACCAGTCATCAAGCCTTATGCTCCTTTTTTGTTGGATCCTTCAGCACGTGTTTTTCATTACGGTCAAGCAATTTTTGAAGGAATGAAAGCTTATAAAGATGATAATAATGATATTTGGCTTTTTAGACCCGATGAAAATTATCACCGTTTCAATAAATCGGCTGTAAGGATGGCAATGCCAGAAGTTCCAGAAGATGTTTTTATGGAAGGACTGAACCAACTCTTAAAAATAGACGAAGCTTGGATAAAAAAAGGCCTAGGAAACTCATTATATATTAGACCATTTATGATTGCTACGGGTTACGGAGTTGTCGCAAATCCGTCTGAAGATTATAAATTCATGATTATTTTGTCTCCTGCCAAAGCATATTACTCAGGAGAAGTAAAAGTACTTATAGCAGAACACTTTAGTAGAGCCGCAAACGGTGGTATCGGAGCAGCTAAAACCGCCGGTAATTATGCTGGTCAGTTTTACCCAACCACTTTAGCAAATAAAGAAGGATTTCAACAAATTATTTGGACTGATGATGCCACGCATACAATGCTGGAAGAAGCAGGTACAATGAATGTCTTTTTTAGAATAAATGATACTTTATTAACAGCTCCAACAAGTGAACGAATTCTTGATGGTGTTACCCGAAAAAGTATTATTGAAATGGCTAAAAAAGAAGGGATTAACATTGAGATTCGCCCAGTTCTTGTTTCTGAATTAATTGAAGGATACAAAAATGGAAGTTTAAAAGAAATCTTTGGTGCTGGAACTGCCGCAGTGGTAAGTCCTATAAAAGGATTCTCCTATAAAGAGACCTATTACGAATTACCAAAAATTGAAAATTCAGTTGCTCTTCATTTAAAAGAAGAATTAACCAATATCCAACACAAATTGGCAGAAGATCCTTTTGGATGGACGGTTAAAGTATAATTCTGTTTAAGAAATATAAAAAAAGCAATTTAGAGAAAGTCATTCTTTAAATTGCTTTTTTGTCTTTATAAACATCTTTATCAACCAACTTAAAAAGGGTTGGTTTTATTTTAAAATTTTAGAGAAATCCGGTTTAAAATAATTTGGCCCTTTCATTACTTTACCATCTTCACGGTAAATTGGGCTACCATCCTCCCCTAGTTTACTCATATTACTGCGTTGAATCTCATCAAAAACTTCTTCTATTTTATGTTGCAAACCATGCTCGATAATGGTACCACATAAAATATACATCATATCACCTAAAGCATCGGCAATTTCTACTAGATCATTGTTTTTAACGGCTTCTAAGTATTCTTCATTCTCTTCTTTCATCAAATGATAACGAAGTATATTTTTAGTTTCTCCTAAATTGGCAATTGGAATTTCACTATGCCCAATATTAAATGCGGTATGAAATTCCTTAACTAAATTGATTTGCTTTTGCATGACTTTTATTTTAAAAAATGAAAAAGCAAATTAGTAACTATTCTTAAACATTTGCCTAAATTTGTCAAAAAAAATTTAAATTATGTTTAGTCATGGACAATTGATTTTTGCAGGATGTTTTTTTATTGCTTTTGTTATTGCAATGATTTTTGCTTACCGAAAAGATTTAGCACTTCACAAGAAATTCTATAAAGGAAACTATAAAATCCTCATTGGTTTTCTGCTTTTCATTGGATTACTTTTCTTGATAAAAATATTTTTTAAAAGGTAATTTATTTTCACCGACTCATATAAAAAAAGCTCATCAATGATGAGCTTTTTGCTTTTTTATTGTTTTTTTAATTTTCTGATGGCAGGAAATTGTAGTTTTTAGAATACTCTAACATTTGACCTGCAAATGAATCTGGTTGTGTTACTTCAATTGAAATAATATTTCTTTTTGCATCCAACTTAGGGACCAAAACAGGATTTACAAAACCACTATAGGGTGCTGATGGAAATTTTTTATTGCGTTCTAAAACTTCGGCATGTAATTTCTGATTTACTTTTACACCATAGTTCTCCACTAAATTTTTCCCGGCATTATAGTCTCCTTCCGATTTTATACGTTGTACTTCACGTAATAATTGACCGAACAAATCGTGTAACTTTTCATAATTGGTAATATTAAAATAAGTTTTACCATCGCGGGTCACTTTCTCAATTATATTATCCTTTGCCCCTTTTTCAAAAACCCAAGCGCTTACCCACTGACGATTCCTCATATGGGCTTCTTCGATATCAGCTCCTAAATCCAAACGAATCAATTGGGTCATTAATCCATTTCGGATGTAACTATCATAGGATTCCATTCCTACTTTTTTCCAATCATCCACTAAACCTAATTCCTGAATTTTAGGATCATATAAATAATATAAGGCGACTAAGTCGGCTCTTCCTTCCTCTAAAGTTGAAGCATAACTTTTTAAGGTCTCTTTTGGTGTACCTACTCCCGCATTAATTTGTCCAGATGCATGTCCGACCACTTCATGTAAGGACGTATGTAGTTTATCTCCAATTTCACTGTATTTTTTTGCCAACAGAATTTCTTCTTCATCATTGACAAATTCTTCCAGCCTTCCTTTACCTGAAGCTTTAGAATAGGAATCAATGATATTTCCTAGAGAAACTGATTTTGAACCGTGAGTAGCGCGAATCCAATCGGCATTGGGCAAATTAACTCCTATTGGCGTACTTGGTGATGCATCTCCAGCTTCACAGGCCACAACAATCGTTTTGTAAGAAACTCCGACTACATTTTTCTTTTTATGCTGAGGCAATAACGGAGAATGATCTTCAAACCATTGAGCATTTTGGGAAACTACTTCCATTTTTTTGGACATTTCAAAATCTTTAATCTGCACAATTCCTTCGTAGGAACCTCTATATCCTAAAGGATCATTATAAACTTCAATAAAACCATTAATATAATCAATATTTCCTTCCGTAGCAGCCAACCACGCAATATTATAATCATCCCAAGTTTTTAAACTTCCCGTTTTATAATAAGAAACCAACAAACGTAAAGCATCAGCTTGTTTTTGATTTTCAGCAACGCCTATCGCCTTTTCTAACCAATAAATAATTTTAGTTATTGCAGCACCATACATTCCTTTTTTCTTCCATACTTTTTCTTCCAATTGTCCTTTTTTGTTGTGAACCAACTTTGAATTTAAACCAAAAGAATATGGTTTAGCCGCATCAGGACTTTTCTTTTTCGCATAAAATTCATCAACTTCTTTCGATGTAATCCCTTTTTCATAAAAATTAATAGCAGAACCTTTCAATAATCCTTTGGACTCATCCAAATTCACTTTTTTATTATCCAAATCATTGAAAAGGATCGCTGCAATCGTTGGAGATAAATTAGTATTGGTGGCTTTCAACAATTCTTCAAAATAAGCGGGTAAAAAATCCGGCTTAATTTTATCATTGGAATAGTGATGATGAATTCCGTTGGAAAACCAAACTCTTTTTAAATAAATTTCAAAGTTCTTCCAATCTTCAGTAGTTATATCGCCTTTAAAACCAGTGTAAATATGTTCTAATGCGGCTCTGATTTTTAGATTATGCCTGTAATTTTGATCCCACATAATATCCCGCCCCGAAGTTCCGGCTTGAGTTAGATAGTAAACTAATTTTTGCTCTTTTAGGGTAAGATTTTCCCAAACAGGAATTTGATAACGCAATACTTTTATATCGGCAAATTGTTCTACAACAGACTCAAATGGTGCTCTCTCTGATTTTTTAGTTATAACTGACTCTGTCTTTTGTGCATTACATACAACAGAAAACACCAATGCAACTAAAAATCCAGTTATCTTTTGTAATTTCATTAGGACTATTTTTAAGTGATTTTAATGATTTGTTTGACAAATATACATACTCCTTCAAAAGAACCACTAATTTTTCACATATGGATTCAATGATTTATTTACATTCTAATTTACTTTAAAAAAAAAGTAAAATTATATTTTTTACTTTTTTATCTTTTTTTTATCGTTCGTGCGGAATATTAATAAAATTTCTAACTTTACATCATAAATGAATCAAAATCTTATGAGAATATTAAAATATGTTTTTCTTCTTTTATTACTTAGCCTAGTTGCCTTATCTATTTTTATCGCTACACAAAATGGTGATTATGTTGTAGAAAGAAGTAAAATTATTAATGCTCCTAAAGCCACTGTTTTTAACTACGTAAATGATTACAGAAATTGGGCCGATTTTGGTTCTTGGGTTGCTGAAGATCCTCAAATGAAATTCATATATCCTGAAAATACGGTCGGTAAAGGGGCTTTTTATTCTTGGGAAGGAAAAGAGGGTTTTGGCAAAATGCAAACACTGTTTGTAAAAGAGAATGATAGTATTTCACAAAAAATGGATTACAAAGATGAAACTTCCCTTGTTTTCTGGAAATTTAAAGACACTATAGGTGGCACAAAAGTGACTTGGAAAACAGAAGGAAAAATGAATTTTTTATTCAAAATTTATTCGGCTCTAAATGGAGGTGTAAATACCATTATTGGCACAATGTATGAAAAAAGTTTAGCCAATCTGGATAAAGCAATGGATTATGAAATAAATACTTTTTCAGTAAAATTAAACGGATTAGTAAAAAGTCCACAGAAATTTTATTTAGGTATGACATTCACTAGTGAAATAGAAAAAGTCAACAAAAATTTTAAAATTGTTATTCCAAAAATAACAACATTTTGCAAAGAGAATAATATCATTATCAGCGGAAAACCCTTTATAATATACCATACCTATGATCAAACAAACGGATTGACCAAAATAACTATTGGCATCCCTATCAATAAGGAAATTTTAATAAGTGCCGGAAGTGATATTTCCTCAGGTAAAATAGACGCTTCAGAAATGGTAAAAACGACCTTAATTGGTGATTACACACACTTGAAAAAGGCATACGACCAAACTGTTGCTTTTTTAAATAAAAACCAACTAAAAAGAGAGCCGACCCTTTCTCATATTGAAATTTATTCCAAAAGTAAGTCTGATATCAAAAGTCCTTCAAAATGGAGTACTGAAATTTACATCCCACTAGTTTCTAAAATTACTCCATCGGCAGAAACCGTTATTGAACCAACTGAAAATAATAACTTAACCACTGAACCCGTAATTTCGACACCTAAAAAAACAAGCGTAAATAACAACGAAGTGCAATCTGAATTCTAATTTTTTCAATATAAATTAAACCTAATTGATTAATTTGATTCTAATTGTTAAAACAAAAAAACTTTGCCGGAAGAACAGGAATTTATTGAACAATTATTGAACCCTAAAACGCAAAATGAAGCGTTTCAAAAACTCCTGTCAATATACCAAAGACCTTTGTATAATCATATTCGGAATATCGTTTTAAATCATGATGATACGGATGATGTGCTTCAAAACACCTTTGTAAAAGTTTTTCAGCATTTAAAAAACTTTAAAGGAGAGAGTAAATTATTTTCTTGGATATACCGAATTGCCACCAATGAAGCACTCACTTTTTTAAATCAAAAGGCAAAAAAAAGCGGTATTTCATCTGAAGCTTTACAAAACAAATCGATTGACAATCTAAAAGCTGATATTTATTTTGATGGAAATGAAATTCAAATCACGCTGCATAAAGCAATTGCAACACTTCCAGAAAAGCAACAATTAGTGTTTAAAATGAAGTATTTTGAAGAATTGAAATACGAAGAAATATCAGAAATATTAGGCACTTCAGTTGGGGCGCTTAAAGCATCTTATCACCATGCCGTAAAGAAAATAGAAGCCTTTGTAACAAACGATTAAACCTTTTATGTAAAATGAAGTCTAAAGAGTATTATGAAAACATTTAAATTAGAAAATAATCCGAAAATAGAGTCTGGTTTTAAAACACCAGAGCATTACTTTGATCATTTTTCTGAAAAAGTATTACAGCAAATTCCTGAAAATGATTCAAAGGTTATTCCACTTTTTCAAAAAAGGAAAATGATTGTTTTTATGGTAGCAGCTGTGTTAGTTATCGCTTTGATGCTTCCTATATATAATTACAATTCATCCAATTCAAAAGAGTTAGATGCAATTACATTAGAAAATTATTTGAGTTATCAATCTAACATCAATCAATATGATTTGATCAATGCTTTAGAAACAGAAGACTTAAATGACATGAACAACACTATAGTTCTTGAAGATGATGCCATCGAGGATATTTTGTCTGACAATCCTAACTTAGAGCAACTAATAATTGAATAAATATTGACCCTATAATAACAAATAAAATGATACTCAAAAAATTTCTTCCAATACTTTTGTTACTTACTTCTTTTAGTTTTTATGCACAAAACGAAGGAATGAAAGACAAAAAAGAACAAATTAAAGCTTTAAAAGTAGCCTTTTTGACTACTGAACTGAATTTAACCGCCACTGAAGCAGCGAAGTTTTGGCCTATTTACAATACGTTTGACGACAAACAATTTGAATTAAGACACAAAAAAATGAAAGTGTATTTTAGTCGAATGAATGATGATAGTATTAATAAAATGAGTGAAAAAGAAGCATCAGCTTTGCTTATTCAAATAGAAAGCACTGATGAAGAATTATTTTTATTACGTAAAAAATTCACGAAAAATTTAAGGGAAGTTTTACCTGCCGTAAAAATTATTAAACTTCGAAAATCAGAAGACGATTTCAATCGAAAACTTTTGCATCAATACAGAAACAAAAATAAAAATAAATAAAGTTTTTATTTTTTAATTTTAATTTAAACCCCAAGTAAAATTGAATTTACTTGGGGTTTTTATTTTATTAAATAATATTTTCAACGCTCTCTTGAATTACTAAAAATTTAATTGGCACAGTAATTGAATAATGCAAATTGTATTACTTAAACAAACGAGTTATGAAAACTAAAATATTATTTTTAAGCGTAGTGACTTTGGTTTTTGCAAGCCAAATGAAAGCACAATATAGAAATCAGGTTCAAGCCATGAACAATGAAATAAGCGATAATTTAGATTTAAGAGCTGTTGCCGATATTTTTGGAGATTCTAGAAATCTTCAAGATTTCGAAAGACGTTTAAATGATCCTGAACTTCAAATTTCAAATTTAGATTTGAATGATGACAATCAAGTAGATTATTTACGTGTGATTGAAACCGTTGAAAACAGAACTCATGTTGTTATCATCCAATCCGTTCTTGATCGTGATGTTTATCAAGATGTTGCCACAATAGATGTTGAAAAAGATAATTACAATCGAATTCATGTTCAAATTGTTGGAAATGAATTTATGTATGGTCCAAACTATATCTATGAACCCGTTTATTATAGTACTCCTATAATTTATGCTTCATTTTGGTCTTATAACTATCGTCCATATGTGTCCAATTGGTATTGGAATTATTACCCTTCGTATTTTTACACCTGGAATCCATATCCAATATACCGTTACAGAAATAATATTCAAATCAGTTTGAACATCAATAATCATTACAACTATGTAAATTATAGAAGAAGTAGTCAAGCTTTAGTTATATACAATTCCAGACGTTCTAACTGGTATGAAAGACAATATCCCGATTATGCCTTCTCAAGAAGATATACAAACGTTTCTAATCGTTATGAATTAGACAGAAGAAGAAATACACGAAATAATAATTATTCCAGAAATGAGATTGGGTATTATCAAACCAGAAATAAAACGAGTAGAGACTATACCAACAGAAATACTGACGCAAACAATAGAAACTATTCTCAAAGAAGAACAAGTTCAAATGAGAAAACCGTACCTCAAAGAAGTTATTCACAAAACAATAGTACCAGTTCAAGAGGAAACAGTACTCAAGGCACAACAAAACAAAGAAGTTATTCTGAAAACAATAATACCAATTCAAGAGCAAATAGTACTCAAGGCGCAACAAAACAAAGAAATTATACGCCAAACAACAGTAATTCCTCAAGACAAAGTACTCCTCAAAGAGCTGAAAGTCAAAGGAATTATACACCAAACAACAGTAATTCCTCAAGACAAAGCGCTCCTCAAAGAGCTGAAAATCAAAGAAATTACACGCCAAAAAACAGTAATTCTTCAAGACAAAGCACAACTCAAAGCTCAGGAAATCAAAGAGTTTATGCACAAAAAAGCTCTAATTCGGACAGACAAAGTACTCCTCAAAGAACAGGGGGACAAAATAATTCTTCTTCAAGAAATCAAAATAGAAGATAATAAAATTTCCTTAATAGTTTAAAACACGGTTTAATAGGCCGTGTTTTTTATTTTCATTTTTTTTTGATATTCACACTATTTTTATTTTAAAAGTTTAAATTTGACGAGTATTTAGAAATCATATACATGAGCATATCGCATAAAAACCTGCATACTAAACTTACACTGGGAGGTTTATTAATTACTTTAGGAATAATATATGGTGATATTGGAACTTCTCCTTTATATGTAATGAAAGCCATATTAGGAGACCATATTATCAATACTGACATAGTTTTAGGTGGAATTTCCTGTGTTTTTTGGACCCTTACTTTACAAACTACAATCAAATATGTAATTATCACCCTTAGCGCAGATAATCATGGTGAGGGTGGGATTTTTGCATTGTACGCATTGGTTAAAAAAATGAAAATTGGATGGTTAATTGTCCCCGCCATTATTGGAGGAAGCGCCTTGCTTGCTGACGGAATTATCACCCCTCCCATATCAGTCTCCTCAGCGGTTGAAGGAATACGAACTTATTACCCTGAGATAAATACGGTTCCCATCGTTATTGGTATTTTATTCGTACTGTTTACTATTCAGCAATTTGGAACAAAATTAGTGGGAAAATTTTTTGCTCCTATGATGCTTATTTGGTTCTGCATGCTAGGCACATTAGGAATTATCCAGATTTCTATACATCCAGAAGTCTTAAAAGCTTTTAATCCATATTATGCTTATCACTTATTAAACATTCATCCGGAAGGTTTTTTTGTCCTCGGATTTGTATTTCTATGTACCACGGGAGCAGAAGCCTTATATTCTGACATGGGGCATTGCGGAAGAAAAAACATCCGAATCAGCTGGATTTTTGTAAAAACAACATTAGTACTTAATTACTTTGGTCAAGCAGCTTATTTGATTCATCATGAAGGAGAAACTCTTTTGAGTCTGGGAGGTAAAAATGGGAATCCATTTTATTTAATAATGCCCGATTGGTTTCAACCTATAGGAATTGTAATTGCCACATTGGCTGCCGTAATTGCCTCTCAAGCATTGATAAGTGGTTCTTTTACCTTAATAAATGAAGCAATGCGTCTTAATTTTTGGCCAAAGGTAAGAATCAAATATCCAACAGAATTAAAAGGACAATTATACATACCCTCTATCAACTGGCTACTGTTTTTTGGCTGTGTGGGTATTGTATTGCACTTTGAAGAATCCGGAAACATGGAACATGCCTATGGATTAGCGATTATACTTTGCATGATAATGACCACCATTTTACTCAATTTCTATCTCATTATGAAAAGGGTGAAATTATATTTAATAGTACCCTTAATTACAATTTACCTCGGGATTGAATTAAGCTTTTTGGCCGCCAACATCACCAAATTTGCCGATGGTGGTTATGTTACTTTATTCATAGCATTATTCCTTATTTTCATAATGACCATCTGGTTTTTAGCTAAAAAAATTAATAAAAATTACACTAAAATTGTCAATATAAAGGATTACAAAAAAGTCCTAATGGAATTAAGTGCCGATTTATCCATTCCAAAATACGCTACTCATTTAGTGTATATGACCAATGCCAATCGGGTGGATGAAATTGAGGAAAAAGTAATGTATTCCATTTTACAAAAAAGACCAAAAAGAGCCGATATTTACTGGTTTGTTCATGTCAACATCTTAACAGAACCCTATAAAACAGAATACCGTGTCACCGAAATATTAAAAGATGACTTATATCGAGTAGATTTTAATTTAGGTTTTAGAGAGCCCACTAAAATCAATTTGATGTTCAAGGAAGTAATCAAAGATATGGTGCAACAAGGAGAGGTAGATATCACCAGCCGTTATGAATCCTTAAATAAAAATAATATCATTGGAGATTTTAAATTTGTATTATCAGAAAAATTCCTTTCAAATGATAGTGATTTAAGATGGTATGAAAAAATTGTAATGAATACTTATTTCTTAATCAAAAAGATATGCCTTTCAGAAGAAAGTGCTTTTGGATTGGACAGTAGTTCGGTAAAAATTGAAAAATTCCCAATGGTACTTCACGCTCCAGAAACTGTGGGATTAAAACGCGTTCAATAAGTTATTAATTACAACAACGTCTTACAAAAACACCGTATCCGTTTATGGTGTTTTTTTATGGTTAAAATTTAAAACCAACATTCCTTATTAATAATTCATCTTTCAAGCAATTAATGTACCTTTGCACCTCAATTAATTAAAATGAGATTACACAGAAACTTAGTTTATACTACCATTGATTCCCTAAATGCCATTTTTAATGAAGGGGAATATGCTGATAAAGTGGTTGCCAGAGCCTTGAAAAAAGACAAACGTTGGGGAAGTGCCGACAGAAAATTTGTTGCCGAAACCATCTATGAAATTGTACGATGGAAAAGATTATATGCTGAAATTGCAGAAGTAAAAGAGCCATTTGACAGAGACAATCTTTGGAGAATGTTTGCCGTTTGGGCTGTTTTGAGAGGGTACCCTATTCCTGATTGGCGTCAATTGGAAGGAACACCTGAGAGAAAAATCAAAGGACGTTTTGATGAACTTTCTAAAATTAGACCCCTTAAAGAATCTATTCCGGATTGGATGGACGAATTAGGAGTAAAAGAGTTAGGAGAAAAAGTTTGGGCAAAAGAAATTGCAGCTCAAAATCAACCTGCCAAAGTAATCCTAAGAGTCAATACCTTAAAAACAAACAAAGAAACCTTAAGGGCTATTTTGATGGACTTAGATATCGAAACCGACTATTTAAAAGATCAACCCGATGCCTTAGTTTTAAAAGAAAGAGCCAATGTTTTCATGACAGATGCTTTTAAACAAGGTTTTTTTGAAGTTCAAGATGCCAATTCCCAATTGGTTGCTGCCTTCCTTGATGTAAAACCAGGAATGCGTGTGGTAGATACTTGTGCTGGAGCAGGAGGAAAAACACTGCATATCTCAGCATTAATGGAAAATAAAGGTCAATTGATTGCAATGGATTTATACGAAAGTAAATTGAAGCAATTGAAGTTAAGAGCCAAAAGAGATGGTGCTTTCAATATAGAATATCGCATTATCGATTCAACTAAAGTAATCAAAAAACTGCACGAAAAAGCAGACCGTGTCTTGATCGATGCACCTTGTAGTGGATTAGGAGTACTTAAAAGAAATCCAGATGCGAAATGGAAATTACAACCTGAATTTATTGACAATATTCGAAAAGTACAATCGGAAGTATTAGAAAGCTATTCTAAAATTGTAAAACCTGGAGGGAAACTGGTTTATGCAACTTGTTCTGTTTTACCTTCTGAAAATCAAGAACAAGTGAAACGCTTTTTAACCACTGATATCGGAAAACAATTTAACTTTATAAAAGATCAAAAAATTCTAGCTTCTGAATCTGGTTTTGATGGTTTTTACATGGCATTATTGGAACGAAAAGAAACAGAGAAAGTTTAATTCTCTTCCTAATATTCATAAAAAACTCCGATAATTAATTTTATCGGAGTTTTTTTTTATAATTGAATTATGAAATTGAGTTTATCTAATCATTCATTGAGATTAAAAACTCTTCATTATTTCTTGTCTGTTTGAATCTATCATTAATAAAACTCATTGCTTCAACTGGATTCATATCAGAAAGATATTTTCTCATAATCCACATTCTTTGCAATGTTTTCTCATCCAACAACATATCATCACGTCTTGTACTAGAAGAAGTTAAATCAATAGCAGGGAAGATACGTTTATTGGCAATTTTTCTATCCAATTGTAATTCCATATTACCTGTACCTTTGAATTCTTCAAAAATAACCTCATCCATTTTAGAACCAGTTTCGGTTAAAGCAGTAGCAATAATACTCAATGAACCTCCATTTTCTACATTTCTGGCTGCACCAAAGAATCTTTTTGGTTTCTGTAATGCATTAGCATCCACACCACCACTCAATACTTTCCCAGAAGCAGGTTGAACGGTGTTATAAGCTCTTGCCAAACGCGTGATTGAATCTAATAAAATAACTACATCATGACCACATTCCACTAACCGTTTTGCTTTTTCCAGCACGATGTTAGCAATCTTAACATGCTCTTGAGGCTCTCTGTCGAAAGTAGAAGCAATCACTTCTCCACGGACACTGCGTTGCATATCCGTAACCTCCTCAGGACGTTCGTCTATCAACAAAACGATTAAATATACTTCGGGATGATTTGCTGCAATAGCGTTGGCAATCTCTTTCAATAACATGGTTTTACCTGTTTTAGGCTGTGCCACGATCATTCCACGTTGCCCTTTACCTATAGGTGAAAACAAATCGATAATACGGGTTGAAATCGTACTTTGTCTTTCGGCTAATCTAAATTTTTCTGTTGGAAAAACAGGTGTTAAATGTTCAAAAGACACACGGTCCCGAACTACTTGAGGATCATGTCCGTTAATTTTTAAAACTCTTACCAACGGGAAAAACTTCTCTCCTTCTTTAGGAGGACGAACTACTCCTTTTACGGTATCCCCAGTTTTCAACCCAAATAATCTAATTTGAGAAGTCGATAAATAAATATCATCCGGAGATGCCAAATAATTATAATCTGAAGAACGTAAAAATCCGTATCCGTCAGGCATCATTTCTAGAACACCTTCACTCTCAATGATTCCGTCAAATTCAAAATCAGCATCTCTAAAATTACTTTTTTTGTTTTTAAAATTAGGATTTTGGTTTTGGTTGGGATTTTGCTTATTCTGTTGATTTACTTCGTCAGTTCGCTTTCGCTCGTGCGGATTTATTTTTTTTGTAGGTACTGCAGGTGCAGGTGTTTCCAAAGTTTCTTCCGCAACTTTATTTTCTATAGTTTCTTCAGTACCACCATCTACTTCTTCTTTAGCTTCCTGAATATTCTTCTTTAAAGCAATTTTCTTTTCGTAAGCTGATTTATTGAATTTTACAATTTTTGGGGCTTTCTTTTCTACAACCGTAATTTCCTCATTTATGATAACCTCTTGGGCCACTATTTCTTCTGAAGGAGCCATTGGTTCTAGAACCTCCGTTTCAACCTTTCTTTCTTCCACTTTCATTGCAGAAATTTTGGCGTTTTTGGGCGTAATGGTTTTCTTTGCAGGAACGATTCGAGCTCTTTTAGGCTTCTCTTCCTCCATTTTATTTTCAGTTACAGGTGCAACATTAGCTTTTTGATGTTCTAAAATCTGATTGATTAATGTCTCTTTTTTAACACCGTTAAACTTTATGGTTTTAGCTGCTTTAGCTATTTCTTGAAGCTCAGCAAGCTTCATTTCTTTTAATGCAGAAATTTCAAACATGAATGTTCTTTGAATTTAATTAATTTGGAAATACTATAAAAAGATAGGTAGTAAAAATTTATTTTGAATAGGCCGCAGTATGAAGTGCTTACGGCATTGTTATGCAATAATACGAATAAAATTTAATCATACAATAGTATTTTTAAAAAAGAAAATATATTTTTGTGCAACACAATAGAACAAAATGATACAAAGAATACAGACTATATATCTCATTCTCGCTTTTGTAGTAACCGGAATATTGCCTTTTATTTTTCCTTTATGGACTATGAGCGATAAGGTCGATTATTTTTTTATGCAGAACCAAGTTTATGTAATCTTGTTAGGATTAAGTACTACATTATCTGTATTAAGTATTATCTCCTATAAAAAAAGACAAAATCAATTTGTTATCAACAGATTGAATATGATATTAAATTTAATTTTATTAGGATTGTTTGTATATCGTTCACTAAACTTATCTGGAGAAACCATTTTTGTTTCTGAGAAAGGTATTGGGATGTTTCTACCTATTATTGCTATCGTATTATTAGTTTTGGCTAATAAGGCCATCAAAAAGGATGAAGATCTTGTAAAATCTGTGGACAGATTGAGGTAAACCTATAAACTTAGTTTATTAGTGCGATTAAAACCCGAATAGAAGTGTTCGGGTTTTTTTATGTCATGTCTAATTTAATTATTAATACAAATCTTATAAACGATTATTGCTATTTTTTTCATAAATTTGGATTAGTATAAAAATATATGAACGATAAAATACGAATCCATCTGGCCGATGATCATCAAGTTTTAATAGACGGGATGACTACTTTATTACAAACCGTTCCCGAATTTGAGGTAGTTGGTTATTCTTTAAACGGAAGTACTGTCTATGATGATGTTATCAAGAACAAAACCAATGTACTTATCCTTGACATCAGTTTACCCGAAAAAGACGGCATCGAAGTAATTAAAGAATTTGCGAAAAAAGGGTTTCCTTGCAAAGTAATCATACTATCCAGTTATGATGAACTTAAAATCATAAAAGAAGTAATGAAACTAGGGGCCAGTGGTTATTTAACCAAGCAATGTGCAGGCGAACACATCATAGACGCAATCCTTTCTGTAACTACTGGTGAAGAATATTTTTGTAATTCCGTTAGGGAAAAAATATTTAATAAGGCAACCAAGAACATTTCAAGTTTAGACACCTATAAACCTAATACCAACACTGGATTAACTTCCAGAGAATTGGAAATTATTACTTTAATAGCTTTAGAATATAGTGGGAAAGAAATTAGCGATCGTTTATTTATAAGTACCAATACGGTCGAAACACATAGGAAGAATATTATGAAAAAACTTAAAGCCAAAAATACTATAAGCATTGTAAAATATGCCATTAAAAATAATTTGATAAAATCCTGATTTTTCAACATTATTTAAATCAAGGTATTTAAGTAAACACAGATAAATACAATGTCTTTTTAATTTAGACAATAAATCATTTATGCTTCATAATCGAATTGTTTTTATACTTTCTTTAGTGCTTATTTTAGTAAGTCCTTCCCTTTTTTCACAAAATAAAATACCATCAAAAAAGGAAATTACAGCACTTACCAAGAATGCTACCCGCCTAATGAAAGAAGAAAAATATGAGAAATCGTTAATTCAATCCCGAATTGCATTAAAATATGCCATCACGATTAAAGACGATAACCTCATAGCAATGTGCTACAACACTATAGCTGCTAATTTTGATGAATTGGCCGAATTTGAAAAGGCTTTTTTCTATTATAAAAAAGGAATGATTTATGCCAATAAAACCGATAATAACGAACTCAAAAATTGGCTGAATAATAATTTAGGAAATATCTATTGCTTTGATAAAAAAGAATACCAAAAAGGAATATATTATTATAAAAAATCACTGGAATATAGCAACAAAATCAAAGATTCTGCTCAAATCTTTTTTACCAAACTCAACATTACTTGGGCTTATTTTGATATTAATGAATTCAAAGAAGGACTTCCCTATTTAAAGTACATTAATAAATACCATAAAAAGAGTGGCGATGAATCTATTCTCATCATATTAAATATGCTTAATGGCATGTATTATAGCCACACAAACGAAACAAAAAAAGCGATTTCATACTTTGAAAAAGCCTTACAATCAGCGACAAAACACACTGACAAATCAGACTTATCCTTTGCCCACCAGGAATATTCTAGATTTTTATTAAAGATTGGTGATTACAAAAAAGCCTATCTCAACTTAGAACGCTTCAATACAATTACCGCAGAACTAAATTATAAAGAAAAACTAAAGAAAGTAAATGTCGCCGGAATCAATTTAGAAATTGATGAATTTAAAAGAGAAATAGATGACATAGAAACAAAGTACAAATCAAAAGAGCAATTGCTATTGGAAAAACAATCCAATAACAAAAAAATCAGTATCATTATTATTTCTATTCTTCTACTCATAATCATTCTTTTATACTTTTTCTTTCAGAATATTCGATTAAAACAAAAAAATAAAATTACGGGAATACAAAGTAAGATTCAAGAAAAAATCATCAATGCTTCTATCGACGGACAAGAAATAGAACGCAAAAAAATTGCTGTTTTTTTACATGACAACCTCAGTGCATTGCTCTCATCGGCAGGATTACATTTAAGTGTCTTTACAGCCAAAAACGAAACAGAAATCGAAGAAATCACTAAAACCAAAGCCATTCTTAATGAAGCACATGAAAAGGTAAGGGATTTATCCCACGAGCTCCTACCTTCGCTTTTAGTTCGTTTCGGACTGTTTTATGCACTCAAAGATTTATGTCAAAAAATGACTAATTCGAGTATCGAATTTAAATATTCCAGTAAAACATCCACCAAAACTAGATATGCTGAAGAGTTCGAAATGAAAATGTATTTTATTATCACCGAATTATTGAACAACACGATCAAACACAGTCAGGCCGGTCAGGTCAAATTAAGTCTGAAAGAAAATAATGATCAATTAATTATTCGCGTGACTGACAATGGAAAAGGATTCAATATTTCAAAATTTCAAAAATTAGAAGGGTTTGGACTTTACCAAATAAAAGCACGAATCAAGGACAGTAACGGTTCCTTCAGGGTCGATTCGGATATCGATTCAGGCACAACAATCCGTATCACTGTTCCCATAACGCACAAAGAAATTTAAACTCTTTTTTCAATTTCAATAATTTCCAAGTCTTTTATTTTATCGCCATCTATTACAAATCGCAACATGGTACGCATTTGATGAAAACCACTTTTTCCAGCTGCTCCTGGGTTCATATGCAAACAATTATGTTTTTTATCAAACATCACTTTTAAAATATGGGAATGTCCGCAGATGAATAGATTAGGTGGATTAAGTTCCATTTCCTTTTTTATGGCAGGATTGTATTTTCCAGGATAACCACCAATATGGGCAATCCAAACATCAACCCCTTCACAGGTAAAACGATTGTGTAACGGAAATTCTAATCGGGCCTTAGCATCATCTATATTCCCATAAACGGCGCGTAACGGTTTTATTTTTTTTAGGGTATCGGTCACTACCAAATCTCCAATATCTCCCGCATGCCAAACTTCATCTGCTTGTGCTACATATTTCAAAATAGTATCATCTATATGACTGTGGGTATCTGATAGGAGCAGGATTTTTTTCATTTTTATAGTATCAAAGCCGCAAAGGTATGTAAATATTTATTGAACATTTTACCGTTTTAGGTGGACAAAAATAAAATCAGTTATCACTTGAAAAAGGAAACTTGACACTTACTTACTCAAAAACTTTGTACCTTTGAAACTTTAAAACTTGGCAACAAAAATCTTGAGATATTTTATAAAACTGGCATACAACGGAACCCATTATCACGGTTGGCAATATCAACCTAATGCGGCATCTGTACAGGAAACATTAAACAAAGCCTTTTCGGTATTATTAAATACTGATATTAATCTTATGGGAGCAGGACGCACTGATACAGGAGTTCACGCTACAGAGATGTATGCCCATTTTGATTTTGAAGCGGAACTTAACATTCCCATTTTGGTTCACAAACTGAATTCCTTTTTACCCAAAGACATTACCGTATACGAAATTATTCCGGTTCATGAAGAAGCGCATACTCGTTTTGATGCGACCAAAAGAACCTACGAATATCATATCAATACGGTCAAAAATCCATTTACACAGGAATTAAGTTGGTACTTCAATCAAAAACTGGATGTGGACTTGATGAATAAAGCGGCAGGAATTTTATTGAAGCATACCGATTTTCAATGTTTTTCTAAAGTAAATACCGATGTAAATACTTTTGATTGCACTATTTTTGAAGCCTCTTGGAAAACAGAGAAAGATTCTCTTATTTTTACCATCTCGGCCAATCGGTTTTTACGCAATATGGTGCGCGCCATTGTAGGCACTTTGGTGAATGTTGGATTACAAAAGATTACATTGGACGATTTTACCGCTATTATTGATAGTAAAAGCAGAGAAAAAGCCGGTTTTTCGGTACCCGCGCACGGATTGTATTTAACAAAAATCGATTATGATTATTTAAAGTAATTGATAATTAATATAAAATAGCCCTGATAGCAGGACAAAACATCTAAAACTGAACTAATCCCGAAGTTTTGGGACAGTTAAAAAAATAAAAATGAAAGCAAAAGCATTCGACACACGACTTTTTAAACGAATATTACAATACACCAAACCCTACAAATGGCGTTTTAACGGTGTAATTATTTTTGCGGTCTCCTTATCGCTTTTTGCGGCGTTACGCCCTTATTTATTGAAACAAACTGTCGATGGATATATAAAAACACAAGACACCCATGGCCTTTTAATCTACATTACCCTAATGGGAATCGTACTTTTGTTGGAAGTTTTTTCTCAATTCTATTTTGTCTATTGGGCCAACTGGTTGGGACAGGATATTGTAAAAGACATCCGTATAAAACTGTTTAAACACATTTTGAGTTTCCGAATGAAGTATTTCGACATGGTTCCAGTGGGACAGTTGGTTACGCGTTCGGTTTCGGATATTGAAGCAATAGCCCGTATTTTTAGTCAGGGATTGTTCATGATTATCAGTGATATAATGAAAATGCTGGTCGTACTTCTTTTCATGTTCTATATGAATTGGACACTCACTTGGATTGTGATTGTTGCGATGCCAATTTTGGTGTATATAACCCGGATTTTCCAACGCAAAATGCAAGTTGCCTTTGAAGAAGTTCGAAATCAAATCTCAAATATGAACTCCTTTGTTCAGGAACGCGTGACCGGGATGAAGATTGTACAACTTTTCAATCGCGAAAAAATAGAATATGAAAAGTTCAAAGAAATCAACGAAAAGCATAAAAAAGCGTGGATTAAAACCATTTTGTATAACTCCATTTTCTTCCCTATTGCCGATATTATTTCGTCATTGACTTTAGGTTTTATTGTATTGTATGGCGGAATCAAAATTCTGAATGGCGATCATTTTACCACTTTCGGAGATTTGTTTTCCTACACCATGTTCATTGGAATGTTATTTAACCCTTTGCGTCAAATTGCCGATAAATTCAACGAGATGCAACAGGGAATGATTGCGGCCAACCGTGTTTTTGAAATTATCGATACCCAAGACCAAATTCAGGATACCGGAAAAATTGAAGCACCAATTTTTAAAGGCGCTATCGAATTCAAAGCGGTTCATTTTAGCTATATCCCCGATGAAGAAGTAATCAAAGGAATCAATTTGAGTGTGAAAGCGGGCGAAACAATAGCCATTGTGGGCGCTACTGGTGCCGGAAAATCGACAATTATCAATTTGCTGAACCGATTCTACGAAATCAGCAGCGGAACCATTTGCATCGACAAACATAACATTGATGAATATACCCTGAGCTCGTTACGAAAGCAAATTGCCGTGGTGCTACAAGATGTGTTTCTTTTTGCCGATACGATTTTTAATAATATCACATTAAACAATCCTAATATACAAAGAGAAGAAGTATATGCAGCTGCCCAAACAATAGGCGTTCACGAATTCATTATGAGTTTGCCTGGCGGTTATGATTTTGATGTAAAGGAACGCGGTGTAATGCTATCTTCAGGACAACGTCAGTTGATTGCTTTTTTGAGATCCTACATCAGTAATCCGAGTATTCTTATTCTGGATGAAGCCACTTCATCTATTGATACCTACTCTGAAGAATTAATTCAGCGTGCTACCGAAACGATTACCCAAGGACGTACCTCGATTGTCATTGCCCACCGATTGGCAACGATTGTCAATGCCGATAAAATTGTAGTAATGGACAAAGGTTTGATTATGGAAGAAGGAACGCATCAAGAACTCATTAACAGAGAAAGTGGCTATTACAAAAACCTGTACTATTCACAGTTTTCAATGGCAAATTAGTTTTGTTTTACCGTTAAAGATTGTACTGTTTTTTTTGCTGCTAAGAAGCTAAGAAACAAAGAAATAATCCGCTAATATCCGTTAAATCTGCGTGCCTTTTTTTTACCGCAAAGTGCGCTAAGATTCTAATGTTTTTTAACCGCAAAGACGCAAAGAAAAAATCGACAAATCTGTTTTGTCACCCTGACTTGACTAAGGGGTTACAGCCGAGTTCCAAAAATTGAAACGCAAGGAATATTAGCAATTAATTCAAAAGATTAATTATTCATTGTCAATTCTTATATTCAAATCACACTTTTCCACTTTAAATTGTTCAATTTTTAAAATCTTTCCATTTATTGAATCTTTAAAGTTTCCAAAAACAGAATAAATTCTTAAATTCGCAGCATCAATAAATTTTAGAAAAAACTTATAAAATGAAATGCGGTTTTGTGCATTCATTTTTAAAACTTTAAAAAATAAAACAGAAAGAAATGAAATACGACATCATTGTTTTAGGAAGTGGACCAGGCGGATATGTAACAGCCATTAGAGCCTCACAATTAGGTTTTAAAGTAGCCGTAATTGAAAAAGAAAACTTAGGCGGAGTTTGTTTGAACTGGGGTTGTATTCCAACCAAAGCTTTATTAAAATCGGCTCAGGTTTTTGACTATCTAAAACACGCTTCTGATTACGGATTGACGGTTTCAGAATTTGACAAGGATTTCCCAGCTGTTGTTCAACGTAGCCGTTCGGTTGCCGAAGGAATGAGCAAAGGAGTACAATTCTTGATGAAAAAAAATAAAATTGACGTTATCGAAGGTTTTGGAAAACTAAAACCAGGTAAAAAAGTGGACGTTACAGACAAAGACAACAAAGTTACCGAATACAGCGCCGATCATATTATCATCGCTACCGGTGCTCGTTCTCGTGAGTTGCCAAACTTGCCACAAGATGGTGTAAAAGTAATTGGTTACCGTCAAGCAATGACAATGCCAACACAACCAAAATCGATGATTATCGTTGGTTCTGGAGCGATTGGAGTAGAATTTGCACATTTCTACAATGCAATGGGAACTGATGTTACTATTGTAGAATTCATGCCAAACGTTGTTCCTGTAGAAGACGAGGACATCTCCAAACAATTTGAGCGTTCCTTGAAAAAAGCCGGAATCAAAATCATGACCAACTCTTCTGTAGAGCGTATTGATACTACCGGAAAAGGTGTAAAAGCATTCGTTAAAACCGCTAAAGGTGAAGAAGTTCTAGAAGCTGATATTTTGTTATCTGCTGTTGGAATCAAAACCAACATCGAAAACATTGGTCTGGAAGAAGTAGGAATCGCTACCGACAGAGATAAAATTTTGGTAAACGCTTACAATGCGACTAATATCCCAGGATATTATGCTATTGGAGACGTTACTCCAGGTCAAGCTTTGGCTCACGTAGCTTCTGCTGAAGGAATCAACTGTGTAGAAAAAATCAAAGGATTACACGTAGAACCTATCGATTACGGAAACGTACCGGGTTGTACCTATGCCACTCCAGAGATTGCCTCAGTTGGTTTGACTGAAAAACAAGCAAAAGAAAAAGGATACGAATTAAAAATTGGTAAATTCCCATTCTCAGCATCCGGAAAAGCAAAAGCGGCTGGAACTCCAGACGGATTTGTAAAAGTAATCTTCGATGCTAAATATGGCGAATGGTTAGGATGCCACATGATTGGTGCCGGTGTTACGGACATGATTGCCGAGGCAGTTGTAGCACGTAAACTGGAAACTACAGGTCACGAAATCCTAAAAGCGATTCACCCACACCCAACCATGAGTGAGGCCGTTATGGAAGCCGTTGCCGATGCTTATGGCGAAGTAATTCACTTGTAGTCATTTGCGAGGAACGAAGCAACCTCAACATTAATTATATAAAATCCGATTGGTGCAAGCCAGTCGGATTTTTTTATGGCGTGCCCCTGCCTCCTCTCCGTTACGGCAGCGTCAGGTTTTCGGCTATATCTCTCCGTTGCACTTCGAGGATGCCGCCTCAACCCTTCACGCAAACCCAACAACATCTCGATATCACGAAAACGAATTGTTATTGATTTTTATTATTGTTATTGCCCAATAACAGCCGAAAAACCACAGAAACCGAAGTATGAAATTCATGAACACCCATAAAAAATCATTAAAAAGGGAATAAATCTACACTCCAGTAAGTACGAAAAGTTTGCTGCAAATGAAAAGCCCTTTTGACGATTTGTAAAGAATTATTTATATATTAGCTTCATAAATAAAAGCCACCGCTATGGCACAAAGCCACCCAAATATGGGTAGATTGGAGTCGTTTTATGGCTCCTATATATA
>JALRGT010000240.1 GCA_023259675.1 Flavobacterium sp.
TCACAAGCATTATTGTTAGAAGGTAAATTAGGCATAAAGCATTGATAACAAGGAACTTTCTTAGAGAAATCAAAGTTAAATATATGAGTTTCAAATTTACTTATAGCAGCAGAAATTAGTTTTTTTTTATTTTTAAAACAAAAGTTATTTATAAGATATCGCGTCTCAAAGTTATCAGAGCAATCACAGATAATATCATAATTTTTTGCTATTTTTTTAATATTAGATGAATCTGCTTTTTGTTGAAAAGTTTTTAAAATTATTTTCTTATTAATTTTTTGTAAATATTTTTTTTGGTAACTTGTTAAGTTTTAGTGTTGCGGGATATTCTTTTGTAAAACCTTTAAACACATAAGAAAATGTAGAATTAAGATATTTTGAAGTATATTTGTCAGCATAAACATCAAGCTGTTTTCGGCTGTTTATATAAAAAGATCTCAAATCGTTAATGCCATGTGTTTGATCACCATGCATATGAGAATATAATACTTTATTAATTTTACTTATTTTGTGTCT
>JALRGT010000241.1 GCA_023259675.1 Flavobacterium sp.
TTCTTGGGCTACAGTTTGGAGAAATAAATCCCGCGATGAAGCAATTAAAAATCAAGTAAAAACCGATCCGCATACCCCACCTATGTATCGTGGTTATGTGCCTTTATTGAATATTGATGCTTTTTACGAAGCTTTCAATATCAAAGAAGGAGAAGGAATGTATATTGCTCCGGAAAAACGTGTAAAAATCTGGTAGTTAAAGCCAAAAAAACACTATAAAATCCCAAGCTCAAGCTTGGGATTTTTTTTTAAAATTTTAGCATTCCGCAGGTATTTTATTTAGTAACGCTACAAAGTAATTTGCTCATCTTTGTGGGATCGGATTGTATCTCATTGCGAAACTTTGGGTTTGGGTTATCGGATTTACTTGTAACCTTTTTTTAGTGTGATTAGCAAAAGCTCAATTCGCTGCGCTCGGGTGCTTTGTCCCGACACTTCGGGCAATGTCATTAAGTTAAGGAAGTAAATTAAAAAATAAAGGGTTACGAGTTGTATTTTTGGAGTACCACCACCAA
>JALRGT010000242.1 GCA_023259675.1 Flavobacterium sp.
TTGTTGGCATCAGTTCTCTTGATAGACTTCATTGCTCGTAGGAATGCATTAAGTAAAGACAGTAGTTATACTATTTTTTTCTACTTTTTATTTTTACTTTTTTTTTCTTCTGTATTTGATAATATAAATTTAATTATTTCTAATTTTAGTTTGTCAAATTCTGAGTCGGCAACTAACGGTTTATTAATATCATAATAAGCTTCATTTAATTTTTGAAACTTTTCTATTTTTTTTAAATAATCTTCTAAAATTAATTTTTTATTCATTATTCAAATAATTTTCCAAATTTTTTAGAAAATTTTTTGGAACGCCTTTATGGATATTGATAAATTAAAAAAGTTTGAGAAATTACCACCTGATGTAAAAAGACAATTAGCTTTATACATGGCTAAGTGGAAAGATAAGAAAAAAGAATCTGAAATCAGAAATGACTTCATGGCTTTTGTAAAACATGTGTGGCCTGATTTTGTGGAAGGTGCACACCATAAACAAGTTGCTAAAAAATTTAATGATA
>JALRGT010000243.1 GCA_023259675.1 Flavobacterium sp.
ACCAACATCCCTGGAATATTCGCTATTGGGGATATCAATACCTATCCGGGTAAATTAAAGTTAATCCTTTGTGGATTCCACGAAGCAACTTTAATGTGTCAGGCGGCGTACCAAATCGTTAATCCGGGAAAACGTTATGTATTGAAATACACAACGGTATCAGGAGTTGACGGATTCGACGGTACTCGTAAAGAGGCACCTAAAGCGGTTGTAAAAGCCATAAACTAAAAACACCTAGTTGTTTACAATTATAAATAGCCTTACTACTTGCAAGTGGTAAGGCTATTGCTTTACTTTGCATTTCCAAATTTCTAAATAATAATTTGGAGCGAAACAATTGGATTATCAGTTAATAGGGATTCCTACTGTTCGCTATATTCTTTTTATTTTGTCATACTGAGCCTGTCGAAGTACAAAATAAAAAGAATGTCGCTTCCATCAGGGCTAAAAAGCCATGAAAAGTGATTTTTTTAAAATATAAAAAACAAAAGCTTAGTGCCTTAGCGCCTTA
>JALRGT010000244.1 GCA_023259675.1 Flavobacterium sp.
TTTATATATCTCATTATCTGGTTCACAAACTTTAACTATATATCCATTTTTTTTTAATTCTCTGGCTACTTGTATTCCGGTCTGAATACTTATTTCACGCTCCTTAGAGAATCCACCAGAAATTACTAATATTTTTTTTTTCAATTTTCTAAAATTTTTATTTCTTTTTCTAATTGAATTCCTGTTTTACTGAATACACTTTTTTCTACAAAATTAATTAAATTTTTCATATCTACAAATGTTGCATTACCTTTATTAATAAAAAAATTTGAATGTTTTTCTGAAATATAGGCATCACCAAATTTTAAGTCACTAGCAACTGATTCTTTTATCAGCTGCCATGCTTTTTTAGATGTCTTATCAATTGGATTTTTAAAAGTACTTCCGCTAGTTTTGATTTTAGTTGGTTGATTTAATTCTTTTTTATTTTTTAATTTAAGCATATTTTTTTTATTTGCTCTGTGTCTTTTTTTGCACCTTTAAAAGACGCACTTAAGAATATTAGATCCTCTG
>JALRGT010000245.1 GCA_023259675.1 Flavobacterium sp.
TTTTTATCTTTTTGAGTTAGATTATTAAAAGGCATATAAAAGTTTTGTAAATGAATACTTTTATTACTTCTAATTTTACAGTTTTGGCTTAAACAACTTGTAACAACACCATTTTTAATTTTTTTAACAATTTTAAAAACAAACTTTCCATCATCAATTAAGATTTTATTACCTGGTTTTAATTTTTTAAGAATAATTGGATAGGGGAAGCAAACTCGATTTTGATTGCCTGTTTTTTTATTACTATCAAAAATAAATTTTTGATTCATTAAAATATCAAAGTTTCTCATAATATGAGCTTGGTGTGCTACATAGTATTCATGTAGTTGATTCATAGACATTGAATTTATAATATTTAAATTTGATTTATTTAATTTAATTTTAATTAATATTTTTATATACTTCTATTTGTGCATTACCTTTTGAATAATCTTTCAATATTTTTTCATATTCTTTTTTTGTAATCTCCTGTGATGGATATACTGTGAAATATTCATCTTCATGTGTCATAG
>JALRGT010000246.1 GCA_023259675.1 Flavobacterium sp.
TGAACTCAGTCCTACCTTTTTCAAGATTATTTCTTGGTACGACAACGAGTATGGGTACTCCTCGAAACTAGTGGACCTTATGGTTCACATTACCACTAAGGTTTAAAATTCTCAATGTGATAGTTGTAGCAGACAGTGGATCAACCAAGTGCGATTGGTTGTTAGTGGATGACAAAGGTACACCCTTGTTTGAAAAACAGCGGACAAAGGGGCTAAATCCAGCCATCTTGCTTCGCCCCAAATTGAGATCTTGTATAGCAAAAAATAAGGTAATGGCTGCCGAAAGACATAAAGCAACCCGTGTTTATTTTTACGGAGCTGGATGTGGCACCCCAAAGCCAACCAAAATGCTTAAAGAAGTTTTAGAAGAATATTTTCCTAATGCGATAGTTGAGATAAAAGAAGATACCTATGCTGCTGCATATGCCGCTGTTGGGGTCGAAATGAAACCTGCAATCATATGCATTCTAGGTACAGGATCGAACTGTAGTTTTTTTGACGGAGAAAAATT
>JALRGT010000247.1 GCA_023259675.1 Flavobacterium sp.
AAATTGTATGTTTTGTTAATAAATTTTTCTTCTTCAATAGTAAATGTTTCGATCATACTTTTAATTTCGTTAAGATTGTTATCTTTAACTAGATTCAAATTCTTTGATTGAATCAATTTGTTCATTAACTCATCAAATGCTTCTTTGAATCCTTTGTTTATAAGGTTTTCTTTATTAAAATCATTTTCGAGTTTTTCTTGAATTTCAATGCTATTAATAAAAAATTCTTTAGCTTTACTTGTGGAAAAAAAAGATAAACTTAGGGCTAGAATTAAAAAAAAAATATATAAATGTTTTTGATAATACATCTTTAAAATTTACTAATGATTAATAAAACCTTTACTTATAAAAAAAGTGGCGTCAATATTGATGCTGCTGATAAATTTGTTAACTTCATTTCAAAGATTTCATCAAAAAATAAAGGCAATAAAAAGTTCAGTAATATAGGTGGGTTTGGTTCAATTTCTGATATTCCAAAAGGATTAAAAAAACCCAAAATTGTTGCCTGCA
>JALRGT010000248.1 GCA_023259675.1 Flavobacterium sp.
TTGTTATCCTGATCTACTAAAGGACGGCCGCTAATTAAAACCCTTCTTTTTTCGCGAGACATGGGATTGTATAGGACCAAATCGATATCATCAGTAACTTCACCATTAAAGGCGCGTTCCATGGGTAAATTTTGAGCAGGGAAAACCGTTTTTTCGTCAGGAAAATACAATTCGAAATGCGCCGTCAAATCTGTTGAAATTTTATCATCTTCTTCGATACCAAAAATATCATTGGCTACATAATTAGCCAAAATTACTTTTTTATCGGCATTGGCAACAATTACTCCTTCGCCAATATTTTCAACAATTACTCTAAGTTTTTCTTCGTTTTCATAGAGTTCGTCAACAGCTTTTTGTTGTTCTAATTCCAATTCAATGGTTTCAGTGATATCACGTGCCGCCGAATAAATGATGCCTTCTTTTAAGTCAATATTACTGTTCCAGTCTAACCAACGATAAGTGCCATTTTTATGACGCACTCGGTTTTTAAAACTAATCACCGTTTTCCC
>JALRGT010000249.1 GCA_023259675.1 Flavobacterium sp.
GAAAAAACTTCCAATCACAACTTTGCTTTATGCATTAGGTATAACAAGAGAAAGTGTCATTGAAACATACTATTCAAATGACCAATATACATTTGATAAAGACAACAGAACTTGGAGCACTAAATTTATTCCTGAGAACTATAAAAGACCAGTTAAACTTTCTTACGATTTAGTTGACACAAAATCTAATAAAAAGTTTTTAGATAAAGGCGAAAAATTAAATTTAATCATAGCGAATAAATTAAAAGAAAAAGGACTAAGTAATATTTCAGTTTCTAATAATGAAATTATTGGAAAATATATCGCTCAAGACATCAAAGATAAAAATGGTGAATATATAATTAAATCAGGCTTTGATATTACTGATGAACTTTTAAAAAAAATAATTGAAAATGGTGTTTCTTCAATCAAAATTGTAATACTGATCCAATCAACAAAGGTCCATATTTATTAGAAACATTAAAAGTTGAGAAAAATATTAATAAAGAAGAAGCATTAAACGACATT
>JALRGT010000024.1 GCA_023259675.1 Flavobacterium sp.
ATTCGTATCGAAGCTTCTTCTGGATTGACAGCTGAAGAAATCGAAAAAATGAAACAAGATGCTGAAGCTAACGCTGAATCTGACAAAATTGCAAGAGAAAGAGCTGAAAAATTGAACGAAGCAGATGCTATGATTTTCCAAACTGAATCTCAATTGAAAGAGCTTGGAGATAAATTATCTGACGAAAACAAAGTAGCTGTAGAATACGCTTTAACTGAATTGAGAATGGCGCACCAATCTCAAGATATTCCAGCTATTCAAACTGCATTAGATAATATCAATGCTGCTTGGAAAACTGCTACAGAAGCAATGTACGCGCAAGGTCAAGCTGCTGCTGAACCTCAAGCTGCTGAAGGTGACAATGTTCAAGACGTAGATTACGAAGAAGTAAAATAAGCAGAGAACTCCCGATGAATCGGGATGAGAATCGCTTATCCCGATTTTTATCGAGATCTTTTGAAAATCATAAATAATGAAAAACCGAGCCAGAAATGGCTCGGTTTTTTTATGGTCTATTTTCATTAAACCCAACTGGTTATAAAAACAGTTGGGTTTTTGTTTTTTGTTAAATTTAATCATTTAAAAAGGAAACATGATTTATCTCATGTGTGAACATCATATTTGAATTTATCTTTGTTTTCAAGATAGCAGAAGCGATAAGTAGTTCATCTAAACAAAAAGTTTTTCGTAATATTACTCTGCAAATATTTTAATATGAGAAAAATTAAATTCAAAAAAGGTCAAAAAGCACAGCTCAATCATCTCGAATATACCGGCAAGCATAAAAAATTCGAATCCGAAATGCAGTTGTTTGTTTATGATGATGCTGATTTTGTAGAGTTTCCAGATATTGAGATTACCGATTTTAAAAAAGGAATCAATAATCAAAAAAACAACTGGCTCAACTTACACGGATTGAATGAAATTGATCTCATTGAGGCTATCGGGGCTTTTTTTAAAATCGATTATTTTTTGCTTTCTGATATTTTAAATACGTCGCGAAGAACAAAACTCGAAGAATATTCGGATATGTTGTTTTTCAATATCAAGTCGATGTTGCCCGCGGAACATTCCGATAATATAAGTGTTGAACAAATTAGTTTTTTATTGAAAGATGGAATTTTAATTTCTTTTCAGGAAAAACGGAGTGATTTTTTTACGCATATCAGAGAGAGAATCAGGAATCATTCGGGTATTGTTCGAACTAAAAAAGTAGACTTTTTGCTTTATCTTTTGTTGGATGCCATTATGGAAAATTTTTACATCACGATAGAAAACGAAGAAGATAAAGTAGAAGAGTTGATTCGCATTTCAAAAGAAAGTGCCGATCCGTCTATTTTAGTGAGAATTGAGAAACATAGGGATAATTTTAATTTTTTAAAACGAGCCATAATTCCACTTCGAGATTCTTTGCTTGCCATAAAAAACCTAAAGGAAGAGGAGGAATTTAAATGTATTGAATCGGATTCTTTCGGCTATTTTTCCAGATTACATCAAAAAAGTTTAGAGCTTTTGGAACAAATAGAATCCGATATGGGGATGTTAGAAAGTGCTTCGAATTTCTTTTTTTCTTCGCAATCTCATAAAATGAATGAAATTATGAAAACCCTGACGATAGTTTCGGCAATTTTTATTCCGTTAACTTTCATTGCGGGGATATATGGGATGAATTTTGAACACATGCCTGAATTGAAATATCAAAATGGGTATTATGTTGTAATTGGAATAATGGTTTTGATAGTGATAGCAATGATGATTTACTTTAAAAAAAGGCGTTGGTTTTAGAGTATAAAGTTTTTATGAAGATTAAAATAAAACGATATTAAATAGAATTAGAATAAAAAAAAACGATAAAGATGAATAAGGCCATTTATATTGCAACAAGTGAACACAACTGCGGAAAATCAATAATAACGCTGGGTTTGATGAGTATGCTTATTGGTAAAACTGCCAAAGTGGGTTATTTTAGACCCATTATTGAAGATTTTGAAGATGGAAAATTAGACAATCATATCGAAACGGTAATCAAGTATTTTGGTTTGGATATTGATTTTGATGATGCTTTTGCCATTACGAAAAGTAAATTAATCAAAAAGAAAAATAAGGGAAAAATAGGAGAGGTACTCGATTTGATTATCGAAAAATACAAAAAACTGGAAGAACAGTTTGATTTTGTATTGGTGGAAGGAACCAGTTTCAGTGGTGAAGGTACCGTTATCGAATTGGACATGAATGTGCTTATTGCAAAAAATCTCGGAATTCCAACCATTATTGTTGGTTCGGGAGTTGGTAAAACCTTGGAAGAGTTAATTGACAGTCTCTATTTGGCCTATGATTCTTTTAAAGTAAAAGATGTAGAAGTCTTGGCGGTTATTGCCAATAAAGTGTTGCCGGAGAATATTCAATTGGTTACTGACAGTTTAAAATCAAATTTACCCGAAGAAGTATTAGTCAATTCGATTCCTATTATATCCAGTTTAAATAATCCTACCATTAAAGAGATTATTGATGAGTTGGACGCCAAAGTATTATTTGGTAACGAATTCCTAAATAATGAAATTGGCAGTTTTAGTGTAGGTGCGATGCAATTAAGGAACTATTTGTTGTTCTTGAAAGAGAATGCTTTGGTTATTACACCAGGTGACCGTGCTGATATTATTTTAGGGGTTTTACAGGCTAATGAATCGGCAAATTATCCAGCGGTTTCGGGAATTGTGCTGACAGGAAATATTTTACCGGAGGACAGTATTTTAAAGTTAATTGAAGGATTGTCTGGTGTTGTGCCAATTATTTCTGTGGATGGCGGTACATACAATATTACCAATAAAATAGGAAATATTAAATCTAAGATTTATGCGGATAACACCCAGAAAATAGAAACGTCTATCAATACCTTCGAAAAGTACGTTGATTTAGATAATTTATCCCAAAAACTAAGTGCTTTTGAAGCGGAAGGAATGACACCAAAAATGTTTCAATACAATTTGGTAAAAAGAGCCAAAAAACATCGCAAACATATTGTTTTACCGGAAGGAAATGATGACAGAATCATTATAGCCGCTTCCCGATTATTGGCAATGGATGTGGTCGATATTTCGATTATTGGAAATAAAAAACAAATAGAAAATAAAGTGGCTGAATTGGGAATCTCTTTTGATTTTTCTAAAGTAAAAATTATAAATCCGATTGAGTCGGAGAATTACGAAGACTATGTAAACACCTATTATGAGTTGCGTAAAAATAAGAATGTAACCATCGGAATGGCAAAAGATTTGATGGAAGATGTTTCTTATTTTGGGACGATGATGGTGTATAAAGGACATGCAGACGGAATGGTTTCCGGTGCGGCGCATACCACACAACATACTATTTTGCCGGCGTTACAGTTTATCAAAACCAAACCGAATTCTACGGTTGTTTCTTCTGTATTTTTTATGTGTTTAGAAGATCGTGTTTCTGTTTTTGGAGATTGTGCCATCAATCCGAATCCAACAGCGGAACAACTGGCCGAAATTGCGATTTCATCTGCCGATACCAGTTTGGCATTCGGAATTGAGCCAAAAGTTGCCATGCTTTCCTATTCATCAGGTTCATCCGGTAAAGGGGATGAGGTGGATAAAGTGAGAACTGCTACCGAGATTGTAAGACAAAAACGCCCTGATATAAAAATTGAAGGACCGATACAATATGATGCTGCGGTGGATAAAGAAGTGGGACAAAGTAAGATGCCAAATTCAGAAGTGGCAGGGCAGGCGAGTGTACTTATTTTTCCAGATTTAAACACCGGAAACAACACTTATAAAGCCGTACAAAGAGAAACAGGAGCTTTGGCTATTGGACCTATGTTGCAAGGATTGAATAAACCGGTAAATGATTTGAGTAGAGGTTGTACGGTTGATGATATTATCAATACAGTCGTGATAACAGCTATTCAAGCACAAGGTTTGTAGTTTATATGTTTAAAGATTAAAATATTTAATGATTTAAAAACGAATTATTTAATACTTCAATCTTGTAATTTTTTAATATTATTTTAATGAAAGTAGTTATAATAAATTCAGGTAGTTCTTCGATAAAATACCAATTAATAGAAATGCCTGCAAAAGAAGTGATTTGTACCGGTATGATTGATAGAATTGGTTTGGAGTCATCAAATTTTACGTATCAAACCAATACAAATTGTGTGGAAGAAACTTTGGCAATTCCCAATCATAAAATTGGTTTAGAAAAAATAGCTAAACTACTGATGGATGAAACGATTGGAGTACTAAAAAGTACCCAAGAAATTGATGCAGTCGGACATCGTGTGGTTCATGGAGGGGCTAGTTTTTCGGACACGGTTTTGATTAACGGTGAAGTGAAAGATAAAATTAAACAGCTTTTCGAATTGGCACCGTTGCATAATCCTGCCAATTTAGAAGGGATTATTGTGGCCGAAGAAATATTTGCGACTGCAAAACAAGTAGCTGTATTTGATACGGCTTTTCATCAAACCATGCCGGCTGTTGCCTATAAATATGCTATTCCGAATAAGCTAATGCTAGAAAATAAAATCCGTGCTTACGGATTTCATGGGACTTCACATAAGTATGTTTCAGAAAAAGCGATAGAATATTTAAAATCTGAAAATGCTCCTTTTCAAAATATCATTACGATACATTTAGGAAACGGTTGTAGTATTACTGCCGTCAAAGACGGAAAAAGTGTGGAGCATTCGATGGGTTTTGGTCCAAGTAATGGCTTGATTATGGGAACCAGAGCCGGAGATATTGACCAATCGGTAATTTTTTATTTGGTGAACACTTTAGGATATACTTTAGAAGAAGTGAATACCTTGTTGAATAAACAAAGCGGTATGCTAGGACTGACCGGATTTAGTGATTTACGTGATATTCAGGAGCAGGCGGCAAATGGAAATACAGATTGTCAATTGGCATTGGATATGAATGTGTACCGAATCAAAAAATATATTGGTTCTTATACCTCTGTTTTGAACGGATTGGATGCCATTGTTTTTACTGCAGGAATTGGCGAAAATTCAGCCTATATCAGGAAACAAGTGTGTACGGGTATGGACTATTTCGGAATAGAAATAGATGAGTCAAAAAATGATATTCGTTCCAAAGAAATCCGAGAGATAAATCCGGAAGTTTGCAAAACAAAAATATTGGTTATTCCAACAAACGAAGAAGTGGAAATTGCCAATCAAGTTTATGAATTGATTTTAAATTAAAAAAAGTTCGAAAAGCTTCTCAAAAGAGAAGCTTTTTTTATACTTCTCTATTAAATAAATCTAGTTATATTTGGGTATAAAACCACAAATTTTGAAAACAAACATTCTTAAACTAATCCTTATATATTTTGTATCTTCTCAACTCTACGCACAAGAGTTGCTACCTTTTGTTGAGAATTACAGTAAATCCAATTATGAAGGGGATAATCAAACTTGGAATGTGGCTCAAGGTAACGACAATGCCATGTACTTTGCCAATAATCATTATTTACTAAGATACGATGGCGTAAAATGGGAAAAAAACATGTTACCCAATAAAACAGTCATTCGCTCAATAATGGTTCAAGGTGATAAAGTTTATTCCGGTTCTTATAAAGAATTTGGTTATTGGATTAGGAAAGATTCCAAGATGCAATATGTTTCCATTTCTGATAAAAGAAATGTTTTTAACGATAGTGATAACGAAGAAATCTGGAAGATTTTTGAGTTTAATAATAAAATATATTTCCAGTCTTTTAATAGCCTTTTTCAGTTTGATGGAAAGACAATTAAAAGGCAAAAAATTCCCTTTTTAGCCTCCTATTGCTTTGTAATTAATAAGCAATTATTAGTTGCATCAGTTGATAAAGGAATTTATGAATTAAAAGATTCAAAGTTCAATAAACTTGAAAATTGGTCACTTGCTGAGAATAATATTATTCATGCCATTGAAAAAAATCAAAACAAAACATATGTTTTTACCAAGAAGAAAGGTGTTTATGTTGATGAAAATGGTATTTTGAAAGCTTGGGATAATCCACTAAATGAAATTTTAAAAGGGGCTAATATTAATGTAGCCAAGTTTATTAAAAACAACAAATTAATAGTAGGGACAGCTAATAAAGGTGTTTTTGTTTTTGATTTGAATTCTGGTAGCTATAAAAACATCAATCGAAATAATGTATTGATGAACAACTCGATATTGAGTGTTGCAGTAGATAAAGAAAATGATTTATGGCTAGGCTTGGATAATGGTATTGCACATATTGAAGTAAATTCCCCTGTTTCTATTTTTCATGATAATTCTGGAGCCTTGGGGTCGGTATATTCTGTTGTTAAATCCGATAATGGCTATTTAATGGCATCAAATTATGGTGTTTTTAAATATGAAGGAAATACTTTTTCATTTGTACCAAATTCACAGGGGCAATCATGGAATATTAGTAAAATAGATAACAAGTATTTAATAGGACATGATGAAGGTACTTTTATTTACGAAAACGGAAGTTTTTCTAAGCTAAATGGTGTAAATGGGGGATGGAATTTAGTAAAAAGCAGTATAAATAATTCCTATTTGCAAGCCAGTTACAGCGGAGTTTATATTTATGATGATTTAAAAAAATCGGATCATACAGTAATGATATCCGGTTTGTTAAAACCTATTAAATATGTCGCACAGAATAAAAAGAATGAGCTCTGGGCTGCCGATAATTATAGAGGTTTGTATAGAGTGCTCTATAATGATGCTTATGAAACCACCAAGGTTGAAAACATAACCCAGAAAAGTAAAATTGCCAATGACTTTGGGGTTAAGATTTTTGAGTTCAGAAACGAAATACTTTTTTTAATTAATAATTCGTGGTACACCTATGATTCCATATCCAATAAATTGGTTAAAAATGATTTTTTTAATGCCAATTTTTCTAATGTTTCTGATATTGTCAAAATAGATGAAAATTATTTTGTAATACTTCAAGACGGTTTGTTATATCAGGTATATGTTTATGAAAATAAATTTGTAAAAAACCTTTTTCAGGAAAAATATTACAAAGGAAAAATCATCAACGGTAATTTGAAAATTTTTGAGGATAGAGGAAACTATTTATTGAATCTTGATGATGGTTTTATCTCTTTTAAATTGAAAAATGACGCCAATCTTAAGCCGAAGGTAAGAATCGAAGCTTTTGATAATGATGTTTTTGTGACTCATAACTCAAAGATTCATTATAATTCGGAGTTAAAGATTAATGTGATTTCAGGAAAATATGGGGTAGAGAAACCAAATCTTTTTTACAAATTTGATAAATCCAATGATTTTTTCCCTATCAAAAACGGATTGATTGTTTTAAACAATTTAGATAGTGGAAGTCACAATTTTGTTGTTTATGATTATAACGGCATAAAGTATAACGAAATTACCAATTTTAGTTTTGAAGTGGCAAATCCATGGTATTTTTCTTTTTGGATGATTGTGTTTTATTTATTGGTTATTTGTGGTGTTTCCTATGTTTATTATAGATGGAATAAAATGCGCTATATCCAAAAAATGAAATTAAGAGAAGAAGAACTGAAGCACCAAAAGAAAATTCTTGAAATGGAGCTTAAGGCAGAAAATGAATTGAATATTCAAGAGTATGAAAAGCACATTCTTGAATTAGAAGTAATGACTAAATCATCGGAAGTTGCTGGAAAATCACTTTCTATTGCCAAACAAAGCGAAATGATTGAAAAAATTCAGCACATTTTAGAATCTGAAAAAGATTTTAGTAAGCTTAAAAATGAAATTAAAAAAGTTATCAAAATAAACGAAGTGTATAAACACGAATGGGAGACTTTTGAAACTAATTTAAATCAAATTCATAATGAATTTATTACGAAGCTATCTAAGAAATATCCATATTTAACTTCAAAGGATATTAAGCTATCTGTTTACCTTAAAATGAATCTTTCTTCCAAGGAAATTGCACCTCTGATGAATATTTCCTTTAGAGGAGTTGAATTGCATAGATATCGTTTAAGAAAGAAGTTAGACTTGTCTCAAGAGGATAATTTATCTAAATTTTTATTAAGTCTATAAATAATAGTTTTATTTTTTATTCATTTTGTATTTTTTATACTCTTTTTTTATGTGATTCGAATACATCATTACTACATCATAATGAAATGTTAACGAATTTTAATAATTGGTTAATCGGCACTATATCAATTGTTTATGTGTGATTTCTGATGTAATGATGTAGCTATGTAGTAGTGCGTTTTGATGTGTTGTACGGTTCTTATTGTTTAATTTGGCTCCACTAACTTTAACATTTATTAACCGTATGAAAAATTTTATTTTTAGCTTTTTAGCACTCCTATTGCTTCCTGCCTATATGTCTGGACAAGTACAAGCAATCAAAGGGAAAGTAGTTGACAGTAATGGAATGGGGCTTCCGGGAGCCAATGTAATTTCGGCCGAGACCAAATCATCTACCATTACAGATTTTGATGGAAATTTCACTATCAATGCTAAGGCAGGAGAAATTTTAACAATTTCGATGATAGGCCAAGAAACGGTTTCTATTCCTGCAGCAAAAACACCAATGACAATTACTTTAAATGAATCAGCAGATATTTTAAAGGAAGTTGTCGTAATTGGTTATGGAACTGCAAGGAAAAGAGATTTAACAGGATCTATTGTTAAAGTAGAGGGGAAACAAGTGGCTGACAAACCTAATGCTAACCCAGTCTCTTCATTACAAGGTAAAGTAGCTGGTTTATCTGTTGTGAACAATGGAAAACCGGGTGAAGATCCTGATGTTAGAATCAGAGGTACAGTAAGTAGGTACCAAACTAAACCTTTATATGTAGTCGATGGAATTTTTAATGATAACATTAGTTTCATAAATCCAAACGATATTGAGTCAATGGAAGTTTTAAAAGATCCATCTTCTCTAGCTATTTTTGGGGTACGTGGTGCAAATGGGGTTATTATCATTACTACAAAAAAAGCTAAAAGTGGCGTAACTACTGTAAACTATAGCTCAACTGTAGGGATCAAAACGATACCTAATAAACCTTCAATGACTAATGCTTCACAATTTAAAATGTTATATGATGAGCAAAGAGTTAATGAAGGAGCTTCTCCTTATTCTTATTATGATAAGTTTACGGGAAATACGAATTGGGTAAATTTAATAGAAAATAATAATGCTAATCAAATTATTCATAGCATTAGTATATCTAATGGTAGTGAAAAGAATAAGTTTTATTTTGGAGCAGGTCATCATTCAGAAGAAGGACTGATAAAAAATGAAAAATTTAGAAAATTCACATTCAACATCAATGATGAATTACAATTATCGGATGGAATAAAAGTAGGTATTGGTTTTAATGGATATGATTCAAGAATGCCACAATTGCATGATTTTACTTCTTCTTTGAATGCTACACCAATTGTAGAGTCTTATAATGATGAATTAGGATTGTATAATCAATTACCAGTTGAAATTGGAGGTGCTCAAATAGGTAACCCTTTAGCAAATGTTGAAGGTAAAAAATACACTCAATTAAATCGTGACTCTAGATACGTTGGAAATATTTTTGCTGAGTTTAAGCTTTACGAAGGATTAAAATTCAGAGCAGCTTATTTAGCTGATTTAGGGTATAGTAAAGGAAGAGGATATACACCTGTATTTAATATTTATGTAGGTGAAACAGGTGATACAACCTTGTATGCTGGTAACGCCTTGACTAATGTAAATCAGTTTAAAAGTGACACTCAAAAAACTCAGCAAGACTATTTATTTACCTATGAGAAGTCTTTTGGCAATCATAACTTAACTGCTTTAGCAGGATATACTAGATATCAAGAAGGTTATGAGTCAGTTAGTGGTACTGTTAAGCAATATGTAAATGGTGACCCGATACCCTATGATAAAAGATGGTGGTATTTAAATACCTATCCTTTTGGAGATCCAACTACACGTTTATCAAATTCTGACCAATGGGAAAGATCAACAGTATCTTATTTAGGTCGTGTTTTATACAATTATGATGGAAAATATATTTTGAATGCTTCTTTTAGACGTGATGGTTCTTCAGAAATAAGCAAAGCAAACAGATTTCAGAATTTTTGGTCTATAGGTGGAGCTTGGGATATAGCAAGAGAAAAATTCATGGAAGATCAAAAAATATTTGATCAACTTAAAGTAAAGGGTTCTTATGGTATTTTAGGAAATCAATATTCAGGAGTTCATTATCCATCACAACCCAATTACACCACAGGTTCTTCGGCAGTATTTGGTGAATCTTTAGTTCCGGCTTACATTTTAGCTTATAGAAATAATCCAAATTTACAGTGGGAAACAGTGACTTCATACGAAGCAGGTTTCGAATTATCAACTTTAAATAACAGATTGAAATTTGAAACAACCTATTACAATAAAACCACAGATAACTTATTGACTTTTGTTGATTTAGGAAGTGAAAAATTTTATACTAATGCCGGAGAAATTTCAAATAAAGGTTTTGAATTTTCAGGTTCATGGAATGATAAAATAAAAGATGATTTTACGTATTCGATTAGTGGAAATTTAGCAACACTTAAAAACAGAGTAAATTCAGTATATGTAGATGGTTTTGAGGTGTTTGATGGCCCTTCAATTTTAACTGCAGGTGCTCCTATTGGATCTTTCTACGGTTATAAAGTAGAAGGTGTTTATCAATCTTATGCTGATATTATTGCTTCGGATCCTAGTAGTCTTGGAAACTATGCTCCTGGAGATTTAAAATTCAAAGATGTAAATGGTGATGGGCAAATTACTGCAGATGATAGAACTATCATTGGTAATCCAAGTCCAGATTTTACGTATGGTTTTTCAGGAAATGTAACGTATAAAAATTTTAGTTTTTCTGTTGATTTCCAAGGTGTTTATGGGAATGAAGTGTATAGAGATTGGGGTAACGGATCTACTTTCGCTCAATTTAATTACAGAACAGATAGATTGGACAGATGGAATGGTGCAGGTACTTCTAACTGGGAACCAAGACTTAATGACGGATCAGGATATAACAAGCAAAATTCAACTTATATGATTGAAGATGGAAGTTATTTAAGATTAAGGAATATTCAATTAGGATATAATTTTGATTCTCAATTCTTAAAAAGAATTAACATTCAAGGATTAAGAGTTTATGTTAATGCACAAAACTTGGTAACATGGGCTAATAATTCTGGTTTTACACCTGAAGCAGGAGGAACACCAACTTCTTTTGGTAGAGATACTGGTGGATACCCAATCCCAACAATTACAACTTTTGGATTGAATGTGACTTTTTAAATTTTAAAATAAAGAAAAATGAAAAATTATAAATATATCATAAAATCATCACTTTTTGTATTAATGGCATTAGCTGTTTTAAATTCATGTAATGATGATGAATTCTTAGATAAAAAACCATTAGGAACAGCAACTGAAGGTGATTTAGCAGCCGGTGGATACGAAGAAAAAGCTTTTGGATTGTATGGAAAAATTAGAACTCAAGATGGGATAACTAGTTGGGATAGGTATTGGTTTCAAAATATTCGTTCTGATGATGCTCAAAAAGGAAGTACCGCAACAGATGCCGCAACAAGAGGGAATGTTATGGATAAATTTCAATATTCTCCAACAGAGTTTTCTGCGTATTGGGATGGACATTATAGCTTAATTTTTGCCTGTAATGATTTAATAGTTGACATTGATGCTTCAGGTTTAACGGATCAAGGAACAATGATTAATAAGGCCGAAGCCATGGTAATTAGAGCATTTGCTTTTTTTGACTTACGTAGAGATTATGGAGAAGTGCCTATTATTTTAAAGAAGATAGTTGTACCAAGTGACGGTATAAAAGTTAAATCTACTGTTGCTGAAGTTGATGCTCAAATTATTAGTGATTTAGAATTTGCAGCGGCAAATTTACCGGATAGCTGGCCAGCTTATCCTGGAAGAGCTACTAAGGGGTTTGCGAATGCATTATTTGCAAAATTATATTTGTATCAAGAGGAATGGTCTAAGTCTTTAGAAAAGAGTGAATTAGTTATTAATTCTGGAAAATATATGTTAGAGAATTCATATACAACTTTATTTTCTGAAGCTGGTGATAATTCAAAAGAATCAATTTTTGAAGTTCAGTTTTTAAGAGAAGCAGGAGTGAATTACTCTAACAATTATTGGGAGTCTCAAGGCGTACGTGGCGCAGGTACTTGGGATTTAGGTTGGGGATTTAATGTTCCTACTCAAAATTTAGTTGATGCTTACGAAACAGGTGATCCTCGTAAAGATGCAACAATTCTTTTCTCTGGACAAAACGATGGTTTTGGTTTAACTGTGCCAGAAAGTCCTTTATTGGTTGCTCAACCCTATTGGAATAAAAAAGCGTATACTACTCCAAGTATTAGACAAGGTTATGGAGAGAATAAAAACCATTGGAAAAACATTAAGATTTTAAGATATGCAGATGTGTTATTAATGGCCGCTGAAGCAGCAAATGAATCTGGAAATGCAACTAAGGCATCAGATTATTTAGAATTGGTTAGGGATAGAGCAAGAGGTACAAGTTCAGTTTTACCTAAAGTAACTGATTTAAGTCAGTCAGGTTTAAGAACAGCAATTAAACACGAAAGAAGAATTGAACTCGCAATGGAGAATGAGAGATTTTATGATTTGGTTAGATGGGGAGATGCTCCTTCTGTTTTAGCTGGTTTGGGGTATCAAGTTAAAAACCAATTTTATCCAATTCCACAAACAGCTATTGACCAATCTGGTGGGATATTAAAACAAAATCCTGATTACAATTAATTTTTAAAGTCAAAATCATGAATATCAATAAATCAATTATAAAGAGAACATTTGGAATAGCACTTATTTCATTAGTATTTATAGGATGTCAAGACATGGATAGACCTGAATTAGGAGATTATCCAACTGACGTAGGAAACTATTCACCGTTGGCAGGAGAAACACTTTTCTCTGAGTTTAACAATACATATTATCTTAATTCTATTACTGGAGCACCAGCTACTAAAGTTGGAACTTCTAGCTTAGGAGATCCAAAAGTAGGTGATTATTCTTATAAAGGAGCAACGGATGCATATATTTCATACCCCATAAAAGGTTTGTTTGGAACCAATGAGCTTACGGTAGCATTTTGGTACAAAGTGAATGCAGCACCAGATCGATCAGGATTAATCGTAGTAGGTAATCCTTCTGTTACTGGAGATGATGGGCGAAAATATGGATTCCGTTTGTTTAGAGAAGGAAATGGTTCTTCTCAAACCATAAAATTAAATGCAGGGATTGGTACTGGAGAATCATGGAATGATGGTGGAACATTGACTGTAGATAATAATTGGGTTTATATTACACTTACTCTTTCTGCAACTCAATCAAAAATTTATTTTAATGGAGTGCTTCAAAGAACAAGTACTTATTCAAGTCCTGTAGATCTTACAGGCTGTGTTGATTTAGTTATTGGTGCGAGTGGACCTACTTTCTCTTATTGGGGGCATAAATCAGATAGTAGTTTATATGATGAGATAAAAGTTTTCAACAAAGTTCTTACCGAAGCTGAAATCATTAGCTTGATGGATTAAGATTACCATAAAGGATTGTGCATCTGGGTATTTTTAATACCCAGATGTATTTAATCTCTATTTATCTCACACAAATTTTAAAAAAATGAAAAGTAGTTTATACATATTCCTTTTTTTGAGCGTTTTTGGAGCCTGTTCTTCTTCAACGCCAGATGGAGGAACTCCATTACCTATAAATCCAGTTATTCAAGTAAAACTTCTAACTGATGTCGAGGCACTAGATCAAGTTCAAAAAGATGCTATTAAATATTTTTGGGAATATGCTGATTCAAACTCAAAATTAGCTAGAGAAAGATACCTTGTTGGAGACTCAAATTTTGAAGCAAATATTATTACAACTGGAGGTTCCGGTTTTGGCTTAATGACTATCATTGTAGGTGTTGAAAGAGGTTTTTTGCCTAGAGACGAAGCGGTTTCAAGACTTTCAACCGCTTTGAATTTTCTTGAAAAAGCAGATCGTTTTCATGGAGCATGGCCACATTGGATGAATAATATTGATGGTAAAGTAATTCCTTTTGGTACAAAAGATAACGGAGGAGACTTGGTAGAAACTTCCTTTGTTTGCCAAGCCTTAATTACGGTTAGGGAGTATTTTAAAAACGGAAATACTGCCGAAAAAGAATTAGCTGCTACAGCTGATGAACTTTGGAAAGGAGTTGAATGGGATTGGTACACAAAAGGTGAGGATGCATTATACTGGCATTGGTCACCAAATTACGGATGGGAAACGAACTTTAAGTTAGAAGGCTACAACGAATGTCTGATTACTTACATTATGGCTGCCTCATCACCAACACATCCAATTTCTACAGAAGCTTATCATAAAGCTTGGGCTAGAAGTGGTGCTATTGTACATCCGGGTTATCAATACGGAATTCCAGTTATTTTCAATTATAACGGAGCAACAGGAAATGTTGGGCCAATGTTTTGGTCGCATTATTCTTATTTAGGTTTGGATCCAAATAACTTAAAAGATCAATATGCTGATTATGGAGTTTTGACTCAAAATCATGCTAAAATTATGATTCAACATAGTATAGCAAATCCAGGAAAATGGAAAGATTATTCAGACAAATGTTGGGGGCTAACAGCAAGCTACACTAGAAATGCAGATGGAACAACAGGATATACGGCACATCAGCCTAACAATGATACAGGGGTGATTTCACCTACTGCTGCTTTGTCCTCTTTTCCTTTTGCCCCAGTTGAAGCCATGAAATTTTTGCATTATTTGTATGATGAACATAAAGCAGAATATGTAGGGATTGCAGGACCTTATGATGCTTTTTCTCCTCATTATAATTGGGTAGCTCCTCGATATTTAGCAATTGATCAGGGTACAATTGCTCCAATGATAGAGAATTATCGAACAGGTTTGTTATGGAAATTATTTATGAATGCTACAGAAGTTAAACAAGGATTAGTGAAATTAGGTTTTCAATCGAGTAAATACGATTTGAATAATTAAAATGCCATTATGAAAAGCAAAATCTATTTACTATTCATCTTTATCACTTATTATGCTTTTGGGCAAACTCAGGTAAATGGGACTTTAAAGACCGAAATCAATCAAAAAAAAGAATTGAATTATGTTCTATATGTACCAAAAGCAATTAAAGAAAAAAAACCTTTAATTATTTTTCTACATGGTTCTGGTGAAAAAGGGAATGATATTGAAAAGGTTAAAGTACATGGCCCTTTTAAATATTTAAAAAACAACGAAATAGATGCTTGTGTTCTAGCTCCACAATGTCCGGAAAATGAATATTGGAATTCTGAGGTTTTGTATAATTTGATTTTAAAAATTCAAAAAGAAAACAATATCGACTCGAACAGAATTTATTTGACGGGTTTGAGCATGGGAGCATGGGGAGCTTGGAATCTAGCTTTTGCATATCCCGAAATGTTTGCCGCTCTTGTACCTATTGCAGGATTTGTTGACCGAATTCCGATGATCGAAAATTGTAAAATAAAAAATATTCCTACCCGAATATTTCACGGTTTATTAGATGACGTTGTCGATGTAAATTATTCGATTGCAATTTATAAAAAACTTCAGAAATGTAATCCTGATGTGGAATTAACCATTTTTGATGATGCTAATCATGACAGTTGGACAAGTGTTTATGATGACTCAAGTATATACAAATGGATGTTAAAACAAAAGAAAAAATAAAATGAAAAATAGAATAATTTTACTCTTTTTAGGATGTTCTTTATTGAGCTTTGGACAAAGAAAAGACAAAAAAAAGACTCAAAATATTAGACCAAAAGTGGAGTTTATCAATGACTTATTGTCAAAAATGACTCTTGATGAGAAAATAGGTCAACTTAACTTACCTACTTCTGGAGATATTACAACTGGCCAAGCGAACAGTTCGAATATTGCCAAAAATATCGAAGAAGGCAAAGTAGGAGGTTTGTTCAATATTAAATCGGTTGAGAAGATTAAGGAAGTGCAAAAAATTGCAGTCGAAAAAAGCCGTTTGAAAATTCCGTTACTTTTTGGAATGGATGTAATTCATGGTTACGAAACTACTTTTCCTATTCCACTAGGATTGTCTTGTACTTGGGATATGGGATTAATTGAAAGAAGTGCTCAAATTGCCGCTCAAGAAGCTACTGCCGATGGGATCAATTGGACATTTTCACCTATGGTTGATATTTCTCGCGATCCACGTTGGGGTAGAGTTTCTGAAGGTTCAGGTGAAGATCCTTTTTTAGGAAGCCAAATAGCCACAGCAATGGTAAAAGGCTATCAGCAAAATGATTTGTCTAAAGGGAATACACTTATGGCTTGTGTAAAACATTTTGCTTTATACGGAGCTCCAGATGCCGGAAGAGATTATAATACTGTTGATATGAGTAGAATAAAAATGTATAATGATTATTTTCCTCCTTACAAAGCGGCAGTTGATGCTGGTGTGGGTTCGGTTATGGCTTCTTTTAATGAAGTAGACGGAATTCCAGCTACAGGAAATAAATGGTTAATGACGGATGTTTTAAGAAAACAATGGGGGTTTAAAGGTTTTGTAGTTACTGATTATACAGGGATTCCTGAAATGACGGCTCATGGAATGGGCGATTTACAAACCGTTTCAGCCTTAGCTTTAAATGCAGGAATTGAAATGGATATGGTAGGAGAAGGATTTCTAACTACTTTGAAAAAATCTTTGGCAGAGAATAAAGTGACTTTGGAGCAAATTGATAATGCTGTGCGCTTGATTTTGGAAGCTAAATATGATTTAGGATTGTTTCATGATCCTTATAAATATTGTGATCTTAAGAGAGCAAAAAATGAAGTTTACACAGCAAGCAATAGAGCAGAAGCTCAGAAAATTGCAGCTCAATCGTTAGTTTTATTAAAAAATAATAATCAAATATTACCATTAAAAAAGTCGGCAACTGTAGCTGTTATTGGTCCTTTGGCAGATGCCAAAGAAAATATGGCAGGAACCTGGAGCGTGGCTACTAATATGGATAGATCCATTTCATTGATTGCCGGAATTAAAGAAGTGGTAGGTAATAGTTCTAAAGTTCTTTATGCTAAAGGAAGTAATTTAGATTATGATGCCGCTTTTGAAGAGAAAGCGACCATGTTTGGAAAAACGCTTCATAGAGATAACAAAACAAAAGAAGAATTAACTGCCGAAGCCGTACAAGTGGCTAATCAAGCCGATATTATTATCGCAGCACTTGGTGAATCGGCTGAAATGAGCGGAGAGAGTAGTAGTAGAACGAATCTTGAAATCCCACAAGCACAAAAAGATTTATTGCAAGAATTAATTAAAACAGGAAAGCCGGTTGTATTGGTATTATTTACAGGACGTCCGTTAGTGTTAGTTCAGGAAAATGAAACAGTACCAGCAATTTTAAATGCTTGGTTTGCCGGAAGTGAAGCCGGATATGCTATTGCAGATGTTTTATACGGAAATGAAAATCCGTCAGGAAAATTAACTACAACTTTTCCTAGAAGTGTAGGTCAGGTGCCAATTTATTACAATCAAAAAAATACGGGAAGACCTTTGATGAACAAGGAGGGTAAATTTGAAAAATTTAGATCCAATTATATCGATGAAAGAAACGAGCCTTTGTACCCTTTTGGATATGGATTAAGTTATACCACTTTTGATTATTCGAATTTGAAAATTTCTTCGGATAAGATGAATTTTGATGGAAAATTAAAAGTAAGTGTTGATGTGGCTAATACGGGTAATTATGACGGAAAAGAAGTAGTTCAGTTGTATATCAGGGATTTAGTGGGTTCGGTAACCAGACCGCTAAAGGAATTGAAAGCTTTCCAAAAAATAGCACTTCAAAAAGGAGAAAAACAAACCCTAAGTTTTGATATTACTGTTGAAGATTTGAAATTTTATAATTCAGATTTAAAACATGTAGCAGAACCTGGGCAGTTTGAAGTTTTTGTTGGTGAAAATTCTACTGCCGAAAAGAAAGTTAGTTTCGAATTGATTAAATAGTTGGTTTATTAATTGGTTAGATGCCCTTCGAATGAAGGGCTTTTTTTTCCAAATAAGGAACTATTTCAATATAATAAGATAAAATAATGGGTGCTTTTAAAAAAATGCCATATTTAGCTTTTTTATGGCTTTTGCTTATTTCTTCCTGTGGTGTAAAAATCAATGGGGTTGTAGCACATCGTGGTGCCTGGAAAAAAAATAATTTTCCTGAAAACTCTATTGCAGCTTTACGACATGCGATTAATTTAAATCTTGCCGGTTCGGAATTTGACGTTTGGAGAACGGCTGATGATTCGCTTGTGATTAATCACGATGCACATTATAATCAACTGCTTATTGAGCAAACAAATTATGCCGACTTAGTTAAATTTAAACTTTCAAACGGAGAGAAGTTACCTACATTGAGAGAATACATTACAGAAGGGAAAAGAAATAATAAGCATACACTTTTGGTATGTGAAATAAAGCCTTCGGCAATAAGTAAAGAAAGAGGAAAAAGAACCGCTGTCATGATAGTTGAAGTAATCAAAAAACTCAAAGCTGGAAAAAAGAGCTGTTACATTAGTTTTGATTATGATATTTTAAAACAAATCAGGAGTGTGGATGCAAAGGCTTCTTTGCAATATTTAGAAGGAAATAAATCACCAAAAGAAGTCAAAGCGGATCAAATTAATGGTGTTGATTATCATTATTCGGTTTTTAAAAAATATCCTGAATGGATTAAAGAAGCTAAAAAAAATAAGATCATTCTTAATGCTTGGACCGTAAATGAAGCAGCTGATATGGATTGGATAATAGACCATAAATTCAATTTTATAACAACAAATGAACCTGAACTATTGAACGAAAGAATAAAGGCTAAAAAATAAGTTTTCAGGCTTTTAAAACGCAATTTGAATCATGAAAAAGATCTATAAACATTCTTTACTGCTAGTTTTATTGTTTTCGATACTCGGCAATATTACTATTATAGCACAGTATAAAGCGAATTCGGGTAAAACAGACTGGTTTGATCCTGATAGACCAGCTACCATGTTTTGCAATCCCATCAACATTGGATACAATTATACAACTTTTAATCATAACGGAATTCCTGAATCACGACGTTCCAGTGCCGATCCGGTTATTATTACTTATAAAGGCGAATATTATTTGTTTGCTACAAATCAGGCGGGTTTCTTTTGGAGTAAAGACATGTCTGATTGGAATTTCGTTTACGGAAGTTTTCAAAGACAACCGGGAGATGATGATCAATGTGCACCGGCTGCATGGGTGGTAAATGATACTTTGTTTTATGTTGGCTCTACTTGGAAAAGAGATCATCCTATCTGGAAAACTGCTGACCCAAAATCAGGAAGATGGACTCGTCATGTGGATAAAGCGATGCTGCCAACATGGGATCCAGCCATTTTTCAAGACGATGACAAGAAAGTGTATATGTACTATGGTTCAAGTGGGAAATTACCTTTGGTAGGTGTTGAAGTAGATTATGCTACTTGGTTACCAAAAGGTAATCAAGACGATTACGCAAAATTATATGAAGCTACCGAAGTGGAAGATATTCAACGCCCTTACGGACAAGCTAAAGCAGTTGTGGGTTTGGATCCTTCGCAACATGGATGGGAACGTTTTGGTCCTAATAATGATATGGAGCCAGCACCTTGGGGAAATTTCATAGAAGGAGCATGGATGACTAAACATAATGGTAAATATTATATGCAGTATGGTGCTCCGGCAACTGAATTTAAAGGTTATGCCAATGGTGTTCATGTTGGGGATTATCCTTTGGGACCTTTTGTGTATCAAAAACACAATCCGATGTCGTATAAACCCGGTGGATTTGTCATTGGTGCGGGTCACGGAAATACTTTTGCTGATAATTATGGAAATTATTGGAATACTGGAACTTGTAAGATATCAATTAAAGATCGTTTTGAACGTCGCATCGATATGTTTCCTGCTGGATTTGATAAAGATGATGTCATGTATTCTATTACCTCTTATGGTGATTTTCCAATAGTGCTTCCTACACAGCAACGCAAGCATGAAAGAGGAGCTTCTTCTGGATGGATGTTGCTTTCCTATAAAAAAACAGTAAGCGTTTCTTCTTTTGAAGAATGTGTGGAAGTTGAAACCCATAGAATGGATAACGGAGGCAAAAAAGTGTATGAAAAATTCTGTTTTGGACCTGAAAATTTAACGGATGAAAACATTCAAACCTATTGGTCGGCTAAAACTTCTAACCCTAATGAATGGCTTCAAATGGATTTAGGTAGGGATATGGAAATAAAGGCTTTGCAAATTAATTATGCTGACCATAAAGCAACACAGTATAATAAAGCAATGGATATATATTATCAATACAAGATCTTCATGTCTAACGATGCTCAAAATTGGACTTTGGTGGTGGATAAATCAAAGAGTGATAAAGATGCTCCTCATGATTATGTAGAACTTACAAAGCCTTTTAAAGCGCGTTATATCAAAATGGTGAATATTCATAATGCATCAGGATTGTTTGCTATTTCTGATTTTAGAGTTTTTGGAAATGGATTGGGAGAAAAGCCAATAGCTGTTTCTTCTTTTAAAGTTGACCGAAATAAATCCGATTCAAGAAATGCTATGATTTCGTGGAAAAAACAAAAGGATGCCGTTGGTTATACTATATATTACGGAATTACTCCCGATAAATTGTATAACAATATTATGGTTTATGAGGATACCAAATATGATTTTAGAGGTTTGGATAAAGGCACGAAGTATTATTTTACAATAGAAGCCTTTAATGAGAGTGGAATAGGTAAAAAAAGTAAAATTGTTGAGGTTAAATGAAAGAATTCCAAAACAAAAATATTGGTTATTCCAACAAACGAAGAAGTGGAAATTGGCAATCAGGTATATGAATTGCTTTAGTTGAAAACAGAAAAGGTCTTAAAAGCATATTTGTTTTTAAGACCTTTTTGTTTCTGTTTTTATTTGATTAAGCGTGTTCTTTTTCAAATTTAGAGATTACTTCCTCATAATAATCGTAAGTGGTTTTAGCAATTGATTCCCAGCTGAACTGTTTTAAAACGCGCTCACGGCCTGATTTCCCCATTTTGGAAGCCAATGCCTCATCTTCTAATAATACGTTGATTTTATCGGCAAATGCTTTTTGAAAAGCTTCAGGATGTGCTGGATTAAAATCAGTTCTGGACACACTTTGAAGTGGAATCAAATATCCGGATTCTCCTTCAACGATAATTTCAGGAATTCCACCTACATAGCTGCCCACTACTGGTGTTTCACATGACATGGCTTCCAGATTGATGATTCCAAAAGGTTCATATAACGAAGGACAGGCAAAAACACGGGCATGGCTGTATAACACTTTTATTTTATCTCTTGGAAGCATTTCCGAAATTAAAATAACGCCTTCTCTTTCCTTGCATAAATCAGCAATTAACATTTCTGTTTCTTTTGCTATTTCTTCTGTGTCTGGCGCTCCGGCACAAAGCACTACCTGATAACCTTTTTTAAAATACTTTGCCGCTGAAATCAGCTGAGAAATTCCTTTTTGGCGTGTGATACGACCTACGAACAAAACGAAAGGGATTGTCGGGTCGATACCAAGTTCTATCAATAATTCATCGTTAAAAGTAGGTTTGTAAAATTCAGGATCGATTCCGTTATGAATTACTTTTACTTTTTCGGGAGCAACTCCGTAAGCTTCAATAACATCTACCTTCATCTGTTCGCTAACCGCAATAACACCATCTGCAGATTTATATGCATTGGTTTCTATCCAACGGGAAAGAAAATAACCGTTACCCAATTGTTCAATTTTCCAAGGACGATGGGTTTCTAAACTATGTGTAGTTAAAATTAAAGGGACTTGCAATAGCTCTCTCGTAAATACACCTGCCATATGGGTATACCAAGTATGACAATGTACGATATCCGCTTTTGGCGTCGCCTGTGCCATTTCGACATTTTTGCTCAGGTTATGGAACATTTTGATGTGTTGGTTTTCCTTGTCTTCCATATTGGTAAGACAGGAAGTGATTCCTTTTACATGCATGTTTCCTTTGTCGTCCTCTTGGTCTCCAAAACAACGGACTTCCACTTCAGCTAATTTTTCTAATTCTTGACTAAGAAAGTCGATATGTACACCGGCACCTCCATAAATATTTGGAGGGAATTCATTGGTAAATAGAGCTATTTTCATTTAAATATTTTTTTTAGTAGCAGATTTTTATGTTTTTAATGGTTGTTTTTTGTGTAAATCCCTTTGGAATAGTATTGTTTAAAATCAGAAAATTTATATAGTCACTAAAGTAGTAATAAATTAATTTAAATTACAGTAAATGGGCAAATTTAGAAGAATGTTTATGGAAATGATTTATTGCAAAATATTGGTTGGTGGAGTGCACAAATTAATTAAGGTTTCTTTTTTTTGATGTTACCATCGCCTAGAAGAATCGATAATGTTTTAAGGCTTTCTGTACGATCCGCTATTAATTTTATTATGCTAATCAGTGGAATGAACAAAATCATTCCAGCTGCACCCCATAAAATTCCTCCAAGCGTAATCATGATGATAATAATAAGAGTGTTTATTTTTAAACGCGTGCCTACAGCAAGAGGAAAAATGATGTAAGCTTCCAGAATTTGTACGATAGAAAAAACTAAAATTACACCTAAAGGATACCAAATAGAATTAAAAGTAATCCAAGAAACCGTAATGGGTAATAATGAAGAAATCATAATTCCGATATAGGGAATAAAAGTTAGTATTGATGCGATAAAACCAAAAACAAAAGCATGTGGAATGCCCAAAATTGTAAGTCCGATACTATTTAGAAGCCCTACAATAAGATAAACAAGTAGCATTCCTTTTACGAAATTATAATATGCATTTATGGTTTCAATAAGAATCTCGTGTATGGTTTGTTTTCTGTCAGCAGGAAAAATTTGGTATAATGCATTAGCCAGTAATTGGCGATGGTAAAGAATAAGTGCTGAAAAAACTGGGATTATTATAATATAAAAAAAAGATTCTGTAAGAGAATATATTAAATTTCTAAGTAACGAAAAGGCTTCTGTTCCGGAGTTATTAAAGAGATTTGTTAGGAATTCGGACTGTTTTTCAGGACTGATTTCGAACTCATTGACAATATATAAACTGAGATCATCGAGCGATTCCAATAGTTTTTTCTTGAAAGGTTCCCATTCCTGGGAAAACTCATTAAATTGTAAAATGAGTAAATAGAGTATTCCTGTAACCAGTAGAATAATCACAGACAATGAAATGAAAATAGCAATTATTTTACTGACACCTTTTTTTTCCATCCAAATGCAAACAGGGTACAGAATAAAGCTGATTAATAACGAAAAGCTAAGTGGAATTAATAAGGTTTTACCAAAATAGAATATCAAAGATATCAATACGATATATTGAAGGATTTCAAGGGTTGAAATTTTGAAATTGTTTGGTTCGGGTATTTTTGGAATTTGTATCATAAAAGAAGTTGAACTTTTAATGTTGCATGTTTACATTTTGTCACAATTCCGAAACTATATTTTTAAAAGTAATTTGTATTGGAGTTTAATTAATCTTTAAATGTGATTGTAAATTTAGCTCCTTTGTTAATCTCACTCTCCACAGTAATATGCCCTCCTAAATTAGTAATATGATTGTAAACTAAATAGAGTCCAATTCCATTACTGTCACTATTATCATTGAATTTTTGGTGCAATCCAAAAATTCGATCTTTAACTTTATCCATGTCAAAACCAATACCATTGTCAGATATAATCAATTGTTTACTGCCATTTTCATCTTTTTTTGTGTAAATCGAAATGATAGGATTATGACCTTGTTTGGTATATTTAATGGAATTAGTAACTAAATTTAAAAAGATACTTTTTAAATAGGCGTTATTAAAGGTAATTTTTTCAATTTCAGAAAAATTAACATTGATTGTTGCCTGTGAATTTTGTACTAATGAGTTAATGGAAAGCAATACTTCATCTAAAGCATTTTGGAAAAAGAGTTCCTCAACCGCTGCATTCAACTCATTTTTCCTATCTAAAACCGCTACATAATCATTCAAAGTTTGTTTTAAACTTTCTGAGGTAGATTTTAAAATAGAAATATATTCTAAAGTCTCTTCATCACTGATTGTACTGGTGTCCAATAGTTCAAAAACAGCTAGTAAATTATTTACCGGAGACCTTAAATCATGGGCACTTGTATAGGTAAGCTGCTTGTATTCGTTGTTGATTTTTATTAGTTCACCCAATTGTAAATTACGTTCTTCCTCTAGTTCTTTCTTATGGGTAATGTTTTTAGCAATCGCATAAACCAGATTGTCTTTTTCTATAGGCAATGAAGTCCATAATAACCAAATAATGGCACCATTTTTAGTCAAGTATCTGTTTTCAAAATTGAATAGAGGTGTTTTTTTTCTTAGGTCATTACGAACTTCCTCTGTTACATTTTGGTCATCATAATAGACAAATTCATTAATGGGTCTAGACATTAATTCTTCATTTGTGTATCCTAATAATTTAGATACTGCAGGGTTAATTCTCTTGAAAAAACCATCAAATCCGGCTACACATAATAAATCGGGTGATAAATCGAAAAAATTTTGAAAGTCATTGAAAGTATCTATTTTATACTCTTCAGAATATCCATTGTTTCGTATCATTTATATTCCTGTTTATCACTTTTGAAAAAAGCATATAGTTTAATTAGCTAAATTTATATCTTTTAAAAACAAAAGTTATTCATATTACTAATATAATGATTATATATTACAACACAATAATTCAGTTAAAACTAAATAAATAAAATGTTGCACTGCGGTAAAATATAATGACTTTATTATCCAGTCTTGAAATAAAGAAACAAAAAAAAAAATGCTATTTCAGGACTGGACAAACTATATTTTTCAATTGTGTAATGTGCAAATTTTAAAAGGAATTGATCGTTTTTCGGATGGCTACCAACTTAGTCATTAGTGCCTCGAAGTAATCTAAATGCAACATATTTGCTCCATCACTTTTGGCATTGGCTGGGTCAAAATGGGTTTCTATGAATATTCCGTCAACACCAACTGCAATTCCGGCTTTGGCAATGGTTTCAATCATATCAGGTCTTCCTCCGGTAACACCCGCTGTTTGGTTGGGTTGTTGCAATGAATGCGTTACATCCAATACGGTTGTTGCATAGTTTTGCATGGTTGGAATTCCTCTGAAATCTACAATCATATCTTGGTAGCCAAACATCGTTCCACGATCGGTAACCATGACGTTTTGGTTATTACAATCCAAGACTTTTTGTACAGCATGTTTCATGCTTTCGGGACTCATGAATTGTCCTTTTTTTAGATTTACTGTCTTCCCGGTATTGGCAGCAGCCACAACTAAATCGGTTTGACGTACCAAAAAAGCAGGAATTTGCAACACATCCACATATTGAGCTGCCATATCGGCATCTTCATTAGTGTGAATATCGGTAACGGTAGGAACTCCAAATGTTTCAGAAACTTTTCTGAGGATTTTTAAGGCTTTCTCATCTCCAATTCCGGAGAAACTGTCAATTCTGGAACGATTGGCTTTTTTGAAAGAACCTTTGAAGACGTATGGGATTTGTAATTTATCTGAAATGCCAACTAATTTTTCTGCAATTCGCATAGCCATTTCTTCTCCTTCTATAGCACATGGACCAGCCAATAAAAAGAAGTTGCCACTATCAATATGTTTAATTTGGGGTATTTGTTGTAAGTTCATAAATGGTTTTTTAGAAGTGGTAAAGGTAGTTATGATTTACCATTTACCGTTTAGGTTTCAATTAATTTTTGGGATTAAAAAGCTACTCTTTTCAGATTGATAGGGTTTGCGTTTATTTGTTTTTCAAACTTAGCCCAAGCGGAACACTTAAAATTCCTTTTTCATAAATGTTGAAATAGAGCGTGATAGGCTTTTTTAGTCCGTCCCAACTTATTTCATATACATCAAGAAATCCTGCGCCCATTTCGCTTCTTTTGGTAGGGAATGGACAACAACTTTCTAGTTTTTTATAAGTCAGTTTTTCTCCTTTCGGTCCAGCCAAAGCATTCAAAAAACGCTGTTGATTAATAGTGTCATTTCGGGTGTTTTGATAAAAGATATTGATGGGGTAATCTTTATTGTATCCGTATTTTTTGTCTTTACTATAATCGGTTATAATAAAAGTATTGTCTTTGGAAAGTTTAGGTATTGGTGCTTTATCATCAACATTTTTCAATGTAGATTTGGTACTGATGCAGGAAACAGATATTAGCAGTAATCCAATATAGAGAACTAGTTTTCTCATGATGATTTATATTTAATAAATTTTATTGTACAAATATAAACAGAACTATGTAGGCCAATACTATTTTAAATAACAATTGTTAGGGAATTATTTTAATTATCATTGACAGAATTCTTATTTTTGAAAAAAAATAGAATATGAATATAAATATAATTTTTCAAACATGGCCTTGGTATGTCTCCGGATTTGTGATAGGCATGATAATGCTTTGTTTAATATATTTTGGCAAAACGTTTGGCATGTCGTCTAATTTACGTACACTTTGTTCAATGACGGGAGTTGGCAAAAAGGTTCATTTTTTTGATTATGATTGGAAAGCCCAACGTTGGAATTTATTAGTGACACTGGGAGCGATGATTGGAGGCTTTGTTGCCGTCCATTTTATGAGTGATGCTTCGAATGTGTCGATTAATCCAAAAACAATTGCCCAATTGGCTCAAATGGGAATTGACGCTCCCGGAGGTAGATTATTGCCTAATACACTCTTTGGAAATCAAATTTTTGAATCACCCAAAAGTATGATTATTTTACTTATTGGAGGTATTCTTATAGGATTTGGATCCCGTTATGCTGGTGGTTGTACTTCTGGTCATGCCATACTGGGATTGAGTAATTTACAGCTTCCATCACTAAAAGCGGTCATTGGTTTTTTTGTAGGCGGTTTAATTATGGCCCATTTTTTATTACCCTTAATTTTCTAGAATATGAATAGTTTAAGATATATATTGGTAGGTTTTGTTTTCGGAATTGTATTAACGAAATCGGAAGCGGTTTCCTGGTATAGGATATATGAAATGTTTCAGTTTCAATCCTTCCATATGTACGGAATCATTATGGTTGCTGTGTTAACTGGACTTATTGGAATTCAAATTATAAAAAGAAAAAGTTTAAAAGACATCAAAGGTTTACCAATTGATGTAAAAGACAAAGAAATAGGATCTGCCCGTTATTGGATTGGAGGATTGTTTTTTGGATTGGGTTGGGCACTTGTAGGTTCCTGTCCGGGTCCCATTTTTATATTGCTTGGTGCCGGTTTTTGGAGCGTGATTTTGGTACTTGTAGGAGCTTTAATAGGAACATTTATTTACGGAGTAATCAAAGATAAATTACCTCACTAATATTTTAATTGGCATAAAAAAAAGCATTCTCAACAAGAGAATGCTTTTTTTTATTAAATAATTTCAGCACTTAAACCTGCTTCCAGTAATTGCGTGCATTGAGGTTTTAATTTATCAAATGGTCCCGTTTTTACGGTGCATTTTCCATTATAGTGTACAATTAGAGAACATTGCTCTGCTTGTTCCGGGGTATGATCACAAACACGAATTAAAGTTTCGATAACGTGGTCAAAAGTATTTACATCATCATTGTAAACAATTATTTCATTGAATTTTGATGTAGTTTCTTTAAAAACGACTCTTTCTTTTATTTTTTCTTTAGTGCTCATTATGTGTGATTTATGCCTTTATTTTTAGGTGTAAAACCAATACTAATTTACATATTTTAATGAAACCCAATTGTTTTTTTGGAACTTTTTAACATACGTTAAACCTTTCTCGGTACACGAAGCATCGATAAATGGGATGTCTTCTTCATAAAAACCACTTAACAACAAAGTTCCTTTTGGATTCAAGCAATCGACATAACTTTGCATGTCGTTCAACAAAATATTTCGGTTGATATTGGCAATAATTAAATCATATTTTTTGCCTCGCAATAAAGCGGCATCTCCTTCATAAACGGTGATGTGCTTGCAATTATTACGTTCGGCATTTTCAATTGAATTTAGGTAACACCAATTGTCGATATCGATAGCATCTATAGGTTGAGCACCTTTCATTTCGGCAAGAATTGCTAATATGGCCGTACCGCAGCCCATGTCAAGGGTTTTCATTCCAGTAACTTCTATTTCCAATAAATGTTGAATCATCATGTGTGTGGTTTCATGATGTCCTGTTCCAAAACTCATTTTAGGTTCTATGAGAATATCAAATTCTGCATCTGTTTTGGGGTGAAATGGAGCGCGCACATGACAATTTCCTTCTACATCAATAGGTTCGAAGTTTTTTTCCCATTCTTCATTCCAATTTACCTGTTCGATTTCTTCATAAGAATAATCAATTTTGAATTCTTCTGAGTGCAAAATTTGGACGCCTTCCAAAATCATTTCATCCCATAAATTTTTTTGTACAAAAGCCGAAATGCCGGTTTCCGTTTCCGTAAAACTTTCGAACTCTTTTTCTCCTAATTCGGCTATTAGTATCTCAGAACCCAATTCTTTAGGTTCAATCGTGAAATGATAGGCGATATAAATATTTGACATATGGTATTTTTTTTTGCAAATGTACTATTTCTGTTTGATGGAATTGTGCAAAAATAAAAAAAGCGATAAAATGAATTATCGCTTTTTAATTAAGTATTCGAAATTTAGATTGCAGTTACAATCGCAACGAAATCATCCGCTTTTAATGCGGCTCCACCAATAAGACCACCGTCTACGTCTGGTTTAGAGAAAATTTCTTTAGCATTATCCGGTTTTACGCTTCCACCGTAAAGGATTGATACATCTTCTGCAATATCACTTCCAAAAGCTTTACGTACCGTTTCTCTAATGAATTCATGCATTTCTTGTGCTTGTTCTGGAGAAGCAGTTTCACCTGTTCCGATAGCCCAAACTGGTTCGTAAGCCAATACGATATTTTCCCAATCTTTAGCTTCTATTTGAAATAAACCATCTTTCAATTGGTTTTCAACGATATTAAAATGGTTTCCTGATTGACGGTCTTTTAATTCTTCACCAAAACAGAAAATAACAGTCATGTCATGCTCTAAAGCAGTGTTCACTTTACTGGCAATCAAAGCATCTGTTTCGTTAAAAATCGCTCTTCTTTCAGAGTGTCCAAGGATTACGGTATTTACACCCACACTTTTTAACATATCAGCAGAAATTTCACCTGTAAAAGCACCACTTTCCGCTTGATGTACGTTTTGTGCAGCAACATCAATGTTAGTAGATTCTAAAAGACCTACAGCTGAAGCCAAATTCACAAATGTAGGAGCCACAATCACTTGAGCTTCGGTATTAGAAGGTACTTTTGCAATCAATTCATTCAATAATTCGGCTGTTTGTTCAGCGTTTTTGTGCATTTTCCAGTTTCCGGCAACAATCTTTTTTCTCATTTTATTTGGTGTTATATTTATTATCTTTTTTAGTTTTAAAAATTGAAGTTTAGTTCAATTCCTGTATGGTTTTATTGAGTTGTTCAAAATCACTTTCAATGGCTCGATATACAATTATTTTTCCAGTCTTGTCAATGATTAGATATCTTGGAATCCAGTCTAAATCTATCGCTTTACCAAATTCTCCATTCATTCCGTCATTGGCCATGTAATTGTCCCCTACGAGATGGTATTTTTCAATTCCCGTTTTCCATTGGTCTTCGGTTTTGTCCATTGAAATAAAGGCATAAGTAATATTTGGATTTTTAGCTTGTAATTCCTTTATCTTAGGCATCGCTTTTATACAATCACTGCACCAAGAAGCCCAAATTTTGATCACTACAGGTTTGCCTTTGTATTTTTTTAGAATATCCTGAAAAGCAATTTGAGTTCCATTTACAGCCATTAAAGTTTCCGATAACACTTCTTTTGAAAAAACTGTTTTAGGTGTATTTGTACAAGAAAATACAATAGTTAAAGCCAATAATCCAATAATTTTTTTCATGCTTTTATTTAGGAAACAAAGTTAAACAAACATTTTAAATGAAGCGTTTCCAGTTCAGAATTTAGAATTCTTCCCTTTTTGACCTTAAAATATGATTATTTTGTAACGGTAAAGAAACTGAAATCGTAATAGTTAGGTTTGAAAGCTGTCATTTTTTGAAATATATGAAATGTGTTGTTAAAGAATTGCATTTTTAACAACACATTTTACCTACAATTTAAAGTTTTAATGCTGTAATATCATTATAATGTACTTTTTGTTTGATGGTTCCTTTTTCAAGTACCACAACACTCGGATTCGCTCTTTCTATTGTTTTTAATGCGGTGGCGTCACAAAAGTAAAAATCAACGTTTAAATTATATTTCTTTTTGGTTTTTTCAATTTCTTCCGGTTCTGAAGCAGTCATCGCAATTACTTTATATCCTTTGGCAGTTGCTTCTTGATTTAATTTTTCTAATTTTTCCATTCCGGCCGCAGCGGCAAGGTTCAAATCATAAGTGACAAAAATCAATAATTTAGGTTCTTGAAGTAATTCTTCTTTATAATCCGAACCTTCTTTTACCATGGTGAAATCGTGAATAGGAGGGACATATCCTTCGGTAATTACTTTGTCTTTTCTATCTACAAAGGTGGCTCCTTCCGGAATGTTCATTAAATCTTTTTCAGAGAATTCTTTGTTGACACCATTCACGTTATATATGAAAATCATTTCCACAACAGATTTTGGAGCATCTTCGGGAATTTCCATTCCTTTCATAATGTTGGTTCCAACTTTATAAGGACGAAAATCTTTCAAAGGTAAATGATTCAGTACCCAATAGCCCATAAAAGCACAAAGTAAAATAGAAATTAACGCAAGTGCATTTTGAATTTTATTTGAAAATAATGGTTCGACTAATTTTTTGTTGAAAAACAGAATCAAAATAAAAAACAATAAAACAACATCTTTTGTAAAAGATTGCCAAGGTGTAAGGTGTAGGGCATCTCCAAAACAGCCACAATCTTTTACTACATCAAAATAGGCGGAATAAAAAGTCAGAAAAGTAAAGAATACAATGAGTAACAATAAACTCCAAATAGTGATCTTTGATTTGTAACCAATGAGTAACATAACTCCCAATACCACTTCAAGAATGACCAAAAACAAAGCTAATGGTAAAGCTAACGGTTCTAAAAAAGGAAGGTTAAAAACCGGCTCACTAAAATATTCGGTTAATTTATAAGAGAATCCCACCGGATCATTCAGCTTGATTAATCCAGATATTATAAAAAGTATTCCAACAAATAGTCTTGAAAATTGCGTAATTATATTCTTCATTTTTATAGTCTGTTTATTTAGTAAAGCCCATTAAAATTAAGGCAAATACCGAGTAGTTAATCATGTCTTGGTAATTAGCATCAATACCTTCAGAAACAATTGTTTTTCCTTTATTGTCTTCAATTTGTTTGACACGCAGTAATTTTTGTAAAATCAAATCGGTAAGCGAACTCACGCGCATATCTCTCCAAGCCTCACCGTAATCGTGGTTTTTGGCCTCCATTAATTCTTTGGTCAATTTAATTTTTGCATCGTATAATTCGGTTGCTTTTTCTACATCCAAATCCGGTTGATCTACCACGCCTAACTCTAACTGAATTAAGGCCATAATCGAATAATTGATGATTCCGATGAATTCGGCAGTTTCGTCTTCTTCAATTTTTCGGATTTCATTTTCTTGTAAACTTCTTATTCGTTGGGCTTTTATGAAGATTTGGTCGGTAAGGGAAGGCAATCTTAAAATGCGCCAAGCGCTGCCATAATCTTTCATTTTGTTTATAAATAACGAACGACAAATCGCAATTACGTTATCATATTCTTGAGAAGTATTCTTCATTATTGATGTATATTTGTCTAAAATTTCATCAAAAATAGGGATAAAATTTAAAAAGTTTAAAGTTTAAAGTTTAAAGTTGTTGGAAAGCATCTGTTTTGTGTGCGAAGAACATTAAACTTTAAATCGGAAATAATAAACAAAGAATTAATGACAATCAACTGCAAAGGACAACTAATTGATTTATCTGTTCCCAAAGTAATGGGAATTTTGAATGTAACGCCCAATTCTTTTTTTGATGGAGGAAAGTATAAGAATGAAAATGAAATACTTTCACAGGTTGAAAAAATGCTTAACGAAGGAGCTACATTTATTGATATTGGAGCATATTCGAGTAAGCCTAATGCCGAATTTGTTTCGGAAGAAGAAGAAATAAATAGAATTATTCCTGTCTTGCAATTGATATTGAATCATTTCCCTAAAACATTACTTTCGATTGATACGTTTCGCAGTAAAGTAGCCGAAGTTTGTTTAGAAAATGGTGCCGCTTTGATTAACGATATTTCGGCAGGGAATTTAGACGACAAAATGTTTGAAATCATAGCACGATATAATGTTCCTTATATTATGATGCACATGAGAGGGACACCACAAACCATGCAGACTTTGACCGATTATGATGACATCGTCAAAGAAATGTTGTTCTATTTTTCGGAACGAATTCATAAAGCGAGAAGTTACGGAATTAACGATTTGGTTATCGATCCCGGTTTTGGTTTCGCTAAAACGATAGCACAAAATTATGAGGTATTGCAAAAATTAGATTTGTTTCAAATGCTGGAATTACCTTTGTTGGTCGGCGTTTCCAGAAAATCAATGGTGTATAAACCGCTAGGAACAAGTGCAGATGAAGGACTGAATGGAACGACTTTTTTAAATACAATTGCTTTGACAAAAGGAGCTTCAATTTTGCGTGTTCACGACGTAAAAGAAGCCGTTGAATGTGTAACCTTATTTGATAAAATAAAATAGTTTGATGAAATATATAAACCTGCTTGTTGTTTTTTTGTTGTTTTCCTGTGGAAATAAAGAGGATATTTTATTACCAAAATCGGATGTTACAATAGTAAAAGAGGTTTTGGATCATTCTCCCATTTATATCTTTTTCAGGAAAAAGGGAAATGATACTTTGGCGGAAGTCAATCGAAAAAACAGCATCATTACAACCAACTGGATTTTTAATATCGACAAGCGTTTGCCTTTGAAATTAGTTATTCCAGAAGTGATGAAATTGCAAGATAAAAAACGCAAAGAAAAAGCACACAAGAACGAAAAGGCGGAGAATTACTATTCCTATGCAGATACCATTGGAAAGAATATGGCTTTTTTACCTTTTACGAAAGTGTATTATACAATTGGTAAACCTGATGGTTATATGATTTTGAGTTTTAGAAAAGGTTCTAATACTATTTTAGTCGATGATGCAGAAGTAAAAAAAGGGGAAGTTTTGAATTATATTTATAATATTGCTCATGTTGTTCAACCCAAAATAATTCTGTTCTTTGATAAAAACATGAGTTTCGAAGAATACATTCAAAACAAAATTTTAGTCAGAAAGTTGGATTCATATCACGATGAAGTTCCAAAAGAGTTTATTAATTAAAATAAGTGGTTAATAGTTGGCGTTTAGTTAACGGTAATATTGTCAAATGAAAAAAAATCAAGACTTAAAGGATGCTATTGTTGCACAAAAATTGTAAGATTGAAATCACTGATGAAAAAATAGAATGTGAATATCTATACCTTATGAATAAAACTATTCATTGGGAAATATCTTTGAAAGAAACATTAAAATTTAAGGAGATCATTCTCATACCAGAAGAAATCATTGAATTTCAATTTGAAATTGATGATAGAAGTAAAAAAGGACATAATCTAACTCAAGAAGCAGTAATATATTATTTGAAAAAAAATAAAAAAGAACCAAAAGAGTTTTTTAGATTTTGTGTAATTGAAGAAATAAAATTAAGTAGTCAAACAAAGTCTTATGAGTTTGCAAACGAAATACTTAAAGTTATTTCGCATAAATATAATATTCCGTTCTCATTTAAATATTATATCGAAACGAAGAAAAAAAGAAAAGGTTTAGAATATCTTCTTATGATCCTAATTATTGGATGGCTGCTTCTGATATTAATGTAAAAATTATCGTAATTAAACTTTTGTTCTCTGCTTTCTGAATACAGAAAAATATAAAAAAATAATGACCTTATTTATTTGTAAAATTGAAATAAGGCCATGTGTGGTACACCACAAAATATAACTTTTTAATATCCACCACCAGGAGCAACATATTTAAGTAGTTGTCCTCTTATTTCACCTCCAGTATAAGTAGCACTATGCACATTTATATAGTAAAGTTCAGCTTTGAGATCTGCCTCCTGCGCAGTTGTTAAAGCAGCAGAGCCTGTTAATGTTCCATTACTGGCAGTTAATGTGATTACGGGGCTCGCAGTTTGTTCAGTCGTTGCTGGGCCGTGGATATGAGAAGCAGTGGCTGTCATGCCGGTATATGTGCCTGACGACACTGTTAGCATTTTTGTTGAATTGTTAAAAGTAACTGTAGCAGTTCCCATTGCATCTGTCGTAACAGGAGTAGGTCTTTCGTTTGCTCCATTTAAAGTTGCTCTAAATGTAATTGTAGTTGGATTAGGATTAGGTTTTGGACCATCATATCCATCATTACAAGATATGGCTCCTAATAAGGTAATTGAAAAGGCTAAAAATCTTAAAGAATGTTTCATGGCAAAAAATTTTAAAGATTAAAGAATGATTACTGTTCAGTAGGAAAGTGTTTGATTTTGATGTTTTTTGTTAATAGAAAAATACTATGTAATCGTTTGATTTAGTGGTTATTAAATTTACGTATTTTTTTTTTAAATCAATTACTTTTCACTACAATATCAGTTTAATAATTTTTAAGTTTATTGCATTAATAAATTTTCAAACTTATGTTATAGATTATGAAATTAAAGAAGGTCTTATCAGGAATTAATTTTGATGTTTTTCAAAAACTTAAAAGCTATTTTCTAAATAATGCTTTAGCGATTAGTGAAATAATTCATCATTAAACACTTCGACAAATAAACGATTACATCTTATTGATGATGGTACGGTTCGTTTCTCAAAATCGTAAAACCTCTATACAATTGTTCAATAAAAAACAAACGCACCATTTGATGGGAGAAAGTCATTAGGGAGAGTGAAATTTTTCCTTGAGCTTTGGCATACACTGTATCCGAAAATCCATAAGGACCACCAATTACAAAAACCAATGTTTTAATTCCGGAATTCATTTTCTTTTGTAATTCTTCAGAAAAGCCTACGCTTGAGAAATTTTTGCCATTTTCGTCTAATAAAATCAATTGGTCAGTTGGAGTGATTTTAGAGAGTATCAATTCGCCTTCTTTTTCTTTTTGCTGGCTTTCAGATAAGTTTTTTACGTTTTTAATGTCTGGGATTATTTCTAAATCAAATTTGATATAAAAGGACAAACGTTTGGTGTAATCATCTATTAAAGTTTGCAAGGCTTTGTTATCGGTTTTACCAATTGCGATAAGTTTGATATTCATTAGAAGGAGTTTTGAAGGGCGTAAAGATACAAAAACCACTATTTTTATAATGCCTTAATAGTGGTTTTCGCTATTCAATGTTGTGTTATTCTTCTTTATTTATTTTAAAATTAAAAGGAGGTGCTTTGTAATTTTTGTCTAAATAATTCTCAGGAATAGTAGTTTGACTTCCATCACGAGCAGCCCGATAATGTGGAGACATAATTTCAATTCCTCTCTCATTGCAAATATCCTGAATGTTCTGGTGCAAATCAGAATAAATAACTGCTTGCTTATTCGGTTCTTTGATGTAGGCATTAATTTCATAAGAAACATAAAAATCATCTAAACTCGTTTGTAATACAAAAGGTTTAGGTTCCGGTAACACCAGATTTGTTTTTGATGCCGCTTCAATTAATGCTTCATGCATGGTTTTCCAGGGAACATCATAACCAATAGTTACTGTTGAGTGAATAATTAGTCCTTTTTCGGGAGCATCACTGCTGTAATTGATTGTATGGCTATTCATTACGGTGGAGTTGGGAATCGAAATAATTTCATTTTTAATGGTTCTGATTCTGGTAACCAATAAAGATTTTTCGATGACATCTCCGGTTACTTCGCCAATTTTTACGCGGTCTCCAATTTTAAACAAACGCATATAAGTAAGGATCAAACCAGCTATAATGTTAGACAGAGAACCCGCCGAACCAAAGGTGAATAAGAATCCTAGAAAAACAGAAACTCCTTTGAAAGCTTCAGATTGACTGCCTGGTAATAACGGATAAATGACAACAATCATAAAAGCAAATACAAGTATTCGTATAATTTGGTAGGTTGGATTCGCCCAATCGGCATAAAATCCAGGAATTTCAAGATTGCCTTTTTGGATTTCATTTTTCAAAAAGTTGATGCCTTTGAGTACGTATCTGAAAACTAAAATTATAACTAAGGTGGTAATTAAATTAGGCAAATAGTTCCAAAAACCTAAAGCTATTTTCTTCACCGGGTTTAAAATGTAGCCAAACAGAATTCCTGCAAAATCCTTTGTCCAAGGAAAAATTCCAAAAAGAATTGGCAAAGCGGTATAAATAATAATCGCAATAAATACCCATTTTAGAAAGGTGTTTACAGTAAGTAAAGCATTTACTTGTTGATGCGCATCAAATAAGGTAAAGTTTCTAATTTTAATTCCTTTAATGCGATGATTTTCTTCATTTATTATTTTGCTTTCAAACCAGTGAAATAATTTTTTGATGTATTTGATTAAGAAAAAGATAATAAAAATGACCAATAATGCCAAGCCTATTTCTTTAGCCAAAGTACTAAAACCAGTCTCTTGTTTGTATTTGATTATAGCATCGGTAATAATGGTTTTATATTGTTTTGCCAAGTCTGATTTTGTAGTGTTGTTCCAGATAGCATCGTTTTCGGAAACGCTCATAATAATACTTTCTCCTTTTACAATGTCTAAAGTCGTTTCGGTTTCGATAATTTCAATAGATTTTGCATTAAAACCAAATTCGTCCGCAAGTTTACTGATTCGTGCCCTTATTGCAACGGCTCTGTCTTTGGCAGAAAAACTCCCCAGTTTGTTATAAATTACAAATAAAGTGTCATTGAAAAATCCAGTTACGGGATATCCTTTAACACTATGACGTAAAGAATTTATTTCTCTTTTTTTGTTAGCAATGCGAATAGAATCCGATTTATTTAAATCGTTCAGTTGTTTTAGCAGTTCTTCCTTTTTTAAATTGTCCGTAGTTTTTAGTGATAAAAGTTGGGTTTCTAGGGAAGCCTTTTTAATGGAATCTACGATATGCTGTTTTTCAATAAGGTCTAATTTTTTATTGAAATCTTGTAGGATTGCTAAATTAACCGAATCGTTTTTGGTGTTGTCTTGTTGAGAAAGAACAGATTGTGAAATGAATAAAAAAATAAAACAAATTGATACCCTTTTAATTTTGTTTATGACAAAGAGTATAGATGAATCCAAATTACTTTGGAAATTAGCGCTAACTATTTCTTTATAAGGTCGATTTTTGATTATTAACATAAGGTAATGTATAAGGCTCCATAAGCATAGTGGACTAAAATACTGCTTTTTTAATTTGGATTAGCATTTTGTTTTGAAAAATATAATTGAATGAAGCCTTGTGTTTTAAAAAGTTCTTGTAGCGTAATTTGAAAAATAAATATTATTTTTTACCATAAATAACGGTTGCGCTTGCATCTATGATGATATTTTCTTCATGATATTTCTCCTTCATAATTTGAAATACTTCAGATTTGATTTTATCTTTCATCTCATCGTCAGCTTTACTGAGAGCAGACACAAACGGAGCAGCCACATCTGTCATCATGTTCCAATAGGTGTCAGCGTTTCCACAATTTAATTTACCGAGAACTTCCTTTTCAAAAGTGTTTTTTAGTCCCACTTTATTGAAAAGATCTTCCATATAACCACTTTTGGCACAGCGAAACATTCCAGGAGCCTCGGGAGCTGGTGGCTGTAATTGCATATTTCTATTAATCGTTCCTCCTATAGCGGTTACCCAAAAGTTTTTTTCAGGTACATTCCAGACGGCAATTGCTAGACGTCCACCCGGTTTAAGAACTCGAAATATTTCCTTGGTTGCCAATTCCATATCTGGGAAAAACATATATCCAAATCGACAACTCACCGCATCAAAACTATTGTCAGGAAATGGAAGTTCGGATACATCACAAACTAAAGTCTCAATATTGTTAATTCCTTTTTGATTGGCATTTTCTAGCGCTACTTTAAGCATGTCCTCGGAAAGATCCGTAAGGGTAACTTTTCCGTTTTTTAGTTTTTGGGCTATTGAAAGTCCCGGTTCTCCTGTTCCGGATGCAATATCCAGGACAATATCCGTTTCTTTAAGATCTAGCGCATTAACGATTTCATTCCCCATCGGTTGTAGAAATTCCATTATGAGATGATCCCATTTTTTCCAACCAGGAGAAAATTTATCCCATGATGCCTTCTGTTGGTCTCTGATTTGTTCAAGTTGTGGATTCATTTTACATTTATTTTTAAATTAAAATATTGATTACCGTTTAATTGGAGCAGCTTTTTAAATTATTCATAAATAGACCTTTGAACTTTGTTTTTGATTGGAGGAATGGTTTTTAGATATTGATAAATGGCATTGATTTCTGTTTCGGTAAGTTGGTTGTAAGGAGTCATTGGGTAGGTTAGGGCATTCTCACCGTCTTTAATACCAAATCGTACGGCTCTGATGAATTGTTCTTTAGACCAATTTCCAATTCCTGTTTCCTTATCTAGAGTTAGATTAGGAGTCGGTTTCACTCTTCCTTCTCTATCCAAAGGCTTGTTTCCTCCGCCAAAATATCCGGCACTTAATTCAGGTTGCAAAAAATTATTGGTTTTAAAATCGGCAGAATGGCAAGAAAAACAATCTAGGTTTGCGGCTAAATATTTCCCTAATGCAATGGTATTTGTAGAATCAGGGAGTATGATTCTCTTTTCAGGTAAAGGAAATGGTTTCCAAGCCACACGACACAATAATTTAGTTAAAAAAGAGGGGTTTGTTGGAATGTCAGGAGTAGGGTCTGCTATGACCAGTGGATCGTCAGATCGTAAAAATGAAATTATGGCATTTATGTCTTCATCTGCCATTGTTGGTAATTTTACCATATAGGGTGGTGCGTACTGACCGTTATTTTTAATCCCTGTTCTAAGTAAATAGAGTAATTCACCATCTGTCCATTTTCCAATGCCATAGTTCTTGTCATCTGTAATGTTTTGGGAATAAATATCACCAAATTCTGCGGGAGCATCTAACATTTTAACACCAGTTAGTTTTCCTGTCTCATGATTGATATGGCAATTGGCACAGAGCATTAAAACCAATTTTTTTCCCCTCGCAACTGATCTGGAATCACTTTTTACGGTGTAATTAATATGTAATGTTTTGTATTTCGGAATATCGCTAGAATTGATGTAAATATATCCTATTAGCCCAACGACTACTATTGTCAACAAAATTATTCCGATAATTTTTAATGCTTTTTTCATAGAATCAATTATTAAAGGGTTTTTTAAATGTTTTAAAAAATAAATAAATTTACAAATATTTAACAAATAAATAGCTTTTAAAAAATTGTTATTTAGTGTGTTATGTTTTGTTGGTTTTTTATAATGTGCTTCAGAAAAGGATAAAATATTTAAAGTATATTAATCTGTTTCTATTTTAAAAGAAACAAAGTTGCAATGCTTTTTCAATCCTTTATTCAAACAAACTTTCAAATCCACAAAATAAATTCTACTTTAGCCTGATATAAATTTCCTTTAAAATGATTAGTGAAGCTCAGTTTAAAAACGAATTACAAATATTAATTTCAAATGCTATTCGTGAGGATGTTGGTGATGGTGATCACAGTTCTTTGGCTTGTATTCCGGTTACCGCACAAGGCAAGGCAAAACTTTTGGTAAAAGACGAAGGGATTATTGCCGGAGTTGAATTTGCTCAAATGATTTTTAATTATGTTGATTCCAATCTGCAAATTGAAACATTTATATCAGATGGAAGTCCAGTTACATTTGGAGATGTTGTATTGCATGTTTCCGGCAGTTCACAATCTATTTTGAAAGCAGAGCGCATGGTGTTGAATTCGATGCAACGAATGTCGGCTATTGCAACCAAAACCCATGAATATGTAAAATTACTTGAAGGGACCAAGGCAAAAATTCTCGATACAAGAAAAACGACTCCAGGTTTCAGGGTAGCCGAAAAATGGGCAGTAAAATTAGGAGGAGGCGAAAACCATCGTTTTGCTTTATATGACATGATTATGTTGAAAGACAATCATATTGATTTTGCCGGTGGAATTACGTTGGCGATTGCCAAAACAAAAGCCTATCTGAAAGAGAATAATAAAGATTTAAAAATTATTGTAGAAGCCAGAGATATAGATGAAGTCAAAGAAATAATAGCCTGTGAAGGGATTCATAGAATCTTGTTGGATAATTTTGATTACGAAATGACTAAGGCAGCAGTGATTTTAATTGGTGATAAATGCCAAACGGAATCTTCTGGGAATATAAATGAAGAAACCATACGAAAATATGCTGAATGTGGTGTCGATTTCATTTCTTCTGGAGCTTTGACCCATTCTGTTTATAACATGGATTTGAGTTTAAAAGCGATATGATTTTTTCATATTAAACCTGAAAATCATGAGCCAAGAAATTGAAGAAAGTATAGAAAAAGTACCTGTTTTACGTGATCTTGTCCGTTTATTGAAAAGGATTAAGCTGCCGTGGTTAGAGGGGCTTACATTTTATGATTTATTGGAATTGTATGGTATTGGGATAGCAGAAGGTGCGTTGTCTAATCGAGCAGGTGCTATTGCATTTAGTTTTTTTATGGCTTTGTTTCCTTTTGCCTTATTTATTCTGAATCTCATTCCGTATATTCCAATAGAGGGTTTTCAAGATGATTTTTTGAAATTTGTGGCTGATGGTGTACCTCCAAATACCTATCAGGCTATTGCCAATATTATTGAAGACATTCTTCATAACAGTCATTCAGGACTATTGTCTTCTGGATTTTTGTTGTCTATTTTGTTGATGGCTAACGGATTAAATGCTATTTTGGGAGGGTTTGAAAATTCTAAACATGTGTTGGTAAAAAGAGGTTTTTTTCATCAATATTTTGTGGCTATTGGAATGTCGGTAGTATTATCTTTTTTGTTAATTCTTACGGTAGCCATTATTGTTGTCTTTGAGGTTTTTATCCAAAAACTAACAAACCATGATATATTGAATGAACAAATTCCTTTGATAGTAATGGGGCGTTATGGTTTTTTAATTTTGATGATATTAATTACTACGTCTATATTGTTTAAGTTTGGAACGAAACACGATAAAAGCAGGTCATTTATATCTATTGGCTCTGTTTTTACGACAATTTTAGTTATTGTGATTTCTTATTCATTTGGAATATGGGTTCTTCGTTTTTCCCAATACAATGAGCTTTATGGATCCATTGGAACTTTATTGATTATCATGTTTTACATTTGGTTAAACTGCATGGTTTTGTTATTGGGCTTTGAGTTGAATGTGGTCATAAATAAATTAAAAAAGGGTAAAAAGCTTTGATTTGATGAAAAAATAATCATTAATTTTAATTAAATTTTAGATATGAAACAAATTTATATTATCGGATTTTTATTTATAACATCCATTTTTTATGCTCAAAATCAATCGGTTTTGGGTAAATGGAAAACCATTGATGATGAAACAGGTAAAGCAAAGGCGATCATAGATATATATGAGAAATCAGGAAAAATTTATGGGAAGGTCGTTACAATTATAGAGGAAGAACACAAGGGTGATTTGTGTGTGAATTGTTCCGGAGAAGATAAAAACAAACCAATTGTTGGAATGGTAATTATCAAAGGGCTTTCTAGGGAAGGAAACAATGAATATGGTTCCGGAAAAATATTAGATCCCAAAAACGGAAAAATATATAAATGTTTTATTCAACTTGAAGAAAAAGACAAATTAAAAGTTAGAGGATACATCGGTTTTTCAATTCTTGGAAGAACACAATTTTGGTACAGGGTTAAGAGTTAGAAATAAGACCGCATTCAGCCAATTTATAAAAAAAATTAAATGTCATTTTTTGTTGAAGTAATTTTACCGCTATCGCTAGCCAAAACGTTTACCTATAGTATTTCGGAATCAGAATATCATTTTATTGAAAAAGGTATGCGGATTGCTGTTCCGTTTGGAAAGAGTAAGATTTATACGGCATTGGTAATTGAGATTCATCAAAACAAACCTACGTTATACGACGCCAAAGAAATTCATCAAATTCTGGATGAAAAACCAATTGTAACTGAATTTCAAATTTCCCATTGGCAATGGATAGCTTCTTATTATATGTGCGCTATTGGGGATGTTTATAGGGGAGCGATGCCAAGTGCTTTATTGTTGGAAAGTGAAACACTTGTTTCTCAAAAAACAACGACTTTGGTTGATGAGAGTCAACTTTCGGATGATGAATATTTGGTATACAACGCTTTGCAACAGCAATCTTCGCTAAAAGTACAGGAGATTATTTCGATTCTGAACAAGAAAAATATTTTTCCGGTCATTCAGAAGTTAATTGACAAAAACATATTGGTGCTTCAAGAAGAAATCCAAGAAAGTTACAAGCCCAAATTAGTTAGGTATATTCGATTGCATCCCAAATATGATTCGAATCAAGGATTGAGTGAATTATTGGAGACACTTAAAAATGCCAATAAACAAAAAGAAATTGTTTTAAAATACTTCCAATTAATAGCATCGGAAAGAAAGCCATTATCTGTAAAAAAACTAATTGATTCCGCCGATTCTACTTCAGGGGTAATAAAAGCCTTAATTGATAAAGCTATTTTCGAGGATTATTTCATTCAGGAAGATCGCGTTCATTTTTCCGGAAAAATCAATGACAAGGAATTGCTTTTAAGTGAAGAACAACAAAATGCTTTTCTTGAAATTAAAAACAGTTTTGTTTCCAATGAAGTTTGTTTGTTGCACGGAGTAACATCAAGTGGGAAGACGGAGATTTACATAAAACTTATCGAAGAATATATTGCTTCAGGAAAACAAATGTTGTATTTGTTACCGGAAATTGCACTTACTACACAACTTGTTGGACGGTTAAGAGCTCATTTTGGAAATAAAGTGGCTGTTTTTCATTCTAAATACAACAATAATGAACGTGTTGAAGTTTGGAATCAAGTTTTAGAAGATTCAGAAAAAGCGCAAATTGTGATAGGAGCAAGGTCGGCTCTGTTTTTACCTTTTAAAAATCTGGGCTGTATTATAGTTGATGAAGAGCACGAACAAACCTTTAAACAAACGGATCCTGCCCCTCGATATCATGCTAGAGATGCTGCAATTGTTTTAGCAAACTTTCATAAAGCAAAAGTGCTGTTAGGTTCTGCCACACCTAGTATTGAAACTTACTTTAATGCACAATCGGGAAAATATGGTTTGGTTGAAATCTCCAAAAGGTATGGCAATGTTATGATGCCTACTATCGAATTGGTGGATCTCAAGGATAAGTATTTCAGAAAAAAGATGCAGGGTCATTTTAGCGATGTTTTGATTGAAGAAATCATGAAAGCCCTTTCGTTAGGAGAACAGGTAATTTTATTTCAAAACAGGAGAGGGTATTCTCCTGTGTTAGAGTGTATGACTTGTGGGCATGTGCCGCATTGTCAATTATGTGATGTGAGTTTGACATACCATAAGCACAATAATCAACTGCGTTGTCATTACTGTGGGTATTCCGTTGCTAAACCTACTCGTTGTCATTCTTGTTCCAGTGTAGATTTAATGACTAAAGGCTTTGGAACAGAACAAATTCAACAAGAATTAGCCATGCTTTTTCCAGATAGTAAGATTGGCAGAATGGATCAGGATACAACTCGTGGGAAATTTGGTTTTGAAAAAATTATCGATAGTTTTAAAAATAGGGAGATCGATATTCTGGTCGGCACACAAATGTTGGCAAAAGGATTGGATTTTGATAATGTGAGCCTGGTGGGGATTATGAATGCCGATAATATGCTTTTTCATCCAGACTTCAGGGCTTTTGAAAGAAGTTTTCAAATGATGACTCAGGTTGCCGGTCGGGCAGGACGTTCCGAAAAACAAGGGAAGGTAATTATACAGACCTATAATCCGAATCATAATACGATCCAGCAAGTTACCATGAATGATTATATAGGAATGTACAAAGAGCAATTATATGATCGACAGATATATAAGTATCCACCTTATTTTAGAATTATAAAACTCACGTTGAAACAAAAGGATTATGATAAACTAAAAGAAGGGTCATTGTGGTTGTATCAAGTCATGTGTCAAAACTTAAATATACCGGTGTTGGGCCCCGAAGAACCTGCGATAAGTAGAATTAGAAATGAATACATCAGAACGATATTGGTTAAAATTCCGAATAACACTTCTATTTTAAGCACAAAAAAAACTATCCAAAAAATATTGAATAGTTTTGATGCTGTCGCTCAATACAGAGCTATAAAAGTTACGATAAACGTCGATTTTTATTAGTAATTCGGTTTATGATACCGAAAGCGCTTTTACTAAATCTTCTTTTTTGTTTCTACTTAAAGGAATTTTTGTTGGTCCAATTTCAGCAAACTTACTATTGAATCGTTCAACTTTATCAATGTTTATGATGTAGGATTTGTGTACGCGTATGAACTTTTTCTTTGATAAATCGTTTTCGAAAGATTTCATTGTAGAAAGAACCAAATTGCTGTCATCTTCAGTAACGACTCTTACATAGTCACCAAAAGCTTCAATCCATTTTATTTTAGAAGTGAAAATTTTCAGTTTTTTAAGGTTACTTTTAATGAAAATATGTTCGCCTTCTTCTTCTTTAGTATCGTTTTTGTATAAGTAATGGTCAACGGCTCTTTTTACGGAAGCATTGAATCGATCTATTGCGATAGGTTTTTGAAGATAATCAGTGGCATCGTAATCAAAAGCTTTCATTGCGTATTCCGCTTTTGAAGTAACAAAAATTATCTGAGGTTTTGTTTTTAGACCGTCTAAAAAGTCAAAACCACTTATTACAGGCATTTCGATATCAAGAAATATAAGGTCTACATTATGTACAGACATACAGCTTCTAGCTTCAATTGCGTTAGAAAAATCACCAACTAAATGAAGATTTGGATGATTATTGACTAACTTTGCAATAATCATTCTTTGTATGGAACTGTCATCTACAACGACGCAATTTAGTTTCATAATATTGTATTTTAAGATTTGGTGAGGTAAAATTAACTACAAATTTTCAGAAAAACTAATTTTAATCGGTTTTTTTTGCATTACGTCGGGTAAAGTTGTAGTACGTCGAATAAAAGTAAATTGCACTTGATAATTTGAAAAAAAAGGTTACTTTTGCAGCCAATTTAACAAATAAATAAAATATTTATGAATCATTATGAAACTGTTTTCATTTTAAATCCCGTTTTATCTGATGTTCAGGTGAAGGAAACAGTAAGCAAATTTGAAGAATTTCTTACTAGTAGAGGAGCTGAAATGGTATCTAAAGAGGATTGGGGTCTTAAAAAAATGGCTTACGAAATCCAAAACAAAAAATCTGGTTTTTACCACTTGTTCGAATTCAAAGTAGCAGGAGAAGTTCTTATTGCTTTTGAAACTGAATTTAGACGTGACGAAAGAGTTATGCGTTTCTTAACT
>JALRGT010000250.1 GCA_023259675.1 Flavobacterium sp.
CTTCAATGAAAGGCTTTATTTAGCTTGTAGAAATAGAAAATTTAGTTGATTTAAAGAAAAAACGAGGTTTTTTCACAGCCTGACGTCCCCGCGCTACACGCAGTTTGGGACTAAATTAAGCCCTATTTTCGGATTAGCCAAATCTTTCTGATACAAAACCAACTTCAAATTAAGCCTAATACCCAAATTGCTTGTAGCGTGTGTGTGTGCCCTGCATGAGCAGGACACACGCTGTAATCTTTGATAAAAATTCGAAAATACAAATTCTGAATTAGAAAACAAATCTTACAGCGTGTTATTTTTCCAGAGGGTTCAAGTCCCTCGTGGGCGGATTGAAACCCCGAACCACTAGTACGTCGCAAGGTTGTTGGCTGCGAAGCCAGAATTGAAGGAAGCGAAACGACAAAATCCGGTACTGACGAACAGAAACGTCATAAGAGGCATTTAAAGGGGGATAAGCGTGCACAGCAACGTAACGTCCGAAGCATACAAAAACCTATTAGAT
>JALRGT010000251.1 GCA_023259675.1 Flavobacterium sp.
CAGACTAAATCAAGAGTTTTTAATCTGTTTTTTTTGGGGGAGTTGTTAACAGCTGGCTTGGTTGGGATTTCCCTTCAATTTTCCTTCTAATTAAAAGACTTGATGTACTGTAGTTTTGCTAGAAAAGCGAGTGTGTCAACCCCATCTGCATAATCGTCTAATTCCGGTTGTTGTGCTTTACCAAAGGGAAGGCTATTGCGAAGTGGGGTTTTGGAAACTACGCATTGAATTTTATCCTGGTGGATTTTGAGAGTCTCATTCAGCTCTTCAAGAGCGTCGTAATACTCGTAATGAACGCAGGCTATTGGTGCGCTAAACGCTGAACTTTCTTTTAAAATAATAAAACCGTTTTCAAGAAAACTAAATTCACTCATCAAAAAGACCGCTTTGTTGTAATCGTAATTGTTTGCATATTTTGCATGATTAATCACTTCCGATAGGGGGTAAAGTCCTCCAAAAATTTGATTGAGGTCGTAATTTTTTGGTACATACAACTTGGAGACAT
>JALRGT010000252.1 GCA_023259675.1 Flavobacterium sp.
TATTCCGTTTGAACCTATGTGGGCGCAGCTAAAGCGGGTAACGAAGAAGAACGGCGCGATTGTGATGACTGCAAGTCAGCCGTTTACGTCTGCGTTGGTGATGTCGAATGTGAAAATGTTTAGGTATGACCTTAAATGGATTAAACGCGCTGGCACAGGATTTTACAATGCAAACAGGATGCCTCTTCGAGCGCATGAGGATATTCTAGTCTTTTATGGCGCTTTACCTACATACAATCCGCAAAAAACTTCAGGGAAGCCATATTCGCTAAAACGAGGAAGTGCGTCTGATGTTTATGTTGGAAAAGATCTCTGTGTAACGACAAACGAAACTGGGGATCGGCATCCTTTATCTTGGCGTGAGTTCAAAAGAGATACTGATAAGCATCACCCCACCCAAAAGCCTGTCGCTCTCATGGAATACCTAATCAAGACCTACACCAACGAAGGCGATACTGTGCTAGACTTCACAATGGGCAGCGGCACAACTGGCGTAGCTGCTAA
>JALRGT010000253.1 GCA_023259675.1 Flavobacterium sp.
TCCAAAAATACAACTCGTAACCCTTTATTTTTTAATTTACTTCCTTAACTTAATGACATTGGTCTAAGGGCGGTGAAGGAGTTTTTAATTGTGGGTTATGAGTTGTGCGTTGACCGTTGACCGTTGTTCGATATCCGTTATTGGTTATTCGTTGGTTGTTGGTAAAAAAACAGAACTATTGTTGTTTTTACTTTTTACCTTTATAGTCTTTTACTAATTATCAAAAAAATCATTAATAATACGGGCAGTGAATATTCTGGCTCCGGCATCGTTCATGTGCCCGCAGGAAGAAAAATATTTGTCTTCAACCACTACATTTTCGTAATTGTAAATTTCAGGATAGGCTTTTTTTACCTTATCAAAATAGTTAATCCCCTTGGTGTTTTCGCACATCGGGGTCATTACAGCTATAAAGTTAATATTATTGGCTACGCAAATACTTTTAATTTCTTCGTAATATTTATTATGAATTTTAGGATTCAAATTCACAATATTATTTTTCAT
>JALRGT010000254.1 GCA_023259675.1 Flavobacterium sp.
TGAAATTGGTAGACACGCTGGACTTAAAATCCAGTGAACAGCAATGTTCGTGCGGGTTCAAGTCCCGCTCTGAGTACAAAGAAAGCTTCAAACATTTGTTTGAGGCTTTTTTTATTTTATACCAAAATTAGTTTTGTGGGTTTGTTTTGAGTCTTATGAAGTGCTAGGGAAGGGGTTGGGTAATTTGGATTTGAGATTTTTGAAAATTGTAATTTTAATAGAATATGGGGACTTTTGTTATTAGTAAGCGATTTAGTGGGGATTATAAGTTTGAATTTGTTTCCAGAAAAGGGAAAACAATTTTTACTAGTAATGCTTATGAGTTAAGAATGGATTGTGAGGCTGATGCGGAGTATTTGCGTTCTGTTTTTGAAAGATGTGCCTTTGTGAAATTTAAGACTTCTAAGGGTAAGTTTTTCTTTAGGGTGGTTGTGGATGATAGGGTGATTGCTGTGAGTCGAAAATACAGTACTGAATTGATGGTTCAAAAAGGGATTGATGAG
>JALRGT010000255.1 GCA_023259675.1 Flavobacterium sp.
AAATGAGTTGATTTATTAAAACCATTTATTATTTCTCTTAATTCCGGATCTTCTATTGTAATATCTTCGATAAGATTTAATAGTCCGGTTAAATTGGACATAGGAGCTCTTAGGTTGTGAGAAGTTATATACGAGAATTGTTTTAAATCCTTGTTGTTTTGAGTAAGTTCCTTAATTAATTGTTCTTTTTCTTTTTCTTGATTTTTTTCTTCGGTTACATCTCTTTGAATAGAAACCAAATGTGACAGTTCGTTTTAGGCATTATAAATAGGAATCATTGTAAAACGAAGCCAAAATTCCGTTTTGTCTTTTTTGTAGGCTCTTATTTCAAGTAAACCTTCTTCTTTGTTTTGAATAATTTCAAAGATTCTTTTTAAAACACTAATTTCAGTGTTAGGACCTCTTAAGATGCTTAGAGTATTATTTAATATTTCTTCTGATTTGTAGCCCGTCATTGTTGTAAATGCTGGGTTGACATAAATAACTTTAGGTAGAAGGTTAT
>JALRGT010000256.1 GCA_023259675.1 Flavobacterium sp.
AACGAATTGATTGGGTATCTCAAAAAACAGCTTGGAAAATACAGTGGGATTTTCCGGGCAGGTTTTTTATAAAAAGTAAATTCCCTCTTATTTATCGTTGGATACAAAAAATTAATAAAAAAGATACCTCCCAAGTTTTCGAAGCATATCTTAATGAAATTAGACCCGATGTGGTGCATAGTTTTGCTTTATATGTATCCTGTACGCCTATTATTTCAGTAATGGAAAAATATTCAAAGCTAAAATGGATATACTCTTCTTGGGGTAGTGATTTGTTTTATTTTCAAAATAATCCAGACTATTTAGCAGATATTAAAAGAGTTTTACCAAGGATAAGTTATTTATTTACTGATTGCCAACGAGATTATGAAATTGCAAAAAAATATGGTTTTAAAGGAGAATTTTTAGGTGTTTTTCCGGGAGGAGGTGGTTTTGATTTTGAGGAAACAGAAAAATATAAAATTCCCTTTAAGGACCGAAAAACAATAGTAATTAAAGGTT
>JALRGT010000257.1 GCA_023259675.1 Flavobacterium sp.
TCAGCATAACAATTTTTACCGCAGTACTAGGAATGTACTTTGTGAAGCAACAAGGACTATCCACTCTTAGATCTGTATTGGAAAATTTAAGAGCTGATAAAAATTCGATAAGTGAAATATTGCATGGATTTTGTTTGGTAATTGCGGCTTTTTTATTAATATTGCCAGGTTTTATAACTGATTTTTTTGGTTTTTTATTACTCGTGCCATATAGTAGAGATTGGTTTTTAAAAAATTTTATTCCCAAAAAAGAAGAGGACGTCAATATAATTGAAATTAACCCGGAGGAAATAGAAGAACATGACAGATACAAATAATTCAAATTATGAAGTAGTTGCAAAATATATCAAAGATATTTCTTTTGAAATTCCAAACCCGGATTGCTTTGTGGATGCTGCAAGAGGTTTAAATGAATATTCAACGAAGTTGGATTTAAACAGCCAGCCCTATAAAAATAACCTCATAGAACTAAACTGTAAATTTTTACTAGAAGCACCAGA
>JALRGT010000025.1 GCA_023259675.1 Flavobacterium sp.
GAGCCGGTGGAGGGACTCGAACCCACGACCTGCTGATTACAAATCAGCTGCTCTAGCCAACTGAGCTACACTGGCGTTATCAATAAAAAAAGTCCGCTATTTCTAACGGACTGCAAATGTATATATTTTATCTCTCAATCAAAACATTTTTTTAAAAAAATTTTATATTATATGTGAGTTCTTATTTTTTCTTTCCTTTTAACCAGCAATCGCTCCAAAGATTCCGCCGAAAGCTCCATTGCTTCTTCAAATGTCTTACACTGCTTTTTCACCATAAAGTCGTCTCCAGGAACATTCATTTTTACCTCCACAATTTTATTCTCTTTATCACTAGTCTTTTCAACTTTCAAATAAACATCAGAAGAAACTACCTTGTCGTAATACTTCTCTAATTTATCCATTCTGTCTTGAACAAAATCTACTAGTTTTCCGTCAACAGCAAAGTTAACAGCGTGAACATTTACCTTCATAATCAATATTTTTTAGGGATTAAACATTTCCAGAACCATTATTTATTTCTTGGATGAGCATCTTCATATACTTTTTTTAACTCCGACAAACTACTATGTGTATAAATCTGAGTTGATGCCAAACTCGAATGTCCTAACAATTCTTTAACTGAATTCAAATCGGCTCCGTTATTTAACAAATGAGTCGCAAAAGTATGTCTCAACACATGCGGACTCTTTTTTACTTTTTCGGAGACTTTACTAAAGTACGAATTAATTAATCGATACACAAGAGAATCATTTAACTTTACCCCTTTTTTTGTTAAAAAAAAATAAGCAGAATCCTCAATCACTTCCAAACCATGCCTTTCAGCGACATACACAGAAAACTGTTTCATCACAATTGGCAAAACAGGTAAAATCCGCTCCTTATTTCTTTTACCAAGCACTTTAACCGTACAATCTACCAAATTAACATCATTAATTTTTAAATGAATCAACTCAGCCCTACGCATTCCCGTAGAATAAAAAAGCTCCACAATCAACTTATTTCTAACTTCCTCAAACCCTTCCGGATACTGAGTCAAATTAAAAACATCAACCACCTCTTTCTCCGAAAACGGAACCTGAAGAACCTTCGGTGTTTTTAAGGCCTTATGCTTCAATAATGGATTAACGTCTATTTGTTTGGTTTTTAACAGAAATCGATAAAAAGCCTTCAAAGAAGCAACTTTTCTGTTAATAGACATATTAGACATGCCTTCATCGGCCAGCAAAACAATCCAACTTCTAATTTGACTGTAATTCACCCGATCGATACTTTCTTGCTCAAATTGAATCTTATTAAATGACTGAAAACGAATCAAATCATTTGTATATGCAACAACGGTATGCAGAGAATACTTCTTCTCCTTTTGTAGATAATCTCGAAATGCATCTAAAGTAGTAACCATAAAAAAACCGTTAGTCTCAAAGTTATATAAATTTGATGACTAACGGCATTTATTTTAAAAAGATATTAACTAGTTCTCTAAGTTATCTTTCATGTTTTGAATGTAAGCTGCTTTTTGAACTTTAATTCTATTTTTTACAGATGGCTTAATAAAAGCAGTACGTGCTCTCAACTGACGAACAGTTCCTGTTTTATCAAATTTTCTTTTATAGCGCTTTAATGCTCTATCGATATTTTCTCCGTCTTTAATTGGTATAATTAACATAATATTGACACCTCCTCTCGTTAAGGCTGCAAAAGTAAAACTTAATTATGAATTACGGGTCATGAATTACATTTTTTTTGTTCTATAAAATGAATTTAAAAAAAGCCAAGCCACAATCTCTTGTTTCTTGGCTCTTTATACCTTTTCAATATTTATACTATTCTTTATTTTTCTTAACCTTTCAATAAATTTCTTGCGATGACCACTTTCTGAATTTCAGTAGTTCCTTCTCCAATGGTACACAATTTCGAATCACGATAGAATTTTTCCACAGGATAATCTTTGGTATATCCGTATCCACCATGAATTTGAACTGCTTCATTAGCTACTTTTACACACATTTCTGAAGCATACATTTTAGCCATTGCACCAGCTGTTGTTACAGGTCTATGTTTTTGCTTAAGAAAAGCTGCTTTGTGCAACAACAATTCCGAAGCCTCAATTTCAGTAGCCATATCGGCCAATTTGAAAGATATCCCCTGAAAACTACTTATTGGTTTACCAAATTGATGCCTTTCTTTCGAATATTTCAATGATGCCTCATAAGCCCCTTTGGCAATTCCGAGAGATAAAGCTCCAATCGAAATTCGTCCACCATCTAATATTTTCATGGCCTGTATAAAACCATCACCCACTTCACCTAATCGATTTGCATCTGGAATACGGCAATTATCAAAAATCAATTCGGCCGTTTCACTGGCACGCATACCCATTTTATTTTCTTTTTTTCCCGAAGTAAAACCAGGCATTCCTTTTTCGAAAACAAAAGCTGTCATCCCATGAGAATCTCCTTTTTCACCCGTACGAACCACCACAACAGCAATGTCACCGGAAATAGCATGCGTGATGAAATTTTTTGCTCCATTGATCACCCAAAAATCTCCGTCTTTCTTAGCTGTAGTATTCATTCCTCCGGCATCAGAACCTGTATTGTGCTCTGTAAGCCCCCATGCTCCTATATGTTCACCTGTAGCGAGTTTTGGAATCCATTTTTTCTTTTGTTCCTCATTACCAAATGTCAAAATATGATTGGTACAAAGTGAATTATGCGCCGCAACCGACAATCCGATTGAGGGATCAACTTTAGAAATTTCTTCTATAATAGTAATGTATTCATGATACCCTAAACCTGATCCACCAAGTTCTTCAGGCACTAAAACTCCCATAAAACCCATTTCCCCTAATTGTTTAAATAAAAGAACAGGAAACAACTGTGCTTCATCCCACTCCATAATATTAGGTCTTATGTTTTTCTCAGCAAAATCTCTTATCGATTGAGCTATCAGGGATTGCGTTTCATTATAATCAAAATTCATTGTATCGAGTGTAATTTTTAAAACGCCAAATATAAGGCTATAATATTTGCCTTTTCAATAGACAATCCTTTAATTTTTGTTAAATCGGTTGCATTTTTAATATCCCCATTCATGCTTCTATACATGACTATTTCCCGTGCTAAAGCATATCTAAAATAAGGAAACTGTGCAATTTCCTTCAATGAAGCATTATTAATATCTATTTTTTTAACATCTGGCAAACTGATAATTTTGAAGTTATGATTTAAACTCTCAATGACTTCTGGAGACAAACCCCATATATCTTTCATTTGTTCCATCGAAACAAAACCGCCTAAACTTTCCTTGAATTTTAAAATTCGTAACGAAATCACCTCTCCAATTCCGTAAATTTTAATCAAATCTTCTTGTGTAGCTTGGTTGATATCTGTTAGAACTTTCTTTTCTTTTTTATCAAAATTATTCTTTTCATAGCTCACATATCCTACTTTCTCTTTTTTATTCGTAACCCAATACGGAAATTTAAAATGCGGACTAATTTCCCTTAATAATGAATCCGATATTTGAGTAACCTTTTGAAATTCTTCTGCAGAATTCACATACTTATTTGTTTTTCTGAAAGCCAAGAGTCGGTCTATTTCCTGAACCGACATTCCTAATTTATAGCCTTTATAATCCGTAATAAAATTAGGATTGAAAGGAAAAAAATCTTTTTTCTTTTCAATCGATTTTAATTTAAGACTTTCAATTTTAGTTTGGTTCGCTAACCATTGTTTTTCATCTTCAGACTGGTTACTTACTGAACTTTGGTTAAAACCATAAAAGAACCAACCGACTTGAAAAACAATTATAATTAATAACAATAAAAAAATCCCGCTTCTTTGCTCTTTGGAAAACAGGAAATAGGATTTTATTTTTTTCATTTGGACCGTGCTATTACTTTGGTTGCCTTTCTATATCATCATCATTTTCGGAAAAAGAATCCGGCTCTTGTTTTGGAGGTATTGTAAGCACTTTATAAAAAAAATAAACCGCAAACGAAAAAACCAATCCCTGAGTAACCAACATTGTTATTAAAGCTTCTGCATTCATAATCCTTTCTTGTTAAAAATAAAAATCTAATAAATTACACTGTTGCTCTGCCTTCTTTTTTTCTTTTATTAAAAGCCACATAAACCAATATACTAATAAAAAAGAACAAGGCTAACAATAAAAATCGGGCTAGATTAAGATACATAATTTTATCTTCTAATTGTCCTATAATCATCGGATCTGTTGCAGCAGCGATTTGCTCTTTAATCCCCGAATGCATTATATTTTTAATGATTGATCCATTATCTAACAACCACCCTTCTCCGGAAAACAACCGAGACAAATTACCAGACCAGTCATTATCTTTAGGCTTACATAATGAGCCAATAAAAATTACGATTAACAATAATGGTGTGATAAACTTAATTATAAACTTATAAATGTTTGGCACTTTTATATCAGCTCCACTTGTAATTTCTTTCCAACCTTTCTCCATCCCAAAAACCCAAGAAAACAAAATGGTTTCCAACATGGCAAAAATCACTAAGCTTACCGTTCCAGCCCAATAATCATATTCGTCAAAAACACCTTCTTGAAAAAAAATGACCGTAGGCAATCCTAATACCAAGGCCATAGCACCAAAAGACCAAGCTCCTTTATTTTTACTCCATTTAAATTCATCTCGCATAAAGCCCATCCAAGGTGTCCCCATTGCCAATGATGAAGTTATACCCGCAAAAAACAATAACCCAAACCAAAACACCCCTGCAACAGCAGCTATAACAGTTCCCCATTGCTGAAACAAAAAAGGCATTGTTTGAAAAGCCATTCCAAAACCTGCATTTTTAATCACCCAGTCCAAACCTAGATATCCTGCCGCAATTGGAATTACAATTAGCCCTCCCAACACCACCTCAACAAATTCATTCAAAAAACCTGCAGAAACGGCATTCAAAGCAATATCATCTTTTTCACTTAGATAGGCAGCATAACAATGTATGGTTCCCATACCGACAGATAAAGTAAAAAATATTTGACCCGCAGCAGCCATCCACACTTTTAAATCTAACAACGAATCGTACTGGGGTGTCCATAAAAAATTAAGCCCATCCCAAGCATTCGCGTCCGGAAAAATTTCAGAAGCTCCAGAAGTCCCTAAGGTTAATCCTTTAATAGCTAATATAACACCAAATAAGATTAGTAATGGCATTCCAATTTTAGCCACTTTTTCAATCCCTTTTAATCCTTTGGATAAAATATAAGTATTTATCAATAAACATAAAATATAAAAAACAATGGCTTCATACGGAATCCCAGTAGTGGATTGCCCGATATCAATATAGGAATTAAAAAAACCAGCCACATCCGATTGACTCATCCCTTTAAAGGTCCCAATTATAGAATGGTAGACATAAGACATTGTCCAAGATTCAATGTAACAGTAATAAGCCGCAACCGCAATATTGGTAAATATCCCAAATACCCCAATATATTTTAATATTCGACCTTTTACCATTGAGTCCAAAATATAGGGTGTACTATGATTCCCGAATTTCCCGCCATAGCGCCCCGAAGACCATTCAATAAGCAATAAAGGAATCCCCATTACCAAAAAACAAATTAGATATGGAATTATAAAAGCTCCTCCTCCATTCTGAACTGCTTGAACAGGAAAACGTAAAAAATTACCGAGACCAACTGCATTTCCTGCCATTGCCAAAATAAGACCAACACGAGAACCCCAAGAATCTGATTTTATTACCAAAACATAATTGATTGTAGTTAATATTCAAATATAGTAAATCAATACAACAGCAGATTACTACTTTACAAATCGAAAACAGAACTGCGTTTGGCTCGAATTAAATCTTTGAGTCTAATCCAAAAAGCCAGTATTAAATAAATCCCAAAACCTAGGCCGACAGTAACAAACGAAATGTAAATAAAAAACAATCGCACACTATTCGCTCTCATTCCTAGCTTATCCGCTAAACGGGAAGAAACATGAAAACCATGTTTTTCCAGAAAAAATTTAAGTTTTATTATCGCAGACATTTTATTTAAATTTCCGATTAGCGGTAAAAATACAAAATTATACCTACCAGCCAATTTGAATTTAATGAAATAAAAAAATCAACTTTTCTTTAATAACTCCATTCCAACAGCACAATCCAAACATTTACTTTTACTGCAATACTCATTTTTTAGTTGTAATAACGATTGTGAATCGAAAGCTGTACTCGATGCAATCCCAAAAGAACTAAATTTATCGATAATCGCATTTTTCTCCGAAGCAACTTCATTCAAAAGAGCAATTAATTCTTCGGAAATCTCTTTTCCATGGCTTTTTGCATAAGCAAACTGAATTGGAAGAATGGTATTAATAATTAACAAGTCTATAAATGATTTCGAAAGTTTTTTCTTTTTCTTTGGACTTTCTTTATCAAACTGATAATGGCTCAGCCAATATTCGGAAGTAGCCACCTCAAAAATATCGTATATCTTATTTACTGAATTTAAGGCACTTATTTTTGAAAACAGATTCTGCTGTTTATGATACAAATGAGCCAATTGTGCCAGTCGAATTGTTGGAAAATTATCTGGACGATGTTTAAAAAACTGTAATGGAGCTATAACTGTTTTTGCTAATTGGTATTTATGCATCAAATAATAATACCTGATTTTTAAATCCTTGAAATAAACATCCTGTTTCTCATTATCCAATAAGCCTGTGCTTCCAAATATCAAAGCTTCCAGATTTTCTATTTCAAAACTTTCTTTGCGAATTACTGAAAACGGAATAGATTGTGCCATTTTCAGGAAAGACTCACCATTTGTATTCAAACCAAAATTCTTAGCCAGAAGACAAAACAAAACGGCTTCCCAATCCTGATTAGTCTGTTCCAATAAATCCAAAATAGGTTTTGACTTTCTTTCCAGACGCTCAAAAAACAAACGTTCCTGCCAATTTTTAAAAACAAACGAATCAATCCCTCCTATTTGTTTTTCACAATTAATCCAAGATTTGGGAGACAGTAAGGATTGATACTTATCTAAAGTGACTTTATCAACATATTTTTTAAGTTCCAAAACCGGAATTTCAGTATTGTCACTTCTGAAAATTTCGGTGTCGTGATCCCAAACGACATGCAAAATAACATTTTCATAAGTCTTATCACGCTCATGATGATGCACATACCAGTCGGAAGATTTAATGTGTATTTCGATATTTCCAGCCCATTTTTGATTGTCAATGGTGATTTGGGCATTAAAAAAATCAGGCCCCGCCAATTCTAAATATTGACCGGAATGAATTAGGGTCACTTCCTCATTATTTGAAGTCCTCAAATTTAAGGTGTCAAATTTTTTAAACTTCCATAAATAATGTAGAAAATCCTCTTTCATAATATCTTAAATATTAGCATTAAGATGAAAGACTAAAGTAGTTAAAAAAACAATATTGAAAGAAATTTATCTCAAAAGAAATAATTTAGCGCAAGCCCGAGCATCAGATAATGCCTCATGATGATTCAATGCAATATTCATCTGACGGCAACAGTCACTCAATTTTGTTGGCTTCAGGCCTTTTGCTTTGTATATTTTTACGGTACATTCCCATCTTGCCCCAATATTCAAATCGGCATAATCAAATCCATTTATAGCCATCGATTTAGCCAAAACGTTCCTGTCAAAACTCTCATTATGTGCCACAACCAATCTATTTTGCAAGCGTTTTTTTATTTCAGGAAATACTTGTGCGAAAGATTTGGCGTTAATAGTGTCCCGAGGATAAATTCCATGCACTTGAATCGTAAAAGGGGAATATTCGTTATTGGGTGGCTTAATCAAACTGACAAACTCATCTACAATCACGCCATTCTCTACGGTTACAATCCCCACAGAACAGGGATGAAAAGAGGTCGCAGTTTCAAAATCTATGGCAGTGAATGTCAATTTATTTCAGTATTTGTTAATTAATCAAAGAAATTCCAAATCAAACCTATTCGAATGGTGAAATCACGGTATGGATTATTGGGTGCTGCATAAAAATTATTCCCCGATAAAGACGAATTAAAATGTTCTGCTTTTAGATACACTCTGGTTCTTTGGATTTTGGCATTAATGAAAAAATCTAAATTGGGATATCCTCCAATTTGTTTTTCTTCTTGAACAAAAAACTCTCCAATCACTGGATTGTAATCATTCGCATAAAATTTTGTAAAATAATTAAACACTACCCCTGTTTGCAAAAACAAGGCTTTGTGGAAGAAATGACTTGAAAAATAAAACGTATTTCTGGTTACAAAATCGGGAACATTCAAAATAGCATCATTTTGAGTAACTTTTTGATACAAAACCGTATTATCGAAAGCAAATTTCCCGAATTTAAATTCCCTACTGGCTTTTACAGACAAATAATTAATGGTTCCATCATACTGTGCCGGGTTAACAATTTGAGTTCTTGCGGCAACTTGCTCAGGTGTAGCCACATCGGCAAAATACAGATGATCCTTTAAAACTGATATTTGCAACGAAGCCGAAATCCACGGGGTTGCTGCTTCAGCACTTAAGGTGTTGATTTTTTCGTTCTTAAAGTTGTTGGACCAATTGTAATCGATATAACTACTTTGATACAAATTGTAATTATCATTCGGTAATTTACTCAGGTTTTGATAACGAAATGTAAATTGATTATCCTCATCTAAATCGTATTGCAATTTCGCATCTAAATCAGATATTGACTCCTTTGTAAATGATCTTGTGAATAAAAATTTACCGTTCCATTTGTTTTTACGGTATTCATATTGACCTCCTGCACTGTTGACATTTCGACTTAAAGTACTTGGAACAGTTCTGTCATCAAAAATTAAAATCTGATAATAGTAAAAATTAGACCTATAATCATCCACAAAAAATTGAAATTTCCCTAAAGTGGTATTTTCATAAACTGCCCCCACTTTATTATACATTTTATTGTAATGGGTCTGATCATTGATCCCGCTCGTCACAAAAGATTCTCCAAAACGGTTCACGACACTTCCGCCAGCAGTTGATCTCACAGTTGGTTGATTGTATTCGAAGTATTTATTTTCGTAATTAATTTGATGGGTAACATATAAATTGTTAGCCCCATAACTAGGATTAATTCTATAGTTATGATCTACAAAAATCCTTTTCCCTTTTAGAAACGACGATGCGTCAGTCAAAAAAACCTCTAAACGTTGTCTGTTTTTAAAATCGGGGTTTTCACTTTCAAAATCATTTGTAGTTGTAATACCACCATTTTCTTCATTTAGAATATCCTGTGAAGTAAAATGTGCATTGGCAAAATATCTTTTGTTTTTAGTGTTAAAACTTAACGTAAATCTAAAATTTCCGGTACTGGAAATTTGATTAATATACTTCCCATCCGAACGTAAACCTCTATATGCCAAAGAAAAATTCCAGTTTTCAGCAGTGTTAATAGACATAAAAGCATCTGTCGACTGTCCTCTTTGTTGGGTGGTTTTAAAATACAATTCAGTTATGGGAGTTGCAACCGAATAATATCGAATTTGGTTGGCTTCCATAAAATTAAAATGTTTGGCTTTGAAACCAAATTCCGGCAATGCTGTAAACTCCGTTAAACTATACTGTAATGTATTGTAGGTCTGTCCATCATTGGCGAAAGGCAATAATCCAAATATATCTTTTCTTAAATAATTATGACTGTATTCTTTTTGAATTGTTAAAGATGTATCGATGTATGTCGTATCACGCTCTAAGGTAATGGCTCGATACATATCATAGGTCGCCACAGGCTTATCCTTATTTATGGTGTCATTTTCACCCATAAGCTTATCTAATATCATTGGTCTTTTACTTGGTTTTTCCTGAGAAAAAAGTAACATACAAAATGACAACGAAATAACCAGAAAGAAAATTCTCATTGGGGAAGGATATAATTAGGCAATTATTTTTTCAAATTTAATCAATGCAAATGTAAAAGATAAAAGTGTATAAATAAAAAAACACCCAAATTTATACCATTCTTAATAACAATATTGAAGCATTCGTCTTGGTTACAAAAAAAATTCACAATATTTGTCACTTCAAAACCTATTGTATGCTTTCCATTAATTATTCTTCTTTTGTACTTGAAGCAGGAACAGACGAAGCCGGTCGCGGATGTCTGGCCGGTCCGGTTACTGCGGCAGCCGTAATTCTTCCTACTGATTTTGAGAATACTATTCTAAATGACAGTAAACAATTATCTGAAAAAGCCAGAGAAAAATTAAAACCAATCATTGAAGAACAAGCACTCAGTTTTGCCGTTTCGCATTTATTTCCGAATGAAATTGACGAAATCAATATTCTAAATGCTTCCATGAAAGGAATGCAAGAATCTGTTTTAAAATTAAACACCACGCCTGAATTTATTATTGTCGATGGCAATCGGGCATTGAATGCCAAACTGGGATTAAAAAACAATTTCGGCAAACAGTTCTCTGTAAAGGAAATCGAATTATTAAAATCAATTCCGAATCAAAGTATTATTAAAGGCGATGCCAAGTTTATGAGTATTGCTGCTGCTTCTGTATTGGCGAAGACGTACCGAGATAAATATATGGATAAAATTCACGAAGAATTCCCAATGTATAATTGGAAAAAAAACAAAGGATATCCAACAAAAGAACACCGAGAAGCCATTCGAAAATACGGCACTACAAAATACCACAGATTGAGTTTTCGATTATTGCCAGAACAATTGAAATTGGAAATTTAGATAAACCAAAAGTCTTGCCTATCGGCAAGACTTTTAAATTAAAACTGGAATTTATATCCAAAATCGGGAGAAAATCCAATTTGATCTTTTTGATTTATACTATTTGTTAATCTATTATATTCCAGAGTAAAAACATTGGTATGATTGGTTACATTTTGAAAATCGACATAAAACTGATGAAATCTTTTTTTCTTTTTGCTATTCAATTTGATGCCAAATTTCACATCTAATCTCAAATATGGGTCATATTGTTTACTAAAAGCATTGGCATCATCCCTGATTTCATAACCTGCATTATTAGAAGCATCCAAATCCACAGGTGTATAATAGCGACCACCGGCAGTAGTAAACTTAGTATCAATTGAAAACACATTTATTTTTTCCTTTCCAATTTTAAATTCTTTACCTCCCAAAAGATTGACAACATATCCGTTATTGAAAGGTGTATTTCTTTCTATTTCATCGCTGCCGCTATATTTACTTTCGAAAACAGAAGTAGTAAACAAACCGTAATATCCTTCGCTAAAGAATTTCTCTAGTGTAAATTCTACTCCCTGATTATGTCCTTTACCGTTACTTACCAATGAAGTTTTGTCAATAGAATATCCAAAATCAGCACCTTCGGTTAAAGATGAATAACTACTCGAAAAAGATTCTACCGCAGCTTTGTCTATTTGCTGGTAATACAATTCCATTTTTCCTCGCCATTTTTTAGCCAGTCTCAAGTCATAACCTAAAACATAATGCTGACTTTGAACTAAATCTAAATTTCTATTGGTTTGAACCTGATTTCCATTCACATTTTCATTCAAAAATAAAATAGGAGCAGGTACATTTTGATGATGCATTCCGTAACCAAGACTTATTGAATTTTTAGCATTTATAGCATAAGACAATGCGGCTCTTGGTTCAATCGCCAGCTCTTTATTAATCGAAAAATATTGTCCGTGCAAACCTGCATTAAACATAAACTTTTCAGTTAATCGAAACTGACCCTGAGCATAAGGCTGTATAATATTATAATTTCCGTTGTTATTAACAAGCTGTACAAGATCAGGATAACCGTCACCGTCACCATCTTGTTGTCTGTCTCTGGAAAATATGTTAGCATCCAATGAATAATTTTCAAGAAGCAAGCCCGTTCTAATGGTTACTTTCTTATTAATTTTAGAATTAAATAATGTTGAAAATGTTATTCTGCTTTCGGAATTGTCAATGTCCGAAAAACGTAATTTGTTCTCCATTGGCGTATGGTAATCATAATAACGGTCATTTTTATACGTATTCGCCGCGTTTGAAAAACCTACTATCGTTTTCAAATAAGAGTTATTTCCAATATCTAAATTGTGTTTTAATCCCAGAGAACCAAATTGGGAAGTAACATAACTATCCTCGTCCTGCGCTGCAAAAGGATCTTCTTTATCGACTTTATCTCCAAGGAAATCTATATTAGAAATACCATAAATTCCGAAAAGGGAAAAATTCCCTATTTTACTCCTTCCGAAATCCACATTAAAGCTAACATCACTATAATTGGGTTGCGCATCAGTTCCTGCTAATCCCAAAACACCAACAAAACCATATCGGGCTGCTGCAACAAAAGAACCTCCTTTTTTTCCGAGCGGTCCTTCAGCCATAGCTTCAAGCCCGGGATAAGCCCCAACACTAATCATGTATTCATAATCATCAGGATTTCCTTTTCGGAATCCCAAATCAAAAACACCGCTAATTGCATTTCCATATTCAGCAGGAAAAGCAGAAGTTAAAAAGTCTGAATTGGCTAAAAGATTAGGATTCAATGCCGAAACTGGCCCTCCTGTTGTGGCTAAAGTAGAGAAATGATTTGGACTGGGAACTGGAATTCCTTCGATTCGCCATAACATTCCAGAAGGTGAATTTCCACGAACTACAATATCATTACGACTATCATCTGCAGTTGAAACTCCTGCAAAATTAGATACTAATCGCGCCACATCGCTTCGTCCGCCAGCATAACGGTTTACTTCTTCGGGGCTAAATTGTTTGGCAGAAACCATCGCCATTTTGTTTACTGGTTTGGCTTTATTGGAGCTGAAAGAAATAACGACTTCATCTAGTGTGTTAAATTTTTCTATCATTGAAATAGTCACCAGATTGTCTTTTCCTGTAGTTACATCAATATCGGAAACAGAAGTATTTTCGTAACCCCTAAAACTAATACTAAGACTTTGCCTTCCAACCGGAATATTTGACAATTTAAAATTTCCATCGGCATCGGAAACACTCTGATTATTTTCTGATCCGATTATTTCAACTAAGGCTCCTGAAATTGGTTTTTCAGACTGTTTGTCAATTATTTTTCCTTTTATGACACCTGTTTGAGAATAGGACATTAAGCCAAAGAGACTTATTATAATCCAGATTATTCTTTTCATTTCTAATTTGTTTTACAATTATAGAAACAAAAATAAAGAGCTGAAATTTATTAAAAATTGACTTAAGTTAAGATTTGCTGTTCAGAGTGAGTCTGGTTCTGATTCGACTTAAACTTTCGGGTTTTACACCCAAATAACTGGCAATGTATTTCAGAGAAACCCTTTCAACAACTTTTGGCCGGTATTTTATTAATGCTAAATAACGGTCTTCGGGATTTAACAAAGTCATTGACATTCCTTTTCCCGTAAGTCCTTTGATGGTTCGCTCCATCATCTCCCTCAAAAAGTTATTAAAAACCGGGTACTGGTTTACTAATTTATCGAAATCATCTTTGTAAGCCAAATACAACTCACAATCTTCAAGTGCCTCTATATTAAGCTTTGAGGGCTTTCCGTACAAAAAACTTTCGAAATCAGCATACCATCCGTTTTCAAAGAAAAAATTTCCTGTTGCTTCCACACCATCATTAAAATAATAATGTCTGATACATCCTTTTTGAACAAAAACGCCAAAATTACAGAACTCTCCTTCCACTATAAGATGCTCGTTTTTTTTGAGTTTTTTAAATTTTAGAATGCTCTCAAATGCCTTTCCTTCTTCTTCATTGAACTCTAAAAATTCCGATAAATTTGAAATTACACTATGCATACATTAATAATTTTTGGAAGAAAATTCTAAAATAGATAACCAAAATTATTACAAAAAATTGCATGATAGCTTAAATAAGTTCAGCTTCAAACAATTGAGTGAAATGTTTCAAGATTTTTGCTTTCACTTCAGCTTCATCCACTTTTTCGACACCAAGCTCCACTTGTAAAGAAGTTACCGCTTTACCACGAATCCCACACGGAATAATATTATCAAAATAACCCAAATCGGCATTCACGTTTAAGGCGAATCCATGCATGGTTACCCAACGTGAAGCACGAACACCCATCGCACAAATTTTTCGAGCAAATGGTGTTCCCACACCCAACCAAACTCCAGTTTCCCCTTCGCTACGACCGCATTCTAAGCCGTACTCTTGCAAAGCAAGAATGATCGTTTCTTCGAGGAAACGCAAGTATTTATGAATATCGGTAAAGAAATTTTCTAGATCCAGAATTGGATAACCCACAATTTGTCCGGGTCCGTGATAGGTAATATCGCCACCGCGATTAATTTTGTAGAAAGTAGCACCTTTGGCTTCGAGTTGTTTTTCGGACAAGAGTAAATTTTCAAAATCACCGCTTTTCCCTAATGTGTACACATGTGGATGTTCCACAAAAAGAAAATAATTCGGCGTAGGTACATTTGTCTCTTCTCTCCTATTTTGGATTTTCAAATCGACAATTCCTTTAAACAATTCCTCTTGGTATTCCCAAGTCGCTTTGTAATCTTTATTTCCTAAATCTTGAAGTTGGATGCTTTTATTCATTTGGTCATTGCGAGGAACGAATCAATCTTATTTCGTTCGCTATTTTTGATTTGCAAAGTTACGAAGTTTTTAATCATTAATACTTATTGATAATGTTGTCTAAATGAATATAGGACATGGATGAAACGGGTTGCTAAAGCAAAACGCTGATAAAAACAGATTTTAATTATTCTGTTTTTTTTTAAGATTTTATGAAAAGTAAAAAGTTTTCATCTAGCCCCGATAGTAGCGGCATCCTTTTTATTTTGTCATACTGAGCCTGTCGAAGACAAAATAAAAAGATATAGCGAATAGCGGGAGGAATCGTCCATAAAAATCGGGGATTTTCTGCTCCTAAAAAATCTAAAATCTGCTTTCTGTAATCGGTATTCTTTTGTTATCTTTGCGGTCTTAAAAATCAGACTATAATGGCATTATCCGAACAAGAAATCATCCGTAGAGAAAAACTACAAAGCTTACGCAATTTGGGAATCAACCCTTATCCTGCTCAACTTTTTCCAGTAAATCATACTTCTAAACAGATAAAGGAGTCATTTGAAGAAGGTAAAAAGGTAATCGTTGCCGGGCGTTTGATGAGTGTAAGAGACCAAGGAAAAGCTTGTTTTGCCGAATTACAAGATAGCGAGGGACGTATCCAATTGTATGTAAACCGTGATGTTTTATGCCCAGAAGAAGATAAAACCTTATATAATCAAGTATTTAAAAAACTGACTGATTTAGGAGATTTTATTGGTATCGAAGGCGAATTGTTTACAACCAAAGTTGGGGCGCAATGTATTCGTGTAGATGGTTTTACTTTTTTGAGTAAAACTTTGCGTCCATTGCCATTACCAAAAGTAGATGAAGACGGAAAAGTACACGATGCTTTCAATGATGCCGAATTGCGTTACAGAATGCGTTATGTCGATTTGACCGTGAATCAAAACGTGAAAGATACTTTTATCAAGAGAACTAAGTTGTTCAATGCCATGCGTTCGTTCTTTAACAACAAAGGCTATCTTGAGGTTGAAACTCCCGTTTTACAACCTATTCCGGGTGGAGCTGCTGCACGTCCTTTTATCACGCACCACAACTCTTTGGACATTCCGCTTTACATGCGTATTGCGAATGAATTGTATTTGAAAAGATTGATTGTTGGTGGATTTGATGGGGTGTATGAATTCTCTAAAAACTTCCGTAATGAAGGAATGGACAGAACGCACAATCCTGAATTTACCGCAATGGAAATATATGTAGCTTACAAAGACTACAACTGGATGATGGATTTCACCGAACAATTACTGGAACATTGCGCTGTAGCCGTAAACGGAGCAAGCGATGTGACTTTTGGCGAACATAAAATTAATTTTAAAGCGCCTTACGCTCGTGTTACCATGACGGATTCCATCAAACATTTTACCGGTTTTGATATTTCCGGTAAAAATGAAGCCGAATTGTTTGAAGCCGCCAAAGGCATGGGAATTGACGTGGATAAAACAATGGGGAAAGGAAAATTGATTGATGAGATTTTTGGAGCCAAATGTGAAGGGAATTATATTCAGCCAACCTTCATTACCGATTATCCAAAAGAAATGTCCCCTTTATGCAAACAACACCGTGACAATCCAGAGTTGACAGAGCGTTTTGAATTGATGGTTTGTGGTAAAGAAGTCGCCAATGCATACTCAGAATTAAACGATCCAATTGACCAGCGCGAGCGTTTTGAAGACCAATTGCGTTTATCTGAAAAAGGTGATGATGAAGCTACGGGAACTATTGACGAGGATTTCCTGAGGGCCCTTGAATACGGAATGCCTCCTACATCAGGATTGGGAATTGGAATGGATCGTTTGATGATGTTCTTGACCAATAATGCTTCTATCCAAGAAGTATTGTTGTTCCCACAAATGCGACCGGAGAAAATCCAGGTTCAAGTTGAATTGTCTGAAGAAGAAAAATTGATTGTTGATTTATTGAAAATAAACGATAACCAAATGGATTTAGGTTTACTAAAAGTAAAAGCCGATCTGAGCGGTAAAAAATGGGATGCTGCCATGAAAGGATTATCCAAACACGGTTTGACCAAAGTAGCCTTAGTTGGCGAAAGTAAAGTGGTTGAATTAGTGGAATAATTTTTCTAAAACGATAAATATAAAAAAGGAGCTTCGATTGAAGCTCCTTTTTTTATATAATATCAACTCTCATTACTTTTTAAAATTCCCTTTTGGCAAAAAGTACATACATGCGAATCCTATTAAAAACAAAATTAGGGAGGCAATAAATGCAGGAAATAGAATATCGGTATGATTGTCTAGAGCATTATTCAATGAAGCATACAACAACCATATTTGAATACTTACATTCATAATTAACATAAATATCATTGCAGATATAATGTTATTAAGCTTATTGGGATTGGCTCTATTCTGACTGGTTCTAAAACTACTCATGGCAATGGTATTATTTAATCCTAATTATTAACTCGCTTCTGTTTTTTGAAATGCTTTGACATAAATGTCATTGTCTTTAAAAAAAACTTCTAATTTAGGTAAGGCTCTTGGCGGAGGCCCTGCGATAACTTCACCAGTTTGCGCATTAAAAGAACCTTCATGACAAGGACAATGAATAATTCCGGTCCCCGGCTTGTAAAAAACAGAACAAGAAAGGTGGGTACATTTCTGCTCATAGGCTTTAAACTCGCCAGATTCCAGATGTATTAATATATAAGGAATGGTACTTCCTTCAATCACAAAAGCACGTGTTCCCCCTAATGGAACCTCTCCTTTTTTACAAACAAAATGTTCTCCTCCTACTTCTTCTTTAGGATAAAAATGGGCTTTGGCTGCAACTAATCCACTTCCAACCATCAACCCACCAGAAACCAAAGTCAAGAATTTTGCAAACTCTCGTCGGCTTACTTGTGTGGCATCTTGTTTTAAAATTGGAAAATCTTTTTTCCAGTTTTTATTTAAATTTTCTTCTTTTGACATTTTCTTGAGTTTAAAGTTTAAAGTTTCATGTTAAAAGTTGCGTCACCTCCTTTTCATGTTTCACTTTTTACCACTAATATATTATCAACTCCGTACTGCCTTTAGGCATCATAATATTCACTTTGGTATTTACGATCTCTTTCCCAAAAACAAAAGAATTTACCGGTGTACTGTTCGGACGCATTTCTTCGATTTCTGCTTTGGTACCAAAAAACAAAGCACCACTCGGACAAACAGTGGCACACATTGGTTTTTTACCTACGCTCGTTCTGTCATAGCACATCGTACATTTCATCATCAAGTCATAGGATTCCTCCTTTTTGGGCACTCCAAACGGACAAGCCAAAACACAATTGGAACAACCGATGCATCTTTCGGTATTGGCCGTATGTACAATTCCGTATTCATCTTTTGATATCGCATCAGCCGGACAAACATTGGCACAAACAGGATCTTCACAATGCATACATACCTGCACCGTTGTTTGAACTGATGCGGCGCGATCGACATAGTTGACATGAATCATTGATTCCTGTCCGTTGGTTTCACATTCGGCACAAGCCAATTCGCAGGCTTTACAGCCAATACAGCGTTGCATATCTACAAAAAACTCTTCGTTTGTATTGAAGTTGGTATAGTTCATCTTTGTTATTTTATAGATTAGACACTGGCATAAGCCGTTGATTCATTTGATGGTGCCGCAAATTCTCTAAGTGGCTCCAGTTGACAAGCGCAAACTTTAAATTCCGGTATTTTTGAAATAGGATCTAAAGTGTCAATCGTCAATTGGTTCGCCGATTTTTTTCCAGACCAGTGGTATGGAATGAAAACCGTATCTTCTCTAATGGTTTCCACAATATTGGCGGGAAAAATTCCCTCGCCTCTTCGAGTGAAAACTTTAATTAATTCTCTTTGTTGAATCCCGTATTTTTTAGCCAAACTAGGATGAATCTCTACTAAGGGCTCTGGAAACTGATCTACTAATTTCCCAATTCTACGGGTTTGTGTTCCACTTAAATATTGAGAAACCACACGTCCTGTGGTTAGAATCACCGGAAATTTATCATCGGTTACTTCGCTTGGAAGTTTGTAAGGCGCTGGATTAAAATGGGCTTTCCCATCAGGTGTTTTAAACTTCTTATCTTCCCAAAGACGAGGGGTTCCTGGGTGATCCTCTGTTGGACAAGGCCAAAAGATTCCCATATTATCTTCTATTCTTTTATAGGTAATTCCATTATAATCTGCAGTTCCTCCTTTAGAAGCCACACGCAATTCATTAAAAATAGCTTCACTGTTTTGATAAGTGAATTTATCTTCCACTCCCATGCGCTTGGCTAATTCTAATATAATGGAAGTATCCGTTCTTGAATCTCCCGGAGGCGTCACTGCCTGACGGATACGGATTACTCTTCCTTCGGCGGAAGTTGTTGTTCCTTCTTCTTCTTCCTGTAACGAACCAGCCAAAATCAAATCGGCATGGCGAGCAGTTTCATTTAGGAAAAAGTCAATACAGATATAATAATCTAATTTCTCCAGGGCTTCCCTCACATAATTACTGTTCGGCAACGACACTAACGGATTGAAACAAATAGAAATTAATCCTTTGATTTCGCCTCTATGAATGGCCTCAATTATTTCATAAGCCGAAAGTCCTTTTCCAGGCATATCTTTCTCCTCAATTCCCCAGACATCGGCAATATATTTTCGGTGTTCCGGATTTTCAATGTCTCTATTTCCCGGCAATTGATCGCATTTATGACCGTGTTCTCTTCCTCCTTGACCATTACCTTGGCCGGTTATTGTCCCGTAACCACAATAAGGTCTACCAATTCTTCCGGTTGCCAAGACCAAGTTGATACAGCCTACCACATTATCCACTCCTTTGGAATGATGCTCAATTCCACGGGCGTGCAACAAGAAACTCGTTTTGGCTTTGCCCCATAGTTCCGCTGCTTCGCGTATTTTATTTTTGTTGATTCCGGTTACTTCCTCTGCCCATTCTAGGGTGTAATCCTTTACGGCATCAATAGTTTCCTGAAAACCTGAAGTATAATTATCTATAAAATCGTGGTCCAACATATCGTTGTCCACCAAATATTTCAACATCGCACCGTACAAAGCCGAGTCGGTTCCTGGACGCACATCCAAATGGATATCGGCAGTTCGCGCCAGCGGAATCATCCTCGGGTCAACCACAATAATTTTGGCACCGCGGTCACGGGCTTTCCAAATCCAGTGCGTCAAGGTTGGAAATGTTTCACTGATATTGGCTCCAGCCACAATAATCACTTCAGCATATTCTAAATCCGAATAATTATTAGATGCTCGATCTAATCCAAATGCCTTTTTGTTTCCCGCACCCGCACTCACCATACACAAACGCCCGTTGTAATCCAGGTTTTTGGTTTTCAAGGCCACACGGGCAAACTTCCCGACCAAATAACTTTTCTCATTGGTCAATGAAACTCCCGACAACATCGAGAAGGCATCATTCCCGTATTTTTCTTGAATGCGTTGAATTTCCGAAACCGTTTTGCTCATCGCATCATCCCAAGAAGTCGGCACAAATCCTTGACCTTCCACTCTTTTCAAAGGAGACAAAAGTCGATCAGGGTGGTTATTTTGCAAATAACGTTGAACACCTTTTGGACACAGCCTTCCTTGATTAAAAGGGAATTCCATCCAAGGATCAAATCCAACCACTTTATTATCTTTGACCAACAATTGAATGCCGCATTGCATTCCGCAAAAACAACAATGCGTTTTTACGGACTCATCCGGTTCGTCCTTGCCCACGTATCCGTCTTTAGGTGCATAATTTAGATGAGGGCCGAAATTCTTTACTATATTCTCCTCTGCTACTGGTAATTTTGCCATTTTATATTTTTTACAGTTGTCTGTCTTGTATTTTCTACTTCTAAAATCTAACCTCTAATTTCTTGCTTCCGAAATTATCCAAACAAATTCCCACCTTCTTGTCTTGCTTTCAAGTGTGCTTGTGCCAAACGAGATCTTTTTCCTTCGGGACTTAAATCCAAATGCGATGTTCCGTCTTCGTGAGAGAAATCGAAGCCCAATTGTTTCGTCACGGTTTTTAAATCCTGGATGTGCAATTTGGTGGCAAACTCCTCACCCGTATGCGGACAAACGGCCATACCCATTTTCATTCCCTGTTTTTTGTAGATATGCGCACCGATTTGGGCAGGACGTTGAATGATGTGGAAAAACTTCCCGAAGGGAATCCAAATCAAGAACATGATTACCGTAACGGCGTGCAAAACCGCCAAGAAATCAAAAGCGAATCCTTTCATGAACTGGTAGGAATAAGTCAATCCCAATCCGGTTACGGAAATGGCAATCAACAAAATAAGCGGCAACAAATCGCCTTCAAAAGACTGGGTAGCAATCAATCCTGGGTTGGTCAAACGTCTTCTCAAATAATAAAGTGACCCAAAAATAACCAAATACGAAGACCAGTTCAAGGCGTGGAAAGTCAAAAAAGCAATAACCGAACCCAGCTCAAAATCCATTACTTTAAATCCAAAAAAGTAGGCCTCATAAGTAGAAATGGTGTTGGGAGCCATTGCAAAATGAATCCATCCAAAAGTAAGCGGAATGGTGATCAAAAAGGCCGATGTACAGCCCACGGCAATCATGAAATGCGCCACCCAACGGTATTTTCCCCTTGGATAAATAAATTTTTGAAACGCAATATTCTCCACGGACTCTTTGGTGGCAAACCAAAAATGCGAAAACACTTTTCCCGTTACCAAATACGTAATTCCGCGTTTGAAATAAATCCAAGTGGGAGGTCTTTGCAACCAAACCGAGTAGCGATACACGATTCCAAAGAAAGCAAAAACGGTTCCGAATAAATAAGTTACCAAAGCCGCATCAAAATTTTGCAATTTTCTGGAACCAAAAAACACGAGGGCAATCATAAAAATAGAAAGTCCCGTTGCAATGAGCAATGCCTTGGTATTATAGGTTTTGTTTTTCATAGATTCAAATTTAACACCGTTTAAAAACTAAACATTAAAACACGTTTTATTTTTTTTGTAAAACTAACAAACAACTACGTTAAAATACTTAAGTATTTTTCAAAAACACAAATAAATTAAAATATGTTACATCATCGCCTTGATGGTCATATTCTGTTTATTCAATCCATTTTGCTCGCTGTTTTACTCTGATTTCCAATAATTCACCAAGAAACATTAACTCGGCCTCTCACATCCTTTACGGTTGTAAAACCACCAATTAATACTTGTTGCAAATATAGTAAAAACAATCAAGCCAATAAAGAATTGATTCACGGAACCGTTTGCCGTGATGTTGTTTCCTATCAATTTGGAAAAGATGAAAGGACCAAAAGCAGCAATTGCAGCAGTCCAGCCAATAACGCCGGCCGCTTGACGTTGATTCTCGGAAAAGATGATGGGAAATTGCCTGAAAGTACCCGCATTTCCAATTCCGGTAAAGAAGAACATCGCCAAAATCACGCCAACAAACAAAGGAAACTGCTCCATACTGGTTGGCGAAACCAATCCTTGGGTCACCAAAATTATGGCACCAGCCAAAATTCCAATTCCGGTAATGGTGGTCAATATGGCTCCTCCTATTTTATCGGCCACAAAACCAAAAATAACCCTGCTGGCAGAACCAATCAGCGGACCGTAGAAGGCATAGACCAATGGATCCGGGGCATTAGGAAAATCGCCGTACAAAAATTTGATCATCAATGGAAATGCCGCAGACAAACCGGCAAAAGTTCCAAATGTCATCAGGTAAGTAATCGTGCAATACCAAGTGTGTTTGTTTTTGAAAATATCCATTTGCTCTTTTATGGAGGCCTGCATTGGAATGCTTTTCAAGAAGATCCAACTCATAAATGCCAAAACCAAAAGAAAACCAATGTACCAAAATGCAGCAGATTGAATGTAGATTTTTTGGTGACTAACCGCCTCATTTTTGGGGCTAATAGTGTTCAAGAATTTTGCCGCCAATTTTGGATTGGCATTGGCAATCGCTTTAGATTTCTCATTGAGTGGCAATGCCGAAAAAATTTCGTGATTATCATTTGATTTTGTTACCGCTTTAACCGAATCCAATACTGGTTTCTTTACGGTAGCCAAAATTTTATTTTGTGAGTTATCATCCAAAGAAGCAAAAACCGCTTTTTGTTTTTGGACTGTTGAATCTTTTAAAACATTCTTTGTTTGCTTGACATCGATGCTTGTAAATACCGAAGTAGTCCCGTAAATACTGACACTCAGAATAATCGGGGTAACAAACTGTGCCAGCGAAACTCCAAAATTCCCAATTCCCGCCTGGATTCCCAAGGCCGTCCCTTTTAATCTTTTTGGAAAAAACAAACTGGTACTAGGCATAAAAGAGGAAAAATCTCCACCTCCAAAACCAGTCGTAATAGCCAAAAGAACAAATACCCAAAACGGTGTACTGGTATCCATTACCGCAAACCCAATTCCGATTGCTGGAATTAACTTGAGTAAAGTGGCCACGGTCACTACATGTCTAGTCCCGAAAATAGGCAGAATGAAAGTGTGGATAATCCTCAGAAATCCTGCTGCCAAACCTGGAATGGCCACCAACCAAAAAAGCTGGTCTTTGGAAAAAGGAAAACCCAATCCCGGTAATTTCACCGCTATTACGCTCATCATGAACCATGACGAAAAAGAAAAAATCAATGACAAAGTTGTAATTATCAAGGTTTTCCACGCAATTTTGCTACCTGTTTTTTTCCAAAATTCTTCATTTTCCGGTTCCCATTTGTCTAGCCAAGTTTTCATGTTCTCTTTTATTTAAATTGATATTGTAATTTATGAATGACGTTGTAAATGCTCTTGATATAGTAATTTATAGCGCAATTTCTAATGATTGTGCTCGATTCCTCTTGTGAAGTTAGGCATTTTAGTTCTCATGATATTGATAATCGTTCTATGCATCCATAATAAACAAACGATAGAAATGATAAAAATAAAAATCCATGAACTTGTCCACAAACCTGTGAAATTAAGAAGGTATCCAAAAATTATTGGCCCAATAAAACCGCCCAAACCTCCTATTAAACCAACCATTCCTCCCACTACTCCTACTTCATTAGGAAAATATTCAGGAATGTGTTTGAATACTGCCGCTTTACCAATTCCCCACGATATTCCTATAAGAATAACCAGTATGACATAAACCCACATATTAGCACTAAATTTAATCTGGGTAATTCCTTTGGCTAAAAGCTCTTTCTTTTTTACCTCTTGATTTTGTTTGACCACAATTTCTTGCCAAGAAGTTTTTACGGGTAAAATTGCTTCTTCGCTCTCAAATGATATAGTTTTTGAATTTACTTTTTGCACTTTTTCATTTATACTAATTTGAGATGGAGACACTGCCGTAATAACTCCGCTTTCGGATGCCAAAACGCCCGGACCTGCTGTAGTAATTTCCATTTTAGGGAACATCAATAAAAAACTGATTGCAATAGACGAACCCAAAACCCAGTACATCACTTTTCTAGCTCCAAACTTGTCAGATAAATATCCCCCAAAAGCCCTGATGATTCCTGATGGTAAACTAAACATGGTGGCAAACATTCCTCCCATTACAAGAGACGTTTGGTAAACATTCATAAAATTAGGCAATAACCATTGAGAATACGCTACAAAACAACCAAATACTAAAAAGTAATAGGCTCCAAAACGCCAAACCCTAGCTGATTTTAATGGTGTTAAGAGTGTTTTAATATTTTTAGAATCACCTGCTGGTTTTTTATTTTTTGCGAATATGATAAAGAGTATCCCAATACTCACTAATACAGAAGCATATGTTATGGGTAACATTTTCCATCCATTTATGGGATCACTTTCAGAAAATCTATTTAATAAAGTTGGTGCCATAAAAGTAGTGATGGCAGCACCTGCATTTCCCATTCCGAAAATTCCTAAAGCTCTTCCTTGCCAATTTTGGGGGTACCAAACCGAAGTGTATCCGATACCAACGGCAAAACTGGTTCCTACTAATCCAAATAGAAAGCTCAATACAGCAAAACTCCAAAATGTATCTGCAAAAGGAAGTAAAAACAACGGAATGGAGCAAAGAAATAACAAGACAGAGAATATAATTTTACCTCCGTATTTATCAGTCAAAATACCAATTGGCAAACGAAAGATAGCTCCAGATAAGATTGGAATTCCCAGTAACCAGCCCACTTCTACCACGCTCCAATTGAATATGCCTTTGTCAACCAAAAATGTAACCAAAACACCATTTAAAGTCCAGCAGGCAAAACAGATGGAAAAGGCTAATGTGTTCAGAAATAAAATTTTGTGGGATTGCGATAAACTACTCATATAAAATCCATTTGATAATGATGTAAAATTAATCTGTTGCCACAACCAATAATATGATATTTGTCAGTCAGTCCATAAAAAGGAGCATTTTATCCTGTTTATTTTTTTTGTTTAACCCAAATTTACACACAAATAATTAATAACAAAACAATTACGTCTTTTTGATTGCTCTGAGAAAAAAAGTCTTTTAGAGGATAAAAAGCTGTATGTTGAAAAAAATGTTTTTCATTAAATAATAGTAAAGCAGGTAAAAGGTACTTTCAAAATTAAAACAGATTAAAAAATCGAATATAGTGGGAGTAAATAATAAGAAAACAAAAAATTACTTTATAAGCTAATCAAAACAACTTGTTCATTTTATGGGAAAAATCAACCTCCAATTTTAATCATGCTCCTGTTCTGTGAAAACAATTTTGGATTTTGAAATTTGGCGTCATCATCCATCCCACCCCTCATCGCAAATTTTGATTTTATGTTTTGGTAAATCAGTGGTACAATATCTCCTCCGGCTCTTAAAGTGTCGAGCAGAGAAGTTTCGGTATTTGAGAAAAGACAGTTTTTTAGTTTACCATCGGCCGTGAGACGAATGCGGTTACACGAGCTACAAAAAGGATTTGTCACGGAACTAATCACTGAGAAACTTCCTTTGTAAGAAACTATTTTATGGTTTTTGGCAGTGTCATTTGGCTTGTCAATCATTCGTTCTACTTTTTCAACAGAATAATTATAATTGACTTGGCTAAGGATTTCGGCATAAGACACCAGTTTATCTTTGTTCCATTGGTTACCGTCAAAAGGCATAAATTCAATAAATCGGATTTGAATGTTGCGTTCTTTGGTCAATTCAATAAAGTCGACTATTTCATTATCATTGAACCCTTTTATCACCACTACATTCAATTTCAACTGAAACCCATTGGTGTCAAGCAATTCCAAATTTTCCCAAAATTTATCGAAATAATTTCTGCGCGTTACCTGATTGAACTTCTCTTTCTGTAGGCTGTCTATACTAACATTTAGTGTGGCTACTCCTGCTTCTTTAAGGGTATCTATAAAATCATGCACCAGAATTCCGTTAGTTGTTAAAGTGAGCTCCACTCCCAGTTTTCCCAATCTTTGAATAATGGCTGCGGCATCCTTCCTAACCAAAGGCTCTCCACCGGTAAGTCTAATTTTATTTACTCCCAAATTGACAAAAGTTTGTGCAATGGTAATAATTTCATCTGCAGTCATCAGATGCGCTTTTGGCGTAAGCGAAATCCCTTCGGCTGGCATGCAATAGGTGCATCTCAAATTACAATTCTCTGTAATCGAAATGCGCAAATAACTGTGTCCGCGTCCATGAGAATCCTGAATTTGAATGTTATTTTCCATGGTTGTAACCGTTTAGAAGTTTAAATAAATGCAAAACCGAAGGAAAAACGGCATCCATAGATTCACCCGCACCCGCAGTAGAACCGGGTAAAGCCATGATCAATGTATTTCCTTTAAAACCCACCACGCTTCTGGATAACATTGCATAAGGCGTACGATCCTGACCGTAGGAACGGATTGCTTCTTCGATACCCGGAATACGGCGATCGAGTAATGGAATTACGGCTTCGGGAGTTACGTCTCTATTTGACAATCCGGTGCCGCCAGTAATAATGATTAAATCCGTTTTTTGAGAACATAATGTATTGATGGTGTTCTGAATATCCAAAACCTCATCCGGAATAATGATATAGTTGGAAACTTCTAATCCTAAGTTTTTGATTTTATCCGAAATTACTTTACCTGCTTTATCTTCTTTCTTACCGCTAGAAACACTATCCGAACACACCATGACTGCAACCGAAAGATTTTGGACTTCTTTGTTACCATAATCGGATTTCCCTCCTTTTTTGTGCAGTAGTTTTATCGTCGAAATTTCCACCTTCTTATCAATCGGTTTGAGCATATCGTACATCGTCAATGCCACGATAGATGCGCCGTGCATGGCTTCGACCTCAACGCCTGTTCTGTAAATCGCTTTCACAGTCACTTCTATTCGAACCTCATCATCCAAGCATTCAAACTGGATTCCAGTAAATTCTATCGGCATCGGGTGACAGTCTGGAATTGCGTTTGAGGTGTTTTTTACAGCAAACAAACCCGCCGTTCTGGATACTTCCAGCACGTCGCCTTTTGGGACGGTTTTATCCAAAATGGCTTGCATAGTTTCTAGTGAACCTAGTTTAACAATAGCTTGGGCTGTTGCCGTGCGCTGGGTAATTATTTTATGGGTGATATCTACCATTTTTTATTGTTTTGGGCCACAAATGACACGAATTATACAGATTTTTTGTTGAGTACATTAAATTAGCAATACCTATTAAAACTTAATCTTACTAAATTTTTGCTCCGTTACACTTAACAAAAAAACACTCGAATTGATGCTATAAAAATCTGTGTTTATCTGTTTTATCCGTGATATCAGTGGTCTATTTTTACGTGTTTTTTTTCCAAGTATACGATTCGTCTTCAAATAATTCCTTGCCAAAAACGGCAGTTTTCTCTTTTATATCTTCGACCAAAAATTCTAAAGCTTCGTAAACCACTTTTCGTCTTGGTGCCGATACAAAAACAAACAAACAGATTTCACCTGTTTTCACCGTGCCCAAACTCTGGTAAATGTGCAAACATGAAAGCTCATATTTGGCAAAAGCCGCCTCTCGAATTTCATGGAAAGTTTGCTCCGCCATTTCCTCATAAGCTGTATAATCTATAGCTACAACCGTTTTTCCTTCAATCACATCAGCGCGAACTTGTCCTAAAAAAATATTATGGGCGCCAATAGTTGTTTTACTTTGGTGCTTTGCAATCGAATTCCCAATGAAATCGGATGTTATTTGTCCTTGAATGAAGGAACTTTTCTTTGCTGTTGACATATCTTTATTTTTTGACCACAGTTGACATGGGTTAAACGGATTTTTTCTGATTCTTTTTATTATCTATTTCTATAATTGAGAGGCTCCTTTAAAAATCTGTAAACATCTTTTCCACCGCTGTCATCCTGACCTATTTTTTTTGTGTTTTTAAACTTAATTTGCTAAATAGATTGAATCCCTTTTCCCAAATGAAAAACACCTACGAATCCAGCGTTTTTCAAATAATTCAATGCCATTTGACTGCGTTGTCCTGTTTGACAAAACAGAACTATTTCTTGATTTTTATCTAATTTCTTACTGTACTCTTCGAGACTATCCAATGGAATTTTAACTACATTATCCCCTTCAAATAAAGGCATTTCATCTGTTTCCCGAACATCAATAACCACAATTCCTGATTGTTTACATTTTTCAATAAATTCTTCTGAACTTAAATTTTCTTTCGCTTTTTTACTGTTCAAAATCTGGGTTCCATGAATAAATCCCTTTTCGATTGCCTTTGGATTTCTGGAAAAACCGATAGTTTGGGTTTGACACGTCAAAGCATCATAAATCAGTAATTTTCCGGACAAAACATCCCCTATTTCGAGAATAATTTTCAATACTTCGTTTGCTTGAAACGCACCCAATATATTAGGTAAAACCCCTAAAACACCAGTCGATACACAATTCGAAACTTTTTTTAAACCAGTCGGTTCAGGGAATAAACAACGGTAACTTGGTCCGTTTTTATAATTAAAAACAGAAACCTGCCCTTCAAATTTATAAATAGAGGCATACACTACCGGAATTCTTTTGGCTACAGCCACATCATTAATCACATAACGTGCACCAATGGTATCCGTACAATCGACGATAATGTGATAGTCTTGAAAAATATCGGCCGCATTTTGCGCATTGAAAAAATTAGCATAAACAACCACATCAACTTCTGGGTTCAGGATTCCAATTTTTTGAGCAGCGGTTTCCGCCTTGTTTTTTCCGCAATCATTCATCGTATACAACAATTGACGATGCAAATTGGTTTCTTCTATTATATCTCCATCCACAATTCCGATAGTTCCCACTCCGGCTGCCGCCAAATTTTGCAAAACGGGACAACCCAAACCACCTGCTCCGATTACCAATACTCGGGCATCAAGCAATTTTTGCTGACCTACCTCCCCAATTTCTTCAAGAGCTATTTGTCTAGAATATCTCATATTTGTTTAAACTTTAACTTATCATTACCCTCCCGCAAAAGGAGGCAATAATGCAATAATGTCTTGGTCTTTTATATTCGTATCCAAATTACCCATCAACTGATTGACAGCAATAGAGTAATTGGTGTTTTTTAATTCCTCATAAAGAGATTCGACAGCTGATTTAACATCAGACAGGACCACGTTATTTTGGTCTAATTGCAGTACTTCTTCCTTTTTAAGGGTAATATCCACGAGTAAACCGAAATATTTAAGTGTTAGGTTCATTAGATAATATTTTGATAATCTTCTTTTGTGTTAATATTTTGTATTTGTGCGCTCCATTTTTTTGGAACTACTAACGTTTGATGATTTACATCACTTATAACATCACACAATTTCAATTGGTTTCCGGCAATATGTTCCCCCAAAACAATTCGCATCGAACGGTCATAAACCGCAATCAACGGACTTATTTTATCATTAGATTGTACTTGAGTCATCATATAAGAATCTTCATGATTATCGACCAACCATTGTAACAATTCTGTTGAAATCAAAGGAACATCAACACTTAAAACTAAATTAAATTTGGTCTTAGATTGCTTCAATGCAGTATACAAACCACCTACCGGTCCTTTGTTTGAAATCATATCCTCTATTCGGCTATGCCCTAAAAAATCATAATCGGCATTCGAAGAAACAATCACAATATCCTCCCCTACAACAGGTTTTAGCGCGTCACAAATATGGCTTATAAATGGCTTTCCATTTAAATCCAAAAGTCCTTTATCGGTTCCCATGCGCTGGCTTTTTCCACCAGCCAATACAAATGCTGTTATTTCCTTTTTCATGCTGTCATATATAATTTAAAAATAGCTATTCCGAGTACTACTGCCAAAACATTACGTAAAATCAAGGAGTTGAATTTTTTTGCTCCATAATAGGCTCCAAGGAAACCTCCTGTAAACACTACTCCAATCAATAACAAAGAAGCGCTTGGCAAAACCCCTCCTTTGATGAGAAAACCAGAAATTCCAGAAATGGAATTCACAAAAATAAACAAGGCCGATACGGCTGCCGTTTGTTTCATATTTGCCCAACCCAATAATAATAAAACGGGGCTTAAAACGATTCCGCCACCTATTCCTATCAATCCCGATAAAAAACCAATCACAGCACCTATTGTCAAAGCAACTGGAATATTTATGGGTTTCAATGCTCCTTTTTCTTTTCCAAAAACACCTACTAATCGCAGTACAGCAAAAATTAATGCTGTAGCCAAAATAATTTTATAGTAGTAGGCCGAAACCGAAAGATAACCACCCAAAAAAGAAAACGGTATCGAGGTTATTGCAAAAGGATAAAACAAATTCCACTTGAATTTTTTCTCTCTAAAATAAAAATAAAAAGAAACCCCAGAAACCAATACGTTAAGTATCAGAGCAGTCGGTTTCATAAAAGTCATCGGAAAAGCAAAAATACTCATCAAAGCCAGATAACCACTGGCACCACCATGTCCCACACTCGCATACAAAAAAGCAATAATAGGCAACAGAAGCAACAACAAAGGGGTATTTAGCAAATCTATTATGGTCATACTGAATATTTTTTAAATTCCTTGTCCAAAAAATCCCAGCAAGCCGAGTTAATAGACTCAAACGATTCGATTAATAATTTCCCATAAGGTGTCAAAACGGTTCCTCCGCCTTTGTTACCACCCACTTGCGTTTCAATCAACGGAAATTTTGACGCTTTGTTTGAAGCATCGACCAATTTCCAGGCTTTCTGATAGGATAAATTCATGGCTTTGGCCGCCTTGTTTAACGAACCCGTGCTTTCAATCAATTTTAATAATTGCACACGCCCTTCACTGATAAGAATTCCTTCTTCGGTTTCAATCCAGATTTTACTTTTTATCTTCATTGCACAACGTTATACTTCAGCAAATATAACGAAATATTTTACCTGAAAAATAAAATTAAGCATTTTGTTGCGAAATTGTTTGTGTTTGCGCAAAAAGCATAAGAATTCTGTTGCGTTTTCGAATATACCAGCTATTCGTTCTGTCATGGTGGATTGCTGCTGTCCTCATGCAAAATTGGGGGAAATAGAAATTATTTTATAAGTTTATTTTTATAAATTAGCAAAAGTAAAACTAAAGACTTTCACAAACTCCCCTAGTTAGGTGGAAATTGAGCAACTTTTAGGACTTGTAACATATTTATATTGAATAAAAACATTAAATAAAATTTATGAAAAATACACTTACGCTTTTATTGGTCGTTTTATCTCTCACATCTTGTTTGACTTCAAAACAAAAGGAAACAACAAATTTGTCTAATCCTAATATAAACTCTACTGAAACATATAATAGCGGAAATCAATCCACTCTTTCCAATGTTGCTCTTAATGATAATGATACAGAAGTTAGAAAATTAGCTGTTAGCAAATTGATAATCCAATCTACTCTTTCTAATGTTGCTCTCAATGATAAAGATGCAGAAGTTAGAAAATTAGCTGTTAGCAAACTGACAATTCAATCCACTCTATCTAATGTTGCCATTAATGATAAAGATGCAGAAATTAGAAAATTAGCTGTAAGTAAACTGACAATTCAATCCACACTATCTAATGTTGCTATTAATGATAAAGATGCAGAAGTTAGAAAATTAGCTATAAAGCGTTTGAATTAATTATATAAATCGAAAAAATTACCCTAACTACTAAAACTTGAGTTACTAGATGAGATTCTTCCTTCGTCAGAGTGACAAGTTTGTGGAAGTGGATTGTGGAAATAGATTCTAAAAATAAAGTCTTTTTTGTTATTATAACCCCTGTTTTGTCATTTCGACAAAGGAGAAATCACATAATAAATTGTCCAAAGATTAGCAAAATCACAAAACTTGGAATACGGGATGTATTCTTCAGCCTTCAGAAGGAGAAGATTGTGAAGATGGAATCTAAAACTACAGTAAATACACTTCGACTTTATCGCCTTTTTTCAAGTCATAGGTTCCTTCCGGTACAAAAACCAACGCGTTCGCCACTGAGAAGGAATTCAGCATGGAGGAAGCCTGATGCGACAAAACAGCAACTTCATTAGCCACAATAGTGGCTTTCAAAAACTGGGCACGCGTATTATCTACCGAAAAATCATGTGCTAATGCAATAGATTTCGATTGATTGTAATCGGTTGAATTTCCGGAGAGAATCTGCAGTGTAGGCAAAACATAAACATAAAAACAGGTCAAACTCGCCGCTGGATTTCCGGGCAATGCAAAAACCAATTTATCACTTTTCTTTCCGGAAAAAAGGGGCTTTCCAGGTTTTTGATTGATTTTATAAAAAAGCGTTTCCACTTCCAATTCCTTTAGGGCTGATGCCACGAAATCATAATCACCCACCGAAATTCCACCGGAAACCAATACCACGTCATTTTCTGCCAAAGCTCCTCGCAAGACGTTTTTAGTGTTTTCAAAGTCATCATTTACCGCATAACTGGTCACCTGATCAAAAAAAGCTTCCCGCAATGCAGACTCTAGCATAATGCCGTTACTTTCATACACTTTTCCATATTCCAAAGGCTTGCCAGGCGAAACCAATTCGTTACCGGTAATAACAATTCCAACTTGGGGTTTCTTGTATACTTTTACCGTGGTAAATCCCAAACCAGCCAAAAAACCAATAGCGGCAGCATTCAACACCGTCCCTTTTTCAAGCGCTAAATCCCCTGCGGAAATTTGCTCTCCAACGGGTCTCACGTTGGTTTCGGGTTTTACTTTTGTCTCGAGATACAATTGATTTTCTTTTGCGGTAACTTTTTCGATTTGAATCACTGCCTGTGCCGAGTCCGGAACGGCAGCTCCCGTAAAAATCTTTATCGCCTGACCCGGCAACAATGTCACCTGATGGCTATCCCCCGCTTTGATTTCGCCAATAATTTCATAAACCAAATCATCGTGTAAACATAATGCAAAACCATCCATCGCCGATTGTCGGAATGGTGGCATATGGATTGGAGAAAAAAGACTTTGGGACAACACATGCTTTCTCGCTTGAATCAGCGAATATTCCACTTCCTTACTGGCAGGTACATTATTTTTTAGAATCGAAAAAGCATCTTGGACAGAAATCATAGGTCGTATTTTAAGTAAAATTCAAAAATACAATTCCCGAATGATTTTTTTCTTTTTTCCTTTAGAAATAAAAATCAGGAACTATTTGCCGAATTTCGTCCGGCTTTGGAGAATTTAGAGTAAAATTCAAAAAAAAATCACAACAAACTCAAAACAAACCTGTTGCAAACAATTAATCCTCTCTCATTCCTCCAATTCCTTGTAAATAAATTTTAATTTTTAAAAACCCTCTTTTTGTAAGAAGAGCTTTTCTTAAAGTCCATTCTTTGTTAAAATAATCCTTAAATTGTTCATAAAAATAAAAGAATATACTAATTTTAATTCGCTAAAAAACACATAACCCTTTTATTATCAATAAAATAAAAACAAATTAATTTCATTTTTATAAGTCTTTTGTTTTTTCAATGGTACATTGCCAAAGCTAAATATTATGAAAGAATTTAAAAAGTGATAGACCGTTCTGATACCAATATCCTTTATCTATTTATTATTAAAAAAAACCAATAATACAAAACACCAACCAAAAACTAAATAACCTTAAAAACCTCGTTTAAAATGTTTTAAACGAGGTTTTTTGAATTAAATAACCCTGTTATTTTAAAGTAAAGATTCTTGGATTGACAGAAACCATCATCCAAACCCAATTATTTGTATTCGTAGTATTTGAAACATTCTTCAATTGTTCCAATGTTCCGGTAGCGAACATTTGAGAATAACCCGCCGAAACAACAATATCTTTTTGAAGAGTGCAACTAGTCGTAAAATCGATTTCTGTACCAAGAGAACTATTCCTTTTTTTATCTGTATCATCCAAAACCGTATTGGGTGCATTGAAAATATGTGGCATAAACGTAAATTGCCATTTATTGGACGTGTAATTCAATTTCAAATAGGCATCTTGTAATCCTACACTGTTTTGATGATTGCCAACATAGAAATAATCCATAAATCCATTAAACCCGTGATTGGTTCCAAAAAGTGGTGTAAAAGACTTAATTGTGGTACTGGAATCGTCCTGACTTTTACCGGAAAGGTATTCATAGCCTAATCCGACTTTGAAGGCATCAGTAATGGCGTAACAAGCAAAAGCTCCCGCATACCAAGCGCTTACTTTTTTGTCTGCACTCTGTCCTGTTTGTCCGTACAAACCTAAATTCACATCCCATTTTTTATCCTTAAAAGAAAGATAGGTTCCAAAAGTTTGTTTGTAATCTACTTCTAAATCCCCTGGCGTTTTTTCAAATTCATAGCCCGTATTCAGTAATAACAAACTCGTGTTTATCTTACTGAACTGTGTATGATACCATGCGTACTGCATACTTTTATAATTGGTTGTAAAAGCTGTTTTAGGCGCAACCACATTTTCTGCATTCGAATTTAAAGCAAAACCTAAATCCAGCTGACTGCTTTTAGAATGAAAAGAAAATAGCAAGGCATCATGACTTTGCCCCTGCTGAGCCCAATCAAGTCCACCAAAAATACGCTGATTATCATAGGAAATCACCTGACGTCCCAGACGTGCACTCCAATTTGGGCATAATTCATATTGAGCCCATGCTTCAAAAAAGGCAATTCCGTTTTTGTCTGCCGTAGCCGTAGTTCCTACATCACCCCAGGTACGTACGTTTTGAAATGTCAGGCTTGTCGTTAATTTTTCCTGTCTATAATTAAAATTCAAACGGGAACGTTGCGAAATAAACGAGGTAGCCTCTTCTCCGTTTACCATCGGAGTCTTAAAGCCGTTACGATATTCAAAACGAGGTCGTAACTGTAGATTTACATCAAGTTCCTGCGCTTGAAGTCCTTGGCTTGCCATTCCCATGAATACCAAACCGATTGTTTGTAAAAGTTTCATTTTTAGTTGATTTTTTGAGCTTCTTCTTTAATTTTTTCGATGGTTTGATCCGAGTTTACCCCCAAACCTTCTTGTTGGTATGCTAATTCCCCGTCGGCATTAAAAACACTTATGATATTGGAATGAGAAAAGTCTAAAGGAGATATTTTTTTATAGTTTACGGCCAAAACTGCCGCGAATTCCCGGGTATTTTCTTCGGTAGAACGCAGAAAAACCCATTGATTTCCTTCCATTTTATTCTCTTTTGCAAAAGACTTCAAGCGTTCGGGTGTATCTACCGCCGGATCGATACTCACTAAAACCAGTTTGACATTGTCTTTGATATTTTCCGGCAAGCGCTGTTCAATATTGCGCATATCCGCCACCAATCGAGGACAAGCGGCTTTACAGGACGTATAAATCATGACCATAACCAATACTTTCCCATTCATATCTTTCATTTCCAGATTTTCCCCATTTTGATTGGTCCATTCGGAAGGCAAATTATAGATTGACAATTCCGAAATTGGTTTGTCTTTGGTTTCTGCTTTCGATTTGTTAATACATCCTTGCAGTGCCAATAAAAGCACCATGCAACTAGTAAAAACTATTTGACCAACCTGATTAAGTTTTCTCGGTATCTTGAAGTTTAAGATTTTTGATTTCATTTTTTAGAATTTTGAGTTAGATGGTCTGGAACCTTTATAGCATTGGCACATCGAAATCCAAGATTTTTAGTGGTAAATCGTGCTTTGAGACTCCCTCGAAAAGCATAGCGCATAAAGGCAGCATAATTCATCAAATCTGTTGCATTTAATGAGCCGCTTCCACAAAATAAATTTTTATCGGCCGCTTTATCTTTTCTGGATTCACCCGAAAGGAAAATGCTATTGAAATCGGAAGTCCATTCCCAAACCAGTCCATGCATATCATAAACACCCCAATAATTTTTGAACGTTTGCCCTATGGGATTGGCATAGGTATTTGGTTTCTCGTACCAAGACATGATGTATTTATTAAAAGCTTCTTTGGTTCTGGCGTCGACCCGTTTTTCATCCGCCATGGCAACATATTCCCATTCATCCATTGAAGGCAATCTTTTTCCTTGGCAATCACAATATTTTTTGGCGGCAAACCAAGAAACATTCGTAACCGGTGCATTGCTTAAATTGTTTTTCCCATAACTAAAATCACTCTCCCAATGGGACAAATAACTTTTATCGGCAAATATTCCTTTCATTTTTGAACGGCTGTATTCGGGATATTTTTTAAGAAATGTCAAAAATTGGGCATTGGTAACCGGATAAACATCCATTTCAAAAGCAGCGACTTCAACAGGCTTCTTATCCACAGTTCCATACAAAGGAACAAAAGCACCTTTTTTTATTACAACCATTGGAATTTCTTGAGCGCCTATTGCCGTTACTATTCCTAACACAAATACAAATAAGGTTATTTTTCTTTGTAACATGACTCGCTGCTTTTAAAATGATATGTATTATTTTCTTTGGGCTTTTACCATTGCAGGGGTAACCACTTTTTTACTATTACCCCAACTGCTATACACATACGTAAAAGCATCCGCTAATTGTTGATCACTCAATGCTTGTGCAGGCATCGCTCCATTAAACTTTTTCCCGTTAACGGTAATAGGTCCTGTTAAACCTTTCACCACATCTCTAATGGCACGATTGACATCTTTATTCAAGTAATCTGATTTGGCCAAGGGTGGAAATGCTCCCGGGATACCTTGTCCCGCTGCCTGATGGCAGGCGATACAAACTTTATCATAGATAACTTTTCCTTTGGCAGCCACTTGGCTGAATCCTTGTATCCCAATTCCAAACATGGCGATGCAAAAAATATACTTTTTCATTACTATTATTTTTTATTTTAAAAAAAATTGGTTTCTCTTTTCTACTAATGAGCCGCTGTGGTTTTGCCAGCCGGTTTTTCTCTAACCGATTTTACTTTTTCCGGACTAATCACGGTTTTATTATTTCCCCAACTATTGTAAACGTAAGTCAAAACATCAGCTACTTCTTCGTCTGTCAAGTTTTGACTGGTCATCACATTATTGAATTTTTTACCATTTACAACAATTTCACCACTTAATCCACGTAACACCGCATTGATGGCTCTGTCTGGGTCTGCATTCAAATAATCTGATTTAACCAATGGAGGAAAAGCATTTGGAATTCCTTCTCCGTTAGCCTGGTGACAGGCAAAACAAGTTCTGCCATACAGTTCTTTCCCTGCGTTGACCTGTTCGGTAACTGATTTTGCAGCAGTACTTTTTACCACACCATTCGTTTTAGGCATACTTTGAATTGTTCCGCCTTCGGGCAAATAAATTCCTTCTTGGATGGTTCCTGAGTATATTTTTTTTGTTTCGTCTCCTTCTACTTTTAACATTCCCAAAGCACCTTTATTGAAAGCCCTGAAGATAGAGTGATCTACCAAAATAAAGGTTCCGGGAACATCCACTTTAAATTCAACGATGGCAGAACCACCGGCAGGAATCAAAGTAGTTTGAACATTTGTATTGATCATTTCTCCTCCTTCTATATATACTTTATCGAAGATTTCACCGATAACATGAAATGAAGAAACCAGATTTGGCCCACCATTACCCATAAAAATACGAACGGTCTCCCCAACTTTGGCTGTAATTGCATTATCCCCCGCGATTGCTCCCACTTTTCCGTTGAACACCACATAATCAGGCGATTCTTTAACTGCTTTATTCATGTCAAATGGTTGAGACCCCTGCTCTCCATAAGCTCCTTTGGTATAAAAATCCCCTTGCATCACGTAGTATTCCTTATCTACTTTAGGTAATCCTCCTTCTGGCTCCACCAAAATCAACCCATACATTCCGTTGGCGATGTGCATTCCAACTGGCGCTGTGGCACAGTGGTAAACATACAAGCCTGGATTTAATGTTTTGAAATTGAACACTTTTTCATGACCTGGTGCCACCAACGAAGAGGTTGCTCCCCCTCCCGGTCCGGTCACCGCATGTAAATCAATATTGTGGGGCATTTTGTTATCCGGATGGTTTTTTAAGTGAAATTCTATCTCATCACCTACTCTAGTTCTGATAAAACTTCCCGGAACAGAACCTCCAAAAGTCCAGTACGTGTATTTTACCCCGTCAACCATCTCTCCTTCTTCCTCCTTAATTTCCATATTGACAACGAGCTTCATCGCAGCACGATCTCCAACTGGTTTAGGAACTAAAGGCGGTGCAGTAAGCTCTGCCTCTTTTTGGCCTTCCACTTTAATATTTTGGTAATATTTTGCGTCTTTCTCTTCTTTTTTTGAACAAGAGAAAAGACCAAAAACTGCAAGTAAAACGAGGGCAGTTCCCCTTACTTGTCTTTCTAAATTGAATCTAATTTTCATATGTAGATATTTATTGGTTTTTAAAAGTCATAGGTAATGCGCAACTATCTTCACCGGTATTTACAACCGTTTTTAAGTCATGCTCATTTCTTATGTATAAATTGTATTAGTTATCTTTATTTACTACGTAAAATTAAAGGATGTTTTCATCCTTTATTATGACATTTGTCATGTTTGCACTTTTTATTTTAAGAATTTATTTAGAAAAAACGATACTGAAAACAATCAAACCCAGTACAGCAACCAGACTTACTTTCCAAAAAAGATTGGCTTTTTTGAGTTCCATAAATTCGAAAGAAACCAAGAGGAATTTTAGCACCGAAAACCCCATGATTAAGGCTATGGCCACTGAAGAAACCTTCATAACATTGGAAAGTAGCGCAGTTAATAACGTTAATAGAATTAACGTCCCGTAAACAAAAACTAATGATTTTTTCATTTCCTAAAAGATTAAATAGAGAATTGGAAACAACAATAGCCAAATCAAATCGCACATATGCCAAAAAGCAGCACAGGCTTCGATATCTTCAATTTGAGTATCTGAATTTTTCTTTTTCATTCCATAATTGGTCCAGCCTAAAATGACCAAACCGATGATGACATGTATCAAATGAAATCCGGTTAACAACCAATAAAAGGTAAAAAACACATTGGTTTCCAATGAAATTCCAGATTCAATTTTATGATAGTATTCAATGCTTTTTAGAATCAAGAAAAAAATCCCACCCAACATCGTCAGCTTAAAAAACAATGAGGATTTTTTTATGTTATTCCCTTTGAATTCATGAACAGCTTGAGCCATACAAAAACCACTTGTCAACAAAAAAACAGTATTTACGGCTCCAAAAGTGGCATTCAATTGCAACCTCGACTGATGAAATAATTCAGGTTGTTCTTTTCCGTAAAAAACAAAAGCCACGATTGCCATTCCGAAGGTAATCAGTTCCAAAAAAATAATAATCCACATCAAAATACCTCCAGGAGGATAGTAGATGTCTTTATAATCAATTTTTAGTGTATTCATTTTTGGTGTTCTTAAAATAATCTACTCCCAATCCAATAATCGTTTCTCTCCTTCAATTTTCTTAATATCTGTAATATCTTGTGACATTTCGATTACGCCTTTGTAATTTTTATTGGCATCTCTTACTGCGAAATAACGAATGTAAATCAGGCGCTCTTTGTAGTTAATCCAAAAAGAAGATTCGTTTTGGGTGCCTTTTCTAAATTCATCCAGGATTTTAAGCACGGTTCCCACACTTTTAGGAGGATGACAAAATTTAACTTCACGCCCGATGATTCCGTCACTTCTGGGAAAAACGCGTTCTTCACCACGGTTATAGAAAATAACTTTATCATTTTCATCGACATAAGTCAAATCTAGTGGCATGGTTTTGAAAAGTAAATTTACCTGCTCTACGGTCATGTAACCTTCGTCATAATGAGAAGTATTTTCCAATGAAAAGGTCAGTTCCCTCGGCGAAGTATCTTCACTTGGATGAATGTACTCGACAGCCGGAAACGGAGCAGGAGGATTGGAAAGCATCCAACCAATTTCTTCCTCACCGGAACGCATGGCAATCCAATCGTTTTCTTCCAAAATTTCTAAGGCATTCGGAAACAAAACCGTTTCTTCAATCTGTATTAATCGATAAATTCCATTTACCAGAAAAGCCATATTGACTGCAATTTTTTCCGGATTTTTGGTCTTAATATAATATTGAATTAAACGAATTTGTTCTCTCAAATTATCATGAAATGACCACATTCCCTGTGATGGCCCCACCCACCCTTTTTTTTCCAAAAACGGAAAAAGTTGGTTTTCTTTTCGGGCAAATCGCTTCTCTATAGTGGCCAGTTGATTGAAAATATTAATGTATTTCTGGAAATCTTCGACAGGATTAACTGTAGAAAGTTCTTTTAAAATTTGATAAATCAAGTCATTTTCCTGAAAATATACCTGAACAGGGTGGCCATCAGGTAGCGTTGCGGTATTTGAAATTTCGTTCATTGCATTCTATTTTTGATGTTTTATTTTTTCATACAGTCGCACTAACGACTGCAATAATTCAACAGGGGTGGTTAAAATTTGATAATGATTCTGTCCGAACATTTGAGGCAAATAGTATTTAGCTTCTGCTTCGATTGCGAGGGCATATGAATTGATATTTCTTCCGTTTAACTCTCGGAGTGCCTGTTTTACATCGTTGATTCCGTATTTCCCTTCGTATTTGTCATAATCGTTGGGTTTACCGTCTGAAATCACAATTACCCATTTGTTTTTGGTATTTCTTTGATCCAATCGAGCTCCGGCATGACGCAAGGCAGCTCCAATTCGGGTATAACCGCTAGGCTCTACGGCTCCTACTTTATGTTTGGCGAGATTCCAATTTTCATCAAAATCTTTGATGGTCAAATAAGTAGAAAAATTGCGCGTTTTGGAATAAAAACTGTCAATTGAAAAATCGATATTGAATTCATTTAAGATTTCACCAAAAAGAATCGAAACTTCTTTTTCTACATCAATCACCCGATTTCCAGCCGCATAACTATCACTGGAAAGACTGATATCCAACAGAATTAATATCGATACATCTTTCTCTTTTTTTCGGTTGGATATGTATATTTTCTCCGAAGGGGTTCGTTGAGAATGCACATCGACATACAAATCGGTAATGGCATCTATATCAAACTCATCTCCCTGTGTCTGCCGCTTTTGTTGTTGCATTTTATTATTGACATTCGTCAGCATCTTGCGCAAACTCATCAAAGTCGAAGCATTTTTGGCGATTGTATTTTTATAATAATTCGGATCTGTTTTTTGTTGGGATTTAGGGTATACTTTGCAGAAATGCTCTTTGTAAATTCCTTTGTTGCAATCCCATTCGTCATAGGTTAAGTGAAATCCTTTGGCATCTACCTCGGCACTTTCTGAAATAGAAGTATTCTCTATAAAATCAGCCTGATAAACAGAATGTGACGTATCATCGACACGAACGGTAAATTTCATATTCAACTCTTCCAAAGCTTCTTGGTGGTCTTCCAATTCATCGGAACCATCAAAATCACGCCAAGTTCCGTTGAATTCCTCCGCAGTTTCTACTTTTTCAAAATTATGGAGCAAGACATACTCTTCCTGCTGTTTTTTGTCCAATTCCACCGTTTTAACTTCCTCAACAGCCGTTGCTTTCAAAGTAGTTGTAGGCTGGTTTTCGTTACCTTTTTGGGGGTTATCCGAAAAATTTTCAAGTGCTGTTCCCGTATTTTGTTCCACCTCATTTTGCATCCATTTCCCATAAAGCCATGAAAAATCAGGCTCGTTTTTTTCGATTGCCTGTTCTATAAAACACTGTCGGACTTGAGTGTGAAAGCTTTCATCAATAGCATATTCTTCAAATAAAATCTTCAGAATTTCTATTGCCGTAGCGGCGGATTTTTGTCGTGAAAGCAATAAAGAGGGCTCCTGTTCTTCGAAAGTCCAATTGAGATTCAAACGCTGTTGTACGCTTAAAAACAACACCCTAAAAAGATAAAAAGTATGATTTTCTTCTTTGGTTGGTAATTCGGCAAAAGAAACCGGAAGAAAAAAATTATTATTTTTATACCCCCCTTCGCGTTCAGCAGGGAAAATTTCAATCGGTTTTCCGGTCAAAGCTCGAGCCAAAATGGTCAGTCGTGGTTTTATTTCGCTGAGCATTACTGTTCTCGCCAGAATCTCGGGATTTACTTTTCTTCTCTTTTTTAAGTGTTTAAAGAATTTCCCAACTAAATATTCATCTATTTCGAAACCCATATTTTTAGTATTCAGTAGTCAGTCTCCGTTTTCAGTTTTTAATCTCGATGCAGTTTTTCTATGTGTCTATAAATCACCTCTGATTCATTTATTTATATCTTTTCCGTTTGGTCTAATTAAAAAAAACTTTTTTTTACCACATAGAAACATAGAAAAGAAAAAATTATAAGTAAAGAAATAATAGAAAATAGTCCTTTTTTTCGCATAGTCAGGCTATGTGAAAAGTAAAACATCTATCAAGCTTTTTATAAAGCCCATAATTTCTATGTTTCTATGTGGTAAAATCAATTACGCCCAACGAATTATATCATCAAATTGCATAAATCTTTTAATGCTTCCAAAGTTTGCAAATCATCAGTAAGAGGTTCTACCACCGCTACATGAACAGACAATCTTTTAGGTAATCCGCTATGGATTATTTTTGCCGCATCTACCAGCAATCTCGTTGAAACCGTTTCGGTCAATCCTAATTCGGTTAGGTTCCTGATTTTATTTCCAATAGCCACCAGTTTTTTAGCGGTATCTATATCAATATTGGTTTCATTAACCAAAATTTCCGTTTCTATTTTTGGCTCCGGATAATCGAAAGAAACCGCAATAAATCGTTGACGAGTAGATGGTTTCAGTTCTTTAAAACCTCTTTGATATCCCGGATTAAAAGAGGCCACCAACATAAAATCGTCATGTGCTTTTATGGTTTGCCCCAATTTATCAATAAACAATTCGCGTCGGTGGTCCGTCAGCGAGTGAATCGCCACAATCACATCGGGACGGGCTTCGGCGACCTCATCCAGATAGATAATCGCTCCTTCTTTTACGGCAGTGGTCAACGGCCCGTCTAACCAAATGGTTTCGGCGCCTTTAATGATAAAACGACCGATTAAATCCGTGGAAGAAGTTTCTTCATGACAACTAATCGTGATGATTTTTTTGTCCAATTGATGCGCCATAAATTCCACAAAACGGGATTTCCCAGTTCCAGTTGGACCTTTCAACAAAAAGGGAATTTTATTTTTATATGCGTGGTTAAAAACATCTATCTCTTTGCCAACAGCATGATAATAGGGCGTATTTACTAAAGTTTCTACTAACATATTTTTAAAATTTTAGAAAAAAACCGGAACGTCAAAACCATTGTTTTTCTGGAAATGCAGTTCTAAAAAACGCTAGTTCCAGCGTTCCGGTTAAAAAAAGGGATTCGGTTAGTTATTTTAGTTCTATAGCTTCATCTGAAGGACGGCCATATTTAAAGAAATCATAAATAAAGAGGCCAATTCCTGTAGTAAACATTGTAGCACAAATGAGCAGTACCACAAAATGAATACTGATTTCATTTTGAACAGTCATAAATTCCATTTTCATTTTTCGTTCCATATATACTTGTGCCACACCCGCAACTCCAAAAGCAACGGTCATACCCAGCATACCGATATTAGACAACCAGAAAGCTGCCATACCTTGCGTACTTTCAAAACGTTTGCGGCCAGTAATATTTGGTAACGCATAACTAATTATCGCTAAAACAATCATCGCGTAAGCTCCCCAAAAGGCGTAATGTCCGTGCATGGCGGTAACTAAGGTTCCATGTGTGTATAGGTTGGTTTGCGGTAAAGTGTGCGCAAAACCCAATAATCCGGCTCCAACGAAAGAAACAATAGACGAACCAATGGTCCAGAATAAGGCAATTTTGTTTGGATGGCTTTTTTCGCCTTTACGGTACATATTTACAGCAAACAACGCCATCGCCAAGAAAGCCAACGGTTCTAAGGCAGAGAAAATTCCACCGACAATCAACCAAATTTTATTTACACCAATGTAGTAGTAATGATGTCCTGTACCCAAAACTCCCGAAAGAAAAGTAAGACCTACAATTACATACAACCATTTTTCTATTACCTCTCTGTCTACCCCAGTTAATTTGATTAACAGGAACGAAAGAATACCGCCCATGATTAATTCCCAAACTCCTTCTACCCACAGGTGAACTACCCACCAACGAAAGAAAGAATCCATTACCTGACTGTCAAACCAAATCATTCCCGGCAAATACAGTAAGGCCGCAAATAACAATCCCATTGATAATACCAATGCAGTTGTGGTCTGGCGCTTTCCTTTAAAAAGTGTACCAAGAATTAAACCCAAGAATAACAATACATTGATGACCACCAGAAAATCTAGTTCTCTTGGAATCTCCAAAAATTTTCTCCCTTCCCAATGGTTGAAGTGAAAACCAACAATCGCTACAACACCTACAACCGCTAAGGATATAAGTTGAATATACGCCCATTTGACACTGATTAATTCCCGTTGGGCTTCTTCGGGTATGATGTAATATGCGGCACCCATAAAACCCGTTAACAGCCAAACC
>JALRGT010000026.1 GCA_023259675.1 Flavobacterium sp.
CTAATGGTGATGAACATACTGACGGAACTGATTATAACAATGCTTGTGATTTAGTTATCGCACATCAAACTTTGGATACTACAGCTTGGGATGCCCTAGACTGTGATGGAGACGGAACACCCAACGGTACTGATACCGACCCTAATGATCCTTGTGTACATGCAGTAGGTGCTACTCCTGATTTCAGTAGTGAAGTATGGGGTGCTGCTGACTGTGATAATGATGGTGTTACTAATGGTGATGAACATACTGACGGAACTGATTATAACAATGCTTGTGATTTAGTTATCGCACATCAAACTTTGGATGCTACAGCTTGGGATGCCCTAGATTGTGACAGTGACGGAGTAATAAACAACCAAGAGAAATTAGACGGTACTGATCCAAACAATCCAGATACAGATGGTGACGGAGTAACAGATGGTGATGAGAAAAAAGATGGTACTGATTCCTTAAATTCTTGTAATTCTTTGCCAGATCATATTACAAAACCTCTTTCTGAAGAATTTTTAGATGGAGACTGTGATGGTGATGGATTGACTAACAGAGAAGAAATAGGTTCAAATCAAAAAAATCCTAATGATTCAAATGGTAGTAAAACATATGATTATTTAGAAGTAAATAATTATGATCCTAATGCAGAGGATGATTTAGAAGTATTTAATGCAGTTACACCTAATGGTAATGGAGACAATGATACTTTTATTATTAGAAATATTCAATCATTCCCTGAAAATACGGTAACTATTTTTAATAGATGGGGTGTTGTAGTTTATGAAGTTAGTTCATATGGACAAGAAGGAAATTTTTTCAAAGGAGTTTCTGAAGGAAGGTCTACAATAAATAAAAATGAAGAATTACCTAGTGGTGTATATTTCTATGTTCTTAAATATAAAAATGCCAAAGGAATTATGAAACAACGGTCAGGGTATTTATATATCAATAAGTAACACGTAAAGTAGGACTATAGATTTATTACATCAGAAAATAATATTCAGCAACATGAAAAGAATTTTAATTTTAAAGATAATGATATTTATTGGTTTGTATTCATACGGCCAACAAGAGCCACAATACACACAATATATGTATAACCCAACAATGGTAAATCCTGCTTATGCTGGTTCAAAGGGTTTTACTAGTGTATATGGTTTATATCGTACGCAATGGGTAGGTTTAGACGGTGCTCCTAAAACGGCTAATATTTCGATTAACAAACCTATTGAAGCAAGTAAATTGGGTTATGGAATTTCAGTTTTGAATGATAATATTGGTGTTAGCGATGATACACAAATTTCGGTAGATTTAGCCTATACTCTTTTTTTACAAAATGATTCCCGATTAGCATTTGGCTTAAAAGTAAGCGGTAATTTATTGAATGTGAATTATAATAGACTAAATCAATACAATCCAGGCGAACAGATACTTCAAAATAATATAACAAACCTTTTTTCTCCTAATGTAGGTGTTGGATTCTATTATTATAATAAAAACAGCTATTTGGGTGCATCTGTACCCATGTTGTTTGATACGGAAAAATATGACGATGTAAATAAAGCTCAAGTAAATCAAAGGTATCATCTTTACCTAATAGGAGGTAAAGTATTTGATTTAAGTTATAACCTTAAATTCAAACCTGCTTTTATTTCAAAAGTAGTTGCTGGGTCTCCATTACAATTAGATTTATCTACAAATTTCATGTTCAATGAAAAATTCGTGATTGGAGCTGGATACAGATGGAGTTCTTCCGTGAGTATGTTAGCTGGATTTCAAGTGAGTGACAAAATGTTTGTTGGTTACGGATATGATACCGAAACAACCAAACTCTCTAATTACAATTCAGGTTCGCATGAATTATTTCTGCAATTTGATTTATTTAGAAAGCAATCACGTATAGAAACTCCTAGATTCTTTTAAAAAACAAAGACATGAAAAAAGCATTATTATTCATATTTACATTTCCATTATTCGTTTTTTCTCAACAGAAAGAAATCAAAAAAGCAGAAAAAACTTTTAGTAATGAACATTATTTTGAGTCTATAAAAATATTCGAAAATCTTGTTGATAAAGGTATTAAAACAGCTGAAATCTTCGAGAAGTTAGGAGACGCAAACTATTTGAATGCCAATTATGCTGAAGCCAATAAATGGTATTCAATGTTCAATGATTTAACGTCAGAAATGGATACGGAACATCATTACAGGTTTGCTCAAACTCTTAAAACTGTTGGTTTACTGGAAGAGTCTAAAAAACAAATGGATCTTTTCGAAAGTAAAAGTCCAAATGAAATTAGAACAAGACAGTATAAGAAAGGATTGAATGATAAATCAATGTTAATTATTTCTAATGTTGCGAATCTACCGATTAATTCAAAATATTCAGATTATGGTACTGCAATAAAAGGCGATACTTTAATTTTTTCTAGTGCTCGTGATTTTGTTTTAGACAACACAACCTATGCAAGAACAAATCAGTCTTTTACAAGTTTGTATCGAACTATAAAAAAGCCGTCAGGTGAATTTTCATCCCCAAAATTGTTTTCAAAAAATAGTTTTTCTATTTACAATGAAGCTACTCCCGTTTTTACAAAGGATGGAAAAACAATGTATTATAGCCAAAATAAATTATCAAAAAAATCTAAAATAAAGTTGGTAAATGGTTTGTTTAAATTATACAAATCAGTTTATTCAAAAGGGAAATGGCATAATAAGGGAGCAATATCATTTGGAGAAAATGATTCAATCAGAATAGCTAATCCTACTTTGAGTCCAGATGGTAAATATTTATATTTTGCTGCAGATTTCAAAGAATGTTTTGGTAATTCAGATTTATTTAAAGTAGCTATAAATTCAGATGGTTCTTTTGGAAGTATTGAGCGTTTAAGTAATAAAATTAATACCGAAGGTAGAGAAACCTTTCCGTTTATTACGGAAGATAACACTTTGATTTTTGCTTCTGATGGCTATCCGGGATTCGGAGGTTTAGATTTATTTTCTATTGATTTATCTGATCCAAATGCTTCAGTAATCAATTTAGGCGATGCTATAAACACCCCTTTTGATGATTTTGCTTTGACCACAAATATAGAAATGAGTCAAGGGTATTTTAGTAGTAATCGTCTAGGTGGGGAGGGTGATGATGATCTTTATTCTTTTGATTTAACTTTGGTTCCAATTACAATAACTGGACAAGTAGTAGATGAAGATACCAATGAAATTATTCCAAATGCCTCAATAACTTTTTTAGACTCCAAAAACAATACGGTAGCATCTATAGCATCGGATTTGAATGGTGAATTTATTGTGAGCACCATGAAAAGAGATTCAAAATACACCATCAAAGTTCAACAAAAGAATTACATACCAACTGAAAAACAAATCATTGTTTACAAAAAAGATTTAAATGAAACTATAGAAGTCAAAAAAGAAGAGGTTAAAATTGATTTTACAAATATTTTAAACTTAAACATCATTTATTTTGACATTGATAAGTATGTCATACGAAAAGATGCCAAACTAGAATTGGATAAAGTTGTAACTGTTATGAACCAATATCCTAACATAAAAGTTGAAATTGGCTCTCATACAGATAGTAGAGAATCAAAAAAATACAACTTAAGATTATCTCAAAAAAGGGCTGAAGCAACCTTAAAATATTTGATTAAAGGTATTGATAAATCAAGATTGACAGCTGTAGGATACGGAGAATCAGTATTAGTAAACAGCTGTGGGAATGGATTTAAATGTAGTGAAATAGAACATGAAAAAAATAGGAGAAGTACTTTTATCGTAAAATAAATAATACCACAAAGTTCGCTAGTAAAAAGTTAAGGCTCCAATTATTTAATTGATAGTCTTAACTTTTTTATTTTAAATCGTTTTAAAGGGTATCCTTTTTACTAATATTTAACACCCAGTTAATCTACATTTTTTTACTAAATAATTAAAAACCAAATCGTTTAATTACATCCAACGGATTATTTCATCGTTTATCCTTTGTTTCCCTATCAAAAGCTATTAAATTGAACATGGCTCTCATTCTGGAACGCAGCCGGTTCCCGTATAGTGATTCGATTTCGGAAGCGGATAGATTAGTGGTAAGGTGGTAATGGTTTTGTGTTGAATGAAATTATCGTATCGGCTTATGAGAATTTGGGACATGATATTTCATGATATACTTGGACTTTCTTGTTACTATTCTCCTAATTACTGTAATACACATTCAAAAATCCCAATAACTTTCAAACTAGTTAACTCATCCTCTTCAATAATAATATCCTCATATATTGAATCAAATGAAAGTGGTTTTAAAAGAATTGATTCATGAGACCATACTTCATTTTCTGTTTTTTTCTTACTTCTGTATTCTTTTACTGTATATCCAGAACCAAAATCAGGATCTTGCCAATTTGTATGTTCCACAAGTACTATCTTTCCATCTCTAGACCCACCGGTATATTTTCTAAACATACAAATAGAACCGTTTGGTATAATTTTATTCATAGATTCACCAACTACTTTACAAGCAAATAAATCAGTTGAAGGTTTAAATGTTTTTGGTAAAGCTATCCATTGGCAATCCTCAACAGTTTGTAAAGCACTAAAGTTTCCTGCAGCAGCCTTTAAATCATATAAAGGAATACTATTTTCATATGGTATAACTTCATTTTCCTCTAATAAAACAGTTTCTTTTTCTGCTTTATAATTTGGCATAAATTGAGAAAAATAGTCTCTTAAATTTTTGTCACAAACATAGACATAGGTTCCTCTAATACCTCTAAGCATTATCGTTTTGTAGATATTTAAAATAAAATCTTTTAGTTCATTTGGGTCAATTATAGATTGTTTTCCATTAACATCATAATAATTCTCTTTGATAACTCTTATTTCATTACTTTCTTTATCATAAGTAATTTCGTTACCAAAGATAATTCCTGTGTAATTTAAATCATAGCCCTGGGTGGTGTGTATACAACCCACTTCATCTCTAGATTTTACAGAATTAACCCAATCAATATTTGTACTATTCCATTTTAGTCTTGTATTCTCAATCTCTATGTCATAGTCTTGTTCAGCATCTTTTTTATTAGTCGTCCATGGCCAAGAATAACCTGCAACTAATCTGGAAAGACCATTTTGGATGTCTCTAGACTTTATTTCATCTATTAGGTCTTCTATAGACTCAAAAAGGAGAAATTCATAGTCTTTTGAACTAAAAATTGTATCAGTAGTGGTCAATTTACAATTTAATAGTTTCGTTATGTAGTTAACATAGTCATTGCCTCCTTTAGCTCTAAATTGAGATTTTAAAAATTCCGTTTTGGTTAAACTATTTATTTTAAGTTTGTTAAAATCTTCTTTCTTTACATCTGATGGTTTTATGGATTGATCTTCATCATAAAAATAAACAGCACTTTCTGATTGTTTCATTATCCAGTCTAATTCATTGCAAGTATGTTTGTCTAAATTTAATTTTTCACAAACAACATCAAAGGCTCTAAAGTAAGCGCCTAAATTAACACGTCTTCTTAGCCGATGTGACTCGTCTACAATGACTATGTCAAAAGTGTCTTTTACTATTTCAGCAGGACCAATGACCATATTGGCATTTAATCCTTTAATGTTTTTAAATACTTTTTTTAATGTAGTTCTAAAGGATGACATCGGAACAACCAAAGCCATTTTAGGATTTGGATATTTCTTTTTTAATTCAAATACAAGTTCCATGAATTCAAATTCATCATCACCAAACTCTTCAAAATTAAAATCCTCATTTGTAGTATTAAGCAACTTGAATAAGAAAATTGCTAAAATAGTTTTTCCTGTTCCTGCACCACCTTCAATAATAATATTTTTATACGTATTATCTAGAAGGTTTTTCATGATAACAAGTAAGCCACTTTTTTGTTCTGAAGTAAGTGTCTTGTATGGTGAATATTTAAATAAATCAGAATTATCAATAAAATCAATAGGATGCTTAGCTATTCCGGCTGCTCTCAAGTTATCCCAAATGGATTTAAAAATATCCCAATAGACTTCTTTCTTTTGGTAGTAATTGTGATTAGCTAATCCAATGTTTCCATTGATTAATTTATATTGACCATCACCAGAAATATATTTAATGAGATTAGATTCGATATCTAGTGTTGCGGATTTGTTGAATTTTTCACTTGAAATTAAATGGACTGCTGATAGTTTATTTTTTATGTTATTCTTTAAATGACTACTCATTCTAGCATATGCATCTGTAGTTTCACCAACATAAGCTTCATTAATATTTCCGTCACTTAAAATATAAACAACTGGCCATAAATCTTTAACGTAATGTAAATTATTAAATTCATTAACGAGATTAGCATCAAAATCAAATGTTTTAATGGAGAAAACAGGATTTTGAATCATAGTTCATTATATTTTTTTGCCGTGCCTTTGGCTTTTTCGACAGGATATTTTAGATTGTTTATTTTAATTTTTTCTGAAATAATATCAAAAATATCAAGGTTATGTTTCTCAGCTAATAGAAAGGCAAATGAAAGTACGTCAGCAAGTTCCTCTTTTAATTTATCTTGATTTACATTTTCAACTTCATTATCTTTTTTCCATAAAAAAAGTTCATTTAATTCGGAAGCTTCAATCGAAATAGCAAGAGCCAAATTTTTTGAATCATGAAATTGTTGCCAGTCTCTTTCGTTTCTAAATTGAATTAATTCTTTGATAACTTTATTGTATTTATCCATAAAAAAAAGTGAATATTGATTAAAAATTAAAGATTAACCAAATTTAGTTATAAAAACCTTAATTTCTTATTTTGTAAGATAAACATATTGATTATTTATTTTGATTCAACTCATCGTTTATCCTTTGTCTCTCTATCAAAAGCTATCAAATTGAACATGGCTCTCATTCTGGAACGCAGCCGGTTCCCATATAGGGATTCGATTTCGGAAGCGGATAGGTTGGTTGTGAGGTGATTTAAAGTAAGACGTTTTTGCTAATATGAGTAAGAAAGCTTCTAAATATTAAGTTTCAAAATAAAGTGAGTATACTAATCTATTTTTTTAATTGTTTTTTTTTAATAGAAAGCGATAGCCCCAAACCAACAATAACATCAACTACATTCGAAAGTGTTCTGTTTAGCGCTATTTTGAAAAAGGGTTGAAATAAAATGGGTAGAGCGATATAGAGTAGTACTTGGTTTTTATTATTTTTTTTATGGCTGTAAATGCCAAATAAACAAAGCTAATTAAAGCCACAAAACGCACTAATTGGTAATATCTATATGGCATGTTAAGAAGACAAAGTAGGAGTAGAATGAATAGGATTATTTTAATATTTTTTCTCCATAGTTAATTAAGTGAAAATTCAATCCAAATAGGAATGTGGTCCGAGATAACTTTCGACTCTTTTAAGTAATTAAAATTTTTATAAAAAGGAATGATTCCTGAATTTAGATTTTGAAGTTACAAAAGATATTATCAAAGTTAGATGCAAGATATTCCCCATTGGCACATTCTTTTTTTAAGGTTTTTTATGTTTGCTTTTGCAAATTTAAATTAGATATAAATTGTTTGACACTTCTAAACACTAGTTATTTTTAAAGAAGTTAAAACGCTGTCTGTTAGTGCTTTTGTGTTTTTGTTTACTGTAATTAGTCTTAATGTCGAACACCTCGTTAGACCTTAATTTTATTAGTTTTTTGGTATAAAAAAATCCGAAAATCAACGATTTTCGGATTTTGTGGAGTTGAAGAGATTACAATCGAACACCTTATTCCTATTTTAAATTTCTTAAATAGCTTAGAATTTTCTGTGTAATCAACTGTAAAACAGCTGTTTGTTATTTTTTTTATTTGAATGGGATTTTTAGGAGAGATATTTAAAAGAGTGAATTTTCGATAGTTTTTGAAAAAGTTAACTTTCTTAAATATAAAAATCAGTAATAAAACTAGGTAAAAGAGTTCGACAGTCGAACTCTTAAAGAAAACTTTAAAATCACTAGGGTTTGGAGAATTATTATAAAGAGAATAAAGTATTTTTAATTTTTTTTTTTGACTTACCTCTTCGATACAAATTTTAAAAGATTTTCTTCATGGTTTGAAGAAATTAGCATAATTTAAATATTTTAAACTAAGATAAATCATGTAAATATGCTTGTAGGCGGTTTAATAGGTTCTGTCGCATCTAAGAATAATTTTTAAATTTGGGAATTTAAAAATTATTTAATTCATGAACAGTAAAGGTCATTGTTATCCAAAAGCTATTATTCTCCAGGCATTATACTTCAAACTTAGATTTACTTTAAGCTATCGTGATGTCGAGGAGATAATGAAGATGCGGGGAGTTCAGGTTGACCATGCTACAATTCAGCGTTGGGTGTACAAGTTTAGTCCTTCTATCAAGGCGTAAATGAAAAAACGAAAACTAAGAGTTGGGAAAAGTTGGAGAATGGATGAAACCTATATAAAAGTTAATGGTAAATGGTGTTATTTGTATAGAGCAGTTGATAAATCAAGTAATACGGTTGATTTCCTATTAACCAAAAGAAGGCAAAGGATGAGTGCCCAATCTTTTTTAATTAAGGCAATTGGTAATAATGGTAAGCCATGAATAATAAATATTGACAAAAGTGGATCAAACATAGGCGCTATAAGAGTTTATAATCAGCGTTCGTTTTCTAAAAATTGTGATCCGGCAATGTAAAAGACTTGGAAAGTGATAAATATCAACTAATAAGATTGTATAATCTCCATAAAGTAATTAAAAATCTATAATTTGAAAAATAAAATGATATTGAGAAGTCACACAAACTCCCCAATAACATACTCCTCCAAATCATTTTTCCGAAAAATGGAAGAACTGTTTTCTGTTTCAGAAGAAAGACTACTGTCTAATAGCTTGGCTATTTTACGTGAAGCACTTTCCATAGAATTCTCCAGTAGGTCAAATAATTCGGTTCCTTGTATTTTCTGAACGATGGCAATTGCTTTTTCCTTCTGAGAAGGCTCCAGATTTTCTTTTTACTGCATACGATCTCACTTCTTCACCACCAAATAAGCCAATCCAGGATCATTAAGGAGCCGTTCCATTTCCGAATGGATAATATTATGAATATCTTGTTTTACTTGCAGGTAGTTTTGTTGAACCATTGTGTTGTCCAGTTTGCGAATAACTGTTATTTCTTTATAATTATCCTATTCTTTTTTCAAGGCGTCATGATCGTTTAGTAATTCGCAATGGAATGTTTTTAATTCAATTTTACAGTCGGGATCATCGGCTACCGTACCAACGAACTCACCAGAACTTAAAGAGGCAATTTTGGAAGGAGGAACAGCAGATTCCAACTGTTTAGAGCGACTAATAGAAGTGTCGCCACTGTTAATAGATACGCTTTCTCTGTCCTGCATAATTTTTCCAAATCTTTCCGATAATTGTTTGGCGGTATCACCCGTTACTTGTCCACTGATAATATTTCCAACAATATTCATAATTACATCGGCTTGTTCGCGACCATAGTCTTTGCGTAGCTGACTGTAATCTTGAATCCCTAAACAAGTGGCTACTTTGTTGCTTCGCGCAGTGGCAATAAGACTATCCATATTGTTGAGGTAGATAGTTGGAAATTCATCAAATATAAGGCTGCTTTTTTGCTTGCCTTTCTGGTTGACCTGTTTGATTAAACGGCTAACATATAGTGATAAGACAGCTCCATATATCTGTGTTTTTTGGGGATTGTTACCCATGCAGACAATCTTGGGTTCATCAGGATTATTAATATCTAGAGTTGAAGAAAGTATGCAAAAAGCAGGGTTCATCGAATTAGATGAAAATCTAAAAGCTTTGTTTAAAGACAAGTAGCCTTGTTTTTAAACAGAAAGGGATATAGTTAGTTATATTCCTTTTTTATGTTTATTCATTATTTTGAAACATTTAAAAGTAAATATTACAAAAGCATTTTTAACATTAGTTAACAATATTGTGTAAACAAATTTTTTTATTTTTGTCGTATGGAATCTAATTTACAACTATTGAAAGGGATACATCCTGGCTTTGTATTGGAGCGGGAATTGGAAAAACGCCATTTGCGTAAGGGTTTTTTTGCGCTTTCTTTACAAGAGTATCCACAAACGCTAACCGCCATTACCAAAGGTAAGAGAGGAATGAATACTTCGTTGGCCTTAAAAATTGAGGAAGCACTAGGTTTGGAAGAAGGTTATTTTATGATACTACAGGTTTATTACGATATTGAACAAGAGAAAAAAAAGCAAAATAAAACCCGTACTGATTTACCTCAATTGAGACCAGTATTATTTTGGGACACTAAATTAAATACCATTGACTGGGAAAAACAGAAAAAAGCCATTATTAAAAGAGTTTTTGAGCGTGGTAATGAGATGGAGAAAAAAGAAATAATTCGTTTTTATGGTGCTCAAACGGTTGATACAATACTAAATTTACTTCCTAACAAAGATGCTTTATTATAATATTTGTTACTTTTTTATTGCGTAAAATTCTGGATCATTTAATGTCATCTGATGTCTTTGCTGATTTCAGGCTTATCGGTGGAACAGCATTGAGCTTATGCAGAGGACATAGAATGTCTGTAGATATTGATTTGTTTACAGATGCGGAGTATAACACGATTAACTGTCCTTGTGCCAAACTTTGCAATGTCAATTTCTCCTCTTGAAATAATTCGATATATCGTTCTCCGACTAATTCCAAGTAAAGCACTTACCTGATTTACGCTAAGAAAATCTTTTGATTTTAATATTTCAAGGAGTGGGTTCTTTACAATCTCAGTTTGTTTATTACTCTCTTCAATCTTCGCTTGTCTAATTAACGATTTTTGTAACCTCTACTATTACAACTCAGTGAGCAATAGCGTGTTCTTGTTGTGTGGGCTGTAAATTCATTTTTACAGAATTCGCAGTTGCGGGTAATCTTAATGTTTGTACTCATAGTAATGTGACTTTAAGTGTCCCACTGTGACTATGTGTGTCTCTCTTTGCCATAATTTGGCCAAAAAAAAATATTTTTTGTATCTTGATTTTCAAGGTACAAATGAGGTACAAATTTAATCAAAACATTGCATAATAAACAAAAGTAAACACAAATAAAAACGAGTTAAAATATTAATTATCAATACTTTAACTCGTTTGTTTGTTGTTGTTTTGTGATATTTTGTTTTGCTATTTCCCGATACAGAAATTAGCAAAAATATTCCCCAAAAGCTCATCATTAGTGACTTGTCCTGTAATCATCCCAAAATGGTACAAAGCTTCCCGAATATCGAGAGCCATCAGGTCGCTGGAGAGATTGGTTTCCAGTCCGTATTTTACTTTTGATATTTCATCAAGAGCTTTAAGTAAGGAGTCATAATGCCTTGTATTGGTCACGATTGTTTCGTTATTTCGTAAAGCGCCGGTATTCACAAAAGAAAGCAATTGGTTTTTCAAATCATCAACACCAATGTTCTCTTTGGCTGAGATAGTTTCCAGTATAACGTTTAAAGGCTTTAGTTGTTCCTTAATAGTCAGTACTTCATTTTCAGAAAGCAATTCAATTTTATTGATAACAACCACTAGAGGTTTCAAAGGGAATTGGTTTTTTATTTTCTCAATTTCTATGATGTATTCCGAACTTTGAACTTTAAACTTTAAACTTTCAAACAAATATAAAACCACCTGCGCCTGTTCTATTTTTTCAAAAGTCTTTTTGATTCCGATGCTCTCTACGATGTCTTTGGTTTCGCGGATTCCGGCTGTGTCAATGAATCGGAAGCCAATTCCGCCAATAACCAATTCGTCTTCAATCGTATCTCGGGTAGTTCCGGCTATTTCCGAAACAATGGCGCGTTCTTCGTTGAGTAAAGCGTTCAAAAGCGTCGATTTCCCCACATTGGGTTCACCCACAATGGCCACGGGAATTCCGTTTTTAATTACATTCCCCACGGCAAATGAATCGATTAATCTTTTGAGAACAAATTCGATTCGGTTTAATAATTCATGAAACTGACTTCTGTCGGCAAATTCTACGTCCTCTTCGGCAAAATCGAGTTCAAGTTCAATGAGTGAAGCAAAATTTAATAATTCTTCACGCAGTTTGGCAATTTCGTTCGAAAATCCACCACGCATCTGCTGCATCGCAATTTGGTGACTCGCTTCATTATCGGATGAAATTAAGTCGGCAACCGCTTCGGCTTGGGACAAATCAAGTTTTCCGTTAAGGAAAGCTCTCAGGGTAAATTCCCCCGGATTGGCCATACGACAACCTTTTCTCAACAATAACTGAATAATTTGTTGCTGGATGTATGTCGAACCGTGACAGGAAATCTCGATAGTATTTTCGCCGGTATAGGAGTTCGGTCCTTTGAATATAGAAACCAATACTTCATCGAGGGTTTTGTTTTCGTCAACAATGTGTCCCAGATGCAGTGTATGTGTTTTTTGTTGTAATAAATCTTTCTTTTTGATGGATTTAAAAACCGAATTTCCAATAACAATAGCATTCTCTCCCGAAATTCGAATTACCGCAATTGCTCCTGCTCCCGAAGGAGTGGCCAGTGCAATAATGGTATCATGATGTGTCATATTTTTTTATTCTAAGTTGCAAAGGTAATAAATCTGTTGCAGTATCTGTTTTTAATGAAAAAATGAATATTTGTACTGTATAAAAAATTAAATACTTGGGAATTAATGGGTTAAAATTGTATCTTTATACGGATAAGTTTTTGATTAATTTGATAAACGATTTAAAATGAAACGTATTCTATTCCCTACAGATTTTTCAGATGTTGCCACAAATGCCTTTGTACATGCCATAGAAATGGCTAAGATTTTTCAAGGCGAATTAATTGTGTTGCATTCGTATGATGTTCCGCCCATCAGTGATCCCTTTTTTTTTCCTGAGAATTTCACCCAAGTGTATGATTCACTTGAGTTGGCTCAATTTGATTTGTTTAAAGAGGAGATTCCGAAACTTCGAGAAATAATGGAAAGCCATAATGCTGAGCACATCAAGATGAGCCACCGACTCATGGAAGGGAATTTAATCACCAACATAAACAAATTAATCAAGGAAGCTCAAATAGATTTTGTGGTCATGGGAACTTCAGATACAACGGAATGGGAAGCTTTTTTTGCGGGTTCAAATTCCGGTTCCGTAATTTTAGGATTAGAGGTGCCTATGCTGTGCGTGCCTGAGGGCGTAAAATTCAAAAAAATCTACACCATTGGTTTTACTACCCGATTTAGAGCTAAGGATAAAAAAGCCTTATTTACGGTTTTGGAAATAGCCAAACAAATGAAAGTCCAAATCAAATGCCTGTATGTAAAAACCAGCAATTCGGATGTTGATCTAAAAACAATAGAAAGTTGGGAAGCGGAATTTAAACAAGAACCTATTGAGTTTTTTGTAATTCAAAGCGATGAAATCAAACAGGTAATGCTTGATTTTATTACCTATCAGGATATTGACGTTTTATCAATGTTAGCGTATAAGAGAAGTTTTTTTGAAGGACTCTTTATTCCTGTTTATTCCAAAAAAACAGCTTCAGATATCTCAATCCCAATTCTAGTCATTCATGCTTGACATAACTTTTCCAATTTAAGCGTAAGCTGTTTAAATTAAAAAAGTTCTATAAGTAAAACCAATTAGGTATTCAATTTAAATTCAAAAAAATGAAACGTATTTTATTTCCAACTGATTTTTCTGAAGTAGCCACAAATGCTTTTGTGCATGCTTTAGAATTTGCTAAAATAATTGATGGTGAAATCATCCTGCTCCATAGTTTTGAATTACCGGTTTTTGACAATCAATTTTTTCCGGAAAATTATATGGTGATTTATGAATCATTAGAACTTTCTCAATTTGAAATGTTTAAAGATGAAATTCCAAAACTTCGCGCAATTGCTGAAGAACGAAATTTGGATCATATAAAATTGACTCATAAACTGATGGATGGTGGTGTCGTTCATAACATTAAAAAAGCGGTAAAAGAGGAAAAAATAAATTTTGTGGTCATGGGAACTGCGGGAGCTTCCGGATGGTCTGAATTTTTTTCAGGAACCAATACAGGATATGTATTATCAGATATAGATATTCCGTTATTGAGTATTCCGGAGAATGCTAAATTTGAGAAAATTGAGCATATCGGATTTACAACTCGATTTAGACCAAAAGATAAAAAAGCATTAAAAAGCGTTTTGGAAATTGCAAAGTTGGCTGATGCCGATGTGAAATGTCTATATGTAAAAACCAGTAAATCGGATGTCCCAAAAGAGACTATCGAAAAATGGGAAACCAAATTTAAAGACGAACCAATTGAGTTTTTTGTGATAGAAAGTGAAGATGTTAAAAACACCATACTCGACTTTATACAGTACAAAGAAATAGATATTTTAACAATGTTAACTTACAAAAGAGGTTTCTTTGAAAGCCTATTGCATCCCAGTTTGACTAAAAAAGTAGCCAATAATTTTGATGTCCCTCTTTTATCAATTCATATTGAAGAATAAATTTTTGGACTTGTTTTTACACTGATATTATTTATTTACGGATGGATATTCTTTCAGTAATTCTATATTTGTGTTATATTTAAATACAATATGGAAATCTATCATTCGAAAAGTAAAAAACACCTCGAGGAATTAAATTATATTAAGAAAAAATACAATACTATCAGCTGGTTCAGACTGTTGTGTGTTGTGTTTTTTTTTATTTCAATATATTATTATATTAAAAATAGTAATCCTTTCTACTCCGTTTTGGCGGCTGTATTTTTCTTTGCCTTTATTCTTTTAATGCGTTTCCATTCCAAATTACTTTTCAAGAGAAAAATAACCGAAGCACTTTTGGACATCAACAACAAAGAATTGGATTATTTAGAAAAACAGAAAATTCCATTTGAAAACGGTCTTGAATTTAATGATTTCCATCATCCGTATGCCTATGATTTGGATATTTTCGGAGAACACTCCTTATTTCAAAATTTAAACAGAACCGCGACATTTATAGGGAAGAAAACATTGGCTAAACAATGTTTAACCCTTTTGTCCAATGAGGAAATTCTACGCAATCATCAAGCGATTGAAGAATTGACCGCCAAACTGGATTGGCGTCAGGAGTTTTTGGCTTTGGGCAAAATCAGTCAAGACGATCAATCGAGTTATAAAACGTTATTGCAATGGAGTAAATTTGACAGTGAGCCAATAACCAAAGCGAATATATGGATTTCGAAACTTTCTCCTGTTTTGCTTTTAGTTGTTTTTTTAGGTTATTGGATAACTTCAAATACTCTATTTTTAAACATTTTTGGACTATTGTTTGTTTTTAATTTGGCTTTTTTAGGCAAGTTTATGAAACGCATTCAAATCGAAATTGCTAATTCATCCAATATTTCAAAAATTATTAGTCAGTATGGTCTTTTGATGAAAAAGATAGAAGAGGAATCTTTTCAATCTGAAAAATTAATTGATTTACAACAACAACTCACTTTGAAAAAAGAGAATGCGAGTGTTCATTTCAAACAATTAGCTGTGTTGTTTTCCTATATGGACAGTATTGGGAATCTTGTAACTACCATTCTTTTCAACGGAACTTTTCTGTTTAATGTGCACGTCTTAAAATCCCTGATTGTATGGAAAAATGAGCATGCCAAAGCACTTGAAGATTGGATGGAAGTAATTGGCGAATTTGAAATGCTCAATAGCTTAGCGAATTTATCGTATAATAATCCAAAATTTGTCTTTCCTGAATTAAATACAAACTATGAAATTTCCTTTTCAGAATTGAGTCATCCGTTACTCAATGCAAAAAATAGGGTAGGGAATGATATGGATTTTCAACCGCAATCTTTCGTGATTTTGACGGGATCCAATATGTCGGGTAAAAGTACATTTTTGAGAACTCTGGGAATCAACATGGTTTTAACTGGAATGGGAGCGCCAGTATGCGCCACAATGGGCAATGTGCATCCTTTACCAGTTTTAGTTTCGATGCGATTATCCGACTCTTTATCGGATAGTGAATCTTACTTTTTCGCCGAAATTAAGCGTTTGAAACAAATTATGGACGAACTGGAAAAAGGTCCCGCATTTGTTTTGTTGGATGAAATTCTAAGAGGAACCAATTCAGATGACAAACGAAACGGTACCATTGAAGTGGTGAAAAAAATTATTGCCAAGAAAGCAATTGGAGCCATCGCTACCCATGATATCGAAGTGTGTTTGACGACCAATGATTTCCCGGAACTATTAATCAATAAATGTTTTGAAGTCGAAATACAAAATGACGAGTTGCATTTTGATTATAAACTACGAGACGGAATATGTAAAAATAAAAGCGCTACTTTTTTGATGAAAAAAATGGGAGTGATTTAAAGTAAATGTGATTTATTGCATTAAAAATTCACCCTGAAGTTCACATTTGGGGTCATTCCAAGGGATTTATTGTCCACTTTTATTGTTGTATTTGAGTCGTCGGGATTAACTTTATAATAACGATTGATTACGTTGTCTTCGTTGGATAAATTGATTACACCGGCGCGAAATATTCCTTTTATCCCTGTTGCAAAATTAAAGGAATAGCTAAAGGAAGCATCCAATCGCATGAAATCATCCAGATTCTGACTGTTTGGAGAATCATAATTTACCATGGTATAATTGCCATTTTTTACCGTTTCGTTTCCTTCCAGAGGAATGGTATAAGGTTGTCCGTTTCTCCAAATTCCGCCCACAGAAAGCTTGAGGTTTTTGATAATATCGTAATTAAAACCCAATGAAACGGAATGCCTAATATCTACATTGTTTGGAAAAGTGGAAGGCGTGAAACTATCAAACTCATAATCGTTTATGCTGAAAGTATAACTTAACCAAGTGCTGTATTTTCCCGATGTTTTATTGGCCAAAAATTCAATTCCCTTAGCTGTATAACTTCCATGTGCTTTTTTGTATTGGAAATTATTGTAGAATCCTTGATTGGATGCCGTGATACCATTCACTATTTTGTAAAACCCCGTGAGGTCAATATTCAGTTTGTCTTTTTTGAATTCGACTCCAAATGAACCTTGTTTGCTTGTAGCTATAGGAATACTTTCGTTATTGACCAATACCCAACGTCTTTTTTCGACTCCCAGAAAATCATCTTCAAAATCAATAATTTGTGTTGCGGTTTGATTTTTGAATTCACCTTCCAATTTTAAGGCAAATAGATTCGATACTTGTTGTCTAATATTTATTCGGGGTTCCAACAGTAATTTTTCAAATTTTTGAAAATAATTCAGACGGAAACCAATTCTCAAATAGGTGTCGTTTTGATGGTATTCCCCTTCGGTAAACAATCCGTGATTGTCCAATACACTTTTCTTTGTACTGGAGTAAGATGGAGCACTAACCGTAGTCTGGTTGAGCATTCCGGTTTCATTAAATTCATATCCCGCCAATAAGTTTAGGTAATCTGTAACTTTGTAATGTGTGTTTAATTTTATACCCGTTTCCAAAACTTCGTTGGCTTCGGTTTGTCTTTGATCTGTTTCCACTCTATAATCACTGGCGTCGATATTGTATTTGGAAAAGTAAGAGATGAGTTTGGTGCTGAATTTAGCACTCCATTGTGCATTCCAATTGCCACCGAACCCAATATTCTTTTGCGAAAGCGTACTGGATTTGGTTTCGGAATTGTTGTTGTTTACATTGTATTCGGTATAATCCAAAGCATTATTGATACCAATAAGATTGGCTCTGAATTGGTGTTTTTCATTCAAATCAAAAAGGATTTTGGCGGTATAATCGTAAAAGTAAAAATCGGAGTTGGTATTGTTTTGACGACTGTCAGCGTTAATCTCACTATCCTGAAAACTTCTTTTATAATAGTTCGTAAACGTTGGTGTATTGAAAATATCGGTTATGGAGCGTCTACCAGAAATGTCGACTTCCAAATTTTCAGCTAACGGAATGGCCAAAAAAGCATCAGCATTGATTAGATTAATACCTGCGCCGCCTGAAATGGTATTATTGACTTTATCGTTCGTAAACATATTAATGGTGCTGGAAACGCCATCACTATATTCGGCACTGGTTCCGTTTTTGGTAACAATTACTTTATTGGTCAGATTAGGATTGTAAGCAGATATCAGTCCAAAAAAGTGACCCGAATGATACATTTTGATGTTATCCCAAATCATTAAGTTTTGGTCGTTTGTGCCTCCGCGAACATTGATATTGGCAATGCTTTCATTGGTGCTTTCCACACCGGGTAAAGCCTGTATGGATTGTAAAATATCAGGCTCAATTAATCCGGGTAAGATTCCGAATTTTTTGGTGTTTAATACGGTACTTCCATCAAAGTATTTTTGTAAACCGGGAGTTAAATAGACCTTTATCAAAACTGGATTCAGTTCCTCATTGCTTGTTTTTAATGCTATTTCTTTACAGTTATTTTGAGTAGAGAATAATTCATTGGCATTGAATTGTCTGGATTCATAACCCAAATAGCTTATCGAAATAGTGGCATTTGCAGGAACATCGGAAAAATTGAAAACTCCTTTTTTATTGGTAATGGCATTCTGATTGTCGACCGTTACAAAAGCACCTGTTAACGGTGTTCCTGTATCTTCCGAAAGCACAAAACCACAAATTGGAATTGTTTTGTTAAGGACCGAAACGGTAACATAACGGTTATCTAAAGCTTTAAAATTCAAAAGAACTTTAGCGTTTAGGTAATCAATGGTTTCTTGTAAAGTAAGTGTACTTAGCGGTTTTTCAATAGAAATCGCGGTAACATCTTCAACTGCATAGGAGAATTTTACATTGAACTGTTTTTCAATTGTGCTTATAATTCCGGTTAGAGGGACTTTATCATTGCTTTTCTGGGCATAGCCTATCCAGCTTATGCCTAATAAGAAATAAAGGATCCATCTATTATTGAACTCCATAGTTGTAAAATATAATGGTTTTGCCTTCTATTTTGTAACTGAGTTTAAGTGGAATGGTAATCGCATCCAACGCAATTTTTTGATTGTTATGAGTGAAACTTCCGGTGAATAATTTTGAAGTGTCAACTCCTTCTGTTTTAATTTTAATATCATATTGACGTTCTAATTCTGCTATAACCTGATCGAGCGGAATACGATCAAAGCTCGATTCCTGTTGCATCCACGAAGGATTTTTTGCATTGAAATCAGGAACGGCTTCGATACGATTATTAATCAATCGGAAGGTTTTTCCGGGTGGTAATTTTACGGTTTCCTTGTTATGGGTTACACTCACCAATCCCTCATAACAATTCACTTCAAAATAATTTTTTCGTTGTTTTACGTTAAAATGGGTTCCCAGTACCTGAACGATCCCATCGGCAGTTTTTACACTAAAGGTTTGTCCTTTTTTTACCTGAAAATAAGCTTCTCCTTCTAAAGTTAAAGATCTTTTATCATCCCATTTTTTTTCATTGAAAGTTATTTTGGATGCCGCATTCATTAGTACTTCAGAATCGTCTGGAAGGTGGAATGTTTTGGTTTGCGCTATTTGGGTTTCAAAAGTGGTTGGGGTATTATAAAACAAGAAATAGGCACTGGTTAACAAAACAACCAATACGGCAGCTATTCTATAAAGTGTTCTAAAGTTTAGTGTTCTAACTTTGGTTTCCTTTTTAGATTTACTTCTGGCGTTAAAAGCGGCTAATGCTTCTTCGGGATTCACTTTTGGTGTTTGAAAGTGAGAGGAATAATGAGCAATTTTTTCCAGCGTATCCATTCCTTCCACCTGTTTCAAATCTTCAATTTCTTGACTTGAAAGTTCCCCATTGAGCCATTTTAATATTTCTTTCTCGTTTTTCATTTTGAACTTCTATAATAGTAAGACAACTCATCATGGAATTACCCTACTAGGAATCAATAAATTATATGTTTTCTATTTGTGCCTTTAATATTTTTAGCGCTCCAGACATCCTTTTTTCCACTGCTTTTTGTGAAATATCCAGTAACTCGGCAATTTCCTTGTATTTTTTGCCGTCAATTCGATTCATTAAAAACACTTCGCGTTGCGCTTCTGTTAGGGAAGCTATCGCATTTTGAAGTTTCTGCTTGAACTCTTCTTCTTCCAATAAGTATTGCGGACTTTGATTGGTAATGTCCAGATTGGGAGTTTCTTTGGCGTAAGCCATAACTACCTTTTTATGCTTTATTGAATTTAAGAATAAATTATTTACTGTAGTCAGTAAATACGTCTTGACTTTATTGAAATCAATTTTAGAGCAATTCTCCCATATTTTCGTAAAGGCATCTTGTACTAAATCTAAAGCAGCGTCACTATCCCCACATTTATAATATGCAAAATTAGTGGCCGATTGTACGTTTTTGATGTAAAATTGATTAAAGTGATTTTCCTCACAAAGATTATTTTTATCGTGGCTCATTTAGGGTCAATTCTTTTTATCGTAGGTTGTAAAAGTAATTTTTTTTTTAATAAGGTATTAATGATAGTTTAAAAAGTCCTCTAATAGCTGTTTTGTAAAATATTTTAATTTTTTTTAAATGAATTTAGATATAGTTATTTTTGTTATTAAAATAATGTAATTCAGGTGTTTATGTTTAATGATGTTGTGGTTTTAAGAAAATGAAAGGCGTGTTTTATTAAATTTTTTTATTTTTTCTAAAATTTAGACTGGGGTAAAAGTAATGTTGGTTGTCTTACTGATAGAAAGGCGATAAACAACTTTGCCTAAAGAGATAAAAAAACATTAAATTTGAAAATTATGAAAAAGTTAAGAATTATTACAGGAATTGCATTGATGTCAATATTAGGTTTTACTTCATGTCAAAGTGAAGTGGATGATGTACAAGGTCAAAATCCAAATACGAACAATGCGAACTCAACAACTGCCAATAACCTAAAACGAACTTCCATGTATGATGGTTCATTTGATGATTTTATTGATGGTGCCTCTTGTTCGTCAATAGTGTTGCCGGCTGTAGCAAAAGTAAATGGCTTTCAGGTTTCTATTTTAAGCCAATTGGATTACCAACAAGTTATTTCTATTTTGGGTCAGTTTAATAATGATCAAGATTCAGTGGTATTACAATTTCCTTTAAAGGTTAAAATGAGTGACTACACAACAGTTACCGTTAATAATCAAACGGAATACAATACCATTCTTAATGCATGTGCTTCTGCAGAGTCTTCTGGTGAGGATGCTATTTCTTCGGTAGATATTGATTTTCCAATCACGATTTTAACCTATAGTCTAAGCTTAGAACAAACGGGAAGTATAGTTATTACATCCGAACAGCAATTATATACGTATATGTCTAATGTAAGCAGCACAGAATTGTTTTCGGTAAACTACCCAATAACTGTAACACTTATCGATGAAACAGAAACAACAGTTTCAAGTGATGTCGAATTTCAGGCAGCGATTAAAGCTTCCCTTCAAACCGAAGCTACAATGGATGAAGCCGTTGAAAATTCGGAAAAACTGGAAACAATTTTGGTGAATGGTAGTTTTAAAGTGCAATCTTTTGTGAGTGCAGGCGTAGATACAGCCAATAATTATAAAGATTATACGGTAGATTTTACCAATGATATGTCAATAAAAGTGCTGAATGTGCTAACAACAGCTGCGACAGGAACGTATGAAACGAGTTCAGAATTAGATGTATTTTTGAAGTTAAACTTTACCGGAAATGCTTCTTTCAGTTTATTGAATAATACCTGGAAAGTAACAAGTTTTAGTTCATCGTCTATTTCTTTACAAAGTACAACTAATGCTGCCGTAACATTAGTATTGAAACAAATATAAAATATAGAATAGAATGTTTCGTTTGAAATAACGGTTGTCGTTTACGGCAACTGTTATTTAATAATCAAAATTCATAAAAGGAAAAAATGAAAAAAATAATTGCAGCTTTAATAATGGTTTTTGCCTTAACGGTTTCTTGCTCAAAACAAGATGATGGGGGAGATGTTTCTGTAGACGGAAATTCAGTTTTGAACAATAAGAAATCCACCGGAAGTTCCTCTCATGATTTATTGTCCGATGACACTTATAAGAGCATAATTGTTGAAGTGGTATTTGTGCAAGGATACGAGCCCACGACGGCTGCAATAAATAATTTTGTCACTTTTCTTAATGAAATAGTGAAGAAGCCACAGGGAATCACTGTTGTAAAAAGAGCCATTGCTTCACCTGGAAAAGCAACTTTTACCAATGAAGAAATTGCAAAAATTGAGGATGACAACAGAATCAAATACAATACTTCAAATCAAATTGCAGTTTGGGCATTTTTTGCAGATGGTGAATCGGCAAATAACACCACTGACGGAGTAGTTCTGGGAACGGCCTATAGAAATACTTCTTTTGTGATTTATGAAAAAACCATTCAAGGCTTAAGTGGCGGAAGTCCTTTTCAACCTAGTAGGAGTTTATTGGAAACAACTGTGATTACACATGAGTTTGGACATATACTCGGGTTGACTAATTTAGGGGCAAAGTTGCAAAGCGATCATGAAGATACAGAACATGCAAAACATTGTAACGTTGAGAGTTGTTTGATGTATTGGTCTGCAGAAACAGGAAGTGGAATCGCGAATATGATTTCGGGCTCAACAGCTCCTAAGCTGGATGCTCAGTGTCTAGCCGACCTTAAAGCAAATGGCGGCAAGTAAGAAAGTTTAATATTAATAATTGATTAAAATATAAAAAGATGAAAACGATATATTTAACAGCAGTTCTATTTTTTGGTATCATATCAACGATAAATGCGCAAGATAGTTCCTCTCATAAATATAATGGAGGGATTAAAGGAGGTTATAATTTAGCCGCAGTGAGTTTTGATGGAGAAGGAGAAACAGATCAACGCCACGGGTTTCATATAGGGGTTTACGGAGAATCTTTCATTAGTGAAAGCGTATCGATTCAAGCCGAATTGATGTATTCGCAACAAGGATACGAGATTAAAAACAGCAATGGGACATTTACCCAAAAATTGAATTATATCAATTTACCGCTAATGCTAAAAGCCTATCCTACAGAGAATTTCTTTTTGGAAGCAGGACCGCAAATTGGGGTGGCCATAACACATAAAGAAGAATACGATGGATTGTTCAGTAGTTCTCAGGAGTTTACCCCTAATAATTTTGATTGGGGAATGAATTTTGGTGGTGGAATAAAAACTAATTCGGGGATTAGTTTAGGAGTGCGCTATCATTTAGGTTTAGGGGATATATATGACAGTGGAAAGGCTTTTAATCGTGTTTGGCAATTTTCGGTTGGAATCGATTTGTAGATCGATATTTTGAAAAAATTGAGTTTTTCATAAAGTATATAAGTAATAAAGAATGGGGTTTGACTTTTTAATTAAAGTCAAACCCTTTTTTTATTTCAAAAAATAACAAATCACTAGTAATAAGTATTTATAGGGTTTTGTTTCCTTGACTGATTGACTTCGTCTTTCTATTCTGGATTGACTTTGACGAAACAATTTTGGAAACATTTCTTAACTTTCTGTGATGGCTAAATTAGCATGTTCAGACTACTGAATTAGGAATTTTAGCTTGTAAATTAGTATGATTCTAATATCTCTAAAACATATACAATGTATAAATTTTGGGGACTCTAATAAGAACTTAATGATGGTTTCAGTTTTTACGGTGTCTCTGTTTAAACAGCTTATATCTCATGATAAAGAGTAAGTTGAAAAGTGCTTATCTCTCACACCTTCTTCAGAGGGTAATTTTACGGATGCGCGTACTTGAATAGGCTTTTATCTAAGGTTTCGTAGCTCTTTTTCAGGAAGTTTTTTTTTATAGAGAATAAAACACCAACAATAGCGTTTTTAAAAACAAAACTATATTATGGGTTTATTGGATTTTATGATGGCGGAAATAGCGATGGATTTAGGAACAGCTAATACTTTAATAATTTATGACGGGAAAATAGTGGTGGATAGTCCTTCTATGGTAGCCAGGGATATTAGAAATGGGAAAATTATTGCTGTAGGTAAAGAGGCCAGTTTAATGCATGGTAAGACACATGAGAACATTAAAACTATCCGACCACTTAAAGACGGGGTTATTGCAGATTTTGATGCCTCAGAGAAAATGATCAGCTGGTTTATAAAAAATATACCTAATTTAAAGAAAAACTTTTTCACTCCCGCACTGAGAATGGTTGTATGCATTCCCAGTGGTATTACCGAGGTAGAAATGAGAGCCGTAAAGGAGTCTTGCGAACGGGTAAACGGGAAAGAAGTGTATTTAATTCATGAGCCTATGGCTGCTGCTATTGGAATTGGTTTAGATGTTATGCAGCCCAAGGGACATATCATCGTTGATATTGGAGGAGGGACTACGGAAATTGCGGTTATCGCCCTTGGAGGAATAGTTTGTGACAAATCCATAAAAATTGCTGGGGATGTTTTTACCAATGATATATTGTTCTATATGAGAACACAGCATAATTTGTATATTGGGGATGCTTCTGCTGAAACAATAAAAATTGATGTTGGCGCTGCAATGGAAGAACTTGATGGGGCACCTGATGACATAATGGTTCGCGGAAGGGATCTGCTTACCGGAAAACCTAAGGAGGTCAAGATTGCCTTTAGAGAAATTGCAAGAGCTTTGGATAAATCAATACAGAGAATAGAAGACGCGATTATGGTAACGCTTTCATTGACACCACCAGAACTGGCTGCAGACATTTATAATACGGGTTTGTATCTCGCAGGAGGAGGTGCATTGCTGCGCGGTCTTGATAAAAGGATTTCTCAGAAGACGGATTTACCAGTTTTTATTGCAGAAGATCCTTTAAGAGCCGTGGTTAGAGGTACTGGTACTGTCCTGAAAAACATACCTAAATATAAAAGCGTGCTGATAAAATAAGTTCATTATTGCATCCTTACAATTGAGCTTTTGCACCCGATCTAACAAAAATTGTTGAATGATTGACTTCCTCTTTCCAGAATGAGCTCTGTTTTGGAAATGAAAAGCTTTTTCAATCAGAGATTGAAAACTTTTTTTTGTGACTATTTGTTTTTTTGAGCAAGATCAAAACCAAATAGTCACAAAAAAAGCCTACACTTTCGTGTAAGCTTTTTATTCTTAAGTGACCTCGACTGGATTTTGCTCCGCAACATCCAACAAAGCTCCGCTTTGAAAAAAGAGAAAGTCTAAAAATAATTTCAAGTAAACTTAATTATTTTTAGACTTTCTCTTTTTATTCGTGACCTCGACTGGATTCAAACCAGTAACCTCTTGAGCCGTAATCAAGTGCGCTATTCAGTTGCGCCACGAGGCCTTATTGTTTTGCTAAAGTAGCTCATAGTTGAACGGCTTAGCGGGTGCAAATATAGAGATAAATGTGTAAATTGCAAGCCTAATTTGGTATAAATAATAAAAAATATGTCCTTAAAAAATTATATACGTGATATTCAAGGGTTTCCGAAAGAAGGAATTTTGTTTAAAGATATTACCCCTTTGTTAATTGATCCAAAAGCCCGGAAAGAATGTCTTCAAATCTTGGTTGCTTCATTAAAAGATAAAAAAATTGATAAGGTTGTTGGTGCCGAAAGTAGAGGTTTTTTATTTGGGATGCTTCTTGCCGATGCTTTGAATGTAGGTTTTGTACCTGTTAGAAAGCCCAATAAATTACCGTATAAAACTATTTCGGCTTCATATGATTTAGAATATGGTACCGATTGCTTAGAGATTCATGTCGATGCTATCCAAAAAGGAGAAAAAGTTCTCATTCACGATGATGTGTTGGCAACAGGTGGAACTGCAAAAGCGGTTTGTGAGTTGGTGGAAAAATTAGGAGGCGAAATAGTGCAACTCAATTTCTTGATGGAGTTGACTTTCTTAAACGGTCGAGACAAAATAAAAGGATACGATGTTTTTGCAGCGATGGAGTATTAATACATGTCCTTTTTGCAGCATTGTATCTTTTAAGCTATTTTTGCTTAAAATTCTATAAATGGGAAAACTTTTTCTTTTTTTGTGCTTCATTCCATCTGCTTTTTGCTTTGGTCAAGAACAATTTGATTTTCAATCTGCAAAAAAGTTCCAAAATAAATTAAACGAAGAGTATTCAGATGCTAAAACGAGTCCGCTTGAAAAAGCAGATTTAGCTTCCTTTCAAACTTTGGATTATTTTCCTATTAGTGAAAAGTACTTTGTTGTTTCCAAATTTGTGCGGACAGCTGAGGAAAAGCCGTTTAAAATGAAAACGTCTACAAATAGAAAACCGATTTATATCAAATACGGTGAAGTTCATTTTGCAATCGAGGGTAAGAGTTTTAAATTGAATGTATATCGAGATATTGAACTTTCGAAAAACGAACTCTATAAAGACTATTTGTTTCTACCTTTTTCTGATTTGACTTCCGGTAATGAAAGCTATATTGGCGGACGATAAATTGATTTAACAATTCCAAAAGGGAATAGCATCACAGTAGATTTTAATACGGCTTACAATCCGTACTGTGCCTATAATTCTAATTATTCTTGCCCCAAAGTGCCTTTGGAAAATGATTTAAATATCGAAATAAAGGCGGGAGTTAAAAAATATCACAACTAATGAAATACTTTAATTTACATACCCATCAATATACGAATCAGTCCGATGTGTTGGAATTAGTCAATCAATATCCACAAGAATTTGATGCGAACTTACCGTTTTACTCGATAGGAATCCATCCTTTATTTATTGATCAAGAACGTTTGGAAAGCGATTTTCAAATTCTGGAACAGAAAGTACCATTGGCGGAATGTTTGGCAGTGGGAGAATGTGGTTTGGATAAGCGTAGCGAAACACCTTTTACGATTCAATTGGCAGTATTGGAAAAACAGTTGGTATTGGCCGAAAAGTACCAGAAACCCGTCGTGATACATTGTGTTCTTGCTTTTCAGGAATTAGTTGAAATGAAGAACACATTGAAAATAACGACTCCAATTTTAATTCATGGTTTTTCAAAAAAAGAACAATTGGCCAAACAGCTTTTGGATAACGGATTTTATCTTTCGTTTGGTAAAAACTTATTGAGAAATCCAGAGCTGGAAACGGTTTTTACAAGTGTACCCAACGATCGTTTTTTCTTAGAAACCGATATGGTTGAAGAAGGAATTCAAGAAGTTTATGCCTTGGCAGCAAAATATAAAGGCTGGACGGAAGCAGAAATGCAAAATCAGGTGAATAATAATTTTAGAACTGTTTTTAAAACAGACTTGAAACTTTAAACAAAATCAAGAAATGGCTGAGTGGACCGAAAGAGCGGAACTTTTATTTAGAAAAGAAGGATTAGAAAAATTGCAAAATGCCAATGTGATGGTGGTTGGTTTAGGAGGAGTAGGTTCCTTTGCAGCCGAATTTTTGGCTAGGGCAGGAGTGGGTAACATGACTATTGTGGATGGTGACGTCGTGGATATTACTAATATAAACAGACAATTACCAGCGTTGCATTCTTCAGTAGGACAACCCAAAGTTGCTGTTGTGGGCGATCGATTGATGGATATTAATCCAGCATTGAACCTAACACGGGTGCAAGAGTTTTTGTCTCCGGAGCGTGCTTTTGAGATTGTAACACCCGAATTTGATTATGTTTTAGATTGTATTGATAGTGTGACGCCAAAAATTAATTTGATAATTTCTGCAAAACGAAATAGGGTTAAAATAATTTCTAGTATGGGAGCAGGAGGAAAGATGGAAGCTTCTAAAGTAAAAGTAGCCGATATTGGTAAAACAATCAACTGTTATTTTTCTAAAGCAATTAGAAAGCGTTTGAAGAAAATAAAAATTAACAAATTGAAAGTGGTGTTTTCTTCTGAAATTCAAGACGAAGGCAGTTTAAAATTGACCGATGGCTCTAATTTTAAAAAATCTTTTTACGGAACCAATAGTTATATGCCAGGATTATTTGGCCTGTATGCCGCTGAAACGGTAATTCGTTATTTGATTAAAAAATAGTGAATAGTAAATAGTAAATAGTGAGAAGTTAATAGTTATAAGAGAGAAGTATTCCTTTACCTGATAACCATTACTCAAAACCAAAACCAAAACATAAAATCTAAAACCCAATAAATGATACAAACCGTAATTTTCGACATGGATGGTGTAATTGTAGATACCGAACCGGTACACCGCTATGCTTATTTTAAACAATTTGCTGAATTAAACATTACAGTACCAGAAGATTTTTATACTACGCTAACGGGGCTTTCAACTCGAAATACTTTTCAAAAATTGAAAGATAAATTTGCCCTAGAAAATGAAGTAGAGGATTTAATTCTGCAAAAAAGAGCCATTTTTAATGATGCTTTCGATACCAAAAAAGATTTGGAATTATTGGAAGGAGTTGAAAATCTGATTAAAGATTTACATCAAAACGGCATGCAATTAATTTTAGCTTCTTCGGCTTCCAAAGTAACCATCAATCGCGTTTTTACCCGTTTTAAATTACATGATTATTTCACCCATATTGTGAGCGGTGAAGATTTTCCACAATCAAAGCCACATCCTGCAATATTTGAACATGCGGCTTCGTTATCTATTGCACCAAAGCAAAATTGCATCGTGATAGAAGACAGTACCAATGGGATAAAAGCGTCTAAAGCTGCCGGTATTTTTTGTGTAGGTTATAATAGTGTTCACTCTAAAGACCAGGATTTATCAGAGGCCAATATAGTAATCAATCATTTCAATGAATTAGGATTTAATGAAGTGAAAAGTATTGACTCTGAATTAACTAATAATTAATAGTATTAATTTTTTGAATTTGTAAATTTGAAAACACTAAATTTTTTTAAGATGAAAAATATTCTCATTGCTCTAGTTATTGTTATTACACAATTTACATTAGAGGCTCAGGTAAAAACGCCTCAAGCAAGTCCTAAAGCAACAATTAATCAAGTTGTTGGTTTGACAGATGTTGAAATTGCATATTCGAGACCGTCTGCAAGAGGGAGGGTTGTTTTTGGAAACTTAGTCCCTTTTGGGAAACTTTGGAGAACTGGAGCCAATGAAAACACAACAATTTCTTTTAGTGATGATGTGATTATTGATGGTAAGACCTTAAAAAAAGGGACGTATGCTTTATATACGATTCCTAATATCCAAAGTTGGGATATTATTTTTTATTCGACAACGGACAATTGGGGAAATCCAAAGGAATTTAAAGAGGAAAACATTGCATTAAAGACTTCAGTGAAAGAAGAAACTTTATCTAAGCCAATAGAAACATTTACGATTGGAATCAGCAATGTAGATTCGAATTTCGCCCATTTGGACATATATTGGGAAAATTCTCATGTAGCTTTAAAGTTTGAAGTTCCAACACAAAAAAAAGCCACTGAAAGTATCGAAAGAGCCTTTGCGGGTCCTTCGGCAAATGATTATTTTTCGGCAGCTCAATACTTTTATCAGTTTGATGGAGACATCAATAAAGCCAACGCTTATATAGATAAAGCTTTAGATTTAAGTGCAGATAAACCATTTTATTATTTGAGGCTAAAATCATTAATTCAAGCGAAACAAGGGGATAAAAAAGGGGCAATAGAAACGGCCAAAATTTCACTTTTAGCTGCTGAAAATGCAGGAAATCAAGATTATGTAAAAATGAATAAAGATAGCATCTCCGATTGGAGTAAGTAAAAGTTATCTTAAGATTAAAAAATATCCCCTTTCATGAAATAGAATGAGAGGGGATATTTTATTTTTTTGTGTTTTGAATTTAATTATTTTGTTTTCTAAAAAGAGTCCATTGCAGTACTAATGAAAGAATTATAGTCTGCATTGCACCAATGAAATTAAGCCATAGATAGCCCAATTTTTCATGTCCGCTTGGATGAATATATATCGCAAAATAATAGATAATAAAAATGGTGATTTGGCTTATGATTGCACTATAAAAAATGGCTTTTGCCTTTATGTATTTGATATAAAAACCAACCAGAAAGACTCCCAAAACGGTACCGTAAAATATAGAACCAATTATGTTTACCAATTGAATTAAATTTTCAAATAGTGTGGCAATACAGGCAAAAAGAATGGCAACAATTCCCCAAAATAAGGTGAAAAATTTTGTAGCGTTCAAATAATGTTTCTCCGTTTTTTCTTCGGATACATTTCTTTTGTAAATATCAATTGCTGTTGTGGAGGCCAACGCGTTTAGCCCTGAAGCGGTAGAGGACATCGCAGCCGATAAAATTACGGCAAGTAACAAACCAATAAGCCCTTTAGGGAGATAATGCAGAATAAAGTGAAAAAACACATAATCTTTGTCATTAGTCTCACTGTTTTTGTTGGCTTTCAAAATGATTTCTTTGGCACGTTCCCTTAAATCTTTTTCTTTTGTGGATATGGCAATTAATTCTTTTCGAAGAATCGGATTATCATAGTCTTGATTCAATTGATCAATGTACAATAAGTTAATCACTTTTTTATCCTCAGAAAGTTCGTTGAGTTGGTTTTCTAAACCGTGATATTCATCTTTGTATTTTGTTTTTTCAACTGTTATTTTGTTGTTTGGATTGAAATTTAGCGGTACTGGATTAAATTGAAAGAACACAAAAACCATTACTCCTGTCAATAAAATAAAAAATTGCATAGGAACTTTTAAGAGTCCATTCATAATTAATCCCATCTGGCTTTCACGAACCGATTTACCGGATAAATAGCGTCCAACTTGAGATTGGTCTGTTCCAAAATAAGCTAGCGCCAGAAAAAAACCACCAGTTATACCGCTCCAAAAGGTATATTTTTCTTCTGGATCTGTAGAAAAATTCACAATATTCATTTTGTCATTCGCACCGGCAATATGCAAAGCATTACTAAAAGTCATGTCATTGGGTAAAAAATGTAAAATCAGAAAAAAGGTGATAAACATACCGGACATGATGACAAACATTTGCTGTTTTTGGGTAACATTTACTGCTTTGGTTCCACCTGAAAAAGTATAAATAATTACCAAAACACCTATTATGATGTTCATAAAAGTCAGATTCCAACCAAATAGCGCAGATAATATAATTGCAGGTGCATAGATAGTAAGTCCGGTTCCTAAACCTCTTTGGAATAAAAAAAGTAGGGCTGCAAGAGAACGGGTTTTTAAATCAAATCTTTTCTCCAAATATTCATAAGCCGTATACACTTTAAATTTATGATATATCGGAATAAAAGTTAAACTGATTATGATCATGGCAATCGGTAATCCAAAATAAAATTGAACAAACCCCATACCGTCATGATATGCCTGTCCAGGCGTAGATAGAAAAGTAATGGCACTGGCTTGGGTTGCCATCACTGATAGTCCTACGGTATACCATGGTGTTTCATTACCTCCAAGAATATAATCCTCAACATTTTTACTTCCTTTGGTTTTCCAAGCACCATAAATTACAATGAATAATAGAGTGACTATAAGTACAATCCAATCAAATAGTTGCATAGGTTAAGAATATAATTTCATTATTAGATAAAAGAACAAGATATAAGCTGCATTAGCCACGAGGACATAAGTGTAAGTTTTGTTCCAATTTTGTGTTTTCTTTGGTTCCATTTGAATTGATTTTATGGGTTTGTTGTTTCTATGCCGGAAGTTGATGAATTTAATGAAATTAAATTGGATAGTAATCTGAAAGCACCAGGTACGCCTTCTGGTAATTCCCTAAACAAACTCAATCCGGTATAAATATAGTATCCTTTTCCATATGGAGCAACCAATAATGCTCCATTATTTGGATTTTCCCCTTTGTCCTTTGAGGATAAAATAGGAGTAAAGGCAGTGTCAAATTCATTAGGGTAATAAAGGCCTTGCTCTTGTTTCCAGCCTTCAAAATCTTTTGATGTAATTTTGTTAGGATAATTTAAAACAGGATGTTGTGGCGCTAAAAATTGTACGGCTGCCTTTTCATCTGTAATTCGGTTCCTGGATATTTTCATTGGATAAGGCGCAATATTGGCTGTTTTAAGGGCATCTGGAGTGTTGTATTGTACTATAAGTGTCTTTCCTTCTTTGGCAAAATCAAAAAGGATTTCTTTTTTTGTAGCCAATAAATCGATAGTATTGAAGGCACGAATTCCGGTAATGATTACATCAAAAGGCGCCAGTTTTCTTTGAGAGATTTCATTTGGATGGATTAAATTTACTTTATACCCCATTTGTCTTAATGATTCCGGCACGTTGTCACCAGCACCCATAATATAACCGATTCTTTCATCGGTTATTTTTAAATCTAATTTGATGAATTTTGCTTCTGCGGGAAATAAAACTTGTTGTTTAGAAATATGGTCATAATTTAAGATTATTTGTTCTCGATCAAATTTTTTATTGTCAATAAAAGCAACACTTTTTGCGATGATTTCTTCCGATTTACTTGGAGGTGATACCTCAAAATAAACGATTTGTTCCATTCCTTTTTTATCTAAATTAAAAGGAATGGATTCGGGAGAGACCTCCCAATTTTCTGGGAGCTCTAATTTTAAATTTCCTTTCACATCGTCTTTTCCAGAAATTACTTTTACGGCGATTGACTTTTTTGCTTTATTTTCAAATAAGATTACGTTATCAAGGATTTGAGTTGTAACCTCAGGAACAATATCTAAATAGTTAAACATCTCACCGTCTACATTATCGTTGAATTTATTAACGACGGTGCGTTCAAATGGGATTGTGGTCCCATTGATGTTAATATTAAAAATTACTTTTATTTCTCTAATGATATCTGGAATCCCGATGTTTCTTTGGTCTTCAACGGTATATAATCCTTCGCTTCCTTTAACTTTTAGCCAATAGGGCTGTGTATAATCAGTGGATTCCGGTATGTTGATATCGGTGGAGAATTTTTCAGCAATATTATTGTTTAAAGCACTGTTTTTGATTGTTTTTTGTTGGTCCGGAATGCTGGTAACGCTAATTAATTGCATTGGAATGTTACTGCGATTTATAGCTTCTATTTTTATGGACACAGTACTTCCAGGTGTTATTTCTTGTTTTTGTGTTGCTGCTTCAAGATATAGACCAGTACAGGATGTTATAATTTTTTTTAATTCCTCGGTTTTTATAATTTTCCAATGATTTTCGTCTAAATTTTGAATCAAAGAATATACTTGTATCAAATTTGGAATACTTGCTGAAGGATTTGAAAAATCATAATTCAAAAGAATCGAAGTTAATAATTCTCCAATTGTTTTTCCGCCTTTTACGCGATTCCAAGTGGTGTCTATACCCTCAAAGATATTCGATTTGTCTTTTAATGAAGTTCCGTTAATAAGTTCTAAATATTCGGTTTCTTCTCCACGACTTCCGGTACTTCCAAAGCCTTGGGATTTATGACTGCTTCTACTTAATGCCGAAATTTCTTGGTTTGATTTTCCAATATTTGGGTAGTAAACACCTATTTGAAATTGGGTAAAACTGTTTTTGTTTGCCGCTTCCAGTTTTTCTTTACTGCCATAAAACCACCATGATGGATTGAAAAATTGACGTTTGGGTTGCCATGTTGAAACGTGTTTTAGTTGGTTAGGAAAGACGGTAGAATCATTTACAACATGAAAACTTTCTTCACTCAGAATCGCTGAGGCCGAATGATGTCCGTGTGTGTTTCCAGAGGTACGATGATCAAAGCGGTTAATGATGACATCGGGCTGAAATTTCCGAATGGTCCAAACGATATCTGAAAGTATTTTTTCTTTATCCCAGATTTGTAATGTTTCTTCTGCATTTTTAGAAAAACCAAAATCATTGGCACGTGTAAAAAATTGTTCTCCACCGTCAATTTTTCGGGCTTCAATAAGTTCTTGGGTTCTTATAACGCCCAATAATTCCCTTAATTCAGACCCAATTAGGTTTTGACCTCCATCTCCTCGGGTTAAAGATAAGTAACCCGTTCTTGCCTTAGTTTGATTTGATAAATAAGAGATTAAGCCTGTGTTTTCATCATCGGGATGTGCTGCTATATATAATACAGAACCTAAAAAATTAAGTTTCTGAATTTGATTATAGATTTCAACGGAATTTAATTTTTGAGGCTTTTGAGCTATTACCAATTGTATTGGTAAAAGAAATAAGAATAGTAACGGAATTTTATTTTTAAGCATTTTTTAGAAATTAAAAGCAATTTTTTCAAATGTAACAATTTAATGTTTTTTTTAAATGATTCTTCCAATCTTTTCATTAAAAGAAAATACGAAAAAAGGAACCTCATTTTTGAAGCTCCCTTTTTACTTAAATATTAATGTCTACCATGACCTTTTGATTCGTATTTTTTGTGTTTGTTTGAATATCTATGGTTATCGGCATAACGATATTTTTTTGAATTTTTATTGTATTTGTTGCTGTAATATTTTTTGTTATAATGCTGATGGTTATCATAATTACGATTACCATATCTGTAATCATTATTTCTGTGGCTATTACCTCTGTAGTTTACATAATATTTCGATTTGTGAGCTTTGAAATATTTGTAAGGTCTGTTTCCATGATAATCATTCAATACAACTTTATACCCATTGTATAAGTCGTAATTTCTATATTGAGCAGGTAAGTATCTTGATCTTACCCAATTTCCTCTACCGAAGTAAATAAACTGTGAAGCACGTATGTCATAATAGGCTTGAATTTCTGGTAAATAATAATATTGAGTATGTGTGTGTACTGAGGGGCCCCATAAAGGCGCAGTCCCTATATTTAAATTTACTGAAAGTTGTGCTTGAGAAGTATTTGATACAAGTAGAATTATTCCAATGGCAATTAATTTTAAGGTTTTCATCTTTTCTATTTTTTACAATTACTATTAATTTTTTTTATTCGTTTTGTATATACACTTACCCTAAATCCAACAACTGTGCCATAATGATTTTTTTAACATTTTATTAAAATTGGTCCAAAAAAAAGAAGCGCTAAATGCGCTTCTTTTTTGATGCTTAAATTATAATTAATGTTTTTTATTACCGCTGTTTCCTTTTTTACCATTTCCCTGTTGATTGGAATGACTACTATTGCTCTTTTTGTAGTTTTTGTTGTCATTGCCGTTTCGGTGACCAATTGTTCTTTGTGGTTTCCCTTTATATCCCTTATAATATTTTACTTTATGTTGTTTGAAATAAGTATAAGGTCTTTTTCCATTGTAATCATTTAATACAACTTTGTACCCATGGTACAAATCATAGTTTCTATATTGTTTAGGTAAATATCTTGATCGATACCATTTTCCATTTCCAAAATAGATAAACTGCGCTGCAGGAATATCGTAATAGACTTGAATGTCGGGTAAATAATAATAGTCTACCTGTGCATAACCGGCAGGTCCCCAAGAAGGAGGCGATCCTATATTTACATTTACTGAAACTTGGGCTTGTATCGCACTGGTAAAAAAGAACACTATTCCTAATGCAAATAATTTTAATGTTTTCATTTTGATTACTTTTTTAAATTAAGATTCCTATTAATCTTTTCAGGAATAATTAGCACTAGCCAATTTCTATGCCACTTATGTAGTATTAACATTAATTTGGGATAAAAAAAAAGGAACGTAAAACACGTTCCTTTCTGTCTTTTTTATAAAAAAACGATAGACTACAGCAATAAAATCAACAGCAATACAATGATAATAATAGCTCCTACTGATAAATAAATACCTTGTCCAGAAGATCTCAAATTGTGTTTGATAGTTTTCACTTCCTTACGTAATTCTTTTTTTTCTGATGAATTCAAATTGGACTTTTCCATTTCTTTGATTTCATCTAAGCGGTTAAGCATTGTTTTAACTTCGGCAGGAACTTCGGTACGGTTGGCAGGATTTTTTTCGTTTGCCATCATACTTGTCGGGATAGAAACTAATGCGAATAGCATTATCATTAAATAAAAATGTAATTTTTTCATCTTTAGTAGCGTTTTAATTAAACATTATTTATCGTAAATAATTGAAGTAATTTAGTCATTTTTTTTATACAAACATTTTTTATTATTGAATTAAAATTGTTCTTTACTTTTCTGGTATGCATTTGATTATTTTGTCATTTGTATTCGACTATTTTGGGCTGGGCTAATTCAAAGCTTTGAAAACCAAAATCCGAAGTTTCAAAAGCATTGGTTTTAAAAACATTTTCTCCTTCAAAGGGAATTGAAGGATAATAAGAAAGTGATAATTGGAAAGAGCTAAAAATCCAATAATCATTGTTAATGATAAGTCCTATTCCGATTTTTGAATATACTTTTCTTTTTTGAGCTTTATTTAACTTATTTCCCAATGCAGCTACAGAATAATTAAAATAAGGATTCATCCTAAAACCCCATATATCTTTAGGACTATACGCTTGAGTTTGCAATGTAAGAACTGCTTTATCTGTTCCGTAGATGGGACTGTTAAATCCTTGTATGCCAAAATTTTCATTAATTGTGAGTTGATCACCGATTGATTTTTTTCGGTTATTCCCGATAATGATTTGTGGTTTAATGAATTGTCTCCATTTCCAATTTCTAATTTCCTGTAATTTGGTGAAATAATTGGCTTGAAAAGAAAAGGCCGTTTGTTCGGTCTTAGATTGTGCAAAGAAAGTCCCTAACTCAAAATTGGTACTTAAAAAACCCCAATTATGGTAATTCCCAAAAGAAAACTGAGCGCCTAAATAAGGCCTCCATACTTCATTTTTATATTGGTAGCCTAAAGTAATACCAGCAATTCTTCCGATGGGGACATCTTCAATAATTCCATTTTTAAACAGGTACTGGTCTTCTATGAATTTTCGGTTATTGATACCAATTCCAATAAGGGTGAATTTTTCACTGGAGTAAAATTGTATCGAATCATATTGTATCGTTGGACTTTCTATAAAGTTTTTGTTTAAAAACCGTGCAGATAGAATTAAATTGGTGGTTTTGTCATTTGTGTCATTTTCTTTACTAACATTAAAAGACTTGGCAAACCAAAAATCCTGTGAGCCATATTTAAAATTTTGATTAGCATAAGCTGAATTTAAACGTTGAATGGTATCGGTTTTGAATTGAAGCCCTAGGTTTATTCCACCAGCCCATTTTGTTAATGCAGAGTAAAAGGGTCTCTCAACATGGAAGTTTTTTTGATAATATCCAAACAAATCAATTTGGTAGTTTATCACTGCTCTTATGAAAGTGTTTTTGATGTTTGGTACTTGGTAAATAATTGAATTGGCACTTTTTTTATCCTCATGTCGATTGGTGAATTTATAGTCCATTTGGTGGCCAAACCCCAAAAAATTTCTTTCATTTAGTCCCAAAGCAATACTGGAATTTGAAATTTCAAGATGAGGAGCCGTACTCCAAGAGTCCAGTACTCGAATGAAAATATCAACTGAGTCTGATGGGATGTCGCTTACTTTTTCGGCGATGTATACTTCACGAATGAAATTTTGGGACCGAATGATTCTTTCGGATTCTTTAATTTCATAAGAATGATAAATACTGTTTTTTTTGAAAAGTAAAGAGTTTTTAATGGCTAGTTCTTTGGTTTTTAGGTGTAGTCGGTTACCGGTTTTCTCTGCCCAACTTAACGGTTTTTTTGTGCTGTCATTAATAGAAAAACCAAAGGGATCAAGGGTGGTAATTTGAATGTTTCTAATGGTTTTACCTTCAAATGGTGCTCTGTTCCTAGTTTTGGTTACTTTAGCTTTAGAATTTGTGGAATCCAAAAGGAAACGGGGCAAATGCAAAATTGTTTTATTGTTTTTAGAAATGTTTTCAATGTTGTTTTTGTCCGCTAAGCTATCTTTTTCTGTTTTTTGTATTTGAGAAAAGCAGAATTGATGACTGCAAATAAAAAAAAGGAGTACTGTTTTTTTTGGCATAGATAACATAGCACATTTTTTTATTTGGCTAATTAAAGGCAACACAAAAAATACAATTTAGAGGCTTTTCTTGATCATTTTAGAGTCGGCTCTACGACCTAAAAACACTCCAATCAGCACTCCAACCATTATAAACGGAGAATAGTAAGCCCATACTGGAACCAAAATATACATCGCATCAAAAAGCCAAAATACAGAAATGAATATCCTTCCAGCTCCTACGAAAGTTCCCGTTAAAGTCCCCATAAGCAATAAATATTTACCTCTTTCGGATTTAATACCCAATATGTTTTTTTTAAGTAAATAACGACTCACAATAGCAAGTAGTATGAATGGAAGTCCCCACCAAATCATTGCGGGAATAAAAATGACCAAAGATTCTGGTTTTAAAAAATAGGACCAAGGTAAAGTCTCTTTACCGATGTATTCTAAATATATTTTGACAATAGAGCCAATAACCCAAGGGGTTACCAGTCCAGTTCCTATGATCTTCCAAAAGAGATTTCGGTTTAATTTAAAGCCATATCCAATAAATAGGAGGGAAGGGATTATCCAACCTAACAATATTACTAAACTGAGAATAATCAAATTATTGGTGTTCATAATTAGTAAGTTTTTGATAATCAGGTACTCAAAGATACGAAACTGGATTAAATTGTTCTCTTGTGTGGTGTGCTATTTATGTTGTTTTCGAAAGATTATTTTATTAAAAAAATAAATAGACAGCTCAAATGGCTGGTGTTTTAATTGATTTACATATATTTTAAAGAAATAAATTATTTTTTTGTTAGAAATTTCGCTTTTACCGGTTCATATAGCAGTATAACCAGTTATGGATACAAATCTGCAGCCGTACAGATTGGAATGAATTATAGTTTTTTGAAAATGAAATGAAAAAATTAAGAATTTGATCAAGTTTGAATGGGTAAGCTCTAGTAAGTAAAGCAAAAAAGCCAAATGATTTTATCATTGTGGCTTTTTTTTAGGAGTTAGAAAATTCTAAATGATTACTTCATTTTGCTTAAAAATTTATTCAGGAATGTTTTCGATTAATATTGGAGAATTCATTTGGTCAAAATAAGTGCAAGTCATTTCTATGATGTTTACGCTCCATCGGGCAATTCCACATTGCGCAGCATGTTGACAAAAGGTTAGGTAATCTGTCTGACCGTCTTGGTGCATGACCAGAAATTCAATAAATCGTTCTTTGTTAGCAGAAGGAGCAATAGCGATGTTGTCATAGGTTTCTGTAGCCACCGCTCTAAAATTGTCGTCACCAAAATATTCTACATGACCGTCGTTGACAAAGGTGTCATAGCCTTGAACGCCTAATTGAATTAAATCTTGAATATATTTAGGGAAGTCTGCTCCAGATTTTACTTTCGAATGCGCTTCTTTTATTTGTGTAATGGTAAACATAATGAAATCGTGTTTGAATGAATTATAATATGGTAAAATCAGTTGTTTTAGGAATTTTATTCAGCGCATCAATAACAATCTGCGGGGTAGGAGTAGCGAGTTTACGGAGTTTGGTATCCATCCAAGCGCCATCTACCGTAATCGCGGCACACAAAACGTCGTCTCGATACAACTCATGAACAATAGACCATCGGGAAGCATCGGCGTTCATTTTGGACAATTTGGTTTGCATGGTAATTAAGTCTGAGATTTTAATTTCTCTTTTAAAAACACATTCTTCTCTAAACAGTATGGGGCCAACATGTTCTTTTTGCATGACACTTAGCGTCAATCCTAGTTGTTCCAGAATTTCAAGACGATGTTGGGCTCCAAAATCATAATAAACGCTGTGACGTAAATGAAAATTGGGGTCTAAATCAGACCAACGAAATGAAAGTTGCTTGCTAAATGTAGCCATTGAGGGAAATTTGGGTATTATTTTTTAGCGGATAAAATTACAAATATTAGTGGGAGTAGATACAATTGTATCCCAAAAAAACATTTGAAATGCTTTATTAACTTTCCTTCCATGATTTTCTGAACAAAGGAAGTTCGTACGCTAACATACAAATCCAACCCACAAGACAGGCTAATGCAAATCCTCTTAGTTCGAAGTAAGAAGCCATGAGATAAGCGGCAATGACCCTACCAACGATTTGAACGAAAGTGGAATTAAGCGTGATTTTCATTTTCCCTATGCCTCGAAAATACCCTTGAATAATATTAGTTAATCCTGGGAGTAGGTATAAAAAAGCCATTATTTTTAAATATTGTACTCCGGATTCAATTACATGATGTTCGTCATTATTTACAAACAGACTCATAAATTGTCTTGCAAAAACAAATATGAGTATCGAAATGAGGAATGTATATAGGAATTCTATTTTTAATCCGGTCAAGAACCCTTTTCGAATGCGATCGGTTTTGCCTCCTCCTTTATTTTGTGCTATAAAAACGGTAGTGCCATGTCCGATATTTTGTTGTGCAATCATCACAAAGTCATCGATACGGGTTACAGCGTTGAATGCCGCAATGGCAAATACCCCTAATGGATTCACAGCGCCTTGTATTAAAAATTTACCAAGATGTAATGTTATTTGCTGCATTGCTGCCAAGGAACTATAGTTTAACGTTTCACGCAGTAAGGTCCAATCAAAAATGAACTCTTTACGGTTGAATCGCAACATTGGAATTCTTAGGTGGACATATATAATACAAAAAAGCGCCGATAGTGCCTCGGCAATAACTGTTGCATAGGCGGCACCTTCAACTCCTTTTTTTAAGACAATCACAAAGTACAAATCTAAAAGCACATTGAGTACTGCCGAGGTAATCAAAAAGTATAAAGAGGCATTGGAGTTGCCCAAGCTTCTTAAAGTAGAAGCATACATATTATAGATAAAAGTAAAAATCAAGCCAACGAATATGATTTGTAGGTAGTTTGTCGCGTCATTTAAAATTTCTGTAGGGGTATTTATAAGACTCAATATGGAACGCGAAAAGATAAATCCTAATATAACCAAAGCCAAGGTGAAAATTCCTCCTGCAATGAATGAAGTCGTAATTTCCCGTTTTAATTTCGGAATATCATTAGCTCCAAAAAAAGTTCCCATGAGTACTGACATGCCCAGACAAATCCCGATAATGAAAAACAACATGATGTTCATCACCGGACTGGCAGCTCCTAATGCCGCTAAGGCATTTTGTCCGATATAACGCCCCACGATAATGGAATCTGTGGCATTATAAGTTAATACACAAAAATTACCGATAATTAGTGGTGTAGTAAAACGTATGATTTGAGGAGTAATAGGTCCCGAAGTCATATCGACTACCTTTTGTTTCGTCATTTTATATCTGATAACTTTTAGTATTCAACGGGAGATTTTTTTTTTAATCTAGTTTCTACTTTTTAAAAGATAAAATTACAAATATAAGTTTGTGTGAGGGAGTTTATTATTGAAAAACTGATTTAGATAATGGGAATGAAGATGAATTGTAAATCTACTTTTACTTTAGCTTCTTGTCATTATGGTAATTGTCAGTTAGATTTTGGAACCTATTCACAATGTCAGACTTCTTAAAATGTCATCTTGTCAGCTAATTTTACGACAATTTTAACAAAAACTGACAATTTATAGACTGTCATTGTATTGGCACAAAGATTGACTTATGCACACTGAGTCGTTAAAATAAGTATACATTAAAATTAAATATAAATAAAAATGGGTAAAATAATCGGAATTGATTTAGGTACGACAAACTCTTGTGTTTCTGTAATGGAAGGTAACGAGGCCGTTGTTATCCCTAACGCAGAAGGAAAAAGAACAACGCCATCTATCATCGCTTTTGTAGAAGGTGGAGAGATTAAAGTGGGAGATCCTGCAAAAAGACAAGCAGTTACTAATCCTACCAAAACAATTGCTTCTATTAAACGTTTTATGGGACACACTTTTGCTGAAGTTACAAATGAAGCAAAAAGAGTTTCTTACAAAGTGGTAAAAGGAGACAACAATACTCCACGTGTGGATATTGATGGTCGTCTTTATACTGCTCAAGAATTGTCAGCGATGACACTTCAAAAAATGAAAAAAAAACAAAGTTTCCCAAATGTGAAATGAGGAAAAGAAAAATAATTATTTAAAAAAAAAATTAGTATACTAGTTAATCATTTCAAAAATGGTAATTTAGATAAGGTTATTAATGATGCTAAAATATTATTAAAAAAACATCCAAACAATCCATTTATTTACAACTTAATTGGTACATGTTTTCAAGAAAAAGGACAATACAATGAAGCAAAGAAAAACTTTGAAAAGTCTTTACTTTGTGATCCAAAAAATATTTCAGCCAATAACAATTTAGCAAATACTTTAAAATATATGTTGAAATTTAAAGAAGCAGAAAACATATATAAAAAAATCATTTCAGAGAATCCAAATTTTTTAAAAGCAATAATAAATTATGCTAATTTAAAATCTGAACTAAATCGACCA
>JALRGT010000027.1 GCA_023259675.1 Flavobacterium sp.
AGACAGACGTTGATTTCCAGAATAAAATCTGGGATGTTACAAGCAAAGAAAAATAATATTCATTGTGGAAGACCAAAAGGTTTTGAGAATACGGATGATTTTTTAAGCAAATACCCCAAGGTAATTGATGGTTTAAAAAGAGGGTTAAGTGTTCGTGAATGTGTAAAGCTGTATGATGTTTCGTTAGGAACGGTTGCTAAAATTAGAAAAATGGCTATTGTATGAGATTTGTAAACCTAACAAAGATATTCATGGAAATGAAGCAAATGTATGATTCAAAGTCATTTGATTTAACCAGCAATATGGATGAAGAAATGATGATTGAGTTTTATGTGGATAAAGACATTGAAGTTGATATACCAAAATTAACAATGTCCTTAAAGCGATACATACGTTTTGTATCCGATTACTTTATTACCAGTGAGAAAGGCAAAATAATAATTTGCATCATTTTTCGAAAAAAGAAGCATCCAATTGACTTTGGGTTTGAATTCAGCTTGAACTAAATTACATTTAATATGAAAAAGACCAGAATTATAATAACGCATCAGTTAGAAAAAACCAAACATACTTTTTTGGTTATAAACCCAGATAAATTATCTCAAATTGAATCTGAAAGAATAATGAAAAAGATGGGTGTTTCTATGCTTTTTGTGAACGGAAAGCTTTATACAGGATAGCATGTAAAAATAATTATTGTTATTTATTTGATTTTCAGAGTTTTAATATGTTCGATAAAATTTTTTTCACTATCCCTACTTGCAACCATAGAAAGAAAATAGTACCTTTGTAATAGATTGATGCACAGGGTATAAACTATATAATGTAGCTCCTGTAACTCTTTTTACTCAGAAACTCGTATGAGGACAGTAAACTGTTTAGACGTATAATTTTATCTACCACTTTGTCTCCAAAAAGTGGTTTCAGCAAACATCTTTTTTAATTATGGCATTCTATGCCAACGGGGATTCTATGCTTTTTGCATTTTATCTGTGTCTGATTCGTCATGGTCGTACGTTTCGGAATGGTCATACTTGACTAAAAAATAATTCTCCCCACTCGAAAAAAAATTGGAGATGAGTGGTTCAGAATGAAAGATGTTATCTATAACTGAATGCAAAAAAAAATTAAACAGAAACGGTGTACATTTCAATGATGATGAAATTGAAATAATTCGAAGTGTACTATACAATTTGGCAACTATTTGCCAAGAAAACATTACAAAAACTAAAAAAATTTAATAAAATGAAAAACGTAAACAAAAATGTAATACTCTATTGTAGAGCAACACTAAATAAGCCTAGTGACGTATTTACTATCAAGTATGAACAAGAAAATCGACTTTTGAATTTGTGTGCCATATATGGCTATAATGTTGTAAAAGTATTTACAGATTGCAACTCGAAAACAACCAATATTAACAATCAATTGCAAAACATGAAAGAATTTGCAAAAAATAATGCTGAAACAGTATCAGCAGTAATTTGCGAGAGTTTTGATAGAATTTCACGAAAATATAAAGAGACACTTGATACTATAATGGACTTCGAAGAAATTGGTATTGATTTAATATCAATTAAACAACTAACAAACAGTAAAAACAATTCAAATGAACAATAATACAAATAACAATATAAATGTAATCCTTTACTGTAGAGTAAGTACGGATGAACAGGCTGAAAAAGGATTCAGCTTAAATTACCAAGAGGAATCATTGAAAAGATTTTGCTCTGGAATGGAATATAATGTGGTAAAAATATTTAGAGAAGACCATTCAGCTAAAAACTTTAACAGACCAGAATGGAAACAATTAAAGTCTTATGCTAAGACCAACAAGAAGGATATTCACAAAGTCCTTTTTTTAAAATGGGATAGGTTTTCTCGTAATATCGAACAGGCATTAACATCAATTAGAGAGTTTGATTCTATGGGCATTGAATTGAATTCTTCCGAACAATATCTTGATATGACAAACTGTGATAATAAAATGGTATTGTCGATATATTTGACTGCTGGAGAGGTAGAACGAGATAAAATATCAAGTCGTACAATGCTTGGAACATATCAAGCAAAATGTGAAGGTTATTATGCAAGTAGAGCTCCTTATGGTTATGATAGTCATAGAGACGGAACTAGAGCTCAACGTGGAGTCTCAAAAGGCAAAAGAACAAAACTAGTTCCAAACGAGAATGCTCACTTTGTCACCAGAGCATATCAAGCAGTAGCTTTAGGCATTGAACCAGCAGAAGTAGTTCGAAAAAGACTTAAAAAAGAAGGTATGTCCTTAGAAAAAAGTTCATTCAACCTTATGCTAAAAAATATTGTGTATGCTGGAAAGATTGAAGTACCAGAATTTAAAAAAGAATCTGCGTTCATAGTTGATGGAGTGCATGAACCATTGATTGACTTAGATACTTTTTTAAAAGTGCAAGAGGTTTTCAAAAATAAACGTTGGAAGGGACTGAAAACAAGCCAAAAAGTGTATGATTTCCCACTGAGACAATTTTTAATATGCGAAATTTGTGGAGATACAATAACAGGAAGCTATTCAAGGGGAAGAAACGAAAGATATGGGTACTACCATTGTCGTGGGAAGTGTAAGACAAGAGTTAGAAAAGAAAAAGTAGAACTAAGAGTAGCCAATTTACTTTCAAGCATACAGATAAATTCTAATGTTAAATCATTGTTTACTGACATTATGAAAGATTCTATAAAAAACACTAATAGTCAAAAGTGGATAGATTTGAAAAAGAAAAAAGATAGAAGAAATCAAATAAATGAGCAATTAAACTCAGCAGATGATATGCGATTAGCGAATCAATTACCCGCTGATAGATATAATAGTATCGTTGAACGTTATACTTCTGAATTAAAAGGATTAGACCTTGAAATCGAAGCTTTAGAGCTAAACAACGAAAATGTATTTGATTATTTAGAAACAGGATTAAGTTTGATTGAAAGCCTTGATTTACTATTTAATGAAACAGATAATGAAGGAAAAAAAATGCTCATTGGTTCACTGTTTACGGATAAGCTTATTTTAGGGAATGAGTGTTGTCGAACCACAAATGTGAATGAAGTAATCAACGTTTTAACCAGAAGTAGCAAGGGTTTGGAAGGTTCTAAAAAGGGAAAAGCTGTCAAAAATGACAGCCTTTCCTTTAAAGTACCCGGAGCCGGAGTCGAACCGGCACGGTTTCCCACAGGTGTTTGAGACCAGCGCGTCTACCAATTCCGCCATCCGGGCTTAGCAGACCGAGATAATAACAATTATCTCACGCAATAAAGAGCAATTTAGTGGTAGCTAAAAAGCTTTTTCCTTTAACACGGTGCAAATGTAAAAAATAAAATTAAAAATTCTAATAAAAATACTTAAAATTTTCCTTTCAGAGTTGAATAAATTTTCTAAATTTGCACCTCGTTAAAAGACAACACACTAACTAATTACATAACAACAAATTAAATGTCACACAGAGAACCAGAAGCTAAAATTTTTGCGTGTTCAAATAGTGAATATCTAGCCGAAAAAATTGCAGAGCAATACGGAATACCTTTAGGAAAAGTTACCATGTCTACTTATAGTGACGGTGAATTTCAACCTTCTTACGAGGAGTCTATCAGAGGATTACGTGTATTTATCGTATGCTCTACTTTTCCAAATGCAGATAATTTAATGGAATTGTTATTGATGATTGATGCCGCAAAACGTGCATCAGCAAGACACATTACCGCGGTTATGCCTTACTTTGGCTGGGCTAGACAAGACAGAAAAGACAAACCTAGAGTTCCGATAGGAGCTAAACTGACTGCTAAATTATTAGAAGCAGCCGGAGCAACTAGAGTCATGACAATGGACTTACATGCCGATCAAATTCAAGGATTCTTTGAAAAACCAGTAGATCATTTATTTGCTTCCACTATTTTCATACCTTATATCGAAAGTTTAAAATTGGATAACTTAACAATTGCTTCACCAGATATGGGAGGTTCAAAAAGAGCTTATGCCTATTCTAAATTTTTAGAGTCCGATGTGGTGATTTGTTACAAGCAAAGAAAAGTTGCCAATATCATTGACACAATGGAATTAATTGGTGACGTTGTTGGTCGCAACGTAATATTGGTAGATGACATGATTGACACCGGTGGTACTTTAGCGAAAGCGGCAGATCTAATGATGGAAAAAGGAGCATTAAGCGTAAGAGCAATATGCACACATCCAATTCTATCTGGAGGAGCTTATGAAAAAATAGAAAATTCAAAATTATTGGAATTAATTGTTACCGATTCTATTCCATTAAAACGTGAATCCAAAAAAATAAGAGTATTAAGTTGCGCCTCCCTTTTTGCGGAAGTAATGCACATGGTACACCATAACAATTCCATTAGCGGAAAATTTATCATGTAATCACTATCATCTAAAGGATTAAAACAAAATCCCGAAGACACAAACAAGTATAATTTTTAATAACTATATATTTTTACAATGAAATCAATTACAATTAAAGGATCAGAAAGAGAAAGCGTGGGCAAAGTTGCTACTAAAGCCTTACGTAATGCTGGAGCGGTTCCTTGCGTGTTATACGGAGGAGATCAACCAGTGCATTTTTCAGCAGAAGAAAAAGCATTCAAAAGCTTGGTTTACACTCCAAACGCACACACAGTTGTGATTGAATTGGAGAACGGAAAATCATTCAATGCCGTTTTACAAGACATTCAAGTACACCCAGTATCAGACAAAATTTTACACATTGACTTCTTTCAATTGTATGCTGATAAAGAAATTACTATGGAAGTTCCTGTGAAAATCGTTGGAAAATCAAAAGGAGTTATGGCAGGTGGTGATTTACGTTTAAACAACCGTAAATTAAAAGTAAAAGCTTTACCATCAAACCTTCCTGATTTTGTTGAAGCGGACATCACTCCACTTGAAATGGGTAACAAATTATACGTTACTAAAGTGCCTACTCCAAATTTCAAAATCATGCACCCAGACAACACTGTGATTTGTCAAGTGAAGATCTCTCGTGCAGCTATGAAAGCAGCTCAAGAAGCAGCAAAAGCAGCAAAAGCACCTGCAAAAGGAAAGAAAAAATAATTTTTTTCAAAATATTCAAGAAAGCATCAGTTCAACACTGGTGCTTTTTTTTGCTTTGAAGCGAAAAAATTGGTTTTCATCGGCATACAAAGTTCCCGCTATCCATTACAATCTGCGTAAAAAAACGCAAGATTTTCATTTCTATCGGGGCTAAAAAGCCAACAAAGAGCCATTTTATAAATATTTTTTAATTTTCAATTTAGCCTTTTTCAAATTAGTTTACTTTTGCATGATGATAAAATGGATACAAAACCTGTTTTCAGCAACCCAAACAGAAGAAAATACAGATGCTATGAAAAAGTTTTTAATTGTAGGACTCGGTAACATTGGTGCCGAATACGTCAACACAAGACATAATATTGGTTTTAAAGCTTTGGATTATTTTGCCAGAAAGGAAAGCCTATCTTTCGAAACTGTAAAACTGGGAGCACTTGCCGAATATAAATTTAAAGGAAGGACATTTCTGCTTTTAAAACCGAATACCTACATGAATTTGAGCGGAAAAGCGGTAAAATACTGGATGGACAAAGAAAATATTCCATTAGAAAATATCCTAGTTATCACAGATGACTTGAATCTGTCTTTTGGCACCATTCGTATCAAACCAAAAGGAAGTGATGGTGGACATAACGGATTAAAAAACATCAACCTAGTTCTCAATACCAATCAATATGCCCGATTCCGTTTTGGAATTAGCGACGAATTCAAAAAAGGAAAACAAATAGATTACGTTTTAGGTGATTGGGACGAAATTGAAAAGGAAAAACTTCCGGAACGTTTAGAAGTTGCTTCCGAAGTCATCAAATCTTTCGGAACGGCAGGTTTAGAAAATACCATGACTACTTTCAATGGTAAATAAAAAAAGGCTTTCCCATAGAAATTGATTATATTTTCAAAAAAGACTTTGTTTCTTTATGCTTGCATAGCTTTTAGCTGTGTTTTAACAATTTTCATGAATTAAGTTTACAAAAACTTAATTGTCATATTCACACTATTTTACTTGTTTGACTGTATATTATTAAATGTTTATGCTTATTTTTCAAAGATGTGAAAAATATTTGTATTTTAGTAATACAAATCACTAAAAAAATAGCCCGATGAAAATGTACCTACTTTATTTGTCATTGTTTTTTTGCAGTATCAGTTTTGCTCAGTATTCCGTTTATGGACTTGTTACAGAAAAAAACAATCAACCCATTATCGGAGCCAACATCAAAGTCCTAGGTGACGAAACCGGAACAATAACCGACATCGACGGAAAATTTACCTTACTCACATTAAGAAAACCACCTTTTGAAATTGAAATCTCAAGTATTGGTTTTAAATCAAAACAGTCAACTATCACTTCCAACAATCAAAAAGTAACCATTGTATTAGAAGAAGAACAGACACGCTTAAATGAAATTGTGGTATCTGCATCGAGAACCCCAGAAAGAGTTTTTGAATCTCCTGTCACTATTGAAAGAATGGGAATAAGCGATATTAAAAAATCAGCTTCTGCCACCTTTTATGACGGTCTAGAAAACCTAAAAGAGGTTCAGATGAATACCAGTAGTTTATCCTTTAAATCAATTAATACCCGTGGTTTTGCCACTGTAGCCAATACCCGTTTCATGCAATTGGTCGACGGAATGGACAACTCGTCCCCTTTGTTAAATTTTGTTTTGGGGAACATGATTGGTATTTCAGAAATCGATGTTCAAAGCGTTGAATTACTACCTGGAGCCTCTTCTGCATTATATGGAGCGAATGCTTTTAACGGAATTTTGTTTATGAACAGCAAAAATCCGTTTACCTATCAAGGAATTACCGCTTATGCAAAATACGGACAAACAAGTCAAAAAGCAGCTGGATCTAATGACTACATAGACTACGGAATACGAATGGCTCATGCTTTTAGTCCTTATATAGCGGGGAAAGTAAATTTTACTTACATGAGAGGCACCGATTGGTTCGCCACGAATTATGATGACAAAACCAATCCAGGTAGAGACAGAAGTCATCAAAATTATGACGGAATAAATGTATATGGCGACGAAGCCTCCGTAAATCTATATGATGTTGGACAAAGTATGATTTCTAGCGGCGCTTGGGCTCAAAACAATCTTCCAACAGCTTGGGCCAATAATTTACCTAAAGAAAATGTTTCCAGAACAGGATACAATGAAATTGACCTAACAGACAATAAAGCAAGCAACACCAAAATTGATTTTTCCTTACATTTTAGACCATTGGGTAATGAAAAATTAGAAGTAATCTGGCAAAGTAAATTTGGTTACGGAAATGCCGTATATCAAGGAGCGAACAGATATTATTTAAATAACTTTTTTATGCAACAGCATAAATTAGAAATAAAAGGCCAAAACTTTTTTATTAGAGGATACACAACAAATGAAGACGGTGGCAAATCCTATGACATGTTATTTACAGGACTTAATATCAACCGAATTTGGAAACCAGACGCCACATGGTTTGGACAATATGCCGCAAATTATGCTGGAGCACTCTACAATCCCACTAGCCCATTATTCGGAAACATTTCCGGCTCAGAAGCGCATGCCAGAAGCAAAGCGGATGAAGGCAGATTTATTCCTGGGACAACAGACTTTAACAACGCTTTCAATACCGTTACCTCAGAAGCAAACGTACTAACCGGTTCGAAATTGGTTGACAATTCAAAAATATACCATTCAGACGTAAATTATAATTTTAACGACATCATAAAATTTGCTGAAATTCAAGTCGGTGGGTCTTTTAGAGAATACGTCCTAAACTCGCACGGCAGAATCTATACCGATGCCAATGGCCCCATAAACTATAACGAATACGGGATCTACACGCAACTTCAAAAGAAATTTATGGACGACCGAATTAAATTTACAGGTTCGCTTCGCTATGATGAATCAAAAAATTTCAAGGGCAATTTTTCTCCAAGAATCTCTTTGGTTTATGCCGGAGGAGAAACTAAAAAACATAATTTTAGAGCCTCATTCCAAACTGGTTTCAGAAATCCAACCACACAAGATCAATACATAGGATTTAATGTAGGCAGCAAAATACTGATTGGTTCCGCTCCCGAAAACCTTTTAAAGCTATCAGAACCACTATCCGTAGCCAACTCATCTGGATTGGGTCATTTATATGCCGGAGGCAACACAGTAGTAATGACCGGAGAAAATGCATATAACAATTCATATACCCTAACATCTGTAGATGCCTTTGAAGCTTCCATCCGAAATTCAAACCCGACGACACCTACCGAATTGGTTGCTGCACAAATGCTCGCAGCTCCTTTATTAAAAAAAACAAACGTAGATTATGTTAAACCGGAGCAGGTTAAAGCCTTTGAAATAGGATACCGCTCCCAAATAAGTACTATTTTTATTGACATAAATGCCTACTACAATATATATAATGACTTCATTGGAAACATAGACGTAAAAGCACCATTATATGGAACAGCAAGTGAAACCGTTAATTTTGCTGGAGCCCTAACACCATCTGCAGACGAATCGTACAAAGCAATATTTGCAATGACTAACAGACAAAACAGGGCCTATCTATTGTACACCAATACCAACGTACAAATAGAATCTATTGGTCTTGGACTGGGACTCTCCACAAAAATAATTGGAAATTACGATATCGGAATTAATTACAATTATGCTCAATTTAATTTTGACCAAGCCAAAGATCCAGATTTCGAAGCAGGTTTCAACACACCAAAGCACAGAGTAAAAGCTTCTTTTGGCAATGAAAAACTTTTTGAAAATTTCGGATTCAACATCAGTGGCAGATGGAATAGCGAATATTTATGGGAATCTACAATGGTTGACGGAATGGTCGACGCCGCCACTGTAATTGATGCTCAAATAAATTACAGCATCCCTAAACTGAAATCTACTTTAAAACTGGGAGCATCAAATATAGGAGGAAAAGAATACGCACAGGTACTAGGCGCAGGTTTAATTGGTCAGCAATATTTTGCTTCATGGACTATTAATCCATAAAATTAAATAAATAAAACACCAAAAACCATCCATTTTAGAGAAGGGATGGTTTTTATTTTTTGTGGATTTAACGAGTGAATTTAACAGTTTTATTTTTTTATGGTTTTTTTATAAAAAAAAATTGATTTTATATTTTAAAAAATTATCTTTGCAACCTGAAAAAAGCATGTAATTGAAATGTATCAATTGACATCATTTCATAAACCTAAATAGCTATTTAATAAATACTTAAGTAATGTCAAAAGTAATAGGAAAAGTTGCCCAGATCATTGGCCCAGTAGTTGACGTAGTATTCAACGGTAAGGATGTTGAACTTCCAAAAATTTATGATTCATTAGAAATCACAAAAAAAGATGGTACTTTATTAGTATTAGAGGTACAATCTCACATTGGAGAAAACACCGTACGTACCATTTCGATGGACTCAACAGATGGTTTGAGTAGAGGTTATGAAGTAGTTGGAACAGGGAATCCAATTCAAATGCCAATTGGCGCAGATGTTTACGGACGTTTGTTTAATGTAATTGGTGATGCAATTGATGGTTTACCAGAATTACCAAAAACAGGTGAAAACGGAATGTCTATTCACCGTCAAGCACCAAAATTCGAAGATTTATCAACTTCATCTGAAGTTTTATTCACAGGTATTAAAGTAATCGACTTAATTGAGCCTTATGCAAAAGGGGGTAAAATTGGATTGTTTGGTGGTGCCGGTGTTGGTAAAACTGTATTGATTCAAGAGTTGATTAACAATATAGCAAAAGGTCACGGTGGTCTTTCTGTATTCGCAGGAGTAGGAGAAAGAACACGTGAAGGAAATGACTTACTTCGCGAGATGTTAGAGTCAGGAATTATTAAATATGGTGAGGAATTCATGCACTCTATGGAAAATGGAGGATGGGATTTATCTAAAGTTGATTTACCTGGAATGAGAGAGTCTAAAGCTACTTTCGTTTTCGGACAAATGAATGAGCCACCAGGAGCTCGTGCACGTGTGGCACTTTCTGGATTATCTATTGCAGAATATTTCCGTGATGGAGCTGGTTCTGACCAAGGAAAAGATGTATTGTTCTTCGTTGATAACATCTTCCGTTTTACTCAAGCAGGTTCTGAGGTATCGGCACTTTTAGGTCGTATGCCTTCTGCGGTAGGTTACCAACCAACATTGGCAACTGAAATGGGTGCAATGCAAGAGCGTATTACCTCTACAAACAAAGGATCTATTACATCTGTACAAGCGGTTTACGTTCCTGCGGATGATTTAACTGACCCGGCGCCAGCAACGACATTTGCTCACTTAGATGCTACAACTGTATTATCTCGTAAAATTGCTGAGTTAGGTATTTATCCTGCAGTTGACCCATTAGATTCAACTTCAAGAATTTTGACTCCACAAATTTTAGGAAATGAGCACTATGACTGTGCACAAAGAGTAAAAGAGATACTTCAAAAATACAAACAATTGCAAGATATTATTGCAATTCTAGGTATGGAAGAATTGTCTGAAGAAGATAAATTAGCGGTATCCAGAGCACGTCGTGTACAACGTTTCTTATCTCAACCTTTCCACGTTGCAGAACAGTTTACAGGTATTCCAGGTGTATTAGTAGACATTAAAGATACTATCAAAGGATTTAACATGATTATTGATGGCGAATTAGATCACTTACCAGAATCTGCTTTCAACCTTAAAGGTACTATCGAAGAAGCTATCGAAGCTGGAGAAAAAATGTTGGCAGAAGCTTAATAATTATAAGTTATGAGTGATGAGTTTTCCAAATTATAAAACTCATAACTCATAATTCAAAACTCATAACTATGTTATTAGAAATAGTATCACCAGAAGCGTCTTTATTTAAAGGAGAAATAACTTCAATATCCCTTCCGGGTGTTGACGGTAGTTTTCAAATATTAAACAACCACGCACCAATAGTTTCATTACTTCAAAAAGGAACTGTAACTATTACAGCGCCAAATTTTGATTTCAACAAAGAAACAGCATCATTGTTTACAAAGGTGAATGATCAGAATTATTCAATTGCTATTTCTTCAGGAACTATTGAAATGAAAGACAATAAAGTAATTGTTTTAGCTGACTAAGACAATTTCATTTATAAAAATCAAAGCCGAAACTTAGTTGTTTCGGCTTTTTTATTTGAAGTCATGATTAAACATAAAGACTCCCATTTGTTTCCCAAAAAAGTTGCGTATTTTTGGGGTCATGAAAAAATTACCGGACAATCTTTCCAAAAAACTCGAAATTCGAAAGCAAAATAACGCCTTGCGAAAATTGTCTTTGCCCAATGAATTGATTGATTTCGCTTCCAATGACTATATCGGTTTTTCGAAAAATAAATCTATTTTCAACGAAACGCACCAGTATTTAATAGACAACGATTGTACAGAAAACGGAGCAACGGGTTCCCGATTGCTATCCGGAAACCATAAAGTCTATCAAGAAGCTGAAACGTATATTGCTCATTTTCATCAATCAGAAAGCGCCTTGATATTCAATTCAGGTTATGATGCCAATGTGGGCTTTTTCAGTTCTGTCCCCCAAAAAGGAGACTTGATTTTATACGACGAATTATGTCATGCTTCTATCCGTGACGGCATTCAGCTTTCGAATGCCAAGTCCTATAAATTCAAGCACAATGATTTTGAAGACTTAGAAAAACGACTTCGTCAAGCTCAGTCTGACAATCGTATTAAAGAAATATATATCGCAACCGAAAGTGTTTTTTCTATGGATGGCGATTGCCCAAACCTAGAAGAATTGGTTGCTGTTACTGAGAAACACCAATGTTATCTAATCGTTGACGAAGCACATTCCTTAGGTGTTTTTGGAGACAAAGGCGAAGGATTAGTTCAAATGTTGGGTTTACAAGACCGAATTTTTGTCCGAATTATGACATTCGGAAAAGGACTCGGGTGCCATGGCGCAGCAATTGTTGGAAGTCTTGAACTAAAAGAATATTTGGTCAATTTTTCCCGAAGTTTCATTTACACCACTGGGCTTTCACCACATTCGATTGCCACAATTTTGATTTCCTATCAATTTTTGGAAAAGGATATTCAGTCAATTGAAAACTTAAAAAACACTATTATTCATTTCAATCAAGAAAAAAACCTTTTGGGTTTGAAGACCCTGTTTGTTAGAAGTAAATCAGCAATTCAAAGTGCAATTATTCCTGGCAATGAAAATGTAAAACAAATTGCTAACCAACTTCAGAAAAAAGGTTTTGATGTAAAGGCGATTCTCTCTCCAACTGTACCGGAAGGCCAGGAAAGACTGCGGTTTTGTTTGCACAGTTACAATACAAAAGAAGAAATCTCAGACGTCTTGGGATTGTTGAGTACACTGCTATTTTAAAATAATAAAGTCAAAAGCTTTGTGTGCTTTGCACTTTCTTTGCGAACTTTGCGGTTAAATGAAATCTATGAAACTATTTATAACAGGAATTTCTACCGATGTAGGCAAAACCATCGCATCAGCCATAATTACTGAAGCTTTAGAGGCAGACTATTGGAAGCCCGTTCAAGCCGGTGAACTCGAAAATTCAGACAGTCATAAAGTGAAGTCTTTGGTTTCAAATCAGAAATCGCAATTTTATCCTAATTCTTATGCCTTACAAACACCTGCCAGCCCACACCTAGCAGCCGAATTGGATGGAATCAAAATTAACCTGAAGCAAATTAACGAGCCACAAACCGATAATCATTTGGTTATTGAAGGCGCCGGAGGAATTCTAGTCCCATTAAATGAGAAAGATTGCATTATCGATTTGATTCGGCCTGAGTATAAAGTAATTGTCGTTTCAAGACATTATTTGGGAAGTATCAATCATACACTGCTTACTATTGAAGCCATACGAAATCGAGGTTTAACGGTTGCTGGAATCCTCTTTAGTGGCAACGAAAACAAATCTACCGAAGAGTTGATTTTGAATAAAACCGGTATTCAATGTATTGGTAGAATCGAAGAAGAACCTTATTTTGACCCAAATGTTATTCGAGAATACGCTGATTTGTTTCGAGAGAAACTATTGAAACTTCAATAGCAATTTTAAAAATCAATTTCAAACCAGAATCTGAAATCAAATGAATTTATCCGAAAAAGACAGCCAATACCTTTGGCATCCTTATACCCAACACAAAACGGCCCAAAAACCAATCGTAATTGCAAAAGGAAAAGGGGTTTTACTTTGGGATGAAAATGGAAAAGAATATATCGATGCAATTGCTTCGTGGTGGGTCAATCCATACGGACATTCTAATCAGTTTATTGCCGATGCGATATACAAACAATTGACCACTTTAGAACATGTTCTTTTTGGTGGATTTACCCATAAACCAGCAATACATTTGGCTGAAAAATTAAAAACTATTTTGCCGGTAAACCAACAGAAGATTTTCTTTTCCGATAATGGCTCTACAGCGGTAGAAGTAGCCATAAAAGTGGCTTTACAGTATTTTTTCAACAAAGGCGAAAAGAAAACAACCATAATTGCTTTCGAAAATGCTTTTCACGGTGATACTTTTGCAGCTATGGCAGCAAGTGGAATTTCGTTTTATACCCAAGCTTTTCAAGGAATGTTTATTGATGTTGTCCGGATTCCGGTTCCGGTAAAAGGTAAAGAACAAGAGAGTTTTGAGGCTTTAAAAAAAGTAATTCAAGAATACAATTGTGCAGGCTTTATTTTTGAACCTTTGGTGCTAGGTGCTGCAGGAATGGTGATGTATGAGCCAGAAACATTGGACGAATTAATTCGAATTTGCAATAAAAATGGAGTACTTACCATTGCAGACGAAGTCATGACCGGTTTTGGTAAAACGGGAAAGAATTTTGCTTGTGATTATTTACAAGAAAAACCAGATGTGATGTGTTTGTCAAAAGCGCTTACAGGAGGAACCATCCCAATGTCGATTACTACTTTTACTCAGGACATATTTGAAGCTTTTTATGATGATGACATCAATAAAGCTTTATTTCACGGCCATACCTTTACGGCAAACCCAACAGGATGTGCCGCCGCCTTAGCCAGTTTTGAGCTATTGCAAACCCCGGGAATGCAAGAAAACCTAGTTCGCGTGAATCAAAATCATTTGGCTTTCCAAAAACACATCCAAAAACACCCAAAAGTAACGACAACCAGAGTGCTCGGCGTCATTTTTGCCTTAGAAATTAAAACAGAAAGTTCAGCGAGTTATTATGGAACCTTAAGAAACAAACTCTATGATTTTTTTATTGAAAACGGAATCATATTGCGTCCTGTAGGCAATATCGTTTACATTTTACCACCATATATCATTTCGGATATTCAATTACAAAAAGTATATGAAGTCGTCGAAAAAGCATTAGAAATAGTTTAATTTTACAGCTCAAAAAAATAGAACTTGTCACAAATTATTTCCATAACAGCCACCGCTTCTATTTCTCCGTTGGGGAATGAAACCCAGAGTATCTGGAAGAATTATCTTAATGATAATCACTGTTTTACCAAACAAAATTTAGATAAAAAAGAAACGTTTGTTGCTGCGCTTGATGCTGAATCGAATGCCATAATCGAAAGTTTAAAAGAGTCGGATAGTAAGTATAAGCATTTAGACAAATCGGTTTTGTTTGCCATGGCAGCATCCCGTAAAGCAATACAAAAAGCGGGCTGGAAAAAAGGCGATGTTTTCGGAATCAATATCGGTTCTTCGAGAGGTGCAACGGAATTATTTGAAAATCATTTTCAGGAATATTTAGAAAAAGGAAAAGCGCACACTTTGGCCTCCCCTACCACAACATTAGGAAATATTTCATCATGGGTTGCCCACGATTTGCAAAGTTCAGGACCAGAAATCTCCCACTCCATAACCTGTTCTACCGCCTTACATTCGGTTTTAAATGGCGTAGCATGGCTAAGAGCAGGCATGACAGATAAATTTTTGGTTGGAGGCAGCGAAGCTCCATTGACAGATTTTACGATTGCCCAGATGCGTGCTTTAAAAATTTATTCCAATAGTGAAGAAGAATATCCCAACAAAGCCCTAGATTTTGAAAAAAAGCAGAACACCATGATTTTAGGCGAAGGTGCGGGCGTATGTTGTTTAGAAATAGGTAAAAAAGAAAATGCTTTGGCATACATTGAAGGAATTGGTTACGCGACTGAAATTTTGGAACATAACATCTCCATTTCAGCAGAAGCGACGTGTTTTCAGAAATCGATGAAAATGGCTTTGCAGAACACTAATTCATCCGAAGTCGATGTCATTGTGATGCATGCCCCCGGAACCATAAAAGGTGATTTAACAGAGTACAAAGCCATTGAGATAGTCTTTGGCGAAAGCCTGCCATTATTAACAACCAACAAATGGAAAATTGGTCACACTTTTGGTGCTTCGGGAATATTGAGTCTTGAATTGGCCATTTTAATGCTCCAAAACAATATTTTTATTGGAGTTCCTTTTGCAAAAGCACAATTACAAACAAAACCTATTAAGAAAGTACTGGTGAATGCTGTTGGTTTTGGAGGAAATGCGGTGAGTGTTTTGTTGAGTGTTTAACCACGAACTTCACAAAGAAGGCACAAAGTCCACAGTTTTTACCATATTGACGGATAACTTAAATGCCTTGCTTGGTTTCAAAAAATTAAATTCACAAATGTTTTAGCAGCTGAACACTAAAAACTGATTACTGAAAACTATTTTCTAGGTCTCTAACTTTTTCATAAACCAAATTGCTTTCGTACCCTCTACGTAGTAAATAATCACAAAACTTTTTCCTTTTTTTGAGTGAGTTGGTTTCACGCATGCTTTCCCAATGCCTTTCAGCCAACGTATGGAAAGTAGTTGCATATTCTTCCGGAGAAATTTCTTTTAGCGCTATGTTGATGAGGGTTTGCGAAATATTCTTGGCTTTCAATTCATTTATGATTCGGATTTTACCCCAACATTTAATTCGGTGTTTTCCTCTGGCAAAACTGCAGGCAAAGCGTTCCTCATTGAGAAAATTTTCAGCAATAAGATGCACTAGAACCAAATCCATTTTATCCGAATCTAGCTTCATGCTCCACAATTTTTCGGTTACCTCTTTATGGCAACGATCTTGATACGCACAAAAATGTTCTATTTTTTGTATGGCTTCTTTTAAGGTAAAAATCTCTTTCATAGTAAGGTTGAAAATTAGGAATTTTTAAATTAATATTTTGATATTTTTCTAATCGTTAAAATGAATTTAGAATTCGTTCTTATTCCCCTTATTCCCCTTATTCATACGTATAAATACCTATAAAACAGTTTTGTGGCGGTAAATTCTACCGTTAAACGACAATGTTTTTTTATTGTTAATTTTTTTTGTCTTTTCGTCTGTTAATTAAGATTTTATCAGAAAACGACAACTATAAAAAAGATTTACCACGAAATCCACAACTATTTTATGAAACAAATTTTATCTAAATTTGATTTACTTTCTGCATTAATTTTTATATTATTTCTTTCTATAAGTGGATATTCACAATGCTCAATAACTGGTCTTCTCAATTCTAGTGATAGAACTTGTGGTTCGTTTGTTGGTTGCTCAACAATATATGTTGGTGACGGAACTACCCCCACCACTTTAACTATTAATCAACAACTGGACTTAACGTGTTTAGGTCCAATCACATTAGTGGTTAAAAATTCAGCTACAATATATTTTGAGGCGAGCAATAGATTAACTCTTGCTGCAGGATCTAATATTGTTATAGAAACGGGCGGAGATTTATCCGAAACTACTCCTTGTAGTGCATCTCAAAGAATATATATTGGGAGTGAAATAATATCTTCTTGTAATGGAGGTGCTGGTGCCGATTCTGATTTTGGAGAATTAGTTGCAAATGGCGGATATAATTCAATTACTGTAACTGCTAGTCCAAGTTCAATCTGTGCGTCCGAAACTTCAACTTTGACGGCTTCAGCTTCAGGTGCCAACTCATACAAATGGTATAATGTAGTAAGTGGAGGTACACCCGTAATACCATCACCGGATCCAACCAAATACAACACTGGTCCAATTTCATCTACTACCACATATTATGTAGAAGGCGTTTATAGTACTTATACCACCGCTAGAAAAGCTATAACAGTAACAGTAAACCCAAATTTACCAGCATCAGTAAGTATTACGGCCTCACCTTCTGGGACTATTTGTTCAGGAACCTCTGTAACATTTACTGCTACTCCTACTAATGGAGGAACCTCTCCAGGTTATCAGTGGTATAAAGGAACAACACCTATTTCTGGTGCAACATCTCCAACATATACAAGCCCCACAATGGCGAATTCAGATGCCATAAAAGTTATTATGACATCCAATGCAACTCCTTGTCTGACAGGAAGTCCTGCCTCATCAAACACAATTGCCATGATTGTCAATGATTCACCAACAGCTCCAACTGTAGGCACAACAACACATCCCAATTGTATTGTAGCAAAAGGGAGTGTAGTATTGAACAGTTTGCCAGCTTCCGGAACTATTATTCAAACAGGAAGTCCAAATGCCACTTATACCATAACAGATACAGATGGAGGAACAAAAACAATCAGCGATCTTGCTTCAGGAAATTATTATTTTGCGGTTTCTAATGGAAGTTGCAGTTCTACAACAATAAATGTTATCATCAATAATCCTCCTGCAACAAAGACATGGAATGGTACTTCTTGGTATCCTACTGGAGAGCCAACAATAGATAATGTAGTAGTTTTTAATGGGGATTATAATTCACCTTCTAATATAGAAGCTTGTTCTTGTTTTGTCAATAACGCAGTTGTTGTTTTTAATTCAGGACACACTTTAAAAGTCGCTAATGAGGTAGAAGTCCAAAGTACAGGTTCTTTGACATTTGAGAATAATGCCAGTCTAGTGCAGATCAACGATAATGCAACCAATTCAGGAAACATCAATTACAAAAGAATTACCACTCCAATTCTTAAGTTTGATTTTACCTATTGGTCTTCTCCAGTTGTATCTTTTACTTTGGGCGGGGTTTCCCCAAATACGCTATGGGACAAATATTTCTCTTTTGATCCAATCACAAATTATTGGCATCGAGAAGATTCAAGTGCAAATATGGTTCCTGGTAAGGGCTATATTATTCGTGGGCCTCAAAATTTTAGCACTACAGTCCCTAGTACCCATTCTGCGACGTTTATAGGTGTTCCAAATAATGGTTTAATTGAATATTTAGGCGTAGGTGCTGACCAATACTATCTTTTAGGAAACCCATATCCATCGGCTTTGGATGCAGATGCATTTTTAACTCAAAACAGTGACATTTTAGATGGCACTCTTTTATTTTGGACACACAATACTGCCATTCAATTGGCATCTAATATAGAAGCTGGAAAGGCAGGCACAGGTGTTTATGCCTATACTTCAGATGATTATGCTTATTATAATTTAACAGGCGGGGTTGCTACTAGTACAGTTGCTGAAAGCGGTGGTGTAATGATTCCTACAGGTAAAATTGCTTCGGGACAATCATTTGTAGCAACAACCCATGGATCGGGTACAATAAATTTTAACAACAGCATGAGAGTTGGAGGATTAACTGGAGATAACTCCCAATTTTTCAAGATTAATAAAAATTCGAAAACGACAAATACAGTTAAAAAAAACCGACTATGGTTAAACTTAACAAATGGTCAAGGAGCATTTAAGCAATTATTATTGGGATATATAACCAATGCCACCAATGAATATGACAATGCTTTTGATACAGAAAGCCAAGATAGTAATAAGTATATTGATTTTTACAGTATCGTTGCCGACAAATTTTTAACAATTCAAGGAAAAGCGCTACCGTTTGAAATAACAGATGAAATACCGTTAGGATACAAATCTACAATTGCCGGTAATTTTACGATAAAAATAGATCAAACAGATGGCTTGTTCGTTTCTCAAGATGTATTTTTAAAAGACAAACTTTTGAACACAATTTATGATTTAAAACAAAACCCTTACACCTTTTCAACCGAAAAAGGGCGATTTAATGAACGATTTGCATTACTTTACAATAATAACAATAAGGAAGAAATTCTCGATTCGGGTATTGTTTTAATAACTAATAAGTATAAGGAATTAAAAGTACGCACCACAGAAAATATTATAAACAAGATATTCGTTTACGATATAAGCGGAAAACAACTCTTTAAAAAAGAAGAAATAGACAACAGCGTTTTTTCTATAGAGAATTTAGTCTCCAAAAATCAGATTTTGATAGTAAAGACCTTTTTGCAAAATGGCAAAATTATCATTAATAAAACAATTTATTAACCATTTTTAACCACTATAAAAAATCTCCTTTTTGAAACAAAAAAGGAGATTTTTTCTTTTAAATCAAACCGTATCTTGTTCTTTTACAAAATAATAAAAAATCACCAAAACTGGGTATTGTAAGAAAAATACAATAGACTTATATTTATAAATAGATCTCGCAGAGATTCTTTTTTAGAATATATAGCTATGAAAATAAAATCGCTACTTAGTGTTATTTATATTATCGGGACTTTTGCAGTTTCTCATAGCCAAAGTATTTTTGAAAATACAATAACAGATACTGATCCAAATACGTTTAATCCTTATACCAATGGGCAAATAGTAGCAGCCAATATATCTGCTTCAGGTATTGGAAGAGGTTCAGGGATTAATGAAAACACCGCTAACAATAGATACAACGCCAGGGATTGGTTTTCTACATCATTAGATTTAAATGATTATTTTGAGTTTAGTATAACTCCTAATTCCGGCTATAAAATTGATTTTACAAGTTTCGTTTACAAAGCCCAAGTATCTCTTCAAGGACCTCTGTTTTTTACCTTGAGATCAAGTCTTGATGGATATATTTCTAACATTAGTTCTCCAATAATATTAAATTCGGGCTTAGAGGTCACTCCAACTCCTGTGGATTTAACAGCTGCTGTTTTTCAAAATTGTACGGGTACTGTAACTTTTAGATTATATGCTTGGGGAGGAATGGCAACAACTGGAACTTTTAGCATAAATGAATTTACATTTAATGGAGCGGTAAGTTGTATTGCTATTGCTCCTTCAATTGGCACTATTATTCAACCGAATTGCTCTCTACCTACTGGAAGTATTCAACTGGATGGATTATCAGTTACAGAACCCTGGGATTTGTATCAAAATAATGCTTTAATCGTTTCTGGGGGAACTGGAAACGATATTAATATAACAGGACTACTTGAAGGCGATTACAGTTATAAAATATCCAATGGGTATTGTAGCTCAGCTGCAACAGAGATTATCTCTATAAAACCATTAACTACATGTTGGGATGGAAGTACTTGGTCTAATGGAGTTCCAACAGACGAACATATTATCTTATTTAATGGAAATTATACTTCTACAACGGATTTAGTAGGCTGCTCTTGTCAAGTTAATTCTGGAGATGTCGTCATAAATTCAGGTTATACTTTAAGTCTAAATAATGAACTTTCTGTTAATGGAGGGTCATTCACATTTGAAAACAATGCGAGTCTGATTCAAACTAATGATGCGGCAGTCAATTCAGGAAACATAAATTACAAAAGAATTACTACTCCAATTCTTAAATATGATTATACCTATTGGTCTTCGCCAGTACTGGCGTTTACTTTGGGAGGTGTTTCCCCAAATACGCTTTGGGATAAATATTATTCTTTTGATCCTGATACCGATTATTGGCATCGAGAAAATTCAACTGCAGAGATGATTCCAGGCAAGGGATATATTATTCGTGGCCCTCAAAATTTTAGCACTACAGTTCCTAATTTATACACCTCAACATTTATAGGCATTCCGAATAATGGTTTAATCACTTATCCGAATATAAGTGCCGATAAAAATTATATTATCGGGAATCCCTATCCATCGGCTTTGGATGCAGATGCATTTCTATCCCAAAACAGTTCCGTTCTTAATGGAACGCTTGCATTTTGGACTCACAACACAGCCCTTCAATTGGCTTCGAATATAACGAATGGAAGTGCTGGAACAGGAATTTATGCGTACACCTCCGACGATTATGCATACTATAATTTAACAGGTGGAATAGGAACTGGAGCCGCAAGTAGTGGCGGTGTTATTCCAAACGGTAAAATTGCCTCGGGGCAATCTTTTGGCGCCACCAGTAAAGCAGCAGGCACAATCATTTTTAACAATAGTATGAGGGTGGGGCTTGGAGGAATTACCGGAGATAATTCACAATTTTTTAAAAACAATAAAAATGCTAAAACATCAAATGCAATTGAAAAAAATCGCATTTGGTTGAATTTAACCAATAATCAAGGTGCTTTTAAACAAACTTTAATCGGATATATAACTGGAGCCACAAATGAATACGATAATATGTTTGACGAAGAAAGTCTTGATGGAAATAATTACATCGATTTTTACAGTCTAAACCAAAACCAAAATTTAACTATTCAAGGAAGATCACTTCCATTTGAAAATAAAGATGAAGTGGCACTGGGATATCGTACAAACATTGAAGGGGAATTTTCTATTACAATAGAACAAGTTGATGGCGTGTTTTTAAATCATAAACTTTATATTCAAGATAGAACACTTGACAGTATTCATGATTTAAAAGAAAGTCCCTATAAATTTGACACTCAAAAGGGCTTATTTAATAACCGATTTGTTTTGGTTTATAAAAAGAAAAATAGATCTAAAACTAAAACCAAGCAGGCTGTAGATTATGATAATACTATTTCCCTTTTTGTGAAGAATAATCAAATACAAATAAATTCAACAATTGGGATTATCGACAAAATTATCATTTATGATATTTCAGGAAATGAGATGTATAAAAAATCAGGATTCAATAGTGAAGAATATATCATTAATAATCTCAAAGCTGCTCATCAAGTATTACTAGTCAAAGTTATACTTGAAAACAAAAAAACGATTACAAAAAAGATTATTTATTAGCCCTTATTAAAAACTGTTTTACATAAAAAAACCATTCATCGGGACGAATGGTTTTTTCTATTTGAGATTGCTAATTTTATTTCTCTTTGTTGGAAGCTTCCAAATTTCTTTCAATAGAATGACCTGGACGAGACCATTTTGGTTTTTCGCCCAATGGTGCAAATTGTGAATCCTCGGCTTCAACAGTGGTAGGCTGCATCACTTTGATGAATGGTTTTTGTGGATTTAAGCCCAACATTTCAAACATTTTCATGTCTTCATTCACATCTGGATTTGGTGTGGTAAGCAACTTGTCTCCAGCAAAAATAGAATTGGCACCAGCGAAGAAACACATCGCTTGACCTTCACGACTCATATTCATTCTACCTGCCGATAAACGGACTTGAGTTTCAGGCATGATGATTCGAGTTGTGGCAACCATACGTATCATTTCCCATATTTCAACTGGTTTTTCTTCTTCCAATGGAGTTCCTTCTACAGCTACTAATGCATTGATGGGAACTGATTCCGGTTGTGGATTTAAAGTAGAAAGGGCCACTAGCATGCCAGCTCTGTCTTCAATACTTTCTCCCATTCCGATAATACCCCCACTACAAACCGTAACATTGGTTTTGCGAACATTTTCAATAGTTTGCAAACGATCTTCAAAACCACGTGTGGAGATTACTTCTTTATAATATTCTTCAGAAGTATCTAAGTTGTGATTATAGGCATATAAACCGGCTTCTGCTAAACGTTGCGCTTGATTTTCGGTAATCATTCCAAGTGTGCAACACACTTCCATGTCCAATTTATTGATGGTACGAACCATTTCCAGTACTTGGTCAAATTCAGGCCCGTCTTTTACGTTTCTCCAAGCAGCTCCCATGCATACACGAGAAGAACCACTTGATTTCGCACGTAATGCTTGCGCTTTTACTTGACTCACCGACATTAAATCATTTCCTTCAATTTCAGTATGATATCTTGCCGCCTGTGGACAATATCCACAATCTTCGGGACACCCTCCTGTTTTTATAGATAATAATGTTGAAACTTGAACTACGTTTGGATCATGATATTCCCTGTGTATAGAGGCTGCTTCATAAAGCAAATCCATCATGGGTTTATTATAGATAGCGATAATTTCTTCTTTCGTCCAATTGTGCTTTGTGATACTCATCTATGCGATTTTTGATGGGTCAAAAGTAATCAAATTGTTATTAAGAAGCAATTCCATACCATTGAAAAGCCTGTCCAGCCAAATAAATTATTATTTGAAGTTAATCGGTAGTAAATCGATCATTCCAATATAATATCAATAACATTGTTACAATGACCGATGATGCAATTCCTTCAAAAAGTAAGCTAATAGAATAAGCATTGACTGTTGGATTGCCACCAAATAAAAAGGTTTTGGATAATGAATGCACATACAAATCACCTCCTTTTGAATAGCTATAAATAACCAATCCAATAATACTCAAAAACACACCAATTAAAGATGTCGACATTGCAGAAACGGCATTATGCACAAATTTAGCTTTCCCTTCTGCCAGATTCATTTGTATGGTTCTATTCACACCATAAAACACAAAAAAGATGTTGACCAGTCTCAAATAAAATACATCCGAAAATCCCAACACAATCATCAGTAAAAAATACAATCCAATTCCAACAAAAATAATACCCCCGTTTATTAATTCTTTAGATGGTTTCATAGGTATAGTTTTAAATAATCATTCCATAAAGAACAGAGAATTTTAATTTCAAATGGAATTGTTCCTTCCTTATGGTTATTATGCAATACTATTTTGGACTAAATAAATTCAAAGTCACTTAAACAGAATGTTTTGAAATTAATTTTTGTCAGTTGCATATCGGGTTTCCCAATACAACATTAGGATAAATGTAACGATAACAGCAGATACAATTCCTTCGAAAAGTAAAGAAATAGAATAGGTCATCACGGAAGGATTTCCGCCAAACAAAAAAGATTTTGACAATGATTCTACGTAAATATCACCGCCTTTTGAATAACTGTAAATTATAAGCCCGATAATACTTAAAAACACCCCTGTCAGCGATGTATATAATGCCGAAACAGCATTGGATGCGAGAATGGTTTTACCTTCGGCAAAATTTGCCTTTAAGGTTCTGTTGGTTCCATAAAAAACAAATAATATGTTCAATAATCTTAAATACAGTATATCGGCGAGACCCAAAACTTCCATTAATAAAAAATAAAGTCCAATTCCGATAAAAATAATGAATCCGTTATATAATTCTCTAGGTAGTTTCATATGCTTAGTTTTAAAAAGTTACAATTTTACTTCTTTGATAAACAAGGCAGTACATATCAAATTTACACAAAAAATTGCAATATATTTAAAAAACAGGGATGTTTTTATCGTTAAACGGAAAGTTTTTTAAGGTAGGCGATAGCGCTATTTTTATCTTTCTCGATTTGTTTTTTTAGTAATTCCACGGAATCAAATTTTTGCTCCGGACGAATATAATGAAGTATGGAAACCGCTATTTTTTGATTGTAAATATTAGAATTGAAATCTAAAAAATGAATTTCTATAGACAAATGCTCTCCTCCAACAGTAGGATTATTGCCAATGTTCATGATGCCAAAGTAAGTTTCATTATTAATAATGCTTTTCACTACATAAACCCCTTTTAAAGGAATTAATTTATAATCTTCTTCAATTTTTAAATTAGCAGTAGGAAATCCAATAGTTCTACCCAAACGCTTCCCCTCCACAATTGTCCCGGTAAGAAAATAATCATAACCTAGATATTCATTTGCCAAAGCCATTTTTCCTTCCGTAAGCGCTTTTCTCACTTTAGTGGAACTCACTGATATGGCATCAATTTCTTGCACCGATATTTGTTCAACTTCAAAACCATATTTCTTACCGAAAGTAATCAAGTCATCAATATTTGCCGTACGATTTCTTCCAAAACGATGGTCATAACCAATGATGATTTTATGAATATGAAATTGATCCACAAGAACCTTTTTCACAAATTCTTCGGCTGTTAATCTCGAAAAATTTTCATCGAATGGATGAATAACAAGATTTTCAATACCGATTTTTTCCAGTAGATCTATTTTTTCAGAAATGGTATTAAGTAATTTTATTTCTGATTTTTCCTGTAATACCATTCTTGGATGTGGAAAAAAAGTTAACACCAAGCTTTCGTATTCTTTGTTTTGGGTATTTTGAATCAATCGCTCCAAGATTTTTTTATGCCCTATGTGCACACCATCAAAAGTGCCCAAGGTAAGGATTGTTTTTTTTGAGGAATGGAAATCGTTTATGGAATGAAAAATCTTCAAAGCTACTATTTTATAATGCTGCAAATTTATACTATCTATTTCAAATGTAATAATCGAGAAGAGTCAATTTTCATTCATTTTTGATAGCGATTTGTTAAAAGACCCTCAATTTGAGGCAATATTAAAGCAATTCCATCAAAATTGGGATTATTGCGTTTATAGTTTCAATATAAATACTTTATTTTTGAACTTCAAATAGTTCAGAAAATGAAAAAATATATTTTAGTCTTATTTCTTCTCGTTTGGAGTTTATCATCTCAAGCGCAAAACAAGTCACCTTGGACGAGGGTTAGTGAAGAGAAAATTACTACATCAGCTAAAAACAACAAACAAAGTACGGATAAACAATTATTTTTTCGATTAAACAGAGAAATGCTTCAACAATCTTTGAAAAGATTACAAAGTGGTACAAGTAAAACAAACACTATAGAATTCAGCATCCCGAACAGTAATGGAGTACTGGAGAAATTCTTAGTTTGGGAATCTTCAAATTTTGATTCTGAACTGCAATCAAAATTTCCGGAGATTAAGTCCTATGCAGGAATCGGAATTACAGATTCCAAAGCCACTTTGAATTTTAGCTTGTCCCCAAAAGGGATCCAAACTATGGTGTTAAGAGCGGGAAGCGCCTCAGAATTCATAGAAACATCAGCAGATGACGAAACACTCTACACTCTTTTTTCATCAAATAAAAGAAGTAAAGGTTCATTACCTTTTAGTTGTAAAACACAAGATAAAATTTTCAATAAACAAGTACTGAATAAAACAGCCAAAGTTGTTGCCAACAATAAAGTATTTAAAACATTGCGATTGGCATTATCCTGTACGGGGGAATACACCGCAAAATTTGGAGGCACAAAAGCAGGAGCATTAGCCGCAATGAATGCAACAATGACAAGAGTAAATGGGATTTTCAACAGGGACTTAGCGGTAAAATTAATTTTAATTAACAACAACATTGACATCATATACACCAATGCCGCAACTGATCCATATTCTGCGCCTGATATAGGTGTGGGTACAGACCCGGTAGAGGGCACTTGGGGTCAGGAGTTACAAAATACCTTAACAAGTGTTGTGGGTGACGCTAATTATGATATAGGTCATTTATTTGGCGCGTCAGGTGGCGGAGGAAATGCAGGATGTATTGGTTGTGTTTGCGACAGCCCAACTAGTCCAAGTGACTTCGGAAAAGGCAGCGCTTACACCTCCCCAGCTGATGGTTCCCCTCAAGGTGATACTTTTGATATTGATTTTGTGGCTCATGAAATGGGGCATCAATTAGGGGCCTATCATACTTTTTCCTATGTATCGGAAGGCGTTGGTTCCAGTATTGAACCCGGAAGTGGCTCTACAATTATGGGGTATGCAGGCATAACAGAAGATTATGATATTCAATCAAATTCTGATGATTATTTTTCTTATGCTAGCATCAAACAAATACAAAATAATTTAGCGAACAAGAGCTGTCCGATCAATACACCGATCAGCAACAATCCTCCAACAATAAATGCAGGTAATGATTTTACTATTCCATATGGAACGGCTTTTATTCTAAAAGGCAATGGCTCAGATAGTGATGGTGATTCGGTTACCTACTGTTGGGAACAAATGGATTCTGCCACTTCTGCAACCGCAGAAAAAAGTATTGCAGACCCCACTAAAACTAACGGACCTCTTTTCAGATCTTTATACCCTGTCAGTAGCTCTGTTAGATACATGCCTGCCTATGATTATGTCATTTCGAACAGACTAGCCAGTAGATGGGAATCCGTGTCTGATGTTGCCCGAACATTGCATTTTTCCTTGACAGCCAGAGATAATGCTCCATTAGGAACAGCTCAGACCAATACCGATGAAATGATCGTAAATGTTAGCGGTACCGCAGGTCCATTTACATTAACATCACAAAATTTAGAAAACTTGAGCTGGTTTCAAGACACAAACCAAACCGTCACTTGGAACGTTAACGGAACAAATCTTTTACCGGGTTCAGCAAATGTAAATATAAAATTATCTACCGATGGAGGCTTGACTTTTCCGACAGTGTTAGCCTCAAATACACCAAATGATGGTTCACAATCAATCAAAGTTCCTAATATTATTGCAAAGCACTGCAGGATTTTGATTGAACCAACTGACAATATATATTACACCCTAAATAGCATCCCTTTTGCAATTGGATACTCGATTGAATCGTCTTGTGATTCATTTACATATACAACTCCTTACCCTATTCCGGAACAAGCTAATTTTTTGACCAAAACAATTGAATTTCCCACTTCAACAGCGTCAGTTTCCGATGTCAATTTCAACATTGATTTCACTCATGCTTATTTATCCGATGTCGAAATCGAATTAGTAAGTCCACAAGGAACTACGGTGAAATTATTTAATAAAAGTTGTGGCTCCGCAGGCGGTACTTTACTATTAAATTATGATGATTCCGGCAGTGATTTTGCATGTGGAGAAAGCGCTTTGCAAACGGTTACACCTTTTCAACCATTAGCCGCTTTTAATGGTGAAAACCCTCAAGGGCTATGGACATTAAAAGTCCGTGATACTTTTCTAGAAGACACAGGAACCATCAATTCGGCCTCAATTACCATTTGTACTCAAAATTATACAGTCGTAGATCCTGAATTAGACATTAACAAATTGGTTATGTTTCCAAACCCAAGCAAAAGGGATTTTACGGTACAATTTATCAGTAAAACAGGAAGTCCCATTAAAATTGTCGTTCATGACCTTTTAGGAAAAAAAATATATGAAAAAGACTTTGATAACAATGGTAATTTTGATGAAAACATCACATTAAATTCCAATATACAGTCTGGAATTTATTTACTAACTGTCATTGATGGCGACCAAAAAGTAGTCAAAAAAATGGTAATAAATTAATCATTTTAAAAAAAATAGAAAGCTATTCAAATAATGTCGGATTATTTAAAAACAAAAAAAGCGAGAAATTCTCGCTTTTTTCTTTTTTATGATAGAGTAACCTATTCTACGGTTACTGATTTTGCTAAATTTCGTGGTTGATCAACATTGCATTCTCTCAAAACTGCAATATGATACGATAAAAGCTGTAAAGGAATGGTTGTTACCAACGGTGATAAAGCATCTGAAGTTTCTGGAATTTCAATTACATAATCAGCAAGCTCCCGTACTTGTGTATCACCTTTTGTTACAACGGCAATAATCCTACCGCTTCTTGATTTAATTTCCTGAATATTACTTACAATCTTGTCATAATGACCTAGTTTAGGCGCAATTACCACAACTGGCATCTGATCATCAATCAATGCAATTGGTCCGTGTTTCATTTCTGCAGCCGGATAACCTTCTGCATGAATATAAGAGATCTCTTTAAGCTTTAATGCCCCTTCTAGAGCAACTGGAAAATTATATCCTCTTCCCAAATACAAACAATTTGGAGCATCTTTAAAAGTGGCAGCAATTTCCTTTGCTTTATCATTCGTTTCCAATGCTTCTTTTACTTTCTCCGGAATTATTTCCAGTTCTTGTAGGTACATATGAAAGTCAGAATGCGACAAAGTTCCTTTAGCCTTAGCCAAACGCAATGCCATCATAGTCAATACAGTAATCTGGGTGGTAAACGCTTTTGTGGAAGCAACCCCAATCTCTGGACCAGCATGAGTATAAGCACCTGCATGGGTTTCTCTTGAAATAGAAGACCCTACAACATTACAAACACCAAAAACAAAAGCCCCATTTTCTTTGGCTAATTTTATGGCTGCCATTGTATCTGCAGTTTCTCCAGATTGAGAAATGGCAATAACAACATCTTTGCTATTAATGATTGGATTACGGTATCTAAATTCAGAAGCATATTCTACTTCTACTGGAATTCTGGCAAACTCTTCAAAAATATATTCAGCAACTAAACCAGCATGCCAAGAAGTTCCACAAGCTACAATGATAATTCGATCTGCATTTAGAAATTTCTCCAAATTATCTTCTACACCAGCCATTTGGATAATTCCCTGATTGGCATGAAGTCTACCACGATAAGTATCTTTTATAACATTAGGTTGTTCGTAAATCTCTTTCAACATGAAATGGTCGTAACCTCCTTTTTCAATTTGCTCCAAATTCATTTGAAGCTCTTGAATATAAGGATCCACAAAAGTATCATCCTGAATTTTTCTGATTTTCATGGCTTTATGAAGTCTTATCACCGCCATTTCTCCATCTTCCAAATAAACAGCATTCGAAGTATACTCAATAAAAGGAGAAGCATCAGAGGCAATAAAATACTCCCCTTCACCTACTCCAATAGCCAATGGACTTCCCAAACGGGCAGCTACAATTTCATCAGGACTTTTTTTATCAAAAACAGCAATAGCATAGGCACCCACGACTTGATTAAGTGCTACTTGAACAGCTTTTCCTAATTTTAAGTTTTCTTTCTTTTGTATTTCTTCAATAAGATTCACTAATACTTCTGTATCGGTGTCGGAGTGAAATACATACCCTCTTTTTATTAATTCTTCTTTTAAAGGTGCATAATTTTCTATAATCCCATTGTGGATTATAACCAACTCACCTGAATTAGAAAGATGTGGATGTGAATTTACATCATTCGGCACTCCATGTGTTGCCCAACGGGTATGTCCAATTCCTATAGTTCCATTTAAGGCAATCTCTTTTGAAGAAATCGTCTCTAAATCTGAAACTTTTCCTTTAGTTTTAGAAAGTTTAATATCTTGACCGTCATATAACATGACACCAGCACTATCATATCCTCTATATTCTAGTCTTTTTAACCCTTTTATTACAATTGGGTAAGCTTCTCTATGTCCAATATATCCGACAATTCCACACATAGTTTTAAATTAATTAGGTTTTGTATAGTAGATTTCCAATTTTAGTCTTTTATCCTCTGCAACTGCCGAAGTACCTCCATATAACACCGTCCCAAGAGGACTCATTACTGATGCCTTTGGAGCTTTTGAAATATTGGTTGCCGTTTTTAATTTATTTGAAGTAAATATCTCAATATCTTCAGTTACCACAATACCTAATTTTACATTGGTAGAATCGGCATTTTGTACCAAATTCCTAATTTGGTTTGTTATTCTGATTTTATAGGTCAAACCTCTCCCGTCTGTTACAGCTTCTTTATTTAGAAGACCATTAAAAATTACTTTGGCGTTTTTAGGTTTTGTTCCAGAAGTTCCGTCATAACCATAATCTACTACTGGGCGATTATTATCTAAATCATATAAATAAATACGTTGTGGCTCATAACTATTGGCCATTGCATCGGCATCAATATGAAAAACAAGATTAGCTTCATTAATCAACCATCCTTGATTCCTAATCGACTCTAAATCACCTGAACTAAAAAGATTTAAAACAGCCATCGATCCCTCTCCTCCTTTTAAATACAACTTATCATCTCCTGTAGTTGTATTAACATTGTTTGGATCAGTTGCATTTGCATACATCACATTAGTATTACTGTTTTCTAAAAGACTAACGGTATTCCCGGTTAAATTAAGCACAATAGATTTATCCACTCTGGTAGGATCAGTATCTGAGGTGTCTTCTTTATAATTAATGGTTATTTTTCCTGATTTAAAATCCATCATAGCCATACTGCTTGGACTCGTTCCAGATTTCTCCACTTTGAAATACAACCCTCTAAAGTATTCCTTAAAAACATCATTAGTGACCAGCTTACCTGAATTAACAACATTATCTTCAAAATACTTTTTATTAAGATTCAAACGCATTCCAGGAGCCGTTCTAGTTTTTGATTCACCATTATCAGTCGTAGTAGTTTCGACATATTCAGCAGAATCAAAGAAAAAAGCCTCGTTTTGACTAGGATCTTCCGTAGAATCATTCAAACGATCACCTATTTTTAAATTATCGAAATCCGCGTTTTGGTTAGAATAAAATTTTTGCGTTTCTGAAGAACCTGTAGCAGGATCTAAATCCCTCATGAAATATGCAGAGCGATAAACGCTTAATTTAATTTTAGCATCAGCAGCTCCATATATAGAATCCAATTCATAAGTATTATTTCCCTCCAAATCAGTAGATACTACTTTACTAAAATAAGGAATCGTCAAGACAACACTTTCCACTACAGCATTCTTCCCAATAGTTGGATTTACAGAAGCCAATATGACTTGAGTCGCAAAATTAGCTGTTGTAGTACCAAATGCAGGATCATCATAAATTCCTAATGCATTTACCGGAAGATTATTTGATTCTATTGGACCAATTTTTTGATTATACGCAACCACTTCAGATGTGAATTTATCAAACTTAAAATGATTGTCTCCAATTAAACTATCCCCAATGGAATTAAAATCTTTATCACAGGAATACAAAAAAAGAACAGTTGCAACTATTAGAATTTTCTTAAAAAAAGAATTATTATACATATTTAGAATTAAATAGTTTAATTTATAGAACCTCGTTATAAAATTTGGTGTACGCTTCTGCGAAAGCGTCTTTGGGCACGAAAGGTAAAAAAGGTTTTTCTGAAGATTCTATAAATTTTGTTAAACTTGAAGAAAGCGTATTTGACGCAATGATAACAGCGTCCGAATGTAGAATAGCTGCTTTTAAAACATTCTCATAATTAGGAACTTCCAAATCGGCAACGGCTTCTTCGGGAATCCCGTCAAGCTTCACCTTATTAATCATTTCTACATCCAAAGTCCCGTCAAAAGACTGACCATAAACTGAAGTAACAATTTTTGTTTCCGAAAACAAAGCCTCATTTTTGTAGTAATGTTTCATGTATATTGGCAACATCGCAGCCATCCAACCGTGAACATGTATAATATCAGGAACCCAGTTTAATTTTTTAACGGTTTCAACAACCCCTTTTGCAAAGAATATGGCTCGTTCATCATTATCCGGATACATTACCCCATCTTCATCAGCAAAAGTTGCTTTTCTCTTAAAGTATTCATCATTATCAATAAAGTAAACTTGAATTCTTTCTTTAGGTATCGAAGCCACTTTAATAATCAATGGCATATCTAAATCATTTACTACCAAGTTCATCCCAGAAAGTCGAATTACTTCATGTAATTGGTGTCTTCTTTCATTAATATTTCCATATCTTGGCATAAAAATCCTAATCTGTCCCCCTTGATCATTTACCATCTTCGGAACATCGTAAGACATTAAAGAAACTTCGTTTTCAGCAAGATAGGGCACCACTTCAGATGATACATATAATATCCTCTTGTCTTTCATATTGTAATTTGCTTAATTTATTGGTAATAAAAACCACGCAAAATTACAAAATTTTATGCAGTTATTAACTAAAATATTATGTTTGCACCTAATTTTAATTAAACAACCATGCCTATTTTCTATGGAAAAGCCGCTTTAATAGAATATTTAAAATCTATTACGACGTCAGACTCCACTATTGGTTTTGTTCCAACTATGGGCGCTCTTCATCAAGGACACCTGTCTTTAATGGAAAAATCATTGGCAGAAAACGACTGTACAGTTGTGAGCATTTTCGTAAATCCAACGCAATTTAACAATCCGGACGATCTCGTAAAATACCCCAGAACTCTAGAAGCAGATATTAATAAAATCGCATCGTTAAGCGAAAGAATAATCCTATATGCTCCTGAAGTGGATGACATTTATGAAAAAAATGTCGCTTCCCAGACTTTTGATTTTGACGGATTGGAAAACCAAATGGAGGGAAAATTCAGACCGGGACATTTTAATGGCGTGGGAACTATTGTAAAAAAATTGTTTGAAATTGTAAAACCGACCAATACCTACTTTGGAGAAAAAGACTTTCAACAATTGCAAATTGTAAAAAAGATGGTCTCAAAAAACCATCTTCAGGTCAACGTTATTGGCTGTCCCATTTTCAGAGAACCAAACGGACTTGCGATGAGTTCCAGAAACGAACGGTTGACTGAAAAACAACGAGAAGAAGCTTCCCTAATTTACAAAACATTGGTCGAAGCAAAAGAAAAATTCACAATAGATAGTGCCAAATCAGTAGCGGATTGGGTAAAAAAAGTATTCGAAAAAAATCCTACATTTGAATTGGAATATTTTCAAATCGCAGACGAAAGCACACTCCTACCTTGCTTGAGAAAAAATAAAAATAAAAAATACCGCGCATTTATAGCCGTTTTTGTCAATAATATTCGTTTGATTGACACCATTTCACTAAATTAATTTACTTTTGTAGTATGCAAATTCAAGTTCTAAAATCAAAGATTCATAGAGTTAAAATAACGGGTGCCGATTTAAATTATATCGGTAGTATTACCATTGACGAAACCCTACTTGAAGCTTCAAATATAATTGAAGGGGAAAAAGTATCCATTGTTAACATCAATAATGGGGAACGTTTTGACACTTATGCTATCAAAGGGGAACGCAATTCAGGTGAAATAACCCTAAATGGTCCCGCTGCCAGAAGAGTACAAAAAGACGATATTATCATTATTATTTCTTATGCCACCATGGATTTTGAAGAAGCCAAAACTTTCAAACCTTGGATTATTTTTCCAAATGAAAAAGACAATTCTTTAACATAACCACTTAATTAATCCTTCTTTTTTTAAGAATTTAAAACCATCTGTGTAATTCCTATTTTTTTGAATATTATACAGTTGGCTATTTCCATTATTACCTATTTCGAAATTTCAGTTTTAGAAATTAAAAAAATAAAAGTATTATATTGCTACTTTAATTTTAGTGAAGCCTTTAATACTAAAATAATTTAAATCATGAAATATACTTTACTTGTGTTATTCTTGTCTCTTACTGTTTTTTCACAAAAAACGACGGAACCATTTAAATCAAATCGATTAGGCGAAACAAGGGAAATCACTATTGGATTGCCCGCCTCCTACAACAATAATCCAACCAAAAGCTACCCCATTCTTATTGTATTGGATAGTCAATATTTATTTGATCCTTTTAGCGGCGCATTCAATTATGGAGCTTATTGGGACGATTTACCCGAGACAATAATCGTTGGGATTAACCAAAACAAAAGAGAAGAAGATTGTAGTTTTGATTCGGTAGAGGGTTTACCTTCAAAAAAAGGAGCGAAATTTTTCGAATTCATTGCAGGGGAATTATTGCCCTATATCGAAAACAAATACCGAACAGCTCCTTTTCGTATCATCGCCGGACATGACGTAACAGCCGGTTTTTTAAACTTTTTTCTCTACAAAGACAATCCAATATTTAATGCATATATTTCTTTAAGCCCTGAATTGGCTCCACAAATGGAAAACCGCATTCCAGAAAAATTAGCTAACTCCAAACGATCCATTTTTTACTACCAAGCTGTTGCAGATGGAGATATCAAGTGGCTCAAAGAACCTATACTAAAATTAGATGAAAACATAAAATTAGTGTCCAATGAAGCGTTAAATTATAAATTCGATTCCTTTAACAATACTTCTCATTATTCCTTAGTTTTATATGCTATACCCAACGCTTTATACCAAATTTTTGATTCCTACAAACCAATTTCTTCTTCTGAATTTTCAGAAAAAATCGTAGTGCTCCAAAATGGATTTGTAGACTATTTAATCAAAAAATATGAAACGTTGTCCAATAAATTAGGCCTAAAAGTACCGGTTCGCCTCAATGATTTCAAAGCTATTGAAGCGGCAATCCTAAAAAACAAGGCTTATGAAGAACTGGACAAATTAGCCGAAATCGCCAATAAAAACTACCCTAAATCAATGCTTGCCGATTATGAATTAGGATTGATGTATGAAAAGTTGGGAGATGCAAAAAAAGCCGCCCAAAAATACCAACGTGCCTCACAATTGGATGAAATTGGAGATTTAACCAAAGATATGATGTATGCAAAATACGATGATATGAAAAGCTTAACCGTAAAAAAATAATGTCGAAAGTTAAAACTACCTTTTTCTGTCAGAACTGCGGAACACAATATGCAAAATGGCAAGGCCAATGTAATTCCTGCAAAGAATGGAACACCATTGCCGAAGAAATCATTCAAAAACAAGAAAAAGTAGCTTGGAAAAGCGAACCTACTTCTAAAAGCAAAGCTCCAAAACCTTTAAGAATAGACGAAATTGATTCGGCGCAGGAAATTCGCATGAACACCACGGATGCCGAATTGAATCGCGTTTTAGGTGGCGGAATCGTGCCGGGTTCGATGATTCTTTTAGGCGGAGAACCTGGAATTGGAAAAAGTACGTTATTGCTTCAGATTTCACTAAAATTACCGTACAAAACGCTGTACGTTTCGGGAGAAGAAAGCCAGAAACAAATAAAAATGCGCGCCGAAAGAATTACGCCAAGCAGCGACAATTGCTATATTCTGACGGAAACCAAAACGCAAAACATCTTCAAACAAATTGAAGCCATTGAACCCGAAATCGTAATTATCGATTCGATTCAAACTTTACATACCGATTATATTGAATCGACTGCGGGAAGTATTTCTCAAATCAGGGAAACCACTGCTGAGCTGATTAAGTTTGCCAAAGAAACCAATATTCCCGTAATTTTGATTGGTCATATTACCAAAGACGGCAACATTGCTGGACCAAAAATTCTAGAACACATGGTCGATACCGTTTTGCAATTTGAAGGCGATAGAAATCATGTGTATCGTATTTTACGTTCCCTTAAAAATCGTTTTGGCTCCACCGCCGAAATTGGTATTTATGAAATGTTGGGCAGCGGATTGCGTGAAGTTTCCAATCCGTCCGAAATATTAATTTCGCATAAAGACGAAGAATTATCAGGAACCGCCATTGCTTCCACGCTTGAAGGCATGCGCCCGTTGATGATCGAAATTCAATCCTTGGTGAGCACCGCAGTTTACGGAACACCTCAACGCAGCACCACAGGTTACAATGCTAAAAGATTGAATATGATTCTGGCCGTTTTAGAAAAAAGAGCCGGTTTTAGGCTTGGCGCCAAAGACGTTTTTCTCAATGTAACAGGAGGAATTTCGGTAGATGACCCTGCAATCGACTTGGCCGTAGTGGCAGCCATTTTATCATCTAATGAAGATATTCCCGTAAATAAAGATTTTTGCTTTGCGGGTGAAGTAGGACTATCAGGCGAAATACGTCCCGTAAACCGCGTAGACCAACGCATTCAGGAAGCCGAAAAATTAGGGTTTTCGACCATTTTTGTGTCCAAATACAATAAAATTGCCTTGAAAAATACTGGAATCAAAATTGAATTGGTGGCTAAAATTGAAGATGTAGCGAGTATGCTTTTTGGGTAATTTTAAATCTAAAATAATAAAAACAGCTCTTTCAAATAATGTTTGAAAGAGCTGTTTTTTTATATACCCATCCAATCTTTAATAGTCGTATTATAACTTCTACCAGAAGTGACACTCGTTTTTCTATTGTTATTCAACGTAATCACAAAACGACTGTTAAAGTACTTTTGAACGTCCAAAACTTGATTTTTATTCAAAATTACAGCACGATGCACCCGTATAAATGTCTGTGGCAGTTTCAATTCTAATTGAGATAGCGATTGCTCAATTAAATGATTTTCTCTATCGGTATAAACCGTAACATATTTTTCATCGGCTTCAAAATGAGTGACCTCATCCAGTTTTATAAAAAGGAGCTTATCCCCTTTTTTCACGGTTATCGAAGTCATCTTTTTTTCTTCTTTCTGCTCATAAAAGGCCTTTAAAACCGACTTAATCGTTGCCGACGAAAGGTTGTTTTTAAAATTAGTGAGTTTCTCTACTGTTTGCTGCAAACGCTCCAATCGCACAGGTTTTAATAAATAATCGATGCTATTGGTTTCAAAAGCTTTCAGGGAATATTGGTCGAATGCCGTACAGAAAATCACAATAGGTATTTTCTCTAAACGTTCCAATAATTCAAAACCATTCCATCCCGGCATTTCAATATCCAAAAAGATGACATCTGGCTGTAATTGATGGATTTTCTCCACGGCTTCTATTCCGTTTTTAGCTTCATCAAGCACCCGAAAAGTTTCAGGAAAATGTTCCAGTAATTTTTGCAAACGTGCTCTTGCAGGCGGTTCGTCGTCTATAATTAAGGTAGTGTAAGCATGGTTTTTCATTAAAGAATATTATTAATTTGAATCAAAATTTCTTTTTGGGGTTGGTTGTGCCAACTCATCGTTGCTTTTTCACCATAAGTCAGTTTCAGTAAATCATACACCGTTTGCAATCCGTGACCACTCACTAATCCTTCCGGAAAATCAGGTCCGTTATCCTGCACCGAAATCAAAATGCCATCCTCTTTCTTACTTACTTTCAAGACAATTTTGCCTTGTCCTTCTATTTTAGAAATACCATGTTTTATCGCATTTTCGACTAGAGGTTGCAAAATAAACATCGGGATTTCAACCTTCAACAAATCAGCTTCGACATCAATACTAAAATCCAAACGGTCACCAAAACGGATTTGTTCAATTTCCAGATAATTTTGAACCAAACTCAACTCATCGCCCAAGGTATTTACTTTTGCGCCTTTTCGATTAATACTGTGTCGAAATAAATCAGAAAGAGACAAAGCCATTTTTTCAGTTTTATCAGCATCCGTATGTGCTAAACTAGCAATTGAATTTAAAGCATTGTACAAAAAATGAGGATTAATTTGCGACTGCAATACTTTGACTTCAGCTTCTGCTTTCGCTTCTTGTAAAAGGCTCAACTCTACATCTTTTTCTTTAACTAAAGATGCTGAAAAATGGTTGAGATAAATTAATAATCCTCTTCCAATTGCCAATCCAGCGGCAAAGAATATATAAGGTAAAAGAAACACCATAATCCCATTTATATCCGATTTTAACATTAATAATGATAAAGGCAATACAAACGAAACAAATGTAAAAATCACTTTCAACACCAATTGATAACTAAAACTTTCATTTCGTTTAAAACTAATTTTCTCTATTCCCCATAAAATAAAAGAAATTATGATTGAAAGCAAAAAAGCTAGCGGTATTTGAAAAAAAATGTGGCTGTTCCAACCAATAACCAAATTAAACTTTGTTAGGAACCCATATATATTGGTAAGATTTATAAAGTGAAGTAGTATCAAGAAAACGGGAAACCAATAGTTAAGATAAGAATACTTGAATTTTCTATCTTGAAAATAACTTAAAATTAAACCAAAAGCCAACACACCCAAACCAATAACAATTCCCCAAACTTTAAATTCATGCTCTTTTTTATTGACAAAACTACTTGCATAACGCCAAGGATAGTTGGCATACATATATTCTTTAAATTGATCTATAAAATTATCCGAATATAATTTTTGCAATAAAAACTTATCTGCATCTGTAAATTCTGATTTTTCAGGATTATGTAATGTTGAATTAAAAATACTATATACAGGTGAATAATAGTCTGAAATAAAATTATAATCATTTATAAAACAGAGTGACCTCAAAAATTCATATTGAATGTATTTTTTTCTGTCCTCATGAGAAAGCACTTTATTAATATCAAAAAAAATGTTGTTTGCTAACACTTGGGAGTCGTCTCGAAAAAAACGCGTACTAGTAATATTTCCAATATCTTTAGATACGCGAACATTTATGGTAAACTGAGATTCTAATACAATACTACTATTTAGTTCTTGATCAAATTCCATTAGTACTGTCGATTTCATCAAACTGTAAACCGGGATTCCTTTAAATTGGTTATTAAAATTACTTTTTTCCACAACTCCAAAAGGCTTCCCAACAAAATTGTCAAAAAAATCAATAGTTTTATTTGGGATAATCATTTTCAATTCCTGTATTATTTCCTTAATAATAATGCTGTCCTGCTGAGAGGCATTTTTCAAAGAAATGAGAATAGGACCTTTTATTTTATATACGTTCTCTGTCTCCCCATCAAACAAGCGATCTTTTACATACTCCCATTTGTATTTTTCAGAATTGATATCTGGAACTTTTAATAATATGGTATCATTGATATTACCATATTGCTCCCGATATTTATCACTTTTAATTTTGATGGACAATGGATCTTTTGAAACAACAACAATACTAGTAATGACCAGAATCAGGATTAATGCGATTAGTTTTTTCATAATTTATGGGTTGGTTGATTATTTAGCAAATGAACTAAACCAAGCCATTTGAAAAAACATTTTTCCGACGAACTGCAATTAGGCATCTTAAGTTGCAAATGTGAAGTTATTTTATTGTCATTTGTAATTTTCACTTACTCTACAATATATATTTAAAAATCTGCAGCAATTTATATTATTTACATTCATCTAAAAAGTAAATCTAACTATTATTGTAAACATTTTCTCAAATTTACATATCCTTACAGCTACTTCATTACAATTAAATGATTTGGACACTTCAGAATCAATACTGCCTGAAATCCAATCCTTTAACATTTAATTGTATTTTCTTTACCATTGTTTTTTCGTAAATTTATAAGGTCCTTTTTCTCTCATCTTAAAGAAATTACAAATGAAACCGTCCAATACCACAATGGTTCGTTTCTACCAGCAACTCGGCAAAATATTCTATAGTATTGCCGCAGTTGATAATACGGTGCGCCCGGAAGAAATTGCGGAACTAAAAAAAATAATCCAACGGGAATGGATCCCGCTAGAAAGCTCCTTTGATCAGTTTGGCTCCGATTCGGCTTACCAAATCGAAATTGTATTTGATTGGCTCACCGAAAACCAATGGGATTATGACCAAATAATTCCAGACTTTAAAATTTTCAGGGAAGAACATGAGCGTTTATTTACTCCCGAAATAAATGCTTTGATTTTAAAAACGGCTGAAGCGATTGCCAAAGCCTTTTCAGGCAAAAACAAAGCGGAACATGTATTAATCAGTCAATTGAATTTCATTTTGGAAGACCAATATTAAAGAGCTTTCAAAAAAATCAATCATAAGAATAGAATAATAAAAAACTTTACATTATAATCTTAAAAATGAACAATATGAAAAAGCAAACTGGTATTTGGATTGACTCCAAAAAAGCAATTATTGTAACTTTAAATGACGGCATGGAATTTATTTGCGAGGTTCAATCTGATTTAGAAAACAAGGTATATCATGATAAAGAAGGAGACAAAGGCAGTTTTATGGCCAATCAACATATTAATTCCGACAAAACATTCGATGAGCGAAAAAAACATCAAATGAATTCCTATCTTAATAATGTGATTTCGAGCATAAACGGTTCAGACGAACTGTATGTTTTTGGTCCGGCTGAAACCAAAACAAAACTGCAACAAAAAATTTTAGATAATAAATCGACTATCGCAGAAAAACTGAAATCGATAGAAACGGCAGACAGCATGACCCAAAATCAGATTGTCGCCAAAGTCAAAGAATACTATAAAAAATAAAGCAAGCATATCTATAAAACTTGCAAAAAACTAAACATTGAAAACTACAAATAACCCCTTTGTAGTTTTTTTATTCCCCAAAAACCCATTTTATTGCAATAGAAAAAGGAAACAAATAGATATTCTTATAAATTTGTTTTCTTTAACCCGTTGGGTGCAATTATTAAAAACGTCAGTTCGAGTGTTTTTTGTGCAGTGAAACGGAATAAAAAATGTATCGAGAACCGTTTTTATTGATATTTTTCTTGTTCTCGATACAATTTTCTGTCGAAAATTACTCGAACTGACGAAAAATCATCACCAAAAACTAATTGCACCCAAGGAGTTTCCTTTAATGCTTTTGAAACACATTAAATCACTTTTTAAATTAATTAACCATCGCCAAACTTTTAATGAAAACCAGAAAACAAAAAATATTTTTAACTATAAAAATTATCTGCCTATTCCTTCTAGTTCTTACTGTTGGAATAATTGTTTTCAGAGATTCCCTTTTGCAACAGCTAATTGCCAAGACTTCCTCAAAAATGGAATTGCAATATGACAGTATATTTACCGTAAAAGAGGCAGCTTTTGAAGGTGTTTCCGGTTTAAGTTTTACTGACATTACTTTA
>JALRGT010000028.1 GCA_023259675.1 Flavobacterium sp.
GGTTTAAGTACATCAAATTCTTTAGAAGCGCATTTAAATCAAGCTATGATAGATGTTTCTGAGAAAATTATTGTTTTAGCAGATTCTACAAAAATGAATGTAAGAGGTTTTGGTAAAATTTGTAATTTAGATAAAATTGATGTTTTGATTACAGATGAAGGTATAGATATCGAAACTAAAACGAAACTGGAAGAACTTGGTATTGAAGTTGTAATCGCTCCTAAATAATGATTTTATTTGTAGTAAAATAGGTTAGATTTATAATAAGTGTTCATTTATTATTAGAATGTTTTTTTCTTAAAAGGGATGAGATTTAAACCATTGAAAACTTGTAAATCAACGATTATATTGACTTTTAAAATTTAAAAAACCCAAAATTTAAAAAAATCATATACTTTTGCCGACACAAACAAACGGGACATGGCAAAGAATTTAGTTATAGTGGAGTCACCTGCGAAGGCGAAAACAATCGAAAAATTTCTAGGAAGTGATTATCAAGTAGAGTCCAGTTATGGGCATATTGCTGATTTACCTTCTAAAGAAATTGGTGTAGATGTAGAAAATGGTTTCAAACCTAAATACGAAGTTTCTGCCGACAAGAAAGCATTGGTAACCAAATTAAAAGGACTAGCAAAGAAAGCCGAAATGGTTTGGTTAGCAAGTGATGAGGATCGCGAGGGAGAAGCTATTTCTTGGCATCTTGCCGAAGAATTAAAATTAGACAAAACCAAAACTAAGCGTATTGTTTTTCACGAAATCACGAAAACTGCGATTTTAAAAGCCATCGATAATCCTAGAGAAATTGATTATAATTTAGTTAATGCACAACAAGCGCGTCGTGTTTTAGACAGATTGGTTGGTTATGAATTGTCACCTGTGCTTTGGAGAAAAATAAAAGGAGGACTTTCTGCCGGACGTGTACAATCAGTATCTGTTCGTTTGATTGTAGAGCGCGAAAGAGAAATTCATAATTTCAAAGCGTTGGCAACATATTCGGTTGTGGCAGAATTCACTAACCAAGCCGGAAAGTCATTCAAAGCAAAACTTCCAAAGAATTTTAATACTAAAAAAGAAGCCGAAGATTTCTTAAATAAAAATATTGGTTCTACTTATAAGGTAGCCGATTTAGAAACTAAACCGACCAAAAAATCACCAACGGCACCTTTTACGACTTCGACTTTGCAACAGGAAGCGGCCCGTAAATTGTATTTGCCGGTTGGAATTACCATGCAGTTAGCACAACGTCTGTATGAGGCGGGATTGATTACCTATATGAGAACGGATAGTGTGAACTTGTCTAAAGAGGCGATGGATGCTGCTCAGGCAGAAATTATCAAATCCTATGGTAAGGAATTTTCCAATCCGAGAACATTCGCAAATAAGAGTAAGGGAGCGCAGGAGGCTCACGAAGCCATTCGTCCGACTGATATGTCGCGCCATACGGTGAACATCGATAGAGATCAGGCGCGGTTGTATGATTTGATTTGGAAAAGAACCTTGGCTTCGCAAATGAGTGATGCTAAGTTGGAGCGTACCAATGTTAAGATCCAGGCGAATAATCATGATGAGTTGTTTACGGCATCAGGGGAAGTGTTGCTTTTTGAAGGTTTCTTGAAAGTATATTTAGAGGGGCATGATGACGATGAAGAAGAACAGGAAGGGATGTTGCCTGCAATGAAAGTCAACGAAAAATTAGGGAATAATTATATCACTGCGACTGAGCGTTATTCAAGACCACCAGCCCGTTATACCGAAGCTTCTTTAGTGAAGAAATTGGAGGAATTGGGAATTGGTCGTCCATCAACCTATGCCCCAACGATTTCGACGATTATCAACAGAAATTATGTGGAGAAAGGAACGCTTGAAGGTCAGGAACGTAATTATACCCAATTGACTTTACAGTCAAACAAAGTGGGTGAAAAGTTGTTGAAAGAAAATACAGGTTCGGATAAAGGGAAATTGGTTCCTACGGATATCGGGACGATTGTTACGGATTTCTTGGTGAAGAATTTCGGAAATATATTAGATTATAATTTTACGGCAAAAGTAGAACAGGATTTTGACGAAATAGCCGAAGGAAATATAGAATGGGCTGCCATGATGCATGAGTTTTACGATAAATTTCATCCAACGGTGAAAGATGTAGAAGTGAATGCAGAAAGGGAAAGTGGAGAAAGAATTTTAGGAGTAGATCCTAAAACCGGGAAACAGGTTTCGGTTCGTTTGGGTAAATTTGGCCCAATGGCGCAAATTGGTGAAGCGGATGATGAAGAGAAAAAATTCGCGAGTTTGATGACCGAACAAAACATAGGTAATATTACGTTGGAAGACGCTTTGAATCTGTTTTTGTTGCCAAAGAGTTTGGGAGAATATAAAGGTGAAGAGGTTGAAGTGAATAACGGACGTTTTGGTCCTTATGTTCGCCATGGAAGTGTGTTTATTTCGTTGTCAAAAGGAGAAAATCCGTTAGATGTTGATGTAAAAAGAGCACAGGAATTGATTGATGAAAAAGCGATAGCCGATGCTCCAATTGCAGTTTATAAAGGAGAAGGCGTTCAAAAAGGAGTGGGGCGTTTTGGTCCTTTTATAAAATGGAACGGCTTGTTTATAAATGTAAGTAAAAAATATAATTTTGATAATTTATCTCAAGCGGATATAGAAGCATTGATTGAGGATAAAATACAGAAAAATATTGACAAAGTATTACATAACTGGGAAGAAGAAGGAATTTTGGTTGAAAAAGCCCGTTGGGGACGTTCTGTGATTACTAAAGGGAAAATTAAAATTGAGCTGGGTAAAGAAGTTGATGCTGCCAAATTAACTTTGGATGAAGTTCAAGAAATGATTGCCAAAAAAACACCTGCTAAAAAGGCTCCAGCCAAGAAAGCGGCGGCAAAAAAAACTGCAGTTAAGAAACCCGTAGCAAAAAAGAAATAAATGGAATTTGATTTTCTTCAACCTTTAGAAATAGAAGTTTTTCAATCAATTAATGGATTTTCTTCTCAACAATTAGGAAGTAAAATTGTCTTTCATACAAAAGAAAATTTTCCTGATTTAGATAAAGTTACTATCGCTATAATAGGAGTTTTAGAGAATAGAGGTGCTGCTACAACATCGACTACAGTAGATTTGTCTTCTATTCGAAGAGAGTTTTATAATATGTTTCCCGGTAATTGGGATGCTTCAATAGCGGATTTAGGGGATATTCTTCCCGGTAATTCAATTACAGATACTTATTTTGCTTTGAGTAAAGTGGTTTCTCAATTGGTTAAGAAAAGAATTATTCCAATTGTCATTGGTGGCTCACAGGATTTAACTTATGCGTTATATCGAGCTTATGATGAATTGGAACAAATGGTAAATTTGGTTTCTATCGATAGTAAATTCGATTTTGGTAAAGACGATGAACCTTTGTCACAATCATCCTATTTGACCAAAATTATAATGGATGAGCCCAATAATCTTTTCAATTATTGTAATATAGGCTATCAGACTTATTATAATTCACAGGAGGAAATTGATTTAATTGAAAAATTATTTTTTGACGCCTATAGATTAGGTGAAATTTCTAATTCGATTGCTTTGGCTGAACCCGTATTTAGGGATGCTGATGTTGTCAGTTTGGATTTGAATTCAGTAAAATCTTCTGATTCTGGTAATTTTGTTAATTTTATCCCCAATGGCTTTAATGGAAAAGAGATCTGTTCTTTGGCTAGATATGCTGGGATAAGTGATAAAGTTTCTTTATTTGGGTTATTTAATCATAACAATTCAATACAAGAATCGACATTGGCGGCTCAAATTATATGGTATTTTATAGAAGGATTTCATTATCGTTCCAATGAATATCCGTTTGGAAGTAGAGAAAATTATTTGAAATATATAGTTCCTTTAGAAGACGAAATGCTTATTTTTTATAAAAGTGATAAAACGGAAAGATGGTGGATAGAGATACCTTTCGTTTCAAATGGGAATAATAAATTAAAAAGAAATACGTTATTACCTTGTTCTTATGATGAGTATTTAGGTGCTTGTAATCAAGAATTACCTGAAAGATGGTGGAAAGCATTGCGAAAAAATATTTTATAATATTTTTAAATGATAAAAGGGATAGTATAGTATTTCTAGAATGTCCTATTTGTAAGAATAAGCTTTTGAAAATAAGTTAAAATTGCTTTTTATCGATTATATGCGTGTTTTATCGATGAAATATTTTTTTTATAATTTATTTAATTTTATTTTTGAGGCATAATTTAATTTCACACCAAAATTATTGTTTTATTAATAAATAATAAATAGGTTTACGAACTTAAAACAGAATGAAAATCTAACCCGAATTTATATGAAGAAGTTTATTGCATTAATGGCAATTTTAACACTAATAGTTGGCTGTGGTAAGACAGGTGATAAAGGGGAGTTAATCGGAGTTAACGGTGCAAAATGGCACCCAGAGAAACCTTATGGAATGGCATTGGTTCCAGGTGGAGCTTTTATTATGGGTAAATCTGATGATGATGTAGCTGGCGTTAATGATGCTCAAACAAAAACGGTAACTGTTCGTTCTTTTTATATGGATGAAACGGAAATTACCAATAGTGAGTATCGTCAATTTGTTGAATGGGTAAAAGATTCAACGATGAGATTGAGATTAGCAATTCTTGCGGATGAACAAGGAATAACAGCTGGAGATTCAAAAGGAAAAGGTAAAAATGCCGGAAGTATAGGTGATTTTGCTTTCAATGATGCTGATCCTGAAAAAATGACCGCATATGACAAATATATGTACGATAACTATTATAGTATTGATGCTGAGAATCAATATGCAGGAAGAAGATTAAACAGAAATGTCAAGCTTATTAAAGATCCTAAATTATACCCTGATGAATATTATGTAGAGGTAATGGATTCGATGTATTTGCCATTGGAAGCTTCATATAATGGCTTAAGAACTATTGATGTTGATAAATTGAAATTCCGTTACTCTTGGATGGATATTCAAGCGGCTGCTAAAGCGAAAGTGGGTAAACGTAAAGATTTTATTAAAACGGAAGAGGTTAAAGTGTATCCAGATACAACAGTTTGGATTAAGGATTTTGCTTATTCGTATAATGAACCAATGCATAATGATTATTTCTGGCATAAAGCCTATGGGGATTATCCTGTTGTTGGTGTAAAATGGACACAGGCAAAAGCTTTTTGTGCTTGGAGAACATTAAACAAAAATACGTATATAAAATCAAAAAAGAGTGGACGCGATTTAATCAATTCTTTTAGATTGCCGACAGAAGCAGAATGGGAATATTCTGCAAGAGGTGGGTTAGAGTCTGCTACTTATCCATGGGGAGGTCCTTATACAAAAAGTGATAGAGGTTGTTTCTTGGCTAATTTTAAACCTAGTAGAGGGGATTATGCTGCTGATGAGGCTTTGTATACAGTAGAAGCTAAATCATATGAGCCAAACGGTTATAATCTTTATAATATGGCTGGGAATGTGTCTGAGTGGACTGATTCTTCATATGACCCTAATGCCTATGAGTTTGTTTCATCGATGAATCCAAATGTTCAGGATGGTTCAAATAAACGTAAAGTAGTACGTGGTGGTTCATGGAAAGATGTTGCTTATTTTCTACAGGTAAGTACCAGAGATTATGAATATGCCGATTCTGCCAGAAGTTATATCGGTTTTAGAACTGTCCAAGATTACATGGGAGTTCAGACTACAGGAAACGGTAACGGAAAATTAAAAAAATAAAAAAAATACCCAAATCTATTCAATCATAAAACAACTAAAAAACACAATTAATCATGGCAATATTAAGTAAAAAAGCAATGAATTTTGCTTACGGAATGGGAGCTGCAGTAGTAATTATTGGAGCATTATTTAAAATCACACATTTAGAATTTGGTTTTATTACCGGTAATGCAATGCTTACCATCGGTTTGGTGGTTGAGGCAGGGATTTTTGCACTTTCTGCTTTTGAACCTGTGGATAATGAATTGGACTGGACTTTGGTTTATCCAGAATTAGCTAACGGTGAAGCAAAAAAGAAAACAAATAAGGAAACTCCTTCAGATGCTCAAGGATTGTTGTCTCAAAAATTGGATACATTATTAAAAGATGCTAAAATTGACGGAGAGTTAATGGCAAGTTTAGGGGATAGTATCAAAAATTTTGAATCTGCAGCAAAGGGTATTGCACCTACAGTGGATTCTATGGCTTCTACAAAAAAATATAGTGAAGAATTGACCATAGCTGCTGCTCAAATGGAATCTTTGAATAGCTTATATAAAATTCAATTACAAAGTGCTTCAAGAAATGCTCAGATTAATGATGAGGTACTTGAGAATAATTTAAAATTAAAAGAACAAATGCAGTCCTTAACTACAAACTTATCTTCATTGAATAATGTTTATGGTGGTATGTTGACAGCAATGAATAATAAAGGGTAATAAACATTCCTAACTATAAAATTAACGACTAATTAATTATTAGAAAATATGGCAGGAGGAAAACTAACCCCTAGACAGAAGATGATCAATCTGATGTACTTGATTTTTATTGCAATGCTTGCATTAAATATGTCAAAAGAAGTATTGTCAGCTTTTGGGATCTTAAATACTAAAATAATAGAATCTAACACGATTACCGATACTCGAAATCAATCTTCTTTTGAGCAATTAGCCCAAAAAGCGGTAGATCAACCGGGTCAGTTTGGAGACAAAAAAGTAAAAGTTGAAAAAATAAGAGCTTTATCTAAAGATTTTAATGAATATTTAGAGGGTATTAAAACAAAAGTTACCCAAAAGTTTGAAAGAGACGAAGCTGGAAATTTGCCATATGAGCAAATGGATAAAGGAGATTTAATTGATAGATTGTTTTTCAGTGGAGAAAAACTTTCTAAAGAAGGAAAAGAATTTTTAGCTAAAATTCAACATTATCCAGCAGAAATTAAAGCTATTGGAGGAAGTTCTATTGCGGAATCTGAAATGAAAAAGATTGAATCTAGATTTGCTACAAATCCGGTTTATTCTGAAAAAGCAGGTGCTAAATTACCTTGGATGGAGTATAACTATCATGGATATCCTTTAATTGCGACAATAACTAAATTATCCCAATTACAGGCTGATATTAAAACCACTGAAAGTGATATTATGAGCGGAATGTTCCAGTCGGATTTAGTTGCTGCAGCATCGCTTACAGCTTATCAACCAATAGTAGTAGCTGATAAATCGGTTTTCTTTCAAGGAGAAGCGGTTACAGGTAAAATTATCTTAGGGAAATTTGATCCTTCATTGCAGGCTAAATCGGTTGTTATAAATGGTTCTAGTGTAAGAGCGGAAGCAGGTCAGGCTAAATTTTCTTTTGGTGCAGGAAATATTGGAGAACACAATATTGCAGGTTCTTTTAATTTTGAAGAGAACGGAAAAATCGTAGCTTTACCAATCAAAGGGTCTTATGTTGTTGTGGCTAGACCTAAATCGGCTACTATTTCAGCAGATAAAATGAATGTGGTCTATAGAGGGGTTGTAAATCCAATGACTATTTCATTTGCAGGAATTACGGCTGATAAAGTTACAGCGTCAGCACCAGGTTTAACATCTGCCGGTGGTGGTAAATACAATATGAGTCCAAGTTCAGGTAATGAAGTGGTGATTAATGTTACAGGAACTTTGCCTGATGGTTCTAAGGTTTCGGATAAGAAATCATTTAGAATAAAAGGTATTCCGGGTCCAACAGGTACAATTAGAGGAGAAACAGGAGTTGTAAAAGGTCCTAAGTCAAATCTTGAAATTTCGACTATTGGTGCTAAATTAGAAGATTTTGATTTTGAAGTGGGATTAAATGTTGTAGGGTTTAATTTGAAAGTTACTGGACAACCAACAGTAGTTGTATCAGGTAACAAATTAAACGCACAATGTAAATCGGTGCTTTCTAAAGCAGGAAGAGGAGATCAAGTGACCATTTCTGAAATTAAAACTAAACTTGTGGGAGCAGGTAATTATTTATTGCCAAGAACAGCTCCAGTAATTTTTGAAATACAATAAAAGTAAGTTGTTTGTAAAACCTACTTCAATATCTTATACTGATAACATGATGAATATGAGAAATTTTTTAATAGTTATTCTTTCTATTACCGCAGGTGTTGCTTCTTATGCACAATCTAACTTGCTTAATTCGAAGACACCAGAGCAAATTGGACAAAAGTCACCTGCTCAACTCATTTCAGATAATGATAAGCCATTAGCTTATGGTTATGTACATGATAGAGATGTTTTGATGGGTAAAATGACTTGGGAAATTATAGATTTAAGTGAAAAAATTAATTTCGCTTTGTATTTTCCAATAGACACAGCCAATATTGGTTCTGATAGACGTTCTTTATATGATGTTTTGACTAAAGCAATGAAAAATGGTAAAATTACGGAGGTGTATACCGATAGTTATTTTAACACTAAAAAATCTTTGAAAGACATCCAAGGTTCTTTAACACGAATTGATACAACTGATGCAGGTAGAGAACAAATAAATGCCGGAATGTCTATTTCTTCTGAATATATTCTAAGATCAGACTTAACAGCTCAGGATGTTACCGAATATAAAATAAAAGGGTATTGGTATTTTGATAAACGTCAAAGTGAGTTGAAATATCGTTTATTGGGTCTTTGTCCAGTAACTCCAGACGTATATACGATGAACAGTGATGAAAAAGATTATATCGAATTGTTTTGGATCTTTTTCCCTTCCGCTAGAGAGGTTTTGCATGAAGCGAAAGCATTTAATGATAAAAACTCAGCGATGCCAATTTCATTCGATCAAATATTAAATTCTAGACATTTTAATAGTGTTATCTATAAAGAGGAAAATGTTTACGGGGATAGAGCAATTGATGAATACATGAAAGATAATGCATTGAATCAATTGATAGAATCGGATAGAGTGAAAGATAAAATTCGTAATTTCGAATCGGACATGTGGAATTATTAATTTCTAATTCCTAACTATATAATAAAGACTCTTACCAACTTTTGGTAAGAGTCTTTGTTTTTTTAGTCTGTTCTTTTCTTTATTTTTGCTAAAAAGTATATTAATGATTGATTATTTAATTGTAGGGTCTGGTTTGGCAGGTATTTCATTTTCTGAAATGGCTTTAAAAAATAATAAGTCAATTTTTGTTTTGGATAATAATTCACAAAATTCTTCCAAGATTGCCGGAGGATTATATAATCCCGTTATTCTAAAGCGCTTTAGTGAAGTTTGGAAAGCTAAAGAACAAATTGATTTAATGACGCAATTTTATGCTGAATTAGAATCTAAATTAAATTGTCAGTTTGATTTTAAAATTCCGATTTTAAGAAAGTTTTTTTCAATAGAAGAGCAAAATAATTGGTTTGCCGCTTCAGATAAAGAGTCGTTATCTCCTTTTTTGTCCACTAATTTAGTTACCCAAAAATATTCAGGCATTGAGTCTCCTTTCAACTATGGGAAAGTTTTGCATACTGGATATTTGGATACTGCCTTGTTGTTAAATAAATATAGGGAATACCTTGTTGGACAAGAATTGTTTCTGGAGGAAACATTTGACTATAATGCATTGGAAGTTTTAAGTGATGGTATTAGATATAAAAATATCGAAGCTAAGCATATTATATTTGCTGAAGGTTTTGGGATGCACGCCAATCCTTATTTTAATCAATTGCCGTTAGACGGCACAAAAGGAGAACTTTTTATCATTAGAGCGCCGCAATTAGATTTGGATGTTATTGTTAATACCAGCGTCTTTATTTTACCCTTGGGTAATGATTTGTTCAAAGTGGGGGCTACTTACAATTGGAAAGATAAAACGGATTTGCCTACTGAAGAAGGAAAACAAGAATTAATAGAAAGAATACAAGAAATTATCACCTGCAATTTTCAAATTGTGGAACACTTTGCTGGTGTTCGTCCAACAGTAAAAGATAGAAGGCCTCTTGTTGGGACACATTTAGATTATTCCTCTATTCATTTGCTGAATGGTTTGGGGACACGAGGTGTTATGCTCGGTCCAGCAATGGCTAAAGCTTTATTTGATTTTATAGAATATCAAATCCCTTTAAATGCCGAAATAGACATAAAAAGGTATTACAATAAAGGATTTAAATAATTTATTTTTTGTCGAATTTGGGATCATACGAAACAAACATATTAATGTATATGTTCCTTGACCATCGTAAAACAAATGGGAATAGAAGAATTAATGAAGCAATTATGGCAATAAAAGCTATTTTTAAAGAAGAATGAAAAATTAAATATGAAGTTATAAATGCGGCAATTCCTATTGCTACATTTAGTCCATAACTCACATACATGGCTCCATAAAAAAAGGAAGGCTCAATTTGATATTTCAATCCACAATGGCTGCATTTTTCATGCATTTTTAAAATATTGTTTAAATGTAATGGGTTTTTATCCAAATACATACTCTCATTCTGACATTTAGGACAAGTTCCTGTTAAAATACTATTTAGTTTGGATCCTTTTTTTAACATTTGCAAAAATTTTAAACAAAGGTACAATTTTATAGGAGTACCGATGTAACATTAGTCACAATCTATGCTTAATATACACAATTTATCCGTTTCGTTCGGAGGCTCTTATTTATTTGAAGAAGTAACTTTTCGTTTGGGTGCAGGAGACCGAGTAGGTCTTGTTGGAAAAAACGGTGCAGGAAAATCGACCATGCTAAAAATATTAGCTAAAGATTTTGCTCCAGATTCTGGAAATATCGCTCAAGAAAAAGAAATTCGAATGGGTTTTTTGAGACAGGATATCGATTTTGAACAAGGAAGGACGGTACTTGAAGAAGCGTATGAAGCTTTTACTGAAATTAAAATTGTTGAAAAAAAATTAGAAGAAATCAATCATCAGTTGGTTACCAGAACCGATTATGAAAGTGAGGAATACAGTCAAATAATTGAAGATTTGTCTGACTACACGCATCGTTTTGAATTATTGGGTGGTTACAATTATGTTGGAGATACCGAAAAAATATTACTGGGTCTTGGTTTTAAAAGAGAAGTATTCAATAATCAAACGGAGACTTTTTCCGGTGGATGGAGAATGCGGATCGAGTTAGCTAAATTATTATTGCAGTCCAATGATATTTTATTACTCGATGAGCCTACGAATCACTTGGATATTGAAAGTATCATTTGGTTGGAAGGATTCTTGCGTAATTTCCCAGGAGTAGTGGTCATTGTTTCTCACGATAAAATGTTCTTGGATAATGTGACCAACAGAACGATTGAAATTTCCCTTGGAAAAGCATATGATTTCAACAAGCCTTATTCTCAATATTTAGAATTGCGTCATGAAATCCGTGAAAAGCAATTAGCTACTCAAAAAAATCAGGCTAAAAAAATTGAAGAAACCGAAAAATTAATTGAAAAGTTCCGTGCCAAAGCTTCCAAAGCTTCGATGGCACAATCTTTAATCAAGAAATTAGATAAAGTGGAGCGTATCGAAGTGGATGAAGATGACAATTCGGTAATGAATATTTCTTTTCCAGTTTCCAAAGAACCTGGAAGAGTTGTAGTAGAAGCGGATAATGTCACTAAAAGTTATGGAGATAAAACGATTCTAAAAGATATTAATCTTTTGGTGGAACGCGGCAGTAAAATTGCTTTCGTTGGTCAAAATGGTCAAGGGAAATCGACATTTATCAAAGCGATTGTCAATGAGTTTGAGTATCAAGGTTCCATTAAATTAGGGCACAATGTGCAGTTGGGTTATTTTGCCCAAAATCAGGCAGAATATCTTGACGGTGAAATTACTTTGTTGCAAACAATGGAGGATGCTGCCATGGATACAAATCGCTCTAAAGTGCGTGATATGCTAGGTTCTTTCTTGTTTCGTGGTGATGATGTCGAAAAGAAGGTAAAAGTCCTTTCAGGAGGAGAAAGAAACCGTTTGGCGCTTTGTAAATTATTGTTGCAACCTATCAATGTGTTGTTGATGGATGAGCCTACCAACCACTTAGATATTAAATCTAAAAATGTGTTGAAAGCGGCGTTGCAAAAATTTGGCGGAACTTTATTGTTGGTTTCTCACGATAGGGATTTTCTTCAAGGAATGTCCAATTTAGTGTATGAATTCAAAGATCAAAAAATTAAAGAATATCTGGGAGATATTAATTATTTCTTGGAGCAACGCAATTTAGAAAATATGCGTGAAGTTGAGAAAAAAGACGCTCAAAAAGCAGCTTCCCCTAAAGAAAGTAACAAAGCTTCCTATGAAGATCAAAAAAAGAATAAATCATTACAAAATAGGTTGAGTAAAATTGAAAGTCAAATCAAACAATTAGAAAAGGACATTCAAAATGATGATAAAATGCTAACCTCAAATTATGATAAACATATAGAGGATGCCGCTTTTTTCAAGGCGTACAATAAGAAAAAAGAAGATTTAGACCAGTTGCTCTTGGATTGGGAAATCGTTCAGGAGGAAATAGATAATTTGTAGTTATTTTAGTTTTCTTTTAATAGGCTTAATTGATTTGATAAAGATTCAATCAATTAAGCCTATTTTTTTGGAGTGTTCAATTGCTTCGGTGCTATTCTTGAAATAACAAACAGATACGGATAATGTCTCTAGGTTTTTTAATACTTTAGTTACTTTAGCTTTTTTATTTTTACCTGTTTGGCGTACGTATATAGCCTTTACGGTTAACGGAAAAATTTTACTGATGGCTTCATATAAAAACGGATCGTGTTGGGAATCATCACCTATCAAAACGTATTTTAGATTGGGATAAAATTCTAAGATGTGTTTTATTTTTTCGAACTTGTGATTGTGTCCACCTCTTCCAGTCCAAAAAAAGTTGGTGAGACTCGTTTTAATGTCTTTTAACAAAAGTACTGCTTTGGGTAATTGATGTATTTCAGCAAATTTCACAATAAAGCGATATAAATTCCATTCACTGCTTGAAACATAAAAAAAAGCATTTAATTCCCCTTTATGTGCTCTTCCTGATGCGCTTAGTGCTTGGAAATGAGGGACCACATCTTCAAAAATTTTTCTGGAACTTACGTTTTTAAATAAAAGATGAAATAATTTCTTAAAAGGGTTTAGCGTATACGAAATAATAAATGTATCGTCAATGTCTGAAATAATCCCTAAGTTGCCCACTTGTGGTCTAATATAGTTTTCTTTTGTGGTAATTCTTTTATTGCGGTATAGGATACTTACTTCATATTCAACCCAGCCATAATCGTTTTGATTTAACGGAATACAAAATTTAAAATAACCGTCTTTGAGTGTTTTGGTGTGAATTTCAATACCATTATGTTCCATATAAACGTCAGCATTTGCCTGCGTTTTCATTCGGAACATACTGATTACAGAACTGGCATTTTTGAAATTTTTATCTTGAAAATCGTAATCGCTTTTTTTTGTTGGTTTAAAAACATGTCCCATGACAATCAATTCTTGCTCATTGGCATATCCTCGATACAATTTTAAAATAGGCTTCATTTGCAGTTTTACTTTTGAAGTGTCTTCTAAATTAATTAATTTTAAGTAATAAAAGAAGTAAAATGGTGAAAAAGAATATGATAATGGTTGTTAATCCTGTTTCAGGAGGTATCAATAAATCAAGTTTTATTGATGCAACTTATTTGTATGCAGGTAAAGAGAACTACAATTTTATTCTATTTGAAACTACAGGTTTAAATGATATTTCGAAATTAAAATCACTGTATTCAAAATTTATTCCGGATCGTATTATAATTGCAGGTGGTGATGGAACTGTAAAAATGGTTGCTGAAGCATTGTTAAAAGAAGATGTCATTTTAGGGATTTTGCCAGCAGGTTCTGCAAATGGCTTAGCATTAGAACTTAATTTAATAAAGACATTAGGCGAAAACCTGGCTATAGCCTTTCGAGATACTTACATATCCATTGATGTAATTGATATTAACGATCAGATTTGTTTGCATTTAAGTGATTTAGGTTTAAATGCAAAACTTATTAAAAATTACGAGAAAAGTGCTATACATGGTAGGTGGGGATATTTTTTGCAAGTTTTTAAAACCTTGATGGGTCGAAATCGACCATTTAGAGGAGTGATTTCTATTGATAATCAAAATATTGAATTTGAATCAAGAATGATTGTTATTGCCAATGCCAAAAAGTATGGTACGGGTGTAGTGATAAATCCCAACGGAATAATAAATGATGGAAAGTTTGAATTAATAATTTTAAAAAAATTGAACTTAAAGGTATTTGGAAAAATTATATTGGGACAATTATCTGTTAAGTCTGAATATGTAAAAGTGTATTCTACAGATAAAGCTATTATCAAAACAAATGTTCCGGTAAGTTTTCAAATTGACGGAGAATTTTATGGAAAAATATTAGATTTAGATATAAGTATTTTTCCTTATAAAGTTAAAATTGCCGTTTCTTGATTTATTTAAATGGATTGCGTTCCTGCCATTCTGTTTTAGGTTCAAAATAATAAAAAGCTTTTGGAAGGATTAAATTAATCAAAGGGTTACTGTGTTTCATTAATCCATACATTTTAATAGGATGGGCACCCACTGAACTTTTTATTTCCAGTGCAGTCCTGGCAAAAATAATCCGTTTAAACCCTTTGTTTGTAGAATAGCCAATCATGTCGTATAACATATTTAAATACAACATCTTTTCTCGTTGGAAATTTTCGTCATAACCCAGAAAATAGGTGTCTATATCTGTCCCGTTTTTTATTAAAGTGTTAAAGCCTATTAATTCATCTTCTAAGAAATAGCCGTAAAATAAGAATTTGCCATCTAGTGTATTTTTAAAATATTCAAAATGATTTTCCGGTAAATAAAAAGTATTGAACGGGGCGTTTTTGGCTACATTCATGTAGAGTTCATAAATACGAGTATTGTATTTTTTGATTTCTTCTAAAGATAATTTTCTTTTAGAAATTAGATCTGCTTTTTTACGAGCTCTTTTGTATTGATCTCGATATTTTTTAGTTTTATTTTGGATGTAATCATCAAATGTGTGCCAGGAATCCCTAATCTGAAAAATCATATTGGGTTGAGTAGAAAACTCAAAAAAAGATTTAAATTCCGCTAATTTGAAATTCTGAATTTCAGAATGTGAAAAATCTTTAAATATGGTGAGATGAGTTTTAATTCCTTCATTTGTAAAAATTTCATGTAATTTATCTGCTGCTTTTTTTAATAAAAGGACACCTTCTTTCACTGGAAGTTCTTGGGAGAAGCAATGACCGTTTTGTCCAGTCAACATATTGTTTCCAATAACTAATACATTGGAGCTAAATTTTTTAAATACAAAATTTCTAATCTTTGTTTTTAGACAATTATCTCTTTCCCCAAAAGATTGTACTTCACTTAAATTAATAAATTGTGAAATAGCTAAGCCAACTAAATTTTGATCATGAAACAAACCAATGAAGTGGCATTTCATGTTTTTTGGAGGAGCTGTTTCTAATATTTTTAAATAATCTCGGGAAAGAAATATGTTTTTAGCGGCCAAAACATCCCATTTTGTAGGTAGCTCTTGTGTTGAAGAATAGATTTGGAAAGAAAAGTTGGATTTCAAGGTAATTGTAATTAGTATTCGTCTAAATTAATATTTAAAGTCAAATGAGGAAATATTAAATGAATTTTAATTAATTTTATTAAAAAGATAAGTTATGAATATTTATGATGAACATACAGCCCAAAAGCCTTTGCAGGATTTAGATGAATGGCTTTTCAATGATAACGCAATTGAGAAAAATTATGTGTTTAAAAACTTTGTTCAAGCGCTTGGTTTCATGGTTCAAGTAGGTCTCTTAGCTGAAAAAAGGAACCATCATCCGGAGTTATTTAATGTCTATAACAAATTAAAAATTAGATTAAATACCCATGATGCCGGTGGCGTTACAGATAAAGATTTTGATTTGGCGATGGCTATTGAAAAACTAGAATAAATAGCATCCCGTCTTTGTTGATACAGGATGCTTTGTTGTTTTATTGCCAAGCGCAAATTATTCCTCCCATTAACATAAAGGAAACAATCCAATAGCCTCCGGATACTAAAGTGTATTTCCAACTTCTTCTTTCAAAAAGAGCATTGGTTCCTATAATTGGTAAAGCTAAAAATAAACCAGTTATAAAACCATGAAGCATCCCGTGTTTAAATGTTCTAAAAGCTGTTCCATAATCGGCCATGAAAGATGTATAGGATGGCTTTGCATTTTCAACATTTCCTCCAATCATACTCAAGGCACCAAATTGATGTATAGTAACAGATTGGATGATAAAGGACATTAGAAAAGCATAAAATAAAGACATTCCAAAGATTAAAACCATATTGGCTCCTTTCATTTTTTCTTCAGTCATACCAGATTCTTTCATCCATATTGTACCAAAAACTTTTGGATTGTACCAAATAAAACCAACAATTAATGTTGAGATTGCAGCAGTAAAAAGTGCTAAGAAGTTAATTTCCATAAATTTATATTTAAAATTAATTGTTTCAAATATAATAAAATATTTCAATCGAGATTTTAATTAATGTAGTAATTATTTTACTACAAACAAATATAAATAAATGTATTTCATCGATTATATTTGCTTTTAAGCAGTAATTAAGGTAGTTTTAACCTATCAAATTAGATAAAAGCAAAAGGTTATGAAAAATCTATACACATTTCTTTTAGTTGTTTTTACATCACTCTCAATGATGGCAGCTATTTCACCAACAGAAAAAGAAGCATTAGTTAAATTGAATAAAGCTACAGCTGGTGAGAATTGGACAAATAAATGGGATTTAAATTCAGATGTATCGACTTGGTATGGTGTTACAATTGAAGGAGATAAAGTAGTTGCTTTAAATTTATCTGATAATAATTTAGTGGGAGAATTGTCTGGTTCAATAGTAGATTTAGTAAATCTTAAAGAATTGGATTTACATAAAAATCACATTTCAGGAACTATTCCTTCTGAATTAAGTAAGTTAAAAGATTTAAATGTTTTGAACCTTTCTTTTAATAAATTAAGTGGCTCTATTCCTGCTTCAATTTGTGAGTTAGTTAATTTAAAAGATATAGAATTATATATGAATAGACTTTCTGGAGAATTACCTGCTAAAATAGGAGCTTTGAAGAATTTAGAAAAACTTGTTTTGTTTAATAATGAAATAGAAGGACAAATTCCATCTTCACTTTATGAAATTTCGACTTTGAAAACATTGCTTTTAAACAGTAATAAATTTTCAGGGAAGCTAAGTCCTGAAATGGCTAAGTTAACTAAGCTTGAAAATTTAAGTTTATTTGAAAATAATATGGATGGACAAGTTCCTTTCGAATTAGAAAAACTAAATAATTTAAAAGAAATGAATATTTCGTATAATAAATTTAATGGTTTAGTTTCGAGAAAATTAGCACTATTAGATGTTTTGAATATGACCATGATAAATGATAAAGGAGTTGCAGTTTTGTTGGATTTTACAATGGATTCAGAAAGACCATTGGTATCTGAGGAATAGCGTTTTTGGAAAATAAGTAAAATTTAATTTTTATTTTATAGAATTAAAATTGTGTTGTTTTAGTTTATAAAGTTGTTTGGATAATTTAGTTAGTTGTCAAACCCATGTTGAGTCTACTCCTACGTGGGTTTTTTTATGGGCTATATTAATGTTTTCTTATTTTATCCATTAATAACCGGAAAACGCAAAAATGGCAAGAAATATAGTTCATGGTTTTATAAGGCATTCTGTTATTTTTAAATGATATGTTTTTTTACAGCATTTTTTTAAATAGATATTTAAAAAATTTGTCATTTAAATATTAAAAACTATATTTGTGCAATCGATTACATGTGTTTTTTTTGAAAAAAACATTCTTTAAACTTTAATTTTTAAGTTTAAAAAGATGATTTTTGTTTTTGTAAGGCACTCATCTATAATAATTAACTAGTATCTAATTTTTAAACTTTTTATAATAAAATAACTATGAACGAAACAAATAAAGCTATTGGTAATTACCGTTGGTCGATTTGCGGTTTGCTTTTTTTTGCAACTACTATAAACTATCTGGATAGACAAGTGCTTTCTTTAACTTGGAAGGATTTTATTGCTCCTGAATTTCATTGGACTAATAATGATTATGGAAATATTACTGCGTTATTTTCAATTTTTTATGCAGTTTCTTTATTGTTTGCCGGAAGATTGGTAGATTTATTAGATACAAAGAAAGGATTTCTTTGGGCTATTGGCGTTTGGTCTATAGGGGCTTGTTTGCATGCTTTTTGTGGTATAGCAACATCGGGAATATTGACAGGTAACTGGTTTGTTGGATTTGAAGGAGCAAAAGAAGCGCTTAAGACCGTAAATGATACCGGGATGGTAATTACAGTGAGTGTTACCTTATTTATTTTTGCTCGATTTGTTTTAGCATTGGGAGAGGCTGGAAATTTTCCTGCTGCAATCAAAACGACAGCTGAGTATTTTCCTAAAAAAGACAGAGCTTTTTCAACAAGTATATTTAATGCAGGTGCTACTGTTGGTGCATTGGCGGCTCCAATATCAATTCCATTTATTGCCAAAGCTTATGGTTGGGAAATGTCTTTTATTATTATTGGTGCTTTAGGTTTTGTTTGGATGGGATTTTGGGTTTTCATGTATGATAAACCTGAAAAGCATTCAAAAGTAAGTGAAGCTGAGTTAGAGTACATTCAGCAAGATATTATTGCTGATAGTAAAATAGAAGGTTATGTGCCTGAATCTGCAGTTAAGGTAACTCTTATGCAGTGTTTAAAATACAAACAAACATGGGCATTCGCTTTTGGTAAATTTATGACAGATGGTGTTTGGTGGTTCTTTTTATTTTGGACTCCTGCCTATTTGAGTTCTGTTTATGGAATGGATTCCACAGAAGCAGCTTTACCATTATTTGTTTTGTACATGATTACTTTGCTTTCAATTATTGGGGGTTGGTTACCAACTTATTTTGTTGAAAAGAAAGGGATGAATCCATATGAGGGCAGAATGAGGTCGATGTTGATTTTTGCATTTTTCCCATTATTGGCATTAGTTGCACAGCCATTAGGTGGTGTGTCTTATTGGTTACCGGTAATTATTATTGGTATTGCCGGTGCAGCTCACCAAGCTTGGTCCGCAAATATTTTCACGACAGTTGGAGATATGTTTCCTAAAAAAGCAATTGCCACGATTACTGGTATTGGAGGTTTAGCTGGTGGTATAGGTTCTACTGTAATTAATAAAGGATCAGGAATGTTGTTCGATTTTAGTAAAGATACCGATATGTCTTTTATGGGTTTTCATGGAATTGAAGCTGGATATTTTATTATTTTTTCTATTTGCGCCGTTTGTTATTTAATAGGCTGGACTGTAATGAAAATGTTAGTTCCTAAATATAGCCCAATTACGGATTTGTAGATTTGATTTATATTTAAAATAAAATAAAATGTAAAACGAAAAAAGGATATTGTATTTAAGTACTTTGTCCTTTTTTAGTTTTAAAACACTTGGATTGTTGAAATAATTTGCTGTTATGATTGAAAAAAAAAGTGAGTCAAAAATTATTCGTTGGGGAATAATTGGTTGTGGTAATGTTACTGAAGTTAAGAGTGGTCCAGCTTACCAAAAAACAAAAGGATTTGAACTAGCTGCAGTCATGAGGAGAGATGCGATTAAAAGTGAAGATTATGCTAAAAGACATGGTGTGCCAAAATTTTATACGGATGCGGATAAATTAATAAATGATCCTGAAATTGATGCGGTTTATATTGCGACTCCTCCAGATTCTCATAAATTTTATGCGTTAAAAGTAGCCCAAGCTGGGAAGGCGTGTTGTGTTGAAAAACCAATGGCACCTAATTATGCGGATAGTTTAGCAATGTACAAAGTGTTTAAGGATAAAGATATTCCTTTGTTTGTTGCTTATTATAGACGTTCCCTCCCTCGATTTAATCAAGTCAAGAAATGGATTGATGATGGCGAAATAGGAGAAATTAGAGATGTTAATTGGAGTTTGTATAGAAAGGCGTCTTCTGTTGATTTGTCGAAAGAATATAATTGGAGAACCGATTCTAATGTTGCTTTAGGCGGATATTTTGATGATTTGGCAAGTCATGGTCTGGATTTATTTGCATATTTACTTGGTGAAATAATGGATGTTGCAGGTTTCAGTAATAATCAGCAAGGCTTATATACGGCCAAGGATGCTATAACTGCTTGTTGGATTCATAATTCGGGTTGTACAGGTTCGGCAAGTTGGAATTTTGGATGCAACGAACAAGAAGATTGTGTTGAAGTTGTTGGTAGCCTGGGGAAAATTGTTTTTCCTGTTTTTGATGAAAATCCCATTGTTTTGCATGCTGATAATTGTAAAACAGAATTGTTTATAAAGCATCCAGATAATGTTCAGTTGTACCATGTAGAAAATATGAAAGAACATTTTTTAGGAAATAGTTTACATCCTTCTGATGGAGAATCTGGTTTACATACCAGTTGGGTGATGGATAAAATTATGGGGATTATTTAATGAAATTTTTTCCAGGTTTTTACTTGGTGATAATTTAAAAAAAAATCCTTATCTTTTTAGCTAAAATCCTTAATAATATTTATTTATTTTAAATTTGTAACATTTTTTTAGCAAGTGAAGCAATATTTATTTGTTGAAAAGGTTTATTTTTGCAATCGATTACATAACTTTATTTTACTATGACAAAATACAATTCAAGATATGCCTCAAGTCCACAGGCGGTAAAACAATATGATACGAAACAATTGAGAGATGAATTCTTGATTGATAATTTAATGCAAGAAGATGAAATAGTTCTTACGTATTCTCATTATGATAGATATATTGCGGGTTCTGCAGTCCCGGTTAGTGCGCCATTAGTTTTGGAAACAATTGACCCTCTAAAATCAACTTATTTTTTAGAGCGTAGAGAACTAGGGATTATTAATGTAGGAGGAAGTGGTACAGTCATAGTTGATGGAACATTGTATGAATTGGGATTTAAAGATGCTTTGTATATCGGTAGTGGGAATAAAGAGGTAATTTTTAAAAGTGAGAATGGTAACAATCCAGCAAAATTTTATATTAATTCTGCGCCGGCACACGTAAATTTTCCAACAAAAAAAGTAAGTTTAGCGGAAGCAAATAAATTAGAATTAGGTACTGTTGAAACAGCAAATTCAAGAACGGTAAACCAAATGATTATTGGAGGAATTGTTACTACTTGTCAATTACAAATGGGGATGACGGAGCTTAAAACAGGTAGTGTTTGGAATACCATGCCGGCGCATGTTCATGATCGTAGGATGGAAGTGTACTTCTATTTAGATATTCCGGAAAATCAAGCTGTTTGTCATTTTATGGGAGAACCACAAGAAACCAGACATATTTGGATGAATAACCATCAAGCGGTAATTTCTCCACCATGGTCTATACATTCTGGTTCGGGTACAAGTAACTATACTTTTATTTGGGGAATGGCAGGTGAGAACTTAGATTATGGGGATATGGATGTTTGTAAAATAACAGATTTAAGATAATTATAGATTGATGAATTTATTTAATTTAAAAGGAAAGCGTGCTCTGATAACGGGAGGTACTCATGGTTTAGGGATGGCGATGGCTGAAGGTCTTGCTATGGCAGGTGCTGAATTGGTCATTACTGGAACTACGTCTTCTAAAATGGAAGAGGCACTTGCTTATTATTTAAGTAAGGGATACGTTGCTTCTGGATATTTATTTGATGTAACAGACGAGAAAGCAGCTCAAGAAAATATTGAATTAATAACTAAGGAATTAGGAGAAATTCATGTTTTAATTAACAATGCTGGAATTATTAAAAGAGAATTAGCGATAACAATGCCTGTCAGTGATTTCAGAAAAGTTATCGATATAGATTTGGTTGGTCCATTCATCATGTCACAATTGGTTGCTAAGCAAATGATTGAGCGTAATGAAGGGAAAATAATTAATATCTGTTCTATGATGAGTGAATTAGGTAGAACCAATGTTTCTGCCTATGCTGCTGCAAAAGGTGGACTCAAAATGCTTACCCGTAATTTGGCTACTGAATGGGCAAGGCATAATATTCAGGTAAATGGAATAGGTCCAGGATATTTTGCGACTACTCAAACGGAACCAATCCGTGTGGATGGACATCCTTTTAATGAATTTATTATTAGTAGAACACCCGCCGGCCGTTGGGGAAATCCGGAAGATTTAGCAGGAGCAACCGTATTTTTGGCATCTAAAGCCAGTGATTTTGTCAATGGACAAATTATCTATGTAGATGGTGGAATTTTAGCTACCATTGGAAAGCCTTCAAATGAGAATTAATATATTAATAAATTTATAATGAGTACAAAATTTATAAACGACAACTTTCTATTAGAGAATAAATACGCAGAAGAATTATACCATAATTATTCTAAAAATCAACCGATTATTGATTATCACAATCACTTAAATCCTCAGTTTATTGCCGAGGATAAAATTTTTGATAATATTACCAATGTTTGGATTAATGGAGATCATTACAAATGGCGTGCGATGCGTACCCTAGGGGTTAATGAGCAATTTATCACAGGAAATGGTTCCGATAAAGATAAATTCTTGAACTGGGCTAAAACAGTTCCTTATACCATGCGTAACCCTTTGTATCACTGGACACATTTAGAATTGGCACGTTATTTTGATATTTATGATTTATTAAATGAAAAATCGGCAGAGAAAATATATCTTGAAACTTCAGCAAAAATAAATTCTCCAGAATATAGTACTCGCAATTTATTAAGAAAAGTAAATGCTGAATTCGTTTGTACTACCGAAGATCCTATCGATACTTTGGAATTTCACCAACAATTGGCAAAAAGCGATTTTGAAGTTAAAGTGGGTACTGCTTTCAGACCTGATAAAGCGATTTTAATTTCCAATGATGGATACAATGTTTATATTGATACATTAGGTCAAGTAGCTGGTGTGGAGATTAACACCTATTCAGATTTATGTACTGCATTGAGAAATAGAATTGACTATTTTGATAAAAAGGGGTGCAAACTTTGTGATCATGGTTTAGACCAAGTTTACTTTGAAAACTATACAGAAAGTGAAATAAATGCCATTTTCAAAAAGAAAAGAGAAAATGGAACATTGAGCAACGAGGAAGCATTGAAATTCCAAAGTGCAATATTATTTTTCTTATTTGAAACTTACCATGAATTTGGATGGGTACAACAACTTCATTTAGGGGCATTAAGAAATAATAATGCTCGTATGCACCGAATTTTAGGACCTGATACAGGTTGGGATTCTATTGGAGATTATCCACAGGCGCAAAAGTTATCCGGATTCTTAAATGCATTAGATAGCAAAGATAAATTGACTAAAACAATTATTTACAATCTAAATCCAGCTGATAATGAAGTTATGGCCACTATGATTGGAAACTTTAATGATGGAAGTGTGAAAGGAAAAGTACAATTCGGTTCCGGATGGTGGTTTTTAGATCAAAAAGATGGAATGACCAAACAATTGAATGCTCTATCTAATATGGGATTGATTAGCTGTTTCATCGGAATGTTGACGGATTCACGTAGTTTCTTATCTTTTCCAAGACATGAATACTTCAGACGTATTCTTTGTAATCTTTTGGGTGACGAAATCAAAAGAGGGGAATTGCCAAATGATATGGAATGGATTGGTAAAATGGTTTCTGATATTAGTTATAACAACGCAAAAGAATATTTCAAGTTTTAAATTTATCCCACGAATCTAGATCATGACTAATTTAATGAAAAGCAATCTTTTTTTTAATAATGAAGAAACGGAATGGGAGGTTGTAGGCGATGGCATACAGCGTCAAATAGTTGGTTTTGATGATAAGATTATGATGGTTAATGTTAAATTTGACAAAGGAGCAATTGGTGTTCTACACAGTCACCCCCATTCTCAAGTTACTCATATCGCTGAGGGGCAATTTGAAGTTACTATCGATGGAGAAACTAAAATATTAAAAAAAGGAGATTCTTTTTATATTCCGTCTAATATAATACACGGTGTTGTTTGTGTAGATGACGGTATGCTTATAGATGTATTTAGTCCTATAAGAGAGGATTTTATGAAATAATCGTAAATTTTAACTCATATATAAATGAATAAAGTTGTCACATTTGGTGAAATTATGTTGCGTCTTTCGACTGAAAGACATTTTCGTTTTTCGCAAGCAAGAACATTTACAGCTACCTATGGTGGTGGTGAATTTAATGTAGCGGTATCGCTAACCAATTATGGAGTTGCTGCAGAATTTGTAACCCGATTACCCGAGCATGAAATTGGAGGTTGTGCCTTACAAGAGATGCGTAAGATGGGTGTGGGACATGGGAATGTGATTTTTGGAGGCGAACGTTTAGGTACCTATTATCTAGAGACGGGTGCAGGAACAAGAGGAAGTAATGTGGTTTACGATCGAGCACATAGTTCTATGGCCACGATTCAAAAAGGAGACATCGATTGGGTTAAAGTTTTTGAGGGAGCCACTTGGTTTCATTGGAGCGGAATTACTGCCGCGATTTCTCAAAGTTCTGCCGACGCATGTCTGGAAGCTGTTAAAGTAGCTCATGAACTAGGTCTGACAATTTCATGTGACTTGAATTACAGATCAAAATTATGGCAATATGGCAAGGCACCAAGTGGTGTGATGCCTGAACTATTGAAATACAGTCATGTTATTTTGGGAGATATTGATACCGCATTTTTTATGATGGGTCAAGCCAAAGTAGATCCGAATTACCAAGACTTAAAATCACTCCCTACTTTATACAGTAAATTATTCGAATGGTGTCCCAACCTAAAAATCGTCGCAACCACTTTGCGTTATTCTGTAAGTGCCTCGCATCAAAGAATTGGTGGCGTTTTGTTTGATGGAGCGACGGTTTACAATGCGGCAGTGCAGGAAGTGACTCCAGTTGTTGATCGCGTGGGTAGTGGAGATGCTTTCATGGGTGGATTGATTTATGGATTGTTAGAATATAAAGACAGTCACCAAAAAGCATTGGATTTTGCTGTGGCCGCTTGTTGTTTGAAACATACTATAGCCGGTGATTATAATTTAGTAACCTTAAAAGAAGTAGAAACTATGGCCGGAGGGAATTACTCTGGATTAGTATCAAGATAAATAAAAAAAATATGGCAAGATATTCAAGAATTGAAGTAGCGAGTGTAATGAAAGAAAACGGAATGGTTCCATTGTTCTTTCATTCGGATATTGAATTGTGTAAAAAAATATTAAAAGCATGTTATGATGGAGGTTCCCGTTTGATGGAATTTACAAGTAGAGGTGATTTTGCTTTTGAAATATTTGGACAACTTAATAAATATGCTTTGGCCGAATTGCCAGGTATGATTTTGGGAGTGGGTTCAGTAACTGATGCGGCAGCAGCTTCATTGTATATGCAATTGGGAGCTAATTTTATTGTTACTCCGGTTTTAAGAGAAGATATTGCATTGGTTTGTAACCGTAGAAAAGTATTGTGGTCACCAGGATGTGGTACTTTAACAGAAATAGCAAGAGCAGAAGAATTAGGATGTGAGATAGTGAAATTATTCCCAGGAGATATCTACGGGCCACAATTCATCAAAGGAATAAAAGGACCATGCCCATGGACAAGTATCATGCCTACAGGAGGCGTTTCTACTGAAAGAAGTAATCTCAAAAGTTGGTTTGATGTTGGTGTACATTGTGTTGGTTTAGGTTCCCAGTTGATTTCAAGTGAAATTTTAGCCAATAAAGATTATGCAGGACTTCAAGCTAAAGTACAAGAAACGCTTGCATTAATCAAAGAACTTAGAGCAGGAAAATAATTCACTAACAGCAATAAAAGATAAATTTTAAAATGGAAAAATTAAATAGAAAAAGCCAAGGATTAGAAAAGAAGTTTCCAATAAAGGTAGTGCAATTTGGTGAAGGTAATTTCTTAAGAGCTTTCGTTGATTACGCTTTTCAAAGACTAAATAAAGAAGTTGATTTCAATGCTGGAATCGCAATGGTTCAGCCCTTGAAAGATGGTATGGTGCACCTGATTAACGACCAAGATGGTCTGTATACTTTGTTTATGAATGGAATTAAAAAAGGGGAGAAAATACAGGATATTGAGTTAATTACCAATATTGTAAAAGCTATAAATCCATATACTGAATTTGCAGATTATCTATCGTTAGCCAAAGAAGAAGAACTTCAATTTATTGTTTCAAATACCACCGAAGCTGGAATTGAATTTATTGAAAGTGACACTCCAGACATGCAACCGCCAGTTTCATTTCCTGCAAAGTTGACTGTTTTATTATATGAAAGATTCAAACATTTCAATGGAGATGCTTCTAAAGGATTGACTATCATTCCTTGTGAATTGATTGATTATAATTCGGAGACTTTAAAAAAATATATTCTTCAATATTGTGATTTATGGAAATTAGCCGATTCATTTAAAACTTGGGTATCAGAAGCTTGTACGTACCACAGTACTTTGGTTGACAGAATTGTTCCAGGTTATCCAAGAGCTGAAATTGAAGAGTACAATAGCAAATTAAATTATCAAGACAATTTAATTGTTGCTGCTGAACCATTCTTCCTTTGGGCTATTGAAGGTGGTGATGATTTAAAACAAAAGCTTCCTTTTCATAAAACGGATTTGAATGTGAAGATTGTTGATGATATACGTCCTTTTAAAATGATTAAAGTTCGTATATTAAACGGTGCTCATACAGCAATGGTTCCTTGTTCATTATTACACGGTAACAAATTAGTTATGGAAACCGTTAACGGAGATTTTACTGGAAAATTCGTAAACAGCGTCATTGGTGAAATTAGTGAGACCCTTGATATGGACAAAAATGAAATCCTTGCATATACTGAAGAGGTAATGGATCGATTTAAAAATCCATTTATCAAACATGCACTTGCTGATATTGCTTTAAATTCTATCTCAAAATTCAAAGTAAGAGTTTTACCAAGTTTATTAGGATATTATAAGGCAAAAGCAAAACTTCCAACTAATTTAACTTTTTCATTAGCTTGTTTAATTCAATTTTACAAAGGAACATGGAATAATGAAGCTTTACCGGTAAAAGATTCACCAGAGATAGTTGAAGCATTCAAAAATGATTGGCAATTGGGAACTTTAGATTCAGTAGTAACTTTAGTTTTATCTAATACAGATTTCTGGGGTGAAGATTTGACAAAAATTAAAGGTTTATCAGAAGCTGTAGTGTTGGCTTTAAATGAAATTGAAGCAAATGGAATTGAAAATGGTTTTGTAAATTTTGCAAACACCATTAAAGTTAGTCAAACAGTCTAATATTTATAATCATGCAAAAGAAATTAATAAAAGTAGACCCTTCGGATAATGTGGCTGTAGCGTTAGTAAACCTAACTGCTGGAGAAACTATTCCTTTTGAAGGAGAAGATGTTTTAGTGTTATCGGATACTAAAATGAAACATAAAATTGCGATGAAAGATTTTGAATCTGGAGACAAAATTTATATGTACGGTGTAATCGTAGGAAAAGCAAACCAAAAAATTGCAAAAGGAGATGTTATTACTACTCTTAATGTAAAGCATGAAAGTGCTAAGGTTACTGGTAAAACAGAAACTATTGGTTGGGAAGTTCCTAATGTAGACAAATGGAAAGATAAAACTTTTATGGGTTATCAACGTGAAGATGGTCAAGTTGGAACTGAAAATGTATGGTTGTTTTTTCCATTGGTTTTTTGTGAAAACAGAAATATCGAAATTTTAAAGGATATTTTTGAGAAAGAATTAATGAAGCCAAAAGAAAACGATTATCAATTGTTATTGCGTTCATTAGTAAAATCAGAAACAGGTGGTACCGGTAATGAAGCGGCTTCAAATGATGCTGAATTATTCAATAATATAGATGTAAAATTCATCACGCACCAAGGTGGTTGTGGCGGAATTCGCCAGGATTCTCATAGTTTAGCAAAATTATTAGCTGGATATGTAAACAATCCTAACGTTGCTGGAGCTACTGTATTGAGTTTAGGTTGTCAAAACTTACAAATCTCAATCTTTAAAGAGGCTTTAGAAGCAATTAATCCAAATAGTCAAAAACCAGTATTAATCTACGATCAACAATCTATCGGTACTATCGACGCAATGTTGTCTAGTGTAGTTAAAGATTCGTTTGAAGCTATTAAAAAAGCAAATGAAATTAAGAGAACGCCAGCTCCATTATCTAAATTAAGGATTGGTTTAGAGTGTGGTGGTTCTGATGGATTCTCAGGAATTTCTGCTAACCCAACATTAGGAGTCTTATCAGATAAATTAGTTGCTCTTGGAGGAACTACTATTCTTTCTGAATTCCCGGAATTATGTGGTGTAGAACAAGAATTGGTAAACCGTTGTGTAGATGATAAAGACGGAAAACGTTTCTTAGAATTAATGAAATGGTACGAAAAAACAGTTGTTGATGCAGGTTCAGGATTTGATATGAATCCTTCTCCAGGTAACATTAAAGACGGTTTGATTACTGATGCTATGAAATCAGCAGGTGCTTCTAAAAAAGGAGGAACTTCACCAATTGTAGGAGTTTATGATTATGGTGAATATATCAATGAACCAGGATTTACATTATTATGTACTCCAGGAAATGACGTTGAGTGTACTACGGCAATGGTAGGATCAGGAGCAAATATGGTATTGTTTACAACAGGTTTAGGAACTCCAACAGGAAATCCAATTGCTCCAGTTGTAAAAGTATCATCTAATACTGAGTTGGCAACAAAAATGTCTGACATTATCGATATTGACACGGGAGGAATTATCAAAGGTGAAAAATCGATTGAAGAAATGGCTGACGAAATGTTAGAATTTATTATAAAAGTAGCTAGTGGTGAAATTAAAACTAAGGCTGCTCTTTTAAATCAAAATGACTTTATTCCTTGGAAAAGAGGCGTTTCGTTATAAAAACAAGAAAGGTTAATTATTCAATAAAAAAGCGTGAAGAATTATCTTCACGCTTTTTTTTATAAAATTTTTGTTGATGATTTTCTGATATGTAATTCAGGATTTAAAATTACATTTTTTTCTATTTTTAAGTCTTTATTGTCATTTTTCATTTGTTCCAAAAATACTCTGGCTGTCATTTTTCCCATTTCTAAAGGGGATTGGTCTACAGATGAGATAGATAATTCCATAAACTTGGTGAAGGGCTCATCTCCGAAACCGACAACACAAAAGTCATCAGGGATTTTTATACCCCTTGATTTAAGTTCTTGTATCGCTCCTAAGGCGGCAAAATCACTGGAAGAAAATATAGCGTCTGGTGGCGGATTTAATTTCAGAAGTTTATCAACCGACAGTTTTCCAGCCTCCAAACTACTTTTTGTTCGTATTACATAATTTTCATTGAATGGAATGTTATTATCTTGTAAAGCTTGTTTGTAACCGTTAAGTCTATTTTTATATATTTCCAAAGATTGATCTCCGCAAAAATGTGCTATTCTTTTGCAATTAGAGTCAATAAGATGTTTTGTGGCGATGTATCCTCCTTTAAAATCGTCTATTGTAACAGAACTAACTCCTTGCATGTTTTTCTTTCTGTCAAAAAAGATTAAAGGGACATTTTTATCTAAGACTCTTTTGATTGTTTTTTCGTTTTCCTCGGATTCATTAGTGATAGAAATCATGATACCATCCACTTGTGCGTTTAAGAGTGTATTAATGTTTTCGATTTCTGTTTTCTCATCTTCGTGTGTTTGACAAATAATAACATGGTATTTATGAGGTGTCAATTCTTCTTCAATTCCTCTGATTATACTTGCGAAAAAATTACTGTCAATTCGAGGGACTATTACTCCCACATTATTGCTTTTCCCACTTCTCAAAGCCTGTGCGAGTAAATTTTGTTTGTAATTCATTTTTGCAGCTGTCTCCATAACAAGCTTACAAGTGCTTTTACTTATTTTTGGGTTATTGTTTAAAGCTCTAGATACAGTTGCTGCAGATATGTTGAGTTTTTTGGCTATGTCGTAAATGGTGGTCTTTTCACTCATTATTGTAGATTGTCTTTTATTTGTTGTAAAAATAACATTTTTTTAATATCAAATTATTTTATTGTTATCGATTACGCAGTTTTAATATTTGTGCTCTTTTTTGAAATTTTAGAGTTTAAATTTAATAATATATTTGCTATTAAACGTATTTTTTACATTAAGTTTATTAAAACATGTGTATATTTATAATACTGCTATTTTATTTCAGTATTTTTTTGTTTTTTTAAAATTTTATCATAAGTTTGTGCAATCGATTACATGTTTAGTGTGTTTGGTCGGGTTTTTAAATTATAATTAATATAAAGAATGAAGAAATTTTTGTCTAATTCGAGTTTTGCGATATTGTTTGGAATAATGGTAGTATGTTTTTCTTGCAAGTCAGGAAAGGCTGTTCAAGTGGAAGATGCTCCCTGGAAAAAAATGAAAACAATATTGGAAGAGGTTAAAATACCGGTGTTCAAAAACAATACTTATAATATAAAAGAATTTGGAGCTATAGCTGATGGTGTTACCAGTAATACGGTAGCAATTAATGATGCGATTAAAGCCTGTTTTAAAAATGGAGGAGGAGTGGTTGAAATTTCCGCAGGTAAATACCTTACGGGACCTATTTGGCTTGAAGACAATGTGAATCTTCATTTAAGTGAAGGGGTAGAGCTGCTATTTAGTACAAATTCAGCTGATTATCCTTTGGTTCAAACTTCATTTGAAGGAACTGAAATGATGAATTATTCTCCCTTGATATATGCTTACAAAAAGAAAAATGTTGCTATAACAGGAAAAGGAACTTTAAACGGTCAAGGAAATAATGAAAACTGGTGGTGGTGGTGCGGAAGTAAGAAATACGGTTGGAAAGAAGGGATGCCAAAACAACAAGACCCTCTTAATAGAGATAATTTAGTTCAAATGGCTGAAGACGGTGTTGCGGTTACTGATAGAGTTTTTGGTGAAGGGCATTATTTACGTCCTAATTTTGTTGAGTTTTTTGAATGTAATAATGTTCTAATAAAAGATCTGAAAATAATAAATGCACCATTTTGGGTTATCCATCCAATGAAGTCGACGAATGTGACCGTTGATGGTGTCACAGTGCAAAGTCATGGTCCCAATAATGATGGTTGTGATCCTGAATATTCTAAAAATGTGGTTATAAAAAATTGCACTTTCGATACTGGTGATGATTGTATTGCGATTAAATCAGGTAGAGATGGAGATGGAAGACGTGTAGGGATTGTAAGTGAAAATATCGTAGTTAAGGATTGTAAGATGATTGACGGACACGGAGGTGTGGTTATGGGAAGTGAAATTTCAGCAGGAGTAAGAAATGTATTTGTTGAAAATTGTGTCATGGATAGTCCAAATTTAGATAGAGCAATTAGAATTAAATCCAATTCGAAAAGAGGAGGAATTGTTGAAAATATATATGTTCGAAATATAGAAGTGGGACAGGTTAAAGAATCTGTTTTAAGAATTAATATGTTTTACGGAATATATGGAAACCAGACCGGGAATTTTATTCCCCAAGTACGCAACATTACTCTTGAAAATGTTACGGTTAAAAATGGTGGGGAGTATGGAATATTAGCAAAAGGCTATAAGGAGTTACCCATTGAAAATGTAAATTTTATCAATGTTAAAATTGAAAAAGTAGGGAAGCCGTATTCTATTGAAAATCTTAAAGGACTTAAGTTTATAAATACCTATATTAATGGGGAACTTATGAAGAGTCCTATTGAATAATAAAGTTAGTTTTTAGATTTTTCGGTTTGTTAAATTAAGAGCTTGTTGTAATAGTCAAGCTCTTTTTTTAATTTATTTGGAAAAAGAAATACATTTTAAATTAATCTATTTATTGCTTTTTTGGTATGATAATGGATTAATGAAAAACGCTAAATAAATATAAATTGTTAATGAATTATTGCTATGAAAATGATTAAAATTATTCCGTTTGCATTTTTAGGTATTTTGTTTTCTTGTAAAGCTCAAGAAAATGTAAAGAATGATAAATCTAAAACGTATGCCGAAGTTTCTGTAAAAGAAGGAGGGAAATGGGAAGGTAGAAAATACATTGGCGGTACGTTTAAAAATGTAGACAGAATTAAAGTTGCCAAAGAACATACAGATCATTCTTTTGATATTCGATATGAAGGAATGGGGTGGGAAAGTAACAGAATTGCTTACCGTTTGTATCTAGATTGGAGAAACGCAATAGATATTTTTGGAAAAAAAACAGAAGCAATTATATTGCCACAAGTAGGACAGGATGGTTTTGATTCCTATCATGAAATGAACGACTGGGGTTCTGATATTTTGAAAGCTGGAAAAGGAATTGGAATCGGATCAATTGACCGATATCTTAATAAGGAAAGATTACATTTTGTAGCAGTGGATTCGACCATTGCTACTTTCAAAAATGAGTCAAATCAATCAATAGTATATGTTAATTATTATGGTTGGAAATCAGCTTCTGATAAAATTGATTTCACGTCAGAACTTGCCATCAAACCCAATCAGCGTTATACACAACATACGATTCATGCTTCAAAAGCAATTGAAGGAATTTGTACTGGAATTGTAAAACAAAAAAACACGGATTTACTTAAAAAAGTTAGTGAAAATAAAAAATGGGCTTATCTAGCGACTTATGGTGCTCAATCTTTGGTTCCAGATAATTTAGGAATGGCTATTTTTTACCAAATCAATACTGTTGATAAAATGGAAGATGCAGAATTTGATCATCTTTTGATATTTAAACCTACAACAAAAGCGGTTACTTTTTATTTCTTGGGAGCTTGGGAACAAGAACCCGACGGAATTAAAACTAAAGAAGAATTTATTTCTTATTTAGACAATAAATTGAAAGAGTTGAATAGTAAGGATAAAATATAATTTAAGCATTAATTTAAAATTTATTAAGATGATAAGATTTATTAAAACAAATTATTTCGCAGCATTGGCAATATTCTTTTTATTGGTGTTGGGAAGTTGTAAAAGTATTTCGCAAACAGAGAGTAATAATATAATTTCGAGCAAATTAAAATGGTCCGACAGAATGGCTTTGACGATAATGAAACGTCATCCGGAATCGTACATGATTGATGATGCCAAAGCGCCTCATTGGGATTATGTACATGGATTGGTATTGACTTCTTTTGAAGAACTTTATAAAAAAAGAGGTAACAGTAAGTATTATGATTATATCAAAAGTTATGCAGACGTATTGATTGATAAAGATGGAAATATTGCAACTTATAATATTGAAAAATATAATATTGATATGATTGTTGCCGGTAACATTTTATTCAATTTGTATGCAACAACAAAAGATAACCGCTATCTAGTTGCCATGCAAACCTTAAAAAAACAATTAGAAGAGCAACCAAGAACTGCTAGCGGTGGATTTTGGCACAAACAAATCTATCCAAACCAAATGTGGTTAGATGGTTTGTATATGGGAGAACCATTCTATGCTCATTATACTACTGCTTTTGAAAAGGGAAAAAATCTGGACGACGTAGCAAAACAGTTTGAATTAATTCAATTACATGCCACGGATAAAAAAACAGGTTTGTTATACCACGGTTGGGATGAAAGCAAAAAAATGCCTTGGGCAAATCCAGAAACAGGTACTTCTCCTAACTTTTGGTCAAGATCAATCGGTTGGTATGTAATGGCTTTAGTGGATGCCTTGGACTATTTTCCAAAAGATCATCCAAAACAAAAAGAATTGGTGCGTTATTTAAATAATGCAGCTAATAGTTTGGTTAAATTTCAGGATAAATCAGGATTATGGTATCAAGTAACCGATAAGGGAGGTAAAGAAGGAAATTATTTGGAAGCTTCAGGAAGTTCAATGTTTGCATACGCTTTCGCTAAAGGAGCCAATAAAGGATATTTGCCGGCTAAATTTAAAGCGGCAGCGAATAAAGCTTTTGATGGTTTAACCAATCAATTAATTAAAGTGGATACCGATGGTGGAATTACAATTACTCAAGCTTGTGCTGTTGCAGGACTTGGAGGGAAGCCGTATAGAGACGGGTCGTATGAGTATTATGTAAACGAAAGAAAAAAAGACAATGACCCTAAAGCTACAGGTCCTTTTATATTGGCTGCTTTAGAGTTAAATAGATAAAATCAATTTTATAAGGTAAAAAATATAGAATCTAATTTCCAAACCAAAACCCAATTTCATGAAAATTAAACTTAGCATAGTAGCGGCATCAATGTTATTTGTTTTTGTTCAATTTTCCTTTGGACAGTCGAATCAAAATAAAAACTCCTCAGTCTGGGTAGCAGATAATGGAGACGGGACCTATAAAAATCCGATTATTCATGCTGATTACTCAGACCCTGATGTAATTAGAGTTGGAAATGATTATTATATGACTTCCTCTTCTTTTAATTGTATTCCTGGTTTGCCGATTTTACATTCAAAAGATATGGTCAATTGGGAATTGGTTAATTATGCTTTAAAGAAACAGCCGCCATTTGATGTCTATGACAAACCAGGACATGGGAATGGTGTTTGGGCACCATGTATTCGATATCATAATAATGAATTTTACATTTATTATCCAGATCCCGATTATGGAATTTATATGGTAAAAGCTAAAGATCCTATTGGAATTTGGTCAGCACCAATATTAGTAAAAGAGGGAAAAGGATTAATCGATCCGACTCCATTATGGGATGACGATGGTAAGGTTTATATGGCTTATGCGTATGCTGGCAGTAGAGCGGGTTTTAAAAGTTTGTTAGCAATTTGCTCACTAAATTCTGAAGGAACAATAGCCAATAATGATGATGTAATTATCATTGATGGGCATGAAGGGGAAACCACAATCGAGGGGCCTAAATTATACAAACGAAACGGGTATTACTATGTTTTTGCTCCGGCTGGAGGAGTCCCAACCGGTTGGCAGACGGTTTTGCGTTCTAAAAATATTTGGGGGCCTTATGAAAAGAAGAAGGTATTAGAACAAGGGAATACCAGTATAAATGGACCGCATCAAGGAGCTTGGGTAGAAACACAAACTGGTGAAGATTGGTTTTTTCATTTTCAGGATAAAGGAGCTTATGGGAGAATTGTTCATTTGCAACCTATGAAATGGATTAATGATTGGCCTGTAATTGGGATTGATAAAGATGGAGACGGAACAGGAGAGCCTGTTATGACTTATAATAAACCAAATGTTGGAAAAACATATCCTATAGTTACTCCGCCAGATTCAGATGAATTCAATTCGCCGAAATTAGGATTGCAATGGCAGTGGCATGCGAACCAACAAGTATATTGGGGTTTTCCTTCGTCGATGGGTTATTATACGATGTATTGCCGTCCTATGCCGAAAGAAGCAACTAATTTATTTGATGTTGGAAATTTGTTATTGCAAAAATTTCCAGCAGAAGAATTTACGGCTACTACAAAAATGACATTCAATTCCCGTTTTGATGAGGAACAAACAGGTTTAGTAGTTATGGGGTTGGATTACAGTTATTTGAAAGTAAAACACTCCAATGGAGCACTTTATATTTCTCAAGTGATTTGTAAAAATGCCGATAAAAAAGGATTAGAGTCAGAAGGAAATTCCATTAAGCTTACAAACAAGACTTTTTATCTTCAAGTAAAGGTCAGGCCGGGGGGATTGTGTAATTTCTTCTATAGTGAAGATGGAGAAAAATTCAATGCTATAGGCACGGAATTTAAATCTAGAGAAGGGAAATGGATTGGTGCTAAAATAGGGTTTTTGGCACTTCGAAATGGTGTAATCAATGATGCAGGAAATGTGCTTATTGATTGGTTTAAGATAAATTAGTAAATAAATAAATAAAATGAAAAGTTTAAAAAGAATTACAAGTGTTTTTTCTCTTTTATTTGTACTTAGCGCACCTGCTCAAGTACTTAATAAATCTTGGAAAAGTATAACTGAAATTTCTGACGAGAATTGGTTTGCATCTGATGAAGCTAAAGCGATTGCTGAAAATGTATTACTTTACCAGCGAAATATTGGTGGTTGGCCCAAAAATATTGAAATGCAAAAACCATTATCAGCGGTTGAAAAACAACAATTACTGGATCTTAAAAGTGATTTACATAATATTACTACCGATAATGGAGCTACCTATCAAGAAATGATTTTTCTTTCGAAAATGTATAATAAAGCTCCTGACGAAAGATATAAAAAAGCCTTTCTTTTAGGTTTAGATTATATTTTAGAAGCACAATATGATAATGGAGGATGGCCACAATTTTATCCTTTAAAAAAAGGATATTATACCCACATCACTTTTAATGACGATTCGATGGTTAATATCCTCAATGTTTTGAAAGAGATTATGAATGAAACTGATTATTTCTCCATAAAACCTTCTGAAGAAACAAGGAAAAAAGTTGAAATGGCTTTTTATAAAGGAATAGATTGTATTGTAAAAACCCAATACAAACAAAATGGTGTTTTAACAGCTTGGTGCGCACAACATGATGAAAACACTTTAGAGCCTGCCAAAGCAAGGGCGTATGAACTTCCTTCTTTGAGTGGTAAAGAATCCGCAAAAATTGTTTTGCTTTTAATGTCACTTGAGAACCCATCACCAGAAGTAATCCTTGCCGTGAATAGTGCCTATGCTTGGTTTGCAAAAGTTCAGATAAATGGTCTAAGGGAAGAAAGAATTTACAATGAAAAGCATAAAATAATTGATAAAAAAATGATTTCTGATCCTGAAGCCTCTCCAATATGGGCTCGTTTTATGGAGTTAGACACCAATGTTCCTTTTTTCTGCGACAGGGATGGTGTGAAAAAGGCAACTATTGCTGAAATAGGTGCTGAACGTAGAAATGGCTATGCATGGTATACCAATGAACCTAAAGAAGTCATGAAGAAATATGATAGATGGAGGAATAAAGTAGCTACGGAGCTGATTGAAAAAAAAAAGTAAATAAAGTACCTAAAGACGATAGCAATATCATTGTTGCTCATGATGGAAGCGGAGATTTTACAAAAATTCAAGAGGCAATAAATGCAGTAAAATCGTTTCCTTATAATCGAATAACCATTTTTGTGAAAAATGGTGTTTATCATGAAAAAGTTACAATTCCAGAATGGAATACCAATCTATCTTTAATTGGAGAAAGTAAAGAAAAAACCATAATTACCTATGATGATTATTTTGGTAAAATCAATTTAGGAAGAAACAGTACTTTTCATACAGCAACATTATTAGTGGAGGGGGATGATTTTTACGCTAAAAATTTAACAATACAAAATGCGGCCGGTAAAGTAGGACAAGCCATTGCACTTTCTGTACATGCCAATCAGGTAATGATTTCGAATTGTAATATCCTTGGAAATCAAGATACTTTGTATCTCACGGGAAATGATAATAAACAGTATTTTAATAAGTGTTATATAGAAGGAACGGTAGATTTTATTTTTGGACAAGCTACTGCTTTATTTGAAAATTGTGAACTACACAGTTTGAGTAATGCTTATGTTACTGCAGCTTCCACTCCTGAAGATGTTGCTTATGGATTTGTTTTTAAAGATTGTAAACTTACCGCAGCAGATGATGTAAATTCAGTTTATTTAGGCCGACCATGGCGAATTTATGCGAAAACCGTTTATTTAAATTGTGAAATGGGAAAACATATAAAGGCTGAAGGTTGGAATGACTGGTCTAAACCAGAAGTGCCTAAAACTACTTTTTATGCAGAATTTAATTCTAAAGGTGAAGGATTTCAGCCTACTAAAAGAGTTGTATGGTCGCATCGGTTAAAGAAATCAGAAGCAAAAAGATACTCGATAGAAAATATTATGGGTCTATCGTTTTCAAAAGCAATTAAAGAAATTTTTTCAAAATAAAACTAAACCATGAAATTAAAAATTGTAATTCTTTTACTGATTTCATTAAGTTGTTTTGCTCAAAATAATACTTTTCCATCTGATAAGGTGGATGCAATTGTTAAACGAATCCAACTGCCTGTAATACCCAATTTCAAAACTTCGGTAGTTAAATATGGTGCCAAAGGGGATTCGGTAACCAATTGTAAACCTGCTTTTGATAAAGCTATGAAAGATTGTGAACGGCGTAAAGGAGGCACAATCATTGTTCCTAAAGGAGTTTATACTTTAAACGGTCCAATTCATTTTGTGAGTAACGTCAAATTACATTTGCAAGCGGGTGCAAAAATTAGATTTGGTTCGAATCCAAATGATTACCCACTTGTTTTGACTAGTTGGGAAGGAACGATGCTGTATAATTATAGTCCCATGATTTATGGGAATAATGTTGAAAATATTGCCATTACCGGAAATGGAATTATTGATGGTGAAGCTAAAAACACTTGGATAAAATGGAAACCGTTGGAAAAGGAAGACCAACAATTGAGTAGGGTCATGAATCATAATAATATTCCGATTAAAGACAGGATCTTTGGGAAAGGACATTACTTAAGACCACAATTGATTCAGTTTATCAATTCAAAAAACATAATTATAGAGGATGTTCAAATCGAGGATTCTCCATTTTGGTGTATTCATTTGCTAAAAAGTAAAAGCATAACGTTACGAGGCATAAAATACGATGCCCATAACAATAATAATGACGGTATTGATCCTGAATACTCCAGCGATATTCTAATCGAAAATATTTCATTTGATAATGGTGATGATAACATTGCCATTAAAGCGGGTCGAGATGATGAAGGGAGAAGCAATTCGGATACCCCTTCTGAAAATATTGTGATTAGAAATTGCGAATTCAAAGGTTTACATGCCGTTGTAATAGGAAGTGAAATGTCTGCAGGAGTTCGAAATGTCTATGTTGAAAATTGCAAAGCACGTGGGTATTTAAAAAGAGGGCTTTATCTTAAAACCAATTCAGATCGCGGGAGTTATATCAAAGATATTTACTTCTCTAATATTGCATTCGGTAAAGTGGAGGATTGTATTTACATGACCGCCAATTATCATGGAGAAGGAAGTGGTTTATTTCCTTCTAAAATTTCCAATATCTATTTTTCCAATATTAGTTGTGAAGAAGCTACAAATACCGGGATTGTAATAGAAGGATATCCGAATAAAAAAGTTGAAAACATTAAATTGGATACCATCACAATTAAATCAGCAAAAAACGGAATGACACTTACCAATACTGAAAATGTAACAATCAATGAAGTGGTGATTGGGGATAAAGCTACAATTCCAACAGCTGTAAAGTAATTATGTTTAACAATAAACTTGATTTATGAAGCGAATTTTCATGCTATTGATGCTGATTTCTTTAAATTGTTTAGCGCAACAAACAACAATATATTCCATTGGTGATTCTACAATGGCCGATAAATCGGAACCGGAAGTAAATCCGGAACGCGGTTGGGGGCAAATGTTGCCTCAATTTTTTACTGAAGCAGTTAAGGTTGATAATCGGGCCGTAAATGGGAGAAGTACCCGTAGTTTTATTAATGAAAAACGTTGGGAAGCTATTTTGAAAGTTATAAAATCGGGAGATTATGTATTTATTCAATTTGGTCATAATGACGAAAAATTTGAAGATTCGACACGTTATACGAATCCACATACAGCATACAGACATAACTTAATAAAGTTTGTAACGGAAAGTCGAGCCAAAGGAGCTATTCCTGTTTTATTTTCTTCAATTGTCAGAAGAAATTTTAATGAAAAGGGAGTGTTGATTGATACTCATGGAGACTATCCTTTGGAAACTCGTTTGGTAGCTATGGAGTATCATGTCCCTTTTGTGGACTTAGGATATTTATCGGAGGTTTTAGAGATGTCATATGGACCAGAAAAATCAAAAGAATTGCATTTACATTTTAAACCTGGCGAGATACCGTTTTACCCTAAAGGAAAAGCAGACGATACGCATCTATGTGAAAAAGGGGCAACCGCTATTGCAAACTTGGCTTTGAATGAAATTAAGTTGTTAAATGACCCGTCATTGGATAAACTTAAAAAAGGTATGAAATAATAAAACCTGTAGAATTCAATATGTAGTTTGAGAAATTTAGATTTTTTTCTTTCATAACGATTGTTTTTGGGTATCGTTATTTCGCGACGTGATATTTTTAAAATATAAAAAACTCCAGATTTCTCTGAAGCTTTTCTAGTAGCGGTAAGCATTCATATATCTAATCAGTTTTTTTAGGGTTTTTGTAATGTTTTGGCATGTACATCTTAAGTTACTGGCATTTTTCCAACTCTCTTTTAAGTTTATTTGTAAGAATATAACACTTTAAATTTCTGTAAATTATGTAGTTATAAAGTTATGTTTCTAGATAATTCGTTTAATTTTTTAGTTATACAAACTGCTATTCAATTTGAAGAAAGTGATGCTATTTGTGATTGTGCCCACCAAACAGTTAATGGAGATATCGTTCCTAAAGCTGTCATATACTGAGAAAGAATCAAATGGTTAGACAAGGGATAACAATGTTAAATCATTCTGTAAATTAGCAGTTTAACTTTTGGATTTCTTAAATATTCGTGTTTGATTTTGGCAGATGTGACAAAACCTTGACCCAGCTATTTGCTATTCGTCAAACCAAATCTCCAATGTTACCATCGTCATTACGAAAATAAACTTGAACCTTATTTTTTTTCCAGAGTAGGGAAGACTCTCCAATCAGACTCTCTTTTCCGAAAAGGCTACCCATCATTGTACAGAGATGATTTCTGTCTTCTTCAGGGTTTTTCTCGGATTGTGAGTTACAAGAATTAATAAATATGCAAATTATTCCAATAGTTAAAAGTTTAAAAATAGATAACAAATATTCGGAAGCAAACTCATTTGCTTTATCTTCTTGTATTAAAACAAATCAGGTTCGCCTGACAAATGATAATTCTTTTTTTCAACTGTTTCCAAGTCAAACAAAATGTGGTAGGAGCCGTATCAAAAAAATAAACAACACAATCGGTTGTTTTTAAATTATTTTTATTGTTAAATTAGCAGTAAAAAACTTACTCAAAGGGAGTGTGTTTATTAATTAAACCAATTTAAGTTATGAAAAGAGTTCAAAAATTACTTTTTCTATTTTTAGTGCTTATTCCCCAAATGCAATTATTTGCATGGCCAGGAATGCCACTGCCTCCTCTGCATGT
>JALRGT010000029.1 GCA_023259675.1 Flavobacterium sp.
AATTTCAAATTTTCGAATTGACTAATTGAAATTGTATCTTTGCCGCAAAATTTATACAAATGTCAAACCCAATTCGTGTGCGTTTTGCACCAAGTCCAACGGGACCTTTACATATTGGTGGTGTACGTACTGCCCTATTTAATTACTTATTTGCCAAGAAAAATGGTGGAACTTTCTATCTTAGAATTGAAGATACCGACCAAAACCGATTCGTTCCAGGTGCCGAAGCATATATCTTGGAAGCCTTGGAATGGTTAGGAATTGCTCCTGATGAAACCATTGGAAAAAATGAAAAATTTGGTCCTTATCGTCAAAGCGAAAGAAAACATTTGTACCAAGAATATGCTGATCAATTGATTCATTCTGGTTGGGCATATTATGCTTTTGATACTCCTGAAGCTTTAGATGCTTACAGAAAATCAGAAGAAGAACAAGGAAAAACATTCATTTACAATCATACCAACAGAGAAAAACTGGATACTTCTTTGGTGCTTTCTCCTTCAGCAACAGCTCAAAGAATAGCCAATAGAGAACATTATGTAATCCGTTTTAAAACACCGGTTGATGAAACTTTACATTTACAGGATATTATTCGTGGAGATGTAAAATTTGAAACTGGTCTATTGGATGACAAAGTATTGTTTAAAAGTGACGGTATGCCAACCTATCATTTGGCCAATATTGTCGATGATCATTTAATGGAAACTTCACACGTAATTCGTGGAGAAGAATGGTTGCCATCGATGCCATTACACGTTATGTTATATAGAGCTTTTGGTTGGGATGCCCCTCAATTTGCTCATTTGCCATTGATATTAAAACCAGTTGGAAATGGAAAATTATCCAAACGAGATGGCGATAAATTAGGCTTTCCGGTATTCCCTTTAGAATGGAAAACAGAAGACGGAATCTCTTCGGGATACAGAGAAAAAGGATTTTTCCCGGAAGCGGTAATCAACTTTTTAGCTTTATTGGGTTGGAATGACGGAACAGACAAAGAATTGTTTTCATTGGAAGAATTAGTTGAAGCTTTCGATTTAAATCGTGTGCACAAAGCAGGAGCTAAATTTGATCCTGAAAAAAACAAATGGTTCAATCATCAGTATTTAATCAAACAAAAAGATGCCGATTTGGCGAACGACTTTTCTCCATTTTTGAAAGAAAAAGGAATAGCTGTTTCGAATGAAGTTATAACTAAAGTGGTTTCCTTAATAAAAGAAAGAGCTCATTTCGTTTCTGAATTTTGGGATTTAAGTGATTTCTTTTTTGTGGCACCAACTACTTATGATGCAAAAGCAAGCAAAAACTGGAAAGAAGAAACTCCAACATTGATGCAAGAATTAATTTCAGTTGTTGAAGAAATTACTGATTTTACTTCTGCCAACATTGAAACAATTGTAAAAGATTGGATGACGAAAAACGAAATTGGAATGGGAAAAGTGATGCAACCTTTTCGTTTGAGTTTGGTTGGCGCATTAAAAGGCCCTCACCTATTTGATATAGTGGAGGTCATTGGAAAAGACGAAACGATTAAAAGGATTCAAAAAGCAATTGAAACTTTATAGAATTTACAATAACAAAAAAGCTTCCGGCCTTTGAAAGATTGGAAGCTTTTTATTTACTTTATAAATAAATAATTAAATTTCCATTTAGAATACTCGGATTTCCTTTAAAATCATATCCTAAACCTTCTAGCATATTGTTGATTCCGTATTGATAGGAAATATTAGCTCTAAAATGCCTTACTCCAAAAGTAAGTCCAACGGTTGGATAAAAATTAAATTGATTGATACCGGAAATATCTTTGACTAATAAAGTAGTTCCAGAAATAGTATTGTTCTCCTTTTCATAATCTGTTTTCAATTTTCCGTTGATTTGAACCAAAGGACCAAACTCTAAACTCAAATGATTTTCAATTAGTTTATAACTCAATTGCAAAGAAATCTGCGCCGAAGCTAATTTTTGATTTACTTTTTCATCAAACAAAAAAGAACTTTTAGTATCCACAGAAAAATTATTTTCAGAAAACTGGATGGCATAAACCATGTCCCAATTATTATAAAAATTTCCTCGTATAGAAAGTCCGGCATTCCAACCTAAATCTGGTGCGGTATTAAAATTTTTAGTATTTAAGGTAAACTGATTTACTCCACCGGAGATTCCAATTCGGTTAGAATCCCTATACCTATATTGCGCAAATATTGAAGTTATAGAAAAAAAGAAGAGTGCTATTAGTAATGAATTTTTCATATAATAATTTTGTAGTAACACAAACGTAATTTTTTTTTGTTAATTTAGGAGAATTATAAAACTAAAATTATATAAAAATGGGTATTACCTTTATTATTTTTCTCTTTTTTGGCTTTTTCATTTTCTTATCATCGTTTTTTACAGTTAAACAACAAACAGCTGTTATTGTGGAACGATTTGGAAAATTTTTAAGTATTCGGCAATCAGGTTTACATCTTAAAATTCCAATGATAGATCGAATAGCAGGGCGTGTGAATTTAAAAATTCAACAACTGGATGTTATTATTGAAACCAAAACCAAAGACAATGTGTTCGTAAAATTGAAAGTTTCGGTTCAGTTTATGGTGGTTAAAGAAACCGTTTATGATGCTTTTTATAAATTGGAATATCCACACGATCAAATTACTTCTTATGTATTTGATGTCGTTCGTGCCGAAGTTCCAAAATTAAAATTGGATGACGTTTTTGAACGAAAAGACGATATTGCCATTGCCGTAAAACGGGAATTGAATGAAGCCATGACTACCTATGGATACACCATTATCAATACTTTGGTTACTGATATTGATCCGGACATTCAAGTAAAAAATGCCATGAATAGAATTAATGCTGCCGACAGGGAAAAAACAGTAGCTGAATTTGAAGCAGAAGCATCCAGAATTCGAATTGTGGCCAAAGCCAAAGCTGAAGCCGAAAGTAAACGTCTACAAGGACAAGGTATAGCCGATCAAAGACGCGAAATTGCCCGAGGATTGGTAGAAAGTGTGGATGTGTTGAATACGGTTGGAATCAATTCCCAAGAAGCCTCGGCGCTGATTGTGGTAACCCAACATTATGATACCTTACAGGCCATTGGTGCAGAAACCAATTCAAATTTAATTTTATTGCCTAATTCACCACAGGCAGGAAGTGAAATGCTAAATAATATGGTCGCTTCTTTTAGCGCATCGAACCAAGTGGGCGAAATGATGAAAAAAGCAAATCGCAAACAATCTAAAAAAACAGAAAAAGAGCCGAATGACAAACCGGAAACAGATTCTGAAAATGTTGAGGAATAAAAAAATTGAATCTAAATAACATGAAATAAGAGGCTTAACGGCCTCTTATTTTTTTAAATATGAATTTAGTGATGAATGGTATCGCTAAGTTTAAAATTTTACCATACGGACCCGGAAGATTAGGCACATAGTTACTTACCATGTTTTTTACTATATTTTTAGGCTCCAAATTTTCTTTAATATCTTGAATTCCTAAATACAATTTTTGAAGGTTTATTTCCTTTTCTATTTTTAGAATTTCAAGCTCCCTATCTATTTGGGCGTAAGATGAATATTTTTTGGTAGCCATAATTTAGTCGTTAAAAAATATTTCTGAAAATTTTTCTAAGATTGGTCCTTCAACTATTTTATCTTTTATCAAAAATAAAAGCAGAGTGAAAACAATATAAATACAACCAACAATTAAAAAACCCATTGTATAACTACCAAAATAATTAGCAATTGCAAACGCAAGAGCAATTGAAAAGAATAGTAAAACCATACTTATGCACAACAAAATCATAGTAAACTTAAAAATCATTGTCGTTGACTTCATCGCTACCTTGAAACTTCGCAATTTAAAATAGGCTAAACTATTTTCAATATAAGCCTGAGCTTCTTCTTGAATATTTTCAGTATTTTCTTTTAATTCTTCAAATGCCATATCTATTATTTTTTTAAAACCAATTCAGATAATAATCAATATTATTTTTGAAGTTTTGCATTTTGTTCTTTCAATTCGGCCAATTTTGATTCTAAGAAAGTAATCACATCTTCCGTTTTATGACTGACATTAGAAATTAATTCATCATAGGTATCTTGTAAACTATTTTTTTTACTATGAATGAATTTCTTTTTCAATTCATCTGATGCCTCATCAAATTTATGTTGTAGATCTTTTATGGCATCATCATAACCATCTTTAAACTTTTGTCTTGTTTTAGTTCCTTTTTCAGGAGCAAACAAAATTCCAATTCCAGCACCAATTGCAGTACCCACAATTAAAGCTAATATAGTATTTCCGGTATTACTAGACATGTGATAATAATTTTAGTTCATAATACATAAATATACGATTTTTATGAACAAGCTCCTGTTAATATGCCGTTAAAGTGATTGTTGGATTACTACAACTTAAAATAAAGGCGAATTTTAAATAAAAACTACACAACCTATATAAAGCGGTGTAAATTTATAAAAATTCGCTTAAAATGGATTTATATAAATCGTTTTTAATTACTAATATTTATGAAATATATAAAAATAATAATCATTTATAATAATAAGAAAAGCGCCTTATAAAAAGCGCTTTCCATTGAAAAAATCTATATTAAAAAATTGATTCTAAAATTTTAAATCATTTAGCAAAGCAATGACGTTTTCGTTTTTTTCTGCATTTTTTAAATCTAAAATTTGATTTTTAAAAATATCAAAATTCACTGCATCTTCTTTTAAATTTTGAATGGCTAAAATTCGAACAGCAGCCAATTGACTTTTTAAGGACATTGAATACAATTTAGTTAATACATCTGATTCGATATCTTTTGCATGAACTTTATCAGAATTTTTTAAAATCAAGTTAGCAAAAAATAAGGAGTTGTTGTCATTTTTAATATTTTTAGCAATAGTCTGATTAACTAAACTAAAATTATCAATACTTTTTATATTCTCAATGATACTTGTTAAAAGCATTTCAGCCGCATTGGCATTTTTTTCTTTTACATATTTATTGATTTCCTTTTGGGTATTCATCAATAAATTGGCTTCTTTTTTCCCTTTTTCTTCCCAAGCATCTTTTAGTCCAACAGTCTTGTTGAAGACTAGTTTAGAAGTAGTTGAATCATTATCTACATTAAAATATCCCAAACGTTGAAACTGAAATTTTTCTCCCTTTTCAGCATTTGCCAAACTAGGTTCTACATAAGCTGTGATGATTTCTAAGGATTTTTCGTTTATAAATTCCAAGAAATTTTTCTCTTTATGACTATCTGGAGCTTCATCGGTGAACAAACGATCATACAAACGAATTTCTGCAGGAATAGCATGAGCAATAGAAACCCAATGCAAAGTTCCTGCTACTTTTCTTTTGGAGGCTTCACTCCCACTGCCACTTAAGGAATCAGTGTCGTAAGTAACATGAATTTCAGTAATAACACCATCTTTATCTTTGGTTACACTTTCTCCTTTTATAATATATCCATTTTTTAAACGCACTTCATTTCCAATACTTAAACGGAAAAATTTAGCTGGTGCTACTTCAAGAAAATCTTCTCTTTCGATGTATAACTCTCTTGAAAAAGGAACTTTTCTGAATCCAGCCGTTTCATCTTCCTGATTGTTTTCGGCATCCAACCACTCGACATTATCTTTTGGATAATTGGTAATTACTACTTTTATTGGATCTAAAACAGCCATAACTCTAGGCGCTGTTTTATTTAAATCTTCACGCAAACAAAATTCTAAAAGGGATACATCAATTACATTTTCACGCTTGGCAACACCTATAATATCACAAAATTTACGAATGGCATGAGCGGTATATCCTCTTCTGCGTAATCCAGAAATCGTTGGCATTCTTGGATCATCCCAACCATTTACCACATTGTCTTGAACTAACTGCAAGAGTTTTCTTTTACTCATTACGGTGTAATTCAAATTCAAACGCGCAAATTCATATTGATGTGGCCTTACTTTTTTAGCATCATAAATTTGGTCTAAAAACCAATTGTATAATTCCCGGTGCATCACAAATTCCAACGTACAAATAGAATGTGAAATCTGTTCGATATAATCACTTTCTCCATGTGCATAATCATACATTGGATAAATGTTCCAATCATTACCAGTACGATGGTGATGGCGGTGTAAAATACGGTACATTAACGGATCACGCATCAACATATTAGAAGATGACATATCAATTTTAGCTCGTAAAACATGACTTCCTTCTGGAAAATCACCTTTTTTCATTCCTTCGAATAAAGCTAAATTTTCTTCAACAGAACGATTACGAAACGGACTATCAACACCTGGTTGACTCGGCGTTCCTTTTTGCTCTGCCATAGCCTCCGAAGATTGACTATCTATATACGCTTTACCATTTTTAATCATGAAAATAGCCCAATCATATAACTGTTGGAAATAATCAGAAGCATAACGTTCCTCCGCCCAATTAAATCCTAACCATTGTAAATCTTCTTTGATGGCATCTACATATTCTTGCTCTTCTTTGGCTGGATTAGTATCATCAAAACGCAAATTTACCGGCGCATTATACTTTAATCCTAAACCAAAATTCAAGCAAATTGATTTAGCATGACCAATATGCAAATACCCATTTGGTTCTGGTGGAAATCGAAAACGTAATTTATCTTGAGGAAAACCATTGCTTAAGTTTTCTTCAACGATTTGTTCTATAAAATGGAGGGATTTATCTTCAGTTGACATTATTTTGTTTTATTTTAGCAAAGATAAATAAATGGTTTAAAGTTTAAGGTTTAAAGTTGTTCAAGTTAACCTTAAACCATATATTTTGTATCTTAAATATAAATTATGGGCATTATTAAATTAAAAAATATTCGTACGTTTTCGTATCATGGCTGTTTAATTGAAGAAGGAAAAATAGGTTCTGATTACGCTGTTGACCTGCAAATTAAAGCAGACTTAAAAAAATCCTGTGATTCTGACAACCTTGAAGATACGGTAGATTATGTATTATTAAATAAAATTATAGTCGAAGAAATGGCAATTCGTTCTCAATTATTGGAACATGTTGCCAAAAGAATAATTACAAGAGTTTTTCAAGAAGTACCTACCATTACTCACATAAAAGTAGGAGTTTCAAAATTGAATCCTCCTATTGGTGGTGATGTTGAGGCTGTTACCATCGAATTGGAAGAAACTAAAAGTTAAATCCAAAATTTTATAAAAAACCCAAATTCCAAAGTAATGCGATTATGTGTGTTATTTGGAATTTGAAATTTGCGTTTTGTTATTTTTATAGTATATTTGCACACCAATAAATAATTGGCGTCGTGGCCGAGCGGCTAGGCTGGGCTCTGCAAAAGCTCCTACTCCGGTTCGAATCCGGACGATGCCTCTAAAACCTTCAAAGCAATTTGGAGGTTTTTTTTATGTCTAATTATCAATAAATTGTATAAGTAATTTAATAAAAAAAACCGTTCTTGATGAACGGTTTAAACTTATGAATGAATTAAAATTTACTTCTTATTTTCTATTTTCTCAAAGGCTTTTTTAACCATTTCTTTTTCATTTGGAAACCAACCTTGACTAATTAATACCACTCCAAAAATCATCAAAACAATACTGATTCCTTTTTTAACTTTAAGAATATTTGAAGGTGTTAATTTGGTTTTTAACTGTTTGGCCAAAAGAATTTTAAGACAATCAACCAATAAATAAGTAGTGATTACCGTTGTAAAAAAAGTAATCATTCTAGAGGTTTGCATTTCTAATTTTGGACCAACGGAAATAATAACTGCCAACCAAAAACCCAAAACGCCAATATTGATTATGTTTAAAAAGAAACCTTTAAAAAACAAACTAACATAATTTTTTCTGATGATCTCGTTATCTATTTCTTTGGTATTTATCTTCTTTTCTTTCCTTAAACTGATAAACGAAATTATACCGTATGCCACCATTAACATTCCTCCAAAAATAAAAAGAGCCGGTTTATCCTGTAGACTTTTAATCAAACGGTAACTTCCCACATAAGCAATAGCAATAAAAATTACATCGCCCAAAACTACTCCTAAGTCGAAAACCAAAGCAGCTCTAAACCCTTTTATCAAACTTGTTTCCAGTAAAATAAAAAATACCGGACCAATCATAAAACTTAAGAAAATCCCCCACGGAAGTCCCGAAATTATATCGTTTATCATTAAAATTTTAAATTTATTTAGAATAAAAATACAATATTATTATTCTTTTTCAATTATAGTTCCACCTAAAAGTGTTTCCTTATTGATCTGTTCCGGTTTTCCGTAAATAAATATAGAGCCACCAGCTTTAACTTTTGCATCGACTAAGGTTGTAGCATGTATTTCTGCTTTTCCTCCCGCAGCAACGCTTATTGTGGTTTGAGAAGTATGTAATCCTTTTGCTTTCAAAACACCGCCTGACATTAAAGTGGCATCTTGGTTTACCGCTTCTCCAGATAATTCAACAATTGCTCCACTAACTGCTTTAACATTTAATTTTTTAGCATCCAAAGTAACCTCAATGTTTGCTCCTTCCCTAGCGCTCAAATCAAGGATGGTTCCCTTTAAAACAGATTTGCTAAAAATAGAAGAACCTTCATTGGCAGTAATTCCATCTATACTTTTATAATATAATTTTATGGTAATATCTTCACCGGAAAGTAATTTAGGAAAAGGCATTCTTAATTTTAATTCGCCATTTTTATTGACTGTTTCCACTTCATCGGCTCTGCTACCAGTAATACTAATTTTATTTTCAGATGATGAAATCAACTCTACATTCAGTTTATCAAAAACACTTACGGTATTAAATTCTCCTAAATTTCTACTTACTTGTGCCCATGTGATTTGACTTGCAATTACAAGTGCTAAAATCAATACTTTTTTAATTTTCATTTTTTGTTTTTAAGGATTATTCGTTTCTTCTTAAAAAATTAAAATCTAATTGTTTTTTAACTAAATCTGCATTTTTTACTTTAACGAAAATTTCGTCTCCTAATTGTAATATATTATTTGAAGTGGCTCCAACTAATGCATATTGTTTTTCATCGAAAGTATAATAATCTTCTTTTATATCTCGAATACGAACCATTCCTTCACATTTATTTTGAATAATTTCAACATAAATTCCCCATTCGGTTACACCGGAAATAACTCCCAAAAACTCTTCATCTTGGTGATTTTGCATGTATTTTACCTGCATATATTTGATGGAATCCCTTTCAGCATTAGTTGCTAATCCTTCCATAGTAGAACTGTGTAAACACTTGGTTTCATAAGTTTCTTCATCCGCAGATTTACCTCCATCGAGATAAAATTGCAATAAGCGATGTACCATAACATCAGGATATCTTCGAATTGGAGAAGTAAAATGAGTATAATATTCAAAAGCTAAACCATAATGTCCAATATTGTCAGTAGAATATTTGGCTTTACTCATACTTCGGATAGTAAGCGTATCAATAAGATTTTGCTCTTTTTTACCTACTACTTCAGCCAATAAATTATTCAATGATTTTGAAATATCCCCTTTGTTTCTAAAATCGATTTTATATCCAAATTTGGAAATAACCGTTTGCATCGCAATCAATTTGTCTTCATTAGGTTCATCATGAATTCGATACACAAAAGTTTTCTTTTGTTTTCCAATGTATTCTGCCACTTTTCTATTGGCTAAAAGCATGAATTCTTCAATCAAATGATTCGCATCTTTTGATATTTTAAAATAAACGCCTTCTGGCTCTCCTTCTTGATCCAAATTGAATTTTACTTCCACTTTATCAAAAGAAATAGCTCCTTCGTTCATTCTTTTTCTTCTTAAAATTTTTGCTAATTCATCCATTTTAAGAGTCGCTGCTACAATATTATCCGAAACTTTATAAGAACTTCCGGTAATTGAAGTTTCAACCGGAATAGTGTTATCCTTGGTTTCTATGATATACTGTGCTTCATCATAAGCAAATCTCTGATCCGAATAAATAACCGTTCTTCCAAACCATTGATTAATAACTTGCGCTTTTTCATTGATTTCAAAAACTGCCGAAAACGTAAATTTTTCTTCATTTGGTCGTAAAGAACAAGCAAAATTAGACAGTACTTCAGGTAACATGGGTACTACCCTATCGACTAAATAAACAGAAGTCGCTCTTTGATAGGCTTCGTCATCTAGAATTGTTCCTTCTTCAAGATAATGGGAAACATCGGCAATATGGATTCCAATTTCATAATGGCCGTTTTCTAATATTTTGAAAGATAAGGCATCATCAAAATCTTTTGCATCTTTTGGATCAATGGTAAAAGTCAACGTATCGCGCATATCACGACGTTTGGCAATTTCTTCTTTCGTTATCGAAGTATCAATTTTTTGGGCATAGGTTTCTACTTCAATTGGAAATTCAGCAGGCAAACCATATTCTGCCAAAATAGCGTGAATTTCGGTATCATGTTCCCCTGGTTTTCCTAATACTTTTACAACTTTTCCAAAAGGACTATCGGCTCTGGCTGGCCAATCTTCGATATGAACCAAAACAACATCGCCTTGTTCAGCCTCCCCTATTTTATCTTTTGGAATAAAAATATCGGTATACATTTTTGGATTGGCAGTAGAAACAAAAGCAAAATTCTTCTGAATATCAATTACACCAACAAAGTCAGTTTTATTTCTTTCGATAACTTCAATCACTTCCCCTTCTTCTCTTCTACCCTTTCTTCGATTATAAACATAGACTTTCACTACATCTTTATCCAAAGCATGATTCAGATTATTGGTAGGAATAAAAATGTCTTCTTCTAAATCCGGACAAACAAAATATGCGGTTTTTCGCCCCGTCATATCTATTTTTCCTTCATAATATTCTTTGCTGGCTGCTTTAATTAAATATTTACCAGGTTCTGATTCTACAATTTTTTTCTGAGCAGCCAAAATCTTCAAATCTTTTATAATTTGATTTCTGCTTTGTGTATCATCTAACTCTAGTTTAGCCGCTATTTGTTTATAATTAAATGCTTTATTAGCACTTTGAGATAGTATTTTTATAATTTTATCTGCGAAGTCCTTGTCTTTTTTTACTGGCTTCCTTAATCTTTTACCCATAGTTCTTTTCTTAAAGGCCGAAAATTACAAAATACTTAACAGTTATAAGAATATAGCCAAGAGTTTTAAAGAAATTATAACTTTAAAAGAGATAGTCGTATCTTTATAAAAACGATTCAAATGGAAGCTTTTATTACCATCGCAATTTTTGATTACATCCATGAAATTGAAATTCTAAAACATCGGCTGGATCAAGAAGGTTTTCAATACTATTTTGAAAACGAAATTATGTCGGGTATCGCACCACTTTACTCCACTGCTCTCGGCGGAATCAAACTTAAAATTCATCCCAATGACGTATTAAGCGTTAAAGCAATTTTAGAAGAAATGAAATTCAATAACAATTTAAAAATCGTTTAATTTTTTTTTAGTTGTTAACATATATATATATTATAAAAAAGAAAAGATTAAATTAAATTAATTTTTAATGGTTATTATAGTGTGTTAATAGTTACTATAAATTTATTTTAAAATGCATTGAAATGAAGTTATGGTTTGTTATATAGAGTTATTAACATATCTTTTTTTATCTAAATGCCTTGTTTTAAATACTTCTTGTAATTTAATTAACAACCGTTGATAATATAAAATTATTTAAAATTGTAAATAAGTAATTATTTTAAATTTGTTAATAACCCTTTTTTAAGTATTCATAACTATTCTAAAAATTCACCAAACTAAATTAGGATTTCTAATGTGCGTTTTGGATTACTTAAATTTTTCTCACAACCAAAAAAAACTTCTAATATTCTATCTCAAGTTATTAACAATTAAAGTTAATTTAAAGTTAACTGAATATCAAGCAATTGTATATTACTATTAACAATGTAATTTTTTAACATATTTATTATATAAAAGTAATTGATTTACAGTATTTTATAAATTTTTAAAAATATGGTACAATTACAAAATTATCTAAATCAGATAGTTATATAAACAATGAATAAAAGGAGATGGTTTGTAAAAGAAATACGATTTTAAAAAATATATAAATCCAAAATTCTTTTGGTAAATTTGCACCTTTGAACTTAATATATAAAAGAATGAAAATCTCAATAGGAAATGATCACGCTGGTCCAGAATACAAAAAGGCCATTGTTGAAATGCTTATAGCAAAAGGATATGAAGTAACTAATTATGGAACAGATTCTGATTCTAGTGTAGATTATCCTGATTTTGGACATCCAGTAGCAACAGATGTTTCTGAAGGAAAAGCTGATTTTGGAATTGTTATTTGTGGAAGCGGTAACGGAATTGCCATGACGGTTAACAAATATCCCAAAGTAAGAGCAGGTTTATGTTGGACAAAGGAAATAGCAGAATTAACTCGACTTCATAATGACGCCAATATTATCAGTGTCCCGGCACGTTTTACCTCTATTCCTCAAGCTGTTGAGATTGTTGAAACTTTTTTGAATACTAAATTTGAAGGAGGTAGACACCAAAATAGAGTGAATAAAATATCTTGTTAAGATAAAAAATTGGGGTGCTTCGCACCAATAATTATAAACGAACCAAAAAAATTTGGTTCGTTTTTTTATGCGGTATAGATCCAAAAAAAGCCAACTGAAATTTGAAGGAATACAATTCCCCAAAACTTCCATAAATAGGATATTTTTGAAGTTTTATGTTTAAAAATAAGCATTGCCAAACCTGAACCAATCGTTCCTCCGAAGAAAACAATACCTAAAAGGGCTTTTTCGGAAATTCTTTTTTTGTTTTTTATAGCCAGACGTTTGTCGTAGGCTATTTGTATAAAAGCAAAAACATTTAAAAATAATATACAATAGAATAAAATACTCATTTAACGCCAATTTAGTTTCAAAGATATTATTTTAGCTGTCCCAATAAAATTAAAATGAACAATATACAATTCATCGCTAAGTCTGTACAAACAGCAGCCATAAATATTCAAAAAACAGTTGAATTATTACAAGAAGATTGTACCATTCCTTTTATTTCCCGTTACCGAAAAGATACAACCGGAAATTTGGATGAAGTTCAAATTGAGCAAATTGCCAAATTGCAAAAAGAGTATGATGCGATTGTAAAACGCAAAGAAGCGATTTTAAAATCGATTGAAGAGCAAAAAGCACTTTCGCCGGAATTAGAGAAAAAAATTCAACAAAGTTTTGATTTACAGGAACTAGAGGATTTTTATCTGCCTTTCAAAAAGAAGAAAAAAACCAAGGCCGATGTCGCTCGAGAAAATGGATTGGAACCGTTGGCCAAAATCATCATGGCACAAAATAACGACGACGTCGATTTTATGGCTTCGAAATATTTAAACGACAATGTGATTAATGAAGATGCGGCTTTACAAGGCGCACGCGATATTATAGCCGAATGGATAAACGAAAATATATTTGTTAGAAAACAGCTTAGAAGATTATTCCAAAGAAAAGCTTCGATAACCACCAAAGTGGTAAAAACTAAAAAAGACGAAGACGGAGCTCAAAAATTTAGTCAATATTTTGATTGGTCCGAGCCTTTGAGTAAAGCGCCATCGCATCGATTATTGGCTATGCTACGTGCCGAAAATGAAGGATTTATAAAGTTCAAAATCGAAGTTGATATTGATGAAGCCTATGATATAATTGACGAATTGATATTGAAAGGACAAAATAGTACGACACCCCATGTTCAACTCGCAATAGAGGACAGTTATAAAAGATTGTTGCATCCCGCTATTTCAAATGAAACGTTACAAGAAGCCAAAGCTAAGGCAGATGCTAATTCGATTCAGGTTTTCGCCAATAATTTAAGTCAGTTGTTATTGGCTCCGCCACTGGGCGAAAAACGAATTTTAGCTATTGACCCCGGTTTTAGAAGTGGTTGTAAAGTAGTTTGTTTGGATGAAAAAGGGGATTTGTTATACAATGAAACCATTTATCCCCATGCACCGCAGAATGAAAGCGCCATGGCGATGAAAAAAATTCGTTCGATGGTCAATGCCTATAATATTGATGCGATTTCTATTGGGAACGGAACAGCCTCTCGCGAAACGGAATTCTTTATCAAGAAAATCGCTTTTGATAGACCAGTCCAAGTTTTCATTGTTTCCGAGGCTGGCGCTTCGGTGTATTCGGCATCCAAAATTGCCCGGGAAGAGTTTCCTAATTATGACGTTACGGTTCGGGGTTCGGTTTCCATCGGAAGACGTTTGAGTGATCCTTTGGCCGAATTGGTAAAAATTGACCCGAAAGCCATTGGAGTAGGGCAGTACCAACACGATGTAGACCAAAATAAGTTAAAAGAAGAACTGGACAATACCGTAGTTCGTTGCGTAAATTCGGTTGGGATAAACATCAACACGGCGAGCAAGCATTTGTTGAGTTATGTGAGTGGGATAGGAGAGAAGTTGGCAGAAAATATTGTAAATTATCGTTCAGAAAATGGCCCTTTTCAAGATCGAAAACAACTAAAAAAAGTACCTCGTTTGGGCGATAAAGCCTATCAGCAAGGCGTTGCTTTTATCCGAATTTCGAATGCCAAAAATCCGCTTGATAATTCGGCAGTACATCCTGAAGCTTATCCAATTGTGGAGAAAATGGCCAAAGATTTAAAATTGTCAGTGAATGAATTGATTGCCAACAAAGAAAAAACCGCTTTGATACAGTCGGAAAAATACATTACGCCCGAAATCGGATTATTGGGATTGAAAGACATTATAAAAGAATTGGAAAAACCGGGATTAGACCCCAGAAAATCAGCAAAGGTTTTTGAATTTGACCCGAATGTAAAAACGATAAAAGATCTTAAATCGGGAATGATTTTACCCGGAATTGTTAACAACATCACCAATTTTGGTTGTTTTGTAGATATCGGAATCAAAGAAAGTGGTTTGGTTCATATTTCCCAGCTCAAAGCAGGCTTTGTGAGTGATGTCAACGAAGTGGTAAAATTACACCAACACGTTCAAGTAAAAGTGAGTGAAGTAGATGAAGACAGAAAACGCATTCAGTTGACGATGGTAATTTAAAAGCATAAAAAAAGTCCCGAAATCTCGGGACTTTTTTTATTTTTTTTCGCTTTCTTCTTCTTTTTTATCAGCTGGCTGTTCTTCTTTAGCGGCATTTTTAAATTCTTTAATTCCGCTTCCTAAGCCTTTCATTAATTCTGGAATTTTTTTACCTCCAAAAAGTAACAAAACAACTGCTAAAATAACTAGGATTTCTGTAACTCCAAATCTTCCCATGATTGATTATAGTTTATTGCCGAAGCAAATTTGTAATAAAAACTGGCGACAAAGATAATTAGAATAACTTAATGGGAACTCATTTTAAGACAATTATTTAGTTTTGGGGGAGTTAAAAATTTATTAAATTCAAATCCTTTTAGATTCCAATAGTTGCGAAAAACCAAAACACTTTGCTAGACATTAATTATTATATTTGTATCATAAAGCCATACCATGTCTGAAAAAAGGTTAAAAAGAAAAAAACTGCACAAAAAATTATTCACAAAAAACCGTTTGGTTATTTTGAATGAGGATACTTTTGAGGAAATCTTCTCTTTCAAATTAAATCTGATGAATGTGTTTGTAATCGCTACTTTAGGGGCCGTATTTTTAATTTCAATCACCACATTTATCATTGCCTTTACGCCTTTAAGGGAATTTATTCCAGGTTATTCTTCTACTAAATTAAAAAAAGACGCGGCCGAATTGGCTTTAAAATCAGATTCGTTGACTTTGGCTTTAAAGAAAAATGAAGCCTATATCCAGTCGATTCAAAAAGTACTGAATGGCCAATTGGATTATGCTAAATTTAATAAGGATTCTATTTTAGCCGAAATAAAGGATACGGCCACGCATATAAAGCTTTCTCCTTCTGAAGAAGAGCTGGAATTAAGAAAAGAGGTGGCTAATGAAGAGGAAAAAGCATTAGAAACGACTGCTAAAAAGAGTACCAAAAAGACAAAATAATAGTATTTTGACTTTGAAACTTCGAGACCAAAATTAAAAAACAAACAGAAAAATGTCAATAAAATCATTTGCAGCCCAACTTTTTGCGAAGCAAATTTATAAAAAAACACAGGCTTGGGCCAAAAATCCGGTAGCCAGTCAAAATGCCGTTTTTCAGGAATTAATACAACAGGCAAAACACACACAATTTGGGATTGATCATCATTTTGAAACCATCAAAACCCCAGCTGATTTTGCTAATCAGGTTCCGATTCGGGATTATGAAGGTCTGAAACCGTATATTGATAAAGTGGTAAAAGGAAATACCAATGTGTTGTGGAAAGGAAAGCCGCTCTATTTTGCCAAAACTTCGGGAACGACATCCGGTGCAAAATACATTCCGCTGACAGTCGAATCGATGCCGAATCATACCGAAGCGGCTCGAAATGCCATTTTGCATTATATCCATGAAACCGGAAATACTGATTTTGTCGACGGTAAAATGATTTTCCTGCAAGGAAGTCCAATTTTAGAAGAAAAACACGGAATAAAATTTGGACGTTTATCAGGTATCGCGGCTCATTTTGTTCCAAAATATTTACAAAAAAACCGAATGCCATCTTGGGAAACCAATTGTATTGAGGATTGGGAAACTAAAATTGATGCGATTGTCGAAGAAACTTTCAACGAGAATATGACCGTGATTTCGGGAATTCCTTCTTGGGTGCAAATGTATTTTGAGCGATTGCAACAAAAAGGAGGAAAGCCAGTAGGTGAAATCTTCAAAAACTTTAATTTGTTTATATATGGCGGAGTTAATTACGAACCGTATCGAGCCAAATTTGAAAATTTAATAGGAAGAAAGGTTGACAGTATCGAACTTTTTCCGGCTTCGGAAGGCTTTTTTGCGTATCAAGATTCCCAAAAGGAAAAAGGGATGTTGTTGTTGTTGAATGCTGGAATTTTCTATGAGTTTATTAAAAGCGATGAATTTTACACTGATCCCGAAGGTTCGGGACCCAAACGGTACACCATTGGAGAAGTCGAATTGGGAGTGAATTATGTATTAATCATTTCTACCAATGCCGGTCTTTGGGGTTATAATATTGGGGATACGGTTCAGTTTACCAGTTTGAAACCGTACCGAGTAATTGTTTCGGGACGAATCAAACATTATATTTCGGCTTTTGGTGAACATGTCATTGGTAAAGAAGTGGAATGCGCGTTGCAGGAAGCAATGGAAGGGACGAATATTCGCATGAATGAATTTACTGTGGCACCACAGATCAATCCTGCTAGTGGATTACCCTATCACGAATGGTTGATTGAATTTGAAAACGAACCGGAAGACGACGTTGCTTTTGCGGAAGCGATAGATAATGCCATGCGCAAACAAAATATTTACTATGATGATTTGATTGTGGGGAACATTTTACGAAAAGTGGTACTTACTAAAATACCAAAAAATGGTTTTCAGGAATACATGAAATCGATTGGGAAATTGGGCGGACAAAATAAAATTCCGAGACTTTCCAATGATAGAAAAATTGCTGATTTTTTTTCTAAAAATAACTAATGAACGAGACTAAAAATATATCGAGAACCCGTGCTCAAGAATCTTCGGCGGCTATTGAAAAAATGTACATCACTATGCGCCATTTATTCAACAGAGGATTTTATAAACCTATGGGGATTTCAGGTGATACTTTACGAGAAGCATTAATGGCTTTAAGACCTGAAATATATGGTAAAATTGCCGAAGACAAAGTAGAACTCAACGGGCTTTTATACGTTATCGAGCGTTTACCAACCGGAATCGAAGAATGTCGTTTTATCAACCTGACTTCAGATGAAGGGTATTCTAAATCGCATTTTAGACCGATTATTCCACCAAAAAGGAGACGTAATTGTTACCGAATTGATGAGGAACAAATGAATGTTGAAATTACACGTGGGCGTTCGGATATTTATGATATTTTGACCCATTTGACATTTATTTTTATTGAATCCCACAAGATTAGAAATAGGGTTTTATTGGATGAATCTTGCGAAGTTTCCCGGGATTGGACAAAACTGGAAGAAGCGGTATCTCAAAGTAAAAAATTAAGTCAAATAGAAAGAGAAAAAGTCATTTCTCATGTTTCCAATATTTTGGGAAGAACCTTTGAGGATGTTATTGATATTTATGATTCTTTTGCTTCAGAAATAGCTCCAGATCGTTTTCTACATGTTATTTATTGGTTAGGAAAATTGGCGATTGAAGAATCGGTGGATAATAACAAAAGAACCATAACTTTCAGCCCTATTTTAAGAGAGCGCTTAGGACATCATATCCATGGGGAATTTTGGGCTTCTAATATCAAGGAAGTGCTGAAAGAAAACCAATTATTAGATAGACCAATCCATATTATAAGTGCCAATATGCACAGCGTGATGAATTCTATTTTTGCGGCTTACGTTTTAAAAACCAAGTTCAAAGACAAAGCCGATTTCTTTATTTACGAAGAATTGAGCAAATCTGGTGCGGATGAAATCCGGAATAAAGTACAGGAACTGGCATTGAAACAAGGTATGATTTTTCTGCCCGATACTTCAGGAACTAGTATTGACGTGCAAATTTTTGACACGGCCAAAATTAATTGGGAAAACACTTCCTTTTCTTCGGCTGAATTAGGGGAAAAGAAACCCGTATTGATTGTGATGGATTATGCTTTTGGTGAACAAGCCTATGAAACCGTTGATGAGTTGTTGAAACCCTTCCAAAAAGATATTTTTCTAAATGTCGAATCGGTTTCTATTATGGGAAAAGCGGGAATTCTGGAAGGCGGCAAAGGCGATATTATGATTCCAAATGCCCATATCAACGAAGGAACGGCTGATAATTATTTTTTCGAAAATGAATTAACCGCTGAAATGTTCGAAGGCAATGATATTTCGGTTTATGAAGGTGCGATGGTTACTGTTTTGGGAACTTCGTTACAAAACAGGGATTTATTGAAGTTTTTTCACGAATCGACTTGGGGCGTGATTGGATTGGAAATGGAAGGTTCACATTATCAAAAAGCGATACAATCGGCTTCCAAAATCAGAAAAAGCATTCCGAATGACGTGAAAGTGCGTTATGCTTATTATGCATCGGATAATCCATTGGAGACAGGAAGTACTTTGGCTTCTGGAGGTTTGGGAACGACTGGAGTAAAACCTACGTACTTGATTACCATTAAAATATTAGAACAAATTTTGAATACAAAATAAAAAGGAAGTTAGCATTTTCAAGTTATACGATTTGTAATGCTTTTTATACCTTGCCAAAGTTAAAAGAAACACATGAAAAGAATACTGATTACTGGAGCTGCAGGATTTTTAGGGTCACATTTATGCGATCGTTTTATCAAAGAAGGGTATTTTGTCATTGGGATGGATAATCTCATTACGGGTGATTTGAAAAATATAGAGCATTTATTTAAACTGGAAAATTTCGAATTTTACCATCATGATATTACCAAATTCGTGCATGTTCCCGGTAAATTGGATTATATTTTACATTTTGCTTCCCCGGCGAGTCCGATAGATTATTTAAAAATTCCGATTCAAACCTTAAAAGTGGGTTCGTTGGGAACACATAATCTGTTGGGATTGGCAAGAGTCAAAAAAGCCAGAATCTTGATTGCTTCCACTTCGGAAGTATATGGCGATCCGTTGGTGCATCCACAAACCGAAGAATACTATGGAAATGTAAATACCATAGGTCCGCGTGGAGTATATGACGAAGCCAAACGTTTTCAGGAATCCATTACGATGGCGTATCATACCTTTCATGGGGTAGAAACGCGTATCGTTCGTATTTTTAATACATACGGACCCAGAATGCGTCTTAATGACGGTCGTGTAATTCCGGCGTTTATTGGTCAGGCGATTCGTGGAGAGGATTTGACGATTTTTGGCGATGGGATGCAAACGCGTTCGTTTTGTTATGTCGACGATCAGGTGGAAGGTATTTTCCGATTACTGCATTCGGATTATGTCTATCCGGTAAACATTGGAAATCCAGACGAAATCACCATTAAAGATTTTGCCGAAGAAATCATAAAATTGACTGGAACCAATCAAAAAGTGGTGTATCATCCGTTGCCTATTAATGATCCGTTACAACGTCAGCCTGATATTACCAAAGCCAAAGAATTATTGGGTTGGGAGCCAAGAATGAATCGTGCCGATGGAATGAAAATTACTTACGACTATTTCAAATCGTTATCTGCCGAAGAACTTTCAAAAGAGGAACATAAGGATTTTACCGATTATATAAGATAGCATGGAAAATCCTTTAGTATCAGTAATTATTCCAACTTTCAATGCTGAAAAATACATTTCGGATACTATTAAATCGGTTCAAAATCAAAGCTATCAAAACTGGGAAATACTCTTAGTTGATGATGCATCTTCGGATGAAACCCCAAAAATAATAACTCCTTTTCTAACGGATAAAAGAATACAATTTTATCCGTTGAAAATCAATTCTGGAACGGGAGTGGCCAGAAATACCGCTTTGGCGAATGCCAAAGGAAAATACATTGCCTTTTTGGATGCGGATGATTTGTGGCGCCCCGAAAAACTAGAAAAGCAAATCGATTTCATGCAATTACACAAATTGCCTTTTACGTTTTCTTTTTATGATTTAATGGATGAATCGGGTAATTCTTTGCAGAAAAGAGTAGAAGCACCTCGGAATTTATCCTATCGCCAACTTTTTTTCTGCAATTATGTGGGCAATTTGACTGGGATTTATGATGTGGATTATTTTGGAAAAATCCCCATTTCAGGAATTAGAAAAAGACAGGATTGGATGCACTGGCTTACTATTCTAAAAAAAATTAAAAAGGCAAAACCGGTTCCCGAAAGTTTGGCTTTTTATAGGATTCGGGATAATTCTCTTTCAACTTCAAAAACCAATTTATTGGAATACAATTTTGCCGTTTATAGGCAATTTCACAGTTTCAGTTGGTTTTATTCGATGTTTTGTATGGCAGGTTTTTTATTTACGCAATTGGTCATAAAACCGTTTTATTATAAGAGGGGTTAATTATTTTTATATCCAATTTTTGTTCTTGGTTTTTGCTTCGCCAGTTCGTCTTGAAGGCTCGGTTCACCATCTTTTTTCTCGGTTAGCTCATCTAAATAAGAGAAAACCAATTCAATATTTTTGCCTTGATTTTCAAGTTTTTTCTGAATTTGAACAATATCTAATTTCATTTCTGTTGTATCAAGAAGCATTTGTCTCACTTTAGTGAAAATGCGCATAATTTGAATGTTGGTTTGAATGGCTTTTTCGCTGTTCAAGACGCTAGATAACATTAAAATCCCATGTTCTGTGAAGGCAAAAGGTAATTTTCTTGTTCCTCCCCAACTTGAAGTCGCAAATTGCGACTTCAAGTTTTGAAATTCATTTTTATCGAGTTGAAACATAAAATCTTCAGGAAATCTAGTTATATTTCTTTTAACTTGTTCATTAAGTCTTTTGTTTTCAACTCCATAAAGTTTAGCTAAATCTCTATCCAACATTACTTTTTGATTTCTAATGTAGTAAATGGTATTAGAAATAGTTTCTTCTGAAAGAATAAGTTCTGAGTTCATCTTTTTTATAATTTACAAAACTAATATACGATTTTATTTACATTGTAAAGATGATGTAAACTGCTTCAGTTTGCCTCTTTTATTCCTTTTTAGATGGTCCTTTCTAATAAAAGTAAACTTCAAATCAGGTTCGAGATACAATGCTATTGCTTTTTCAATTTTTTCAATTTGTTCTGGATCTAATTCTTTTTCGCTCGAATATTTAATTTGAAACGCATCTAAATCCGTTTGTTTAATGACAAATTCTTTGACGTTGCCGTCATCCTCAATAATGGTCTTGGTGATGTAATAAAACGTCAATCCGGGCGATTTTTTCCCGCTTGGAAGCATTGCCACATCATTGGTACGGCCAATTAATTTTTTTAGAATGGGTTTGCTTAGCGTACTTTTTTCATCTAAAACACCAATATCACCAATATCGTATCGAATAAAAGGATGCGCTTTGTTGAACAACGAAGTGATGACAATACGGCCTTCGGTACCGTTTGGAACCGGTTGATTGTTCTCGTCCACAATTTCCACAAAAAGGGTTTCGGCATTGACCTGCCATTCGCCTTGGGGATTATCAAATGCAATCAAATCCAGTTCCGAAGCGCCATATTCATTGACAACAGGAATCCCAAATTGTTTTTCCAATAGGATTTTGTCTTTTTCAAAAAGCATTTCGGAGGTCACCATACAAACTTTTAGCGAAGGACAAATTTCTTTTAGGATGAGGTTTCTTTTTTCTAGAAATTTGGCAAACAAAACGATTGAGCTTGTATAGCCATTGATGTAATTGAATTTTTTACTTTTAAAATAGTTCAAATAATGTTCTAACACAAAATCCGATAAATCAAAAATAGGCAATCGGTAACGGTGAAGAAAGAAGTCTTTTATTTGCTCTTTTTTCTGAGCCATAAATTCTTTCGGAATTCCGTAAAACCGCGCCTGATAAGAGGTATTAAAATCAATTCCGTGCCAGCCAAACCGTAGGACATTTGATGCCCAGGTTAAAGCATGACTGTATTTGTCTTTGGCAAAAATAAACGGCGCTCCACTTGAACCAGAAGTTTTATTAATGTACACATTACTCAGAAAATAGCCTTTGGAAAGCCGTTCAGCTAATGGTCTTTGCAAATCAGTTTTATTTAAAACAGGAAGATCTTCCCAGTTTTGAATCACTTTTGAGCCGACTAATTCTTGGTAAAAAGAATTATTTTGGAGGTGAAAAGCAACAATTTCCTTTTTTTTAGTTTCGATAAATACTTCTTTTTCCGTTTCCGAAAAAGCTTGAATAGCCTTCAGTTCGGCTTTTGCCTTAGTTATGGGATACCCATTGATTCGGAGTGAAAAGTCAAAAAGAGAGAGCATTTGAGGAATTTGTTTTTTCAAAAATATAGTAAAATAGTAACTAATTGAGAATAAGACATAAGTTTTCGATGATTAAATTATTTTTTCCGTTCAAAAGCAATTATTTTTGCACCACAACTTTTTAAATCATTATCATGAATATTTTACTACTAGGTTCTGGCGGAAGAGAACATGCTTTTGCATGGAAAATGACTCAGAGTCCCCTTTGTGACACCCTTTTTGTAGTTCCTGGAAATGCAGGGACTGCGGCTATTGCAAAGAATATTGACATCAGTGCAACCGATTTTGAAGCGATAAAAGCATTGGTCATCAAGGAAAACATAGAGATGGTTGTAGTAGGACCGGAAGATCCTTTGGTGAAAGGAGTTTATGATTATTTTTTGAATGACGAAACTTTGAAAAATGTTCCGGTAATCGGACCGTCAAAATTGGGAGCAACACTAGAAGGAAGTAAAGAGTTTGCAAAGGAATTTTTGATGAAGCATAAAATTCCAACGGCGGCTTATGATAGTTTTACAGCCGAAACGGTAGAGCAGGGTTGTACTTTTTTAGAAACATTACAACCGCCTTATGTATTAAAAGCGGACGGATTGGCGGCTGGAAAAGGAGTTTTGATTATTCAAGATTTAGAAGAAGCGAAAACCGAATTGCGTAATATGTTGGTGAACCAAAAATTTGGTGCAGCAAGTTCCAAAGTGGTAATCGAAGAATTCTTGGACGGAATAGAGTTGAGTTGTTTTGTTTTGACTGACGGGAAAAGTTATAAAATTCTGCCAACTGCCAAAGATTACAAGCGTATTGGAGAAGGTGATACGGGCTTGAATACAGGTGGAATGGGAGCGGTTTCTCCAGTTCCTTATGTAGATGCCGTTTTGATGGAAAAAATTGAAACGCGCATTGTAAAACCTACAATCGAAGGTTTTCAAAAAGATGGAATCGCTTACAAAGGATTTGTTTTCATTGGTTTGATTAATGTGAATAACGAACCGATTGTTATTGAATATAACGTAAGAATGGGTGATCCGGAAACTGAAGTTGTAGTACCGAGATTAAAATCAGATTTAGTGGAGTTGTTTTTGGCTGTAGCCAATGAAAAATTGGACGAATTCAAACTAGAAGTTGATCCAAGAACCGCTACAACGGTTATGTTGGTTTCTGGCGGTTATCCTGAAGATTTTGAAAAAGGAAAAGTTATTTCGGGTTTAGAAAATGTTGAAAACTCAATTGTTTTTCATGCGGGAACTAAACTAGATAATGGAAATGTGGTTACTAATGGCGGCCGCGTAATGGCGATTACTTCTTATGGTGACAATTTTCCGGAAGCATTGGCACAATCATATAAAAATATCGAGAAAATTAAATTCGATAAAATGAATTTCAGAAAAGATATCGGTTTCGATTTGGTTTAAAACTGATGAACATAAAAAAAGCAATGCACTAATTATTTAGTGCATTGCTTTTTTATTTCTAAAGCTATTTCTTTTCTTATTTCAAGAAAGAGTGTGCAGTAGTATCTTGATTTTCAGATCCGCTTTCGTCAAAAATACGCAATTGTTTAATCCAATAAACCATTGCAACTGTACAGATAATCATAAAAATCCAGTTAATCGTGTTTGCTGCAAACCAGTGGCTTAATTCTAAAGAACGTAGACCGTCTAATGGTTTGAAAAGAAAATCAACGAAAAGTGATTGTATTCCTTCAAAAAATGCTTTCATGATATAGTTTTTAAATTTTATTAATCGTTTTGTAAAAAGGGTAAATAATTTAAAATTTCATTTTTTCAATAAAATTCTACCTTAGCTCGTTTCCTTTTCAACAAGTATTATATTTACAGTCACAAAAGTATAAAATATCCTTATGATAACAAGTGTTTTTAAAAAATCTACACCATTAAATTTTTCATTGGTCGTAATTTTAATGCTGGTTTTCTTTTTACTGTTCCAAATTCAAGATGCAACTTGGTTGAATTCTATATTTTCCGTTTTGGGAAAACTGGGATTGTTTACTGTTTTATTGGTGTCTGTTTTTATTGTGAGTTTCATTTCAAAGAAGAACGGATTGAGTAAAGACAGTACTTACCTTCCTTTTTTTTATTTTTTGTTTCTCTTGTTTTTCCCTTCGCTATTGGATGATACGAATCTAATAATTTCTAATTTTTTTATTTTATTGGCTCTTAGAAGATTAATTTCTTTACAAACGTTAAAAGCTTCGAAAGAAAAAATATTTGATGCTTCTTTATGGATTTTACTCGCTTCTTTATTCCATTTTTGGAGCATACTTTTTATGGTGCTGGTTTTCATTTCTATATTATTTCATGTTTACAATGATTATAGAAACTGGATATTGCCTTTTATTGCCCTTTTTGTGGCAGGAACAATTTTTACACTTGCTTCAATTTTATTTAAAATCGATGCATTAAGTTACATTAATAGAAGTGTAAAGGTGGATTTTGAAATTAATTATTTTACCAATAATTATCAAAACTGGTCTTTTTCGATCTATGCAACGGTAGCTTTATTTTTTCTCTTTACTATGTTGGCAACGTTTTCGAACAAGCCGTTGGTTTTACACGCAGCACTTAAAAAAGTAATTGCCTCTTTTTTTATTGGAATATTAATTTATATTATTTCTCCAAATAAAAGCAACGATTTACTGGTATTTACTATGGCGCCTTTGGCAATAATGGCCACGAGTTATATCGAAATGAAACAACGTAAATTGAATCAGGAATTGGTTTTGGCAATACTGATTATATGTAGTCTATTTACTTTCTTCTCCCAATTATAATTTTTCACCAAAAGCCAAATCACCGGCATCTCCAAGCCCAGGAACGATATAGCTGTGTTCATCTAGTTTTTCATCTAATGAAGCGATCCATAAATGGCAGTTTTCAGGAATATTTTTTTCAAGATACGCAATGCCTTCCGGAGCAGCAATAACCACTGCAATATGAATGGCTGAGGGAGTTCCTCGTTCCATTAATCTGTTATATACCGCCACAATGGATTGTCCTGTGGCAAGCATCGGATCTACAAGCAGTACAAATTTATTGTTGATTTCGGCGACAGCCTGATATTCAACAATTATTTCAAAATCGTCATCATTATTGGGATGGTGTCTGTAGGCCGAAATAAATCCGTTTTCGGCATCATCAAAATAATTCAAAAAGCCCATATGAAGGGGTAAACCAGCTCGTAAAATAGAACAGACAACCAAGGATTCTTTTATCTTGTCTGTTTTTTTAATTCCGAGTGGTGTTTGAATTTCAATCTGTGTATAATGCAATTCTTTGCTTATTTCGTATGCCATCACTTCGCCAATCCGCTCAATATTTCGCCGAAAACGCATACTGTCCTTGTGGATATTTACATCCCTGATTTGACTTAAAAAATGGTTCAGAACACTATTGGATTCGGATAAATGGTGAATTTGCATGACCAAATGGTTTTAATAATGAGTTTTAAGCAAGTTTTGGTTTCAAAATAACGATATGATTTTTTTATAAAAGTATAAAAAGTATCTTTGTGACTATTAAATATACAAATATGTTTTCAAAATTAGCTTATTCCGTATTCGAGCAGAGTATCAAAGATTATCATCTATTTGATAATGTAGATCAGCCTATAAATAATCCCTATCCTAAAGATCAATTCGAGCATTTATTGTATCTAAAAAATTGGATTGATACCGTGCAATGGCATTTTGAAGACATCATTCGGGACCCTAATATCGACCCGGTTGCCGCTTTGACTTTGAAAAGAAGAATCGATGCATCGAATCAGGAACGTACCGATATGGTAGAATATATCGATAGTTATTTTCTTCAAAAATACAGTACGGTAAAAGTTAAGGACGATGCTAAAATTAACTCAGAAAGTCCGGCTTGGGCTTTTGACCGTTTGTCGATTTTAGCTTTGAAGATTTACCATATGAATGAGGAAGCGACTCGAGCCGAAGCAACTCAGGAACACCGAGATAAATGTCAAGAGAAGTTAAACATCCTTTTGGAACAAAGAACGGATTTATCGACAGCCATTGACGATTTGTTGACTGATATTGAAAATGGAAACAAATTCATGAAAGTGTATAAACAAATGAAAATGTACAATGACGACGATTTGAATCCCGTTTTGTACCAAGGGAAGAAATAATAAAATACTCTTGCCTAAAAAAATAACGCATATAGCCGTCATGAGACTTTCCGCAATGGGAGATGTCGCCATGACGGTTCCTGTTTTACGGGCTTTTACCGAACAACATCCTACGGTAAAAATCACGGTGATTTCCCGTCCGTTTTTCAAACCATTTTTTGAAACGATACCCAATGTTTCCTTCTTTGCTTTTGATGAAAAAGTGAAACATAAAGGATTTTTGGGGTTGTTGCGATTGTATAAAGATTTAAAAATACTAGAGATTGACGCTTTTGCCGATTTGCATAATGTGTTGCGTTCTAAAGTAGTTCGAAATCTTTTTGCTTTAAGCGGAAAAAAAATAGCATTTGTTGATAAAGGCCGAGCCGAAAAGAAAGCGCTGACTGCCGCCGAAAACAAAGTTTTCAAACCTTTGACAACCATGTTCGAAAGACATGTACAAGTGTTTAAAGAATTGGGTTTTACCGTTGATTTATCGAATCCCAGTTTTCCTGAAAAAGCGAATTTAAGCTCTGAAATTGTATCAATAATTGGAGATAACCATCAAAAAATGATCGGAATTGCTCCCTTTGCGCAATATGATTTGAAAGTCTATCCTTTGGATTTAATGCAGCAAGTAATTGCACAATTGGCAGAAAATCTACAGTGTAAAATTTTACTTTTTGGCGGAGGAAGAAAAGAAATCGAAATCTTAGATACTATTTCTTCTCCATACGAAAATGTTATCAATATAGCCGGAAAACTCTCGTTTCAACAGGAATTACAACTCATCAGCAATCTGGATGTAATGCTTTCCATGGATTCCGGAAATGCGCATATTGCCGCCATGTTAGGAGTAAAAGTCATTACACTTTGGGGCGCTACACATCCTTTTTCGGGTTTTTCACCATTCAACCAACCACTCCAAAATGCGTTGGTTTCCGATCGAAATTTGTTCCCTAAATTACCCACTTCTGTTTACGGGAATAAAAAAGTAGCAGGTCATGAAGACGCCATGCGAACAATTACCGTTGATTCTATTGTAAAGGTTTTAAATTATTGTAAACAAGGAATTTAAATTAAATTTATTGTTAGGCTTATTGTTTTTTTGACCAATTTTTTTGAAGGAATAACTTTATAAAATATTTAACAGATAGGTTTTGAATCATTAGTATTAAAAATACTATTTTGGCTTGCTGTGAGTTAGCCCTTACAACTCACAGATAAACCAGTAGAAAATGGTACTTTTTTATCAAGTTGCTTTTTTTAAATGTTAATACAATAAAAACTATTTATGCCAAAAATTACATCAACAATTGCCATTTTGTTCTTATTCTCTTTTTCAGCATTTTCTCAAAAAGCAAATCTTTCGGGTGTTTTAATCAATGGTAACGAACAAACACCGGTTTACAATTCGGTTATTGCTTTATTAACACCAATAGACTCCATTTTATATAAGTTTACCCGATCGGACAAAAAGGGAAACTTTAATCTCAAAAATGTTAAGGCAGGAAACTATATATTAATGACGTCTCATAGTCAATACGCAGATTATGTAGATGGTATAATTGTTAATGAAAACGAAAAAAACATGGGAACAATTCCATTGTTAAGCAAAATAGAATTGTTACGTGAAGTAATTATAAAGACGGGTTCCATTAGAATTAAAGGAGATACTACCAGTTATAGAGCAAGTGATTTTGTTGTTAGTGAAAATGCTAACGTAGAAGAATTATTAAAAAAACTACCAGGAATTCAAGTAGATAAAAATGGTACCATAAAAGCCATGGGTGAAACTGTGCAAAAAGTATTGGTAGATGGAGAAGAATTTTTTGGTGACGATCCAGGCATGGCGGTAAAAAACTTAAGAGCCGATGCAGTAAAAGAAGTACAAGTTTTTGATAAGAAAAGTGAACTAGCCGAATTTACAGGCATAGATGATGGCAATACTAAAAAGACAATTAATTTAAAATTAAAAGAAGATAGGAAAAAGGGTTATTTTGGTAAAATAGATGGAGCCAATCAACCCTTTACAGATGCCGATTCTAGATACAATACTAATCTTATGTTTAGTAGTTTTAAAGGCAAAAGAAAACTATCCGCTTTTTTATTAAACGGAAACACAGGTCAGGATGGACTGGGTTGGGAGGACAGTGAGAAATTTGGAGCTCGTGATGACAATTTTAGTATGAACATGGATGATGATGGAAATGTAAGTTATGAATGGGCAGGAGATAATAATGATGGAGAACCTCGTGTAAATACTCAAAACGGATTTACAAAAAACACCAATGCAGGTTTACAATATAGCAACAAGTGGAATGATAAACAAAACTTGAATGTATCACCAAAATTCAATAAGCAAATTTACACCAACAATAATAGTAGATTTTCTCAAACTCAAGTTGGAGATACCCAATTAAATGAAGACAAATCGACTGTAACTAACGTAAATAGGAGTAATTTTAAATTGAATGCTATTTATGATGTAAAATTAGATTCGGTAAATTCCATAAAATTCTCTGCTAGAACTAATTTTTATAACACGGATAGTGATGAATTTACAGACGGAACTACAACAGGAAATGAAGGAATATTAAAAAATAAACAGCAGCGAGCATTTAGCACAAATTCGGATAAGTCCGCATTGTCTGCTAGTGTTTTATTCAAACATAAATTTGCTAAAGCACGTCGAACTTTTACGGTAAATAGTAGTTGGAGTAGGTTGAATACCAATTCAAATAATTTTTTAAAATCATCTAACGAAAGTTATATAGATGGCGTTTTTGCCGCAAAAGACGATGTAGATCAAAATAAAATAGGCGATAAAACAACTCAAAATTTATCGGCAAGTTTTAGTTATTCTGAACCTATTGCCAAGCAATTGTCACTTCAGTTTGCTTACCAAATTGCCTATGATAAAGGTGAAAACAACTATTATACCTATGATTATTCAGAAGATACAGGACAGTATGATCAATTGGTGTCTTCATTGTCAAACGAGTTTGATCAAACTATAATTACGCATAGACCCAATTTAAAATTGAGTTTCAATGCTAAAAAAATTAATTATAGTATTGGAAGTGGTTTTGGTTATACTTCTTTTGATTTGTTAGATAAAACGATGGATAAAGAATACAAACGAAACTATACTAACTTTTTCCCTTCGGCTAGTTTCTCCTACAAGTATAAAAGCAATAGCAATTTAAGGGTTAATTATAGAGGTTCAACAAGACAGCCTACGCTTGATCAATTGCAACCGTTGCGAAACAATCAAGACTTTTTTAATCAAACGTTAGGGAATCCAGATTTAAAACAATCTTTTACAAATAATATAGACATATTCCAGAGTAGTTATGATATGTTGACTGAAACTCAATTTTATCAAGGACTTTATTTTAACACAACAACTAATGCAATTATCTATAGTAGTGTAATAGATCCAGAATCGGCTAAAACAATTTCTAAACCAATTAACACTAGTGGAAATTTTTCAGGAAATTTTTATATTGGATTTGGAACAAAAATCAAGAAAATAGATGTAAGAGCTAATTTTAGTCCCTCTTTTGGCTATAATAAATCTGCACTTAGTATTAATGATAAAATGGGTAGTGCTGAGAATTTAAACACATCATTTTCCGTTCGTTTGAGTAAGTCCAAACAAAAGCTATACGATATTAGCTTAAGTAATAGGTTCTCCTATAATCGAAATAGTACCACTCAAAACAGTGAAATTAAATCGTTCAACACTAATAGTTTGGATTTAGATATAGGAGTTTATTTTACGGAGAAATGGAAATTATCTACAGATTATAATTTAAATATCAGACAAAAAACAATCGATTTTCAAGATAATTTAACCAATCAATTGTGGAACGCTAGATTGCAACGTACTTTTAAAAACGACGAATTTACAGCCTATTTTATGGTACGCGATATTTTGAATCAGAACATAGGCATACAAAGAAATGTTTATGGAAACACGATTAGTCAGGAACAAAACGATAGGCTCAAAAGATATGCTATGATAGGCTTTACCTGGAATTTTAAAAATAGAGGCGAAACAAAAAAATAAATAAATATGAAATCGATACTTTTTTTTATAACAGCACTAATTTGTACAACCACATCACAGGCACAGCAATTTGTAGATAAAGCGGTAATTGAATATGAAGTAAATACCAATCTAAAAAAAACGATGAGCAATGATAGTTGGGATGAGATGATGAAAGACAATCTGTCTGACCTTAAAATATCCTACTACACCTATACTTTTTCAGATAACAAAAGTATCTACAAATTTGATAGATGGAGTCCAAAAACAAGAATTCCAAAATACCAAAAAGACTTAGATGAAGAAAATAGCTGGTATTTTGATTTTACAACAGGAAAAATGAATATGCAAAAAAAAATAGCAGGGACTAACTTTGTTATAGCAGATAGCATACCGGATATAGAATGGAAAATCACTAATGAAAACAGAGAAATTGCCGGTTACAATTGCCGAAAAGCCGTAGGAAAAATAATGGATGATGTATATGTATTTGCTTTTTATACTGATGACATTACTATTTCTGGAGGTCCATGTTCTATACACGGTTTGCCAGGCATAATTTTGGGACTTACCATACCAAGATTATACACCTCAATTGTTGCTACCAAAATAGATGTAACAATCAGTGACACATCCAACATAAAACCTGTCACTGCCAAAAAAACCTATGACCTAGCCGAGCTAAAATCGTTGTTTGAAGAAAAAACAAAGGATTGGTTCAGATACGGAGAGGATAAAGAAGAAAACGAAAGACAAAAAAATCTTTTCTTGTGGAATGCTTTTTTATGATTTTTCACCTATTTGCTTCAGAATGGTTTTTTTAAATTTGGTTTCTAAATTGTATTATCAAAAAAAACTTCCCATTTCAGAGAAGTTTTCGGCAGTAGTTTATTGTATTTTAAACATCATCAAAATCCACATAAATTTCAGCTGATGTTGGATGGGCTTGACAGCTAAGGATTAATCCGTCTGCAATTTCTTTATCGGTTAGAATGGAGTTTTTCTTCATTTCGGCGCTTCCTTCAGTTACGCGACAAAGGCAGCTGCTGCAAATTCCGCCTTGGCAAGAATAAGGCGCATCAATTCCTTGTTTTAAGGCTGCTTCCAGAATGGTTTGTTTTTGGGACATTTCGAATGAGGTTTCTTCATCATCTACCATGATGGTAATTTTAGAATGTCCCGCTAAATCTGTGATTTCATTTTCATGAACCGAAGAAGTAAACAATTCGAATTTGATAGCCGATTCTTTTACATTTTTTTCTTTCAAGACATTGCTTACCAATTCGATCATTGTTTCTGGGCCACACAAATAGAATTTATCAAATTCCATTGCTGCGTGTTTATTGTTCAATACATAATTCACCACCGATTTGTCGATACGTCCAAATAATGCATTTTCAGCTTTGCCTTTACTGTACACAAAATGAACAAAAAGGCGATTCACATATTGCAAATGCAAATCATGTAATTCTTGTAAAAAGATAGTGTCTTCAGGACTTTTATTTCCGTAAACCAAGACAAATGAACTTTTGGGTTCACTTTTTAAAACCGATTTTAGGATAGAAAGTACCGGAGTAATTCCGCTTCCTGCAACGAAAGCCACATAATTTTTTAGTTGGTCAACCTGTGGTTCAAAAATAAATTTCCCTTCTGGTTTTCCCACTTCAAGAACATCTCCCGCTTTTAGTTTGGTATTGGCAAATTGTGAAAAAAGACCGTCTTTTACGGCTTTTACCGCGATGCGTAATTCACCACTTTCTGGTGAAGAACAAATAGAATAAGCCCGTCGGATTTCTTTTCCGTCTAAAGTAAGTCTTAGATTTACATATTGACCTGCAATAAAAGTATAGTTTGGTTTTAATTCTTCCGGAACATTAAAAAGTATCGAAACAGCATCTTTGGTTTCGCGTTTTACTTCTTTTATGACAAGTTTTTTAAATGATGGCATTTGAAATATTTTTTACAAATATACTAAAGAGAATAGTTTTCATATATGTAAATTTTCATTTTTGTGCTGTTATATATGGTATCGCTTTTACTTATTAGTGTTTGTTTGCAACAAACTCGTAGTTAGTGGCGATTTCTTAAAATCAAAATATCTGAAAATTTATACTCTCGAATTGGTCGTTAAGTATTTTAAATAAGGATATGGGTTTTTAGCGTTTGTTAGAAAAGATTTTAATCGAAAAAGGAAGTTGTTTAACGACTAAAACCTTTTTCCTTGTTTAAATTTCTATATTTCAAAAAGAAACGTATTTTTACCAGTCTTAATACTAAAATCACTCTTTTTTAAGTTGTAGGAGTTAAAAAACGTTTACCATTGAAAACCAATCTTTTTAAATATTTAGTTCCGTTTGGATTTTTGTTTTTTTTGGTAGCCTGTTCTACTAAGAGAGATACTTTTTTGAATCGAAATTCCCATGCTTTAAGTACAGAATATAATATTTTATACAACGGTCAAATAGGTTTAGACAAAGGCATTGAGGGAATAAAATCGAAAACGGTAGATGATTTTTGGCATCGTTTGCCAATCGAAAGAATGCAAATAAACGATGATATCACCGAAGAAAGCATTGCTAAAAATCCCGATTTTGAATTGGCCGAAACCAAGGCAACCAAAGCCATCCAGAAACATTCGATGAATATTGACGGAAGGGAACGAAATATGCAAATCGATGAAGCATACTTGCTTTTGGGGAAAGCCCGTTATTATGACCAACGATTTGTACCTGCAATAGATGCTTTCAATTATATTTTATACAAATATCCGAACAGTAGTAAAATCTACGAAGCTAAGGTTTGGCGCGAAAAAACCAATATGCGCATGGGGAACGATGCATTGGTGGTTAAAAATATTTCAAAATTACTGAAGGAGCAAGAGCTAAAAAAACAAGTGCTAGCTGATGCCAATGCCCTTTTATCGGAAGCTTTTTTGAATTTGGAAGAAAAAGACAGTGCCGTTTACAAGTTGAAATTGGCAGCGAAGGTTACGCCGAAAAATATTGAAAGAGCCAGATACCGATTTATTCTCGGACAATTGTATGAGGAGTTAGGGAAAAAAGATAGCGCTTTGGACCAATACAATTCGGTCATTGCAATGAACCGAAAATCCGAAAGAAAATATATGATGCATTCCTATGCACGTAAAGCACAGTTGTTTGATTATCAAAATGGAGATTCCGAAAATTTTATTAAGACCTACACCAAATTAATTGCCGATAGAGAAAACCGTCCTTTTCTGGATGTGTTAAATTATCAAATGGGTGTTTTTTATGATAAAAAAAATAATCAGGAATCCGCCAAAAAATATTACAATGCCTCGTTAAAAAAAGCAACGTCAGATGAATATTTGGTGGGTTCTAATTATAGAAATTTAGGGGACATTTATTTTAAAAATGCCGAATATACCACCGCAGCAAAATACTATGACAGTACTTTGGTTAAGTTCAATCCTAAAACCAGAGAATTTATCCATATTCAGAAAAATCGAAAAAATCTGGACGAGGTAATCCAATATGAAGCGATAGCCACGAGAAATGACAGTATACTTCATGTAGTTTCTTTGTCTGATTCGGACAGAGTTGTCTATTTTGAAACGTATATCGAAAAATTAAAAAAAGAAGATGAAACCAAACGAATTTTAGAAGAAAAACAAAAAGCGACTTTGGCAAATGTGGAAAGAAATACCAAGACAAACAATCCGAGTTCTGCGGCACAGGATTTAGGGATTGCAGCTCCAAAATCAAAGTTTGCGCCACCATCAATGGCTGGATTAGGCCAAGCAGCCGAATTTTATTTTTATAATCCAACAACGGTTTCTTTTGGAAAAATAGAGTTCAAAAAGAATTGGGGAAACAGACCTCTTTCCGGGAATTGGAGAAAATCAAACGGTAAAAACAATCTTAATGTAGCAACAGTTTCAGAAGTTAAAGACAGCATTCAAGGCGATATTCAATCGGAAGAAATAACGATAAATGAAGCCTATACAACCGATTTTTATTTACAACAACTTCCAACTTCAGGAGCTGTAATCGACAGTATTGCAAAGGAACGAAATACCGCATATTATCAACTGGGCGTTGTTTATAAGGAAAAATTCAAAGAATATGATTTAGCTTCCAATAAATTAGAACAATTATTACAACAAAATCCAGAGGAAAAATGGATTCTTCCAGCGATGTATAATTTGTATAAAATTTACCAAATTACAAACGCTTCCAAAGCTGAAGCCATGAAAGAGCAGATAAATTCACAATTTCCAAATTCTCGATACGCAGAAATCATCAATAGCGGCAATATTTCAAATATCAAAAACACCCCTGAAAGTGCCTACGCTACATTATATGATTATTACGATAAAGAACAGTTTTTCAAGGTAATGGACGAATCGGACAAAATGATTAAGCAGTTTACCGGTGACGAAATCATTTCTAAGATTGAATTATTGAGAGCCAATACCATCGGGAAGCTACAGGGAGTTTCGGCTTATAAAAAAGCGTTGGAATATGTAGCGGATAATTATTCGAGTACAGAAGAAGGTAAAATGGCTCAGGATATTTTATCCAATCAAATTCCGTTTTTAGAACAAAAGGGTTTTAGTGCAACAGATACTAAAAATTGGAAAATCATTTATAAAATTTCAATAAATGAAGAACCTGTTTCGAATCTTTTGCAAGACAAAATCAAAAAATTCATAGAGAATGAAAAATGGATACAATTGAAATATACTAAAGATGTATATACCGATACGGATCTTTTTATTACTATCCATGGATTGAATTCAGAAGAAAATGCCATGTATGTCAGCTCTCTGTTGAAAGACAATAAGGAATATAAAATTAATGTTCCGGCAATTATTCTTACCAATGAAAATTATAAAGTCATTCAAATCAAAAAGAATCTGGATGCCTATTTAGCTTTAAAAAATCAATAATCAATTTATGTTTGATAAAAAGAAATCAAAATCCTATACGGATGTTTTAGGAAAGACCAATAGAATTGTAGAAGGAACTGTAATTAAAGGTGATGTTATTTCTCAAGCCGATTTTAGATTGGACGGAGAACTAATCGGTAATTTTCAATCGACGGGTAAATTAGTGATAGGTCCTGCCGGAAGTGTTACAGGTGATATTGTTTGCAATAATGCCGATATAGAAGGAAAATTTAACGGGAATATCCAAGTTTCAGAAATCTTGAACGTAAAATCAAAAGCAAGTATCCATGGTGAAGTTACCGTTGGTAAATTATCTGTTGAGCCTGGTGCTGATTTTAGTGCTGCTTGTAAAATGAACGGTAACTCCAAAAATCTTTTGTTAAGTGAAGGACAAGAAACCCAACAAAAAGCAATCCAGTAAGTGGTTGGCACTGATTAACATTCCGATTCAAATGGGTGTTATCATTTTTCTGTTTTCCTATTTAGGAAACTGGTTGGATGAAAACCATCCCAGTCCAAAAGTGTATTATAATAAAATTTTGGTTATGGTTGGTGTTGTTTTGGCTTTATACAATGTGATAAGGCAGGTAAATGAAATCAACAAAAACCAATAAATCAAAAATCAACTTCATATGGTTGCTTATAGAATAAAACCTTTATGGATTTAAAAAATTATAAACCAATTTTACATTTGGTGATTTTAGCTGGAGTGGCTTTTGTACTTCACAAACTGATTTTTCATTTTTTAGGAATTAATGACCTTTCCTTCCAATATTCAATTGAAACCCTTTACCTGTTCTTTTTAGGATTGTCTTTAATTGTCTTTTTGGTATTATTAAAAGTAAAACAGCGTAGTTTTGATAATGTTGGAATGTCATTTTTGGTCACCACAAGTATCAAAATGGTTTTTTGTTATTTGATGGTAAAACCCATTTTAAAAAATAACGTTTTTGATAATAATTTAGAGAAAATTAACTTTTTTGTTATTTTTATTCTCTTTTTAGCAATAGAAACGGTTCTGACTATAAGAATATTAAACCAAAAACGAGGATTTAATTAACGATGAGTCAGGCAATTAAAAATATTTTTTTATATTCTTTTGAATATTAATAAAAAATGTACCTTTGCAGCAAATTTTAGAAACGTAAAAAATAAGTAATTAACAGTTATGGTGATTTCAAACAAACCACTTAGATTTATTTTAGCAACTTTAGTAGCGTGTCTTCCTTTAATGAGTTTCGCAAATCCAGAAGTGGAATCTGTAGAAAACAAAACCGAAATCACTCACGAAGCAGTGGAACAAGGTCATGAAGAAGCTCATGCTGAACCAACAGATGTAAAGTCTAAAATCAAAGCATTTATAAATCATCACGTTCTGGACTCTCATGATTTTATTTTCTTTTCTGATGAAGAAGCAGGAAAACATTATGGTTTCTCTTTGCCGGTTATGCTTTGGGATGATGGTTTGCAAGTTTTTTCTTCTTCAAAATTTGAACATGGAGAAGCTGTTGCCGAATCTAACGGTAATTTCTACAAGTTAAACCACCATGACGGTAAAATTTACAAAGTAGATTCTGCGAATGGTAAAATAATCGAAGACGAAGCAACTGGTCATCCTACCAATGTTCGTCCAATAGATTTCTCTATTACAAAAACGGTTCTTTCTATTATAGTAGCGGCAGTATTAATGTTTTTATTGTTTACTTCTTTGGCAAAATCATATGCTAAAAACGGAGGAATTGCTTCTGGAGTGGGAAGAATTTTTGAACCTATCGTTCTTTATATTCGTGATGATATCGCAATTCCTAACATCGGAGAAAAACATTACAAGAAATACATGAGTTATTTGTTGACTATCTTTTTCTTTATCTTATTCTTAAATCTTTTCGGATTAACACCACTAGGGATTAATGCTACAGGTAACTTTACCATTACCTTTTCATTGGCGATATTAACGTTCTTGATAACGAATCTTACCGCTAACAAAAATTACTGGGGACATATTTTCTGGATGCCAGGTGTACCAAAAGCAATGCGAATTGTTTTGGCTCCAATTGAACTTTTAGGGGTTTTCATTAAGCCATTCTCATTGATGATACGTTTGTATGCAAATATCTTTGCAGGACACATTGTATTGATGAGTATCATCGGGTTGATGTTTATCTTCAAAAGCTGGATAGGAAGTACTTTATCATTTGGATTGTCTTTTGTGCTTTCTATTCTTGAAATATTGGTAGCGTTTTTACAAGCGTATATTTTCACTATGTTATCTGCTTTGTACTTCGGTTCAGCGGTAGAAGAGCACCATCACGAAGAGGCTCATCATTAAAAAGTTAGAAATTAGAATTCAGAAATTAGAAATAGTTCTAACCTCTAAATTCTAACCTCTAAAATCAAATTGAATGTTTAATTTTTAATATATATATTATGCAAATTCCAACTATTGTAGGAGCAGGGTTAATTGTAATCGGAGCAGGTTTAGGTATTGGTAGAATTGGTGGTTCAGCAATGGACGCTATTGCTCGTCAACCAGAAGCTTCAGGAAAAATCCAAACAGCGATGCTTATTGCTGCTGCACTTATTGAAGGTATTGGTTTCGCTGCGTTATTCGCTGCTTAATTAAAAACTCTAAAACGATAGTTGCAACGGTTGGTTGTAACTATTGTTTTTATTATTAAATTAAATATTTTTATAGATACATATTATGGATAAATTAATAAATCAGTTTGAGTTAGGTTTGTTCTTTTGGCAAGTATTAATATTTGTTGGATTAATAATCTTATTGAAAAAATTCGCTTGGAAACCAATTCTTGATGCAGTAAATGATAGAGAAGAAGGAATTAAAAATGCATTACTTTCTGCGGAAAATGCTAGAAATGAAATGCAAAATTTACAAGCAGATAACCAACGTATTTTACAAGAAGCAAGATTAGAGCGTGACAACATGCTTAAAGATGCTCGTGAAATGAAAGAGAAAATGGTTGCTGATGCAAAAAATGAAGCACAGGTTCAAGGTCAAAAAATGATCGAACAAGCTAAAGCAGCAATTGAAAGTGAAAAAAATGCGGCTATGGCTGAATTGAAATCTCAGGTTTCTACTTTGTCATTGAGTATTGCAGAAAAATTATTGAAAGACGAATTATCTAACAAAGAAGCTCAAACTAAATTAGTGGAGAAAATGTTAGGTGACGTAAAGCTAAACTAATATTATGGCAAGTACAAGAGCAGCAATTCGTTATGCAAAAGCAATTCTAAACATGGCAGACTCTATTGGAGTGGGCAATGAAGTGAGTAACGACATGACTTTAATTGCTTCAACTATTAAAAGTAATTTGGAATTGAGTACTTTTATTCAAAATCCAACGGTTAAAGTTGAACTGAAAGAAAATGTACTTTTGGAAGTTTTTGCAAATGCCAATGGCGTTACAAAAGGATTATTCCATTTATTATTCGAAAACAAAAGATTTGAAATATTAGAAGCTATAGCTTTAGAATATAACAGATTATTTGATGAGTTGAATGGTGTAGAAATTGCAAAAGTGACTACCGCTTTCCCTATGGATGCCTTTTTGGAAGCTAAAGTTTTAGCTAAAGTGGCAACCTTATCGGATAAAAAAATCACAATTGAAAATCATGTAGATCCAGCTATTATTGGTGGGTTTATTTTAAGAATAGGTGACAAGCAATACAATGCTTCTGTTGCTAACAGATTACAAGTATTAAAAAGAGAATTAAGTAACTAGTTTTATTGCACGTAAAAGTGTCTAAATTATAAATTAAGATGGCGGAAATCAAACCTGCTGAAATTTCAGCAATATTAAGAAAGCAAGTAGAAGGTTTTGAATCTGGCGCTACGCTAGAGGAAGTAGGAACGGTACTTCAAGTTGGAGATGGTATTGCTCGTATTTACGGGCTTTCGAATGTTCAATACGGTGAGTTAGTAGAATTTGACAATGGTTTAGAAGCTATTGTATTGAATCTTGAAGAAGATAATGTTGGTGTGGTACTTTTAGGACCATCAACAGGTATCAAAGAAGGTTCTACTGCTAAAAGAACACAACGTATTGCTTCTCTTAAAGTAGGAGAGCAAATGGTAGGACGTGTAGTAAACACTCTTGGTTTTCCAATTGATGGAAAAGGACCAATTGGTGGAGAATTATACGAGATGCCTTTAGAAAGAAAAGCTCCTGGAGTTATCTTCCGTCAACCAGTTACTGAGCCATTACAAACAGGAGTAAAAGCAGTAGATGCTATGATCCCAGTTGGTCGTGGACAACGTGAGCTAGTTATTGGTGACCGTCAAACTGGTAAATCTACGGTTTGTAT
>JALRGT010000002.1 GCA_023259675.1 Flavobacterium sp.
CTGTAAATTCTTTTAGCTCTTTACCAATAATTAAATGACTCAAAGAATTAATTGCAGCAACACAAAGTTCATTTCCTCTACCTATCGTAAAGGTTAAACCATGACCTTCCAAACCGTCAGGGTGACTGGTTTCTAAAATAACATAGGCCGCTGAATAATCTGGATCGGGATTCATAGCATCTGATCCATCTAATGATAAACTGGTAGGAAAACGAACGTCCTTTACTTGGATGTTCGTAATGATGATGTTTTGCTTCATTTTTTATAATAATTTAAAAAAATAAAATTAACGGTTAAAATCACCACACACTAACACATCATCAACTTACACTGATACTTTTTTTGCCTTTTTTATTGTTTTTATGTAATTTCATGAATTCAGTTGGAGACACATTCTTTATTTCTTTGAAATGCCTATTGAAATTTGAAATATTATTGTACCCCGATTCATAACAGATGGTTGTGATATCTTTTTTTGCTTCGAGTAATAATTTACAAGCGAAACCAACTCTTATTTCATTCAAATACTTGGTAAACGTTTTTCGCTGAATTCGATTAAAGAAACGACTAAATGACGAATGATTCATATTTATATAATCAGCAACATCTTTAGAACTCAAGTTCCCTCTGAAATTATCAAAAATATAATTATACATTTTATCCAAATTATTATCAATGGAATTATCACTCGGACTCCTGAAGCCTATACTTGATAACAATTTATAATTGTTATGATTCGCTAATTCATAAAGAATTTCGATGAACTTAATGGTCCTTTCAAAAACACCATTTTCATTTAAATTAATAATTTTATTTTTTAAGGTACTATCAACTTCAAGAAATCGTATTCCTCTTGAAGCTCGTTCAATAAGATCTCCGATAGGTTTCATTTCGGGAGCGCGATTAAAAATATCTCCCAAAAATTCTTCATCAAAATGTACGGCAAGTGCTTTAGCTGTTAATTCTGAATTTTTAAAAAAATATTCATCATCATTAAGCCATTTATGAGGTAGATTCTTCCCTATTAAAACAATGTCGTTTTCTTCAAATTTTTCAATACTATCACCTATAAAACAAGTACCTGTACTTTTGATAATAACCACTAATTCTAATTCTGGATGATAATGCCAAAGTTTTAAAAAATGATCATACTCATTAATACTAACAGAAAAAGACGTGGTATCAAATTTGGTTTTATTTAATAAATGAAGCTTCATTTTTTTGTATTAATTGAGGAAATCATCTTAAATTATTTAAACTTTCTTACTTAATAAATAGTAAAAAAATGTAATTTTAAAATGTTTCAAAATTGCTATTTTCAATAATTGAAATCAACTTTATTACCAGACCAACCGCCCTATAAAACAAGACCATTTTCCTTTAACTTTAATATATGTTTCATTCATTTTATAACTACTACCAACTTACACTTTCCATTTCTTCATTTGCATTTCCATTAAGGATGCAAACTTATAAACCCAACACTGAATTGTAGCATTCTCTACAATAACTCCTCTAGTCTTCATTATTTCTTAAACATCACGTTAATTCTATGTAAACCTAAGTTTGAAATATACCGCCTAAAGAATACTAGATTTTGGACAGCAATGTAACCTTTAGCTAATATCCAACGCTTAAATTTTTCAACAAATCGCGGTGTTATGCCTTTGATTAAAATACTTTTCCCTTTGAGTGATTCTTTTTCATAAAATTTAATTCGATTGTGGAACTTCCTAAAGTTCACAATACAACCATGACTCAAACCTATTCTACCGTTAGCCTTTGTTTTATATGGTGCATCATCAACATACTTATTTATGTAATTTGTTAGTACGTCTGTCTCATTCACAACTTTTTTACAGTTAAAAGTATCGATTTGGAGTTGTAGCCATCCACCGGTAAATTCGCTTCCATCTTTCACTCCATCATTATAGCATTGCTTTAAATGTGATTCTAGTTTATCTAAATATACTTTTAGAGATTTCAACATCTCATCATGTAAAAAAGGGCGACTTTTATCTATGCTCCAATTTATAGGGTCAATAATTTTACCCGTCTTTCGGCACAAACTTGTTCTTCTATCAATAGAGTAATAAGCATAAATGTTTGGTTTTTATTTTTACTCCTAAGAATAAATTTCAAAGTAGCCATTTTTATTTTTGTTTCGTTGGTGTAGCAAAAGTAAACACTTTGCTACACCATTGCTACACCATTTGGAAATTTTAATACATTCTTGTAAATCTAAACACACACAATCCCATTATTTATTGGGTTTTAGGAATGCATTCTGATTTATCGAAAATCCAGCAAATGCACTAGTTAAGTTCCCTCCATGGTCACTTTAAAAAGTTAAAGCCTGCAAAGTGTATATTTTGCAGGCTTTTTTATGGTTCTAAAAATGTTGTGATTAAATTTTTAAGATTCTCACAGTACTTCTAATCACTAAATTCTTTTAGTTGATTGAAAAGGGTTTTCGACATAGTTATTTGCTTAAGATAAACTTTTTAACTCTTTTATTATGTGATTTATATTCCAAATAGTAAACTAAAAATATTATTATAACTAATCTAAAGCATAAACCGATAAGTAATTTTTATCAAGAAGGAATTAGTTGGTTTACTTCCCAAGATTTGCGAATCTAATTCAGTAAATAAATTTTCATTTGGGTTTCCATTTGAGGTTATTCCTTGTGACCACACAAAAAATATTTCTGAACCTGGAATATATTCCCAACGTGCCACTAAATTAGAACGGAATTGTACAAACAAAAAATCAGGATTCGAAACACTGTAATCTATTGTGCCATTTGTATCTTCATCGATATCATAACTATTTTTAGCTTCATTAAGACTAATTTGATTTTGGCTAAATAAACTTATCCGATCTTTATAATATTCAGCTACAGGATTTTTTACTTTATTAAATTGATTGTACTTCCCTCTTGAAATAAAGGGCTGTCCATAATACTGAATGGTGAAATTTGGATTTATATTGTAATCGAATCTTATAGAAGCGCTCAAGGTATTTTGATTCAAATTGGCAGTTATGTATCTAGGTTCTGTATTAAAACTAGTTTGGATAATATATTGTAGTTTATTTTTATTTGAAGAAATACTCGGATTTACAGAAAGCATAAAAGCATTAATAGGCTGATAAATTAATCCAAAATTAAGTTCTGAATACGAAAAAGAATTGTTTTTCCCCTTATTATCATATACTGCAATGTTATATCTCAATTTTTTTCTACTGTCTGATGTAACGCTGATTGATTTAAAAAAATCTTCAGAATAACAAAATCTGGGACCTCCCTGCAAAACAGAATTAGAATAGTTTATTGGTTTATAAATTGCAGAAAAAACAATATTCCAATTATTTTTCAATATGACATCAGACCCCACCATATATTGCATTTTATTATAGTTTAGTTCAAAATCAAAGATTGAAAGCTCCTCCATATATGTAGTTATTTTTCTAAATTGTCCAAAAGGTTTTAGGGTTTCATATGACAAGTATGCGTATTGTTTAATTTCATCAGATTGCCTTAAAAAACCAATGTCATTGAGTTCTAATTCGGGTGATCTCCAAATTACGGATCCTTTATAGCGCCAGTTTCCAACACTTGCTTTTCCAATTTCCAATTTCCCTCCCGTTCCTGTGAGTGATGTTCTTTCATCATCAATAGAGAGGTGATCGGCATCTGTTCTCTGAAATAAATGTGTCATACTTCTTTGAGTGGCAGTTATCGCTTCTTCACTTCCTTCAACTCTGCTGGCGACAAAATTACCTTTAAAATAATATTTACGGTTGTTCCAGTTGTGCATAAAATCGATTCCGCCAGTGTAAGCAGATTTATGCATAAAATTCAAAAAATCAGTCTCTAAGTTGCGATTTGTTGCCGTGAAAATCGTCCCGATATAACTATTACGTTTGTTAAAATCTTTTTGGGCTCTGCCAACAAAATAATTGGTTAAGGGTTCTACCAAAACTTCCTTTCTATCATCATTTTCCTGAATTTGAGAATATTCTTTTCCTGCTACACTTTCAAGTATTCCAATAGACCAGCCGTTTTTAGTTTTCCCACTAAATTTTGCTGCTCCTAAAATAGTTGTATTGGTAGGAATAGAAATAAAAGCACCTTTTGGAATATTGGGTTGTGTATTAGGATTTCGTCCAATTCTACGCGAGTAAAACAAATTGTCTTGATCATCAGCAAAAGTATAATTGAAAATATTCTTGTTCTCAACAAAAAAAGGTCTTCTTTCATCATAAAAAACCTGAAAACCATCTAATACAATTGCCGCAGGATCAGCTTCAACCTGCCCAAAATCTGGATTGATTGTTAGGTTTAAGGTTAGATCATTTGTGATGCCAATTTTAGCATCCAAGCCTCCGTTTATCTGAAAATCATTTCCTGTTTTAAAAGGATTCCCTTCTTCTTTGGGATAAGTTTCTAATTTAGAAAGCACAAAAGGCTGAATTTCTATTTGTCTCTGAGGCGATAAACCAACTAAACCACGTAACTCTCCAAACTCACTTACCCAGCCTGGAGCATCAAGTGGAATTCGTTGCCATAGAGAGCGTTCTTCTGTCCTGAAATATCTTCGGGTAGATTGAATTCCCCAAACTTGTTCTGGGGCATCACTAAATTTTAACTGGCTCAGCGGTATTTTGATTTCAGCGGTCCATCCTTCATTATCAATATTGGTTTTTAAATACCAGATTGGGTTCCAGTTTCCTTCCCAAGTTTTTCCATTATCAGAAATAAATCCATCGCTTTTTACACCTGCAACCGATGCTGCAAATGAAAAAGCCGTGAGCTGATCATAATGACTACTGATGTTAATCTCAATCCAGTCACCTTCAAAACCATCACGTCTGGATAGTCTTTTCACTATTCCTTTCGGGTCTTTGTCATAACATCTAAAACCAAAATAGATAAACTCTTTATCATACACTATTTTAAATTTAGTTTGCTCGATTGGTTCCGTATTTTCGTTAGGTAGGTTTTCTATATAATCGTCTGTCCATTCGACAATATCCCAGCATGCATCAGTTAAAAGTCCATCTATAACAGGCGGCGGTAAAGCAGCTATGGATTTTGTAACATAAACTTTCTTCTCTATTTTTAGTGATTGCTGACCATAACCCAATTGAAAAGCGAAGAACAATAAGACCAGTACTTTTTTTAGAGAAATAATAGCCTGAATTTTTATTGAATTAAATTTTATCACAAGAATCCTAATTATTTATTTAATTCTAAAACCCACATTTTCATAGCTGGAATCGTAGTTCTTTCTAATGAAGAAAAGATTTGTTCTGTAACTACATTTTTGGCTGAATTAAAATCATTTGTTCGTTCTGTATACTTCTCAAAATCTATTTCTTTTTCAGAATCACTTGTATTCATAACACACATAATAGTTTGCTTTTCATCATACCTAAAATACACATACAAACCTTCTACCGGAATATAATGCATCATCTTTCCTGTTGTAATTGCGGATGATCTTTTTCTGAAATTACCTAATTTCCGTACTAAATCCTGAGTTGATTTTTCGTCCTCTGTCAACCCTTTTCCTGTAAAGGCATTTTTTGTATCCCCCATCCATCCACCAGGAAAATCGGAACGTACTAATCCGTCTGGAGCTTTAAATCCTTTAGATAATACTTCAGAGCCATAATACAATTGAGGAATTCCTCGACAAGTAAGTAACCATTGAAAACCCATTTTTTGTTTTTCGACATTTTCACCTACTATTGAAAAAAATCGGGGTTCATCGTGATTGTCGAGTAACAATATTTTTTGCATTGGATTTTTACTCAAAAAATCACCACTTAGTGTATAGTACAATTTGTTTACTCCATCTGTCCATCCAAAAGGCTGGGTGAGAGCAGGGATTATTCCATAATACAAACTTTGAAAATCTACAACCGATGGTAAGTTGCTTTTAAATTTGGTATCTATATTATTTTGCTCAAAATAAGCCTGATTGACAACACCGTGAACCAGAATTTCTCCAAAAATGGTTATTTTAGGAAATTCATCCATAATAGCTTGGTTACAGCGATTGGCAAAATTTAAATCATTATAAGTGTACGTATCCAGACGAACACCGTCAATTCCAAATGTTTCAATATGCCAAATACAGTTCTGAATTAAAAAATTAGACATATAAGGGTTATCCTGATTGATGTCTGGCATAATTTTGTCAAACCAGCCGTTGCTCATTTTTTCCTGATCCGATTTGCAAGCATATGGATCATATAAAGGCTGTTCTCTGTAATTGGTCTGTGTGTATTCCGACCAACGATGTACCCAGTCATTTTCAGGTGGATCTTGCTCCAGAAAATGATAAAGTCCAAAATGGTTATAAACAGCATCAAAAATGAGCTTCATACCACGCTTGTGTAAATCGTTACTTAATTTCTTATATATTTCATCACCTCCATAACGCCCATCAATTTTATAATGATTTGTTATTGCGTAGCCATGTTCAGTCCTATTCTCCATATCATTTTCCATTATTGGTGTAAACCATAGGGTAGTAACACCCAATCCTTGTAAATAATCTAGATTATTGATTACCCCTTGCAAATCCCCCCCATGACGATCATACATCTGGTTTCTGTCTAAAGATTGATCTCTCATTCCTTTTACCTGATCGTTATTTGTATCTCCATTACTAAAACGATCTACCATAATCAGGTCAATAAAATCGGCTGAATTTACACCTTGCGCATATTGAGTTCCATTGCCGGCTCTCCGCTGATAAATGGACCATTTTATTTTTTGCTTTTTTCCTTGCTGATTGACTTCAATCATAACATCGCCAGGAATTGTTTCAGAAGAAATTTGAATATCAACCGCCAGATATTTTTTGTTTAAAAATTGATGTGTTTTTAAAACTCTAATACCAGGATAATTTATGCTGACATTATCTGAAGTAAAAACATTTTCGGTACTGCGAATTAATAACTGAATAGAATTTGTTTTCATTCCCACCCACCAATTTGTGGGATAAACATCAATATTTTTAGCATTCGCCGTAAAAATTGAATTCATTAAAATCAAATAGAGAAAGAGTCTTTTTTTCATTTTCGGATGTTTTTTGATTACTAATACAAGCGAAAGATATTTTTCTTTTTCACCCTAAAAAAGTAACTTATTTAAAAAGCATAATTTGCATTGTAAACAACAGTTTTGGTTTGAAACAAAAGCAGTATTTTTACATTTAGACAAAAAACTAAAATGAATATATTGACATACGATACTGAAAATAGGTCTCAGAAAATTAAACTCTATGTTTTATATTGGCTGGGCTATATTTTGTTATTTAGTTTGATTCAGGGCTTGCCCGCTGGAGATTTTATCACAGCTCTGCGTAATGAATGGTATAGCGTGCTTCCAAAAGTTTGTTTTGTATCCATTATTGTTGAGCTATTATTACCTCAATTGTTATTCAAAAAAAGAACTATCACTTTTTTTATTACCTATATTATACTGATTTTATTTTTTGCTTTTTTCCAACGGCTAATCGACAATTATATAATTCTACGTTATTATTTGACTTTTTGGAAAATTGAACCGCTTTTTTCAGCTCCCGTATTTTTATATAATGTGAGTAAATTGCAATTTGTAGTGACGATTCCTGTCGCATTTAAATTGTTTTATCATTTAGCCGAAGAAAAAAACAAAGTACAGACCATATTGTCAGAGAAATTACAAGCCGAATTATCGTCTCTTCGCAACCAATTTCATCCTCATTTTTTATTCAATGTATTAAACAGTTTATATTCTAAAATTCTACTGAAATCAGATGATTCAGCCGATATTGTACTTAAAATATCCGATTTACTGCGATTTTCACTTTATGAGATAAATAATAAAAGTATCTACTTGCATAATGAAATTGATTATCTCAAAAATTATATTGCCTTACAACAATTGCGTTTTGATGGTGAACTTCAGTTAAGTTTTTGTGTTTATGGAGCTATCGAAAATCAAACAATCGAACCTTTTTTAATTCTTCCTTTTATTGAAAACAGCTATAAATATTGTTTAGATGAAAATAATAAAGGTTGGATTACTATTGCCATTAATATCAGTGCTGACGAGCTTATTATTAAAATCGAAAATAGTCTTCCCGAAAATTTTATAGCGAGAATAGAAAACGAAAGTAGCGGAATTGGAATTGCAAACGTAAAAAGAAGACTGGAGTTACTCTATCCTGAAAAACATATTTTAACTATTAAAAACGAAGCAAGCAGTTTTTTTGTTTCTTTAAAACTAAAAACGAAAAATGGAAATTGTTAGCTGTATTATAATTGAAGATGAGTTACCAGCATCTATTTTACTAGAACTTCATATCGCTAAATTTGACTTTCTAGCTTTAAAGGGGAAATTCACCAGTATTTCAGGTGCACAAAATATTTTAAAAACTCAAAAAATAGATCTTATTTTTTTGGACATAAATCTGCCAGGCAAATCAGGAATTGAATTTGCCCAAACTATTCATCTGGAAACAGCTATAATTTTCACCACTGCCTACACTGAATATGCTGTGCAAGGTTTTGAACTAGAAGCTATTGATTATATTTTAAAACCAATTTCTTATGAGCGTTTTGCTAAAGCCATAAATAAATACAGTAAAATACGCGAACTGAATGAAATCGTGTTATCTTCAAAAAAATCAGAAAAAGAAAATCCCTTCATTTTTGTAAAATGCGAAAGAAAAATGATTAAGCTTTTTCTCGATGAAATTGAATATTTTGAATCTCAGGGAAATTATTTACTGATTTATAGTGAAACAAATAGTTACAAAACCTATCAGTCTATTACCGAAATGGAGGAGAAGCTTCCAGAAGGATTATTTTGTAAAATACACCGGTCTTTTTTAGTTTCTATAAATAAAATAACTAGTTTCAACACAAGCAATATCAAGATCAGAAATAAGGAATTACCTATTGGAAGATTTTATCGTTTGTCTACAGCTCATTTGTTGAATTCGTTAACAAGTTTAAATGATCCTTTTATATCAAAGAATAAGATTTAAAATTGGGATGTTATTTGTTTTTAAATTTCTCAGGTAATTTAATTATTACAGATTATTTTGCTCAAAAGCCTCAAATCATCTAAAAAATGGTTCGAAAATTGTCCCGACAGATTCCCTTTATTTAAAAGCCCCGATACGTATAAGTATCAGGGCTTTTCTGTTTTTATCCAATAAGACTGCTCTTTACTATTCCCCTCCCCTTCTTGTAGACGAATCCCGTATAATCAGCGCTGGTTTTAAAACAATTTTTTGCCCTACACGTACTTCCGCTTTATTATTTATTTGACTGATCAATAAATTGGCGGCTCTTTTTCCCATTTCAAAACCTGGTTGATCTACCGTTGTTAAAGAAGGTACCATTACAGATGATATAGGCTCATTACTGAAACCTACGATGGCTATATCCTCCGGAATCCTTAGTCCTTGATTTTTTATATATTGCATCGCACTAATTGCCATTACATCATTGGCCGAAAAAATACCATCTATTGGTACAGGCTGCGAGAGTAGTTTTTTTGCACACTCGACTCCATCCGACTCCATTAGTTTTGAACTAAGTACTAAGTTTTCATCTACTTCCAGATGATGCTTTTCTAAAGCCGATGTATAGCCTTTATATCTGTTTTTATATATTTCTAATTCTTGGGGTCCCGCAAAATGCGCTATTCTTTTACAACCTTGCAAAATTAAATGCTCTGTGGCGATAAACCCACCTTGAAAATCATCTATAATTACACTGCTGCTTTCCGGAATATCCAGATGCCGGTCAAAAAACACAACTGGGATATTATTTTTAATGTAATCCGATGCATTTATATTGCTTTTAGTTTCCATTGAAACAGAAATTAAAATGCCATCCACTCTGTTTTGAGAAAGTGTTTGTATCATTTTTTGTTCTCTTTCGGACTGTTCTAAAGACTGACAAATAATCAAACTGTATCCTTCTTTTTGGGTTACTTCCTCGATACCGGCAATTGCAGAAGCAAAGAAATGACGGGATATTCTGGGGACAATGAGCCCAATGGTATTGGACTTACTGTTTCGCAAGCTGGAAGCTAACAAATTTCTCTGATACCCTAATTCTTTTGCTTTGGCTATAATTTTATCTTTCGTTTTACGGGAAACTCTGGGACTGTCACTTAGTGCTCTGGAAACGGTCGAACTGTTAATTTGTAATTCTCGGGCAATATCATGAATACTTACTTTACTATTTTTCATCGGATAGCAAAATTTGAATTCATATTACTCTTTTTTAAGGTCATCATGGATTAGTCTAATAATGGCTAATTTAGTAAATAAATTAATTATAGCTTCTAATCTTTTTTTTCGTCATTAATCTAAATGGTACATATTTTATTTTTCCCTTTTTAGGTATTTTTTTAGTTAGTAATGAAAAATCACTAGAATAATAAATTTTATCAGATTAATGAAACATCAATTATTATTAAAATAGAATTAGCTTTTTTATTCTTTTATTATTAATTTATTTACATTCCATTTTTCATTTGAAACATTGAGCATATAAATCCCTTGTATTAGTAATTCTAAATTAATTCTGGGAGTAATTCCTTCCACAGTTTTGCTCAAGACCAATTTCCCTTGAATATCATAAATTGTTATCTTTTTACTACCAATTTCTAATCCTGAATCGATTATCAGCTCGCTTGCAACAGGATTAGGATAAAGTGAAATATCTGGAGTCACTGTTTCCGTTGCCAATAAATTCTTGTTGAAATATTGTAACGAATGGGCAAATGCTTCTTTCCCTATTTCTTCTCCAATAATTCTCCCTGGCATATCATCCTGTGGAGGATGAATCCCTCCCCAAATTCTGGACAGACTACATTGGTCGGAGGCATCCCGGTAGGTTGCCCATTGTAATATCACATCCTCGGAAGGTCCTTCTTCAAAAACTAAAAATTCATTTTTATGGGCAATAAACTCTCCCATTCCTCCAGGGAAATAAGCATCGCCCGTCAATAAAGTCATCACTTCGGCTCCAGCTCTGGAATAAGTTGAATGCCCTGAAACAAATCCTGCAAATGGTGGAGTCACAAAAGAAGGTCTTTGATAAGGCCACCAATTTTCGGCTAAAATCCACCCCACACCCGCTTCATCTAAATTGGGATCTTTTATAAAATCATGCCCTTTCCAACAGTATAATTTTATCTTGCACAAATGTTCCTTATTTTCTCCAACCAAAGGATCGTTTTCTTGAACCACCTCAATATACCCTTGCTCCAGTGGAATACCTGCTACATTATAATTAGGCAAAGAAGGATCAGAACTTTGTCCTTTATCGGCCATATAGCGAATGGCCGAAATCGGCCGGATATAATCATACCATCCTTTTATTCCCCAAGCTGTTATAGCGCAATCGTGCATGGCTCCACCCAGGATAAAATAAGCTTTAATATCCCATTCTAAATCCGTCAAAATATTACCTTCACCGTTAAATCTTTTCTTTATAAACTTACTGTCACTTACATAGTTTAATATCTCAAACCAATGCCCAGGGGGAGTTTCAGAATTGGGACCGTCAGCCCAAAACTCAGCCAAAACTCTTGTATAATCCCCTCTTAATACTTTTTGTTCAACATAAGGTTCTTTAGTATAAGGGTTTATCGGACGTCCCTTACCAATATCTCCTCCATTTGTGGCATTGTAAAAATTGGGATACTCCAAATAACTTTTTGGCAACATCGAGTAATCTATATTACCCAACGATTTAGGAGAAATATCCAATCGTACTCCATCTTTGGAATCAAGATGTGAAGACCATTTAGACACCAATGAAAAACCCCATTTGTAGATATCACTCGATTTTGAATTTTCGGTTAAACTTAAACTAGGTGGTGTACCTGGATCGTGATAGACATTATAAGTATTTCCTACTATTTCATAAACGAATTTATCGGTCTCTTTGAGCGAGAACGGATAAACATTCCCCCATTCCGGACTTAAGAAACTGGGTGTTGTACCCGGTATCAAATTTCCGCTTTGATCTATAAAAGAATCAAACTTTAGTGGTTGCCATCTATTGGGATCAATTGAAGATATTGGATATTCATCGGGTTTCAATAGATTCAAGGGCTGGTTTACGGGTTGGTAAAATATATTTTTATATTGATTAATTTCGTTCGAACCATCTACTAAACCATAGTCTATAACTGTTTGCGCTATATAATTACCCAGAGCAGCCCCATCTCCATTTGAATAATCTGTAGAAGTATTTGCGGTATCGTACCCTAATTTACTCATTAATGAATCGAAATTCTCCTGAGTTTTTATTTTGTCGGGTGAATTTCTAAAACGATAAGATAGTAACCGGTATGCTGCATAACTGATGGCTTTATTTCTAGAATCGATAATTCTCTCAGAGGGTACAAATCCATTAAACACACTTTTAAATCCATGAACTTCTTTCCCTAAAAGATAGGTCTGGACATTATCATCAAAAACTGCCCAGGCATCATACATGGCCACACTGGTATGGAATAAATTTCTTGCGTGAACGGTTGGGCGCGCATAATCTTTTCTGATAGCAGCCAATAAAGCTTCGTTCCAAAGACGTGCCACCGAAAATTGGACTTTGGGCACTACAACTGGAACTGATGATAAATAAACCGTCAACTCTACTCTTTCACTAGAGCACAAACCATTATTCTCGATAACCGAAACAACGCCTAGATTGTTGATTCCCCATTTTACTTTGATTGTTCCGCCTGTCCCTCCTTCGATAATTGTTCCTCCTGTAACTTGCCAATTGGCGGTTGAATTTGAACTAATTGGATAAGTATAGGTTTCAATACTGTCATATACCGCTTTAATATTCCCAGATATTATCCCAGATTCTAAAAGAGAACATAGGCCGGAACTAACAGTCGCATAGGGGTTATAATTACAGGAAGAAGTTGTCATACAGCCATAAACCTTTTTGCTCGGTTCAGTGGAAAGAACCGTAAAACCGTTGCCTTCTTTTACAAATACTGTTTTATTGACAGGAATATTTTGATAGGTTTCTATGATTCCTGAAGGCCATGTTATTTTTAATTCTAGTATTTCATTGGCAGCACCCAACCCAAAATGCACTGGTTTTAAGCTTTGGGATAAAAAACCCACCCCAGAATAATACCGATATAACAAACCTTTATTGGTTTTAACAGCTACTTTTGCTCCTATTGCATCTCTATTTGAAGTTGTCCCTTGTAAGGAAACTTTCAGCCAATTCAAATCTTTTTTCGGATTGGTAAAATCTGTGATTTTATTTTCATAAAAAAAAGACTTTTTATCATTATTGGTAACCAAAACATCTAAATCTCCATCATTGTCATAATCAAAAACGGCTTCACCAACACTTATAGCAAGCTCTCCTAATCTTGTTTTAGTTGAACTGTCAATAAACTTATTCTCTCCATTGGCAAATAAATTTTCGAAATACTTATTATTATCACTGCTTGATCCATTGTATGCAAATCCATTGACAACAAATAAATCCTCATCTCCATCAAGATCAAAATCTGAAAAAGATACATCCCAAGCCCAACCTGCTTTTTTAACTCCCAAATCAAATGCTACATTCACAAATTTATTACCAACTGTATTAGCAAAAAGAGCATTTTCTTCTATAGCTGTAATGAAAATATCAAAAAGACCATCATTATTATAATCCCCAATTGCAATTCCCATATCATCTTTAGCATGATCCAAACCATATAAAATTGCTTGTTCTTTAAATCCTGTGCCCTTATCATTTATAAACAAATCATTGGTTTGAGAAGAATAATCATTGGCAACATATAAATCTAGGAAACCATCATTATTAAAATCGAAAGGGACACTTTGATAAGAAAGTTTATTTACACTTCCTTGAAATAGATTACTTACATCAGAAAAAGTTCCGTTTCCATTATTTTTATATAATTTGTTACTACAAGTTGTTGACCAAACAGAAAGATACATATCCAAAAGTCCATCCTTATTGTAATCGAACCAAGTTGCACTAGTGTTTAAACAACCATTGTATTTTTGAAATCCGGCTTCTTCGGTTACTTCAATAAAAGTTCCATTTTTTTCATTATGAAAAAGTTGAATTTTGGTGGTATTCGTCAAAAATAAATCTGGGAATCCATCATTATCATAATCTCCCCAAGAGGCACCATTTTTATATCCTGCTAATCCCGCAAAAGTTTCAGCGACTTCAGTTGATGGAAACAAATTCACTAAACCTGAACCATCTGTTACATCAGCAAAAGTACCGTCATTATTATTTCTAAACAACCTGCTGTGACTGGAAGCCACACCATTTTCATCTTTTGCTCTGGCCACGACAAATAGATCCAAATCATTGTCCCCATCATAATCAGCGACAGCAACACCATTATTTTTTTCTAAAACACCTAATCCCGAAACAGTTTCTACCCTTTCAAAAGTCTGGGCATTTAAAAAATTTACAGTTAATAGACAGCTGTAAATTGAAATTAAAAAACAATATTTTAAAATTGATTTATTAAACTCCATACCAATTACTTTATCATTAATTTTCTTAAACTGAAATAAAAATTAAAAAATAATCTTTTTGCTTTCTCCATTTATTTTTACCTCAATACTATTATCCAGCCTTTTAATTTTTCCGACAGGCAATAATTCCTTTTTCGAAAATTTTTCTCCTGATTTTTTCCAAAGCATCAAAGTGCCATAAATATTCGATTGCTCATTTGGTTTAAAATCATGAGCTACATCAATCACGGTACTATTTTCACTTTCCGGATGTAAACCTTTGGCCGAAATCACTTCCGTTTTATCCCAGCCTAAAAGTGGAATCATAGCCAATTGATATTTTCCATTATCGATAATAGTAACCTGATGTCCTTTTACTTTTCTTGTACTAGTTGTAATCTCTTTATCTAATTGTGGCAAAGCATAATGCCCCAATCGCATTGATATTGATTCGGAACTATTATTTCGGTCTATTCTTAAAATACCATTGGACAAAGGAATATCTGCCAAACTCATTTTTATATTCTCATTGGTTTCTAAAACTGCATCGCGATAATAAATGCCATTTTCGAATTTTTTAAAGGTAAATAATCGGAGCGGCTCCCATTCTTGATTTTTATTTTTGAAAACGTAATTCATCGCCACTTCTCCATTTTCTCCATCGGCTTGCCAAGGGAAAGCACTACTATAAGACAATCGATTATAATTTTCTGTTGAACGGAATCCTTGCCAATCCTCTTTTTTCTTTTCGTGACACCAGGCTCTAATTTCTGAGGCTCCAATTTCTGGGTAATCCGTAATCAATATTTTCGACTCTTCTTGAAAGTTATTATAAACTTGGTCTTTTTTGAATTCGGTTTCCCAAGGTCCTTCATTTTCTTTTGCTGTCCAAAAAGGATTATCATCCGGTAATAAAAGTCCTAGAAAGGCTTTTCCCATCCAATACACACTTCCTCTACAACTATATACTTGCACAGTAGGTTCAAATGCGCCATAAAAACCTAGCGTAGGTACGCTCTCTTTCATGAAATCTGGATGCAGTAAAAATTGTTTTAAAACCCCAGATGAAATTCTTCGCAGCCATCCATTATTAACTCTAGAATCCTTTTCTAATCCCATAAAAGGAAAGGGGGCGATAGAAGCAATTCGATAACTATTACTCCGCCCATACATTATCATCTCTCCATTACGAGAAAACATTAAAGGATAATTTGCATTCAGGTCTTTGAAATTGTTTCTGAATTTTGAAGCATATTCCGGATAATATTTATTTCCAAAATATTCAGACCATAATGCTCCATATAATTGATAGCCCCACATACTATAATAATCATAGGCTGGATTATCATTGTACCATCCTTCACCACGATAATCGTCTAATGATTTTTGCAGATACTCAACTAATAATTTTTCATTTACGGGATACCCTTGTTCTTTGAAAAAACTCAACACAAAAATGTTAAAAAACTTCCAGTTGGAAGGTACTGTTGGGCCATCGCCATAACTCAACATGGAATGCGCCAAAGCATCTTTTTGATCCTGCGGCAATGGATTCCATAAGACTTCAGGATTTGTCAACAATGAAATAGCAATAGCACCATATTCAACCAAATTCTGACTCGGTCCTCCATTTTTGGAACGGGGAATAATATAAGCTGGACTAGTGGGATCGATTAATTTAGTAAATTGATGTCTGTAATAATCAGCCACTTTAATATTATGAATCACCAAATCGGGATTCTCTTTTAGTAGCGGAGAAGCAATAAATAAAGTTCTGCTTAATCCTTCTAATTTTTCTGTAGGCACCTTACTCTCCTCTAGAGGATAACTTTTCCCTGGTTGTTTAGGAAACTTCATTGGATCATCTAGATTATGGATATAACCAAAGGCTCCTTCCAATAGATACAGCGCAGCATCTCTCCAATGCTGTTTGGTCATCCCAGTGTAAGGACTTATCTCAAAATCGGGATTAACAATTTTAAAAACATTGTCAGTGTTTTCTTTTTGTTGCGAAAATAAAGACAAACTAAAAATAAAGGTTAACAACAAAATTTTCAAATTCTTCATAACTTCTAAAATTCAAATAAATTTTAATTACTAGGCATTCCATCTGCTTTCATTCCTTGTAGTATTAAAGCATTCATGATATAAAGCAAATCGCTACCATCATCTTCCCAAGATCCGTTAATTCCATAAGGCCAAAAATGGGTACTATCCCCTTTTACAACAGCATTTGGATCATTGGTCATCATTTTCAAAATTTCATTTGCTCTAGTTCCATGCCAAGTACCTGCGTACATTAATTCCCAATATTTTGAATGCTGACCTACTCCTACCGTATGTGCCATTTCGTGCATTGCCGTTCCTGCTTTTTGATAAGCAGCATTAGAACCAACATTAATCCAACCCGCAAAATTGGCATCGGCAGTAGGTGTGCCTGGGGAATAATTTACCGTTACCTTCTTTACAATTGAGGTAAAGTTATTATAATATTCCGTAGCTATATCAAAAGCTATTTTAATACGGTTCACAGTTGCTTCATCGGCCCCGTTTTGATTAAATGAATAGGTGAAATTTCCTTTTTTTATAGTACTTATTACAAATTCTTCTCCATACAAAACAGCATTTGATGTTACTGCATAGGGCCTAATATAGTACAAAGTTTCTGGTGTTAAATTTGAGATACGTTGTTTAAATTTACCCTCTACTTTATCTCTAGCAATTTTACTATCAGTAATTGTAGGTTCTTTTACCGTATTATAAACCAATCCAATTTCTTGAATGGTTAAATCTCCATGTTCTTTTAACTCTACATCAAGAAATAAATCATGCGCACCAGCCACTTTTATTCCTCCTAGAACTAGTAATGGAGAGGCTAAATCTTTAGTTTTAAAACTTATTTGATTGCCATAAGCAACCCCTTTTTTGTTTACCACATAAGCTCTTGCATAATATACCGTAGCTCCTTCTAAATCTGTTAAATCTACTTTAAACTCCCCAGAACCTTTAGTAACACTAGCCAATTTTTTTGTGCCTTGATAGGTAGGACTAGCTGTAGTACCATAACACACTCCTCGCTCTGTAACACTACTTCCACCATCACTTTCGAGCATGCCCCACACTACAGCTTGCTTTGCTGCAATTTCCTCAGCTTCTTTTGTTTGCAAAGTTGCTAATTTCCCAACCGTAACAGGCTCTTCTACCTCAACACCACCTGATGAACTTCCAGAAGAGCAAGAACAAACAACTAGTAATAACAGTAGAAATGAATCAATACTTTTTCTCATATTTTTTATTTTTATTTGTTTTTTTTTTAATCTAAATTCCAGCAATCTGGTTTTTATTAAACCATAAAATTCGAACATCTGATTTTTTATTTTTTTTGATAGACTCTGATATAATCAATACTGTATTTTGAAGGAAAACTTTTTTTATTAAATTCTCCTCCTTCGGTTCCTCCTACAGCCAAATTAACCAACAAATAATGAGGTTGTAAAAAAGGTTTAATCAATTGCTTACTATCAATTATTGTTTCATTTATTGAAGTTTCGTTCATTAATTGATTATCTACATACAATTTGATTGAATTTTCATCCCAGTCCATTTTCCAAATATGAAATTCATCTGCCCAAGAATCCTTTTTGAAATCACTCAACAAAGCCGTTTTACTATTCCATGCCGTGGCTCCCGAAACTGATTTCCATGCCACATTGGCTAGTATTTTCCCCCTATAATATTCCATTATATCAATCTCACCATTGGCAGGCCAATTACCTTGAACGCCTAATGTCCAGAATGCGGGCCACATCCCTTTTGCTACAGGAATTTTTGCTCTCATTTCAAATCGGCCATACTTCCAGGAATGTTTTCCTCTGGTAATCAAACAAGAGGAAGTTACTCGAATAGAATCACGATTTTTACGCCAGTCTTTATCATCATAGGACACAAAATGGGGATTAATTCTACTTTCTGTTTTAGCTTCTATAATCAGAAAACCATTTTGACAATAAGCATTCTCCTTTTGATACCATTGATTTTCATTATTTCTGACAAAGCCTTCCTCATAATTCCAATTCTTTTCATCAGGAGCACCATTTACATTAAATTCATCATGCCATACTAAATTATACCCTTTATATTTAGGATATTTTTCCTTGTTCATGACAAAACCGGAAATGAGTATTAATACGATTCCGAAAACCAAAAACTTAAAAGTGATAAATTTCATTTAAGTACATTTTTAATTAAAAAAACTTAGTTGGTTTTAAAATTCCAAACTTGGCCAACTGTAGATCCGCCCTTACCATCTTTGACGACCACTTTCCAATAATAATCAACAGCTGCAGTAGGATTTACCGCAAATGAATTCAATGTTATATCTGTTGCTACTTTATTGGTTGGCGGATTTGAGGTCCCAAAATAAACATCGTACACCAAAATATCATTTGCATCAGCATCAACTGCAGTCCAACTCAAATTTGTGGATCCATTAGCTTGAACGGAATTTAATGTTGGAGAAACTAAAACTGGAGCAAAAGGCACATGGTTCACAATACCATCCCCTTCAGTATAAAAATTATAAACTGCCGAATAGGAGCTTGAAGCATTTTTACTGTCTGTAGCTCTAACTCTCCAATAATATGATTTTCCTTTAGCTAGAGTTAGTTGCTTACTTAATAAAGTAACCTTTGAAGAATTTAAATTTTGAGAAAAAGTATTATCCGTTGCAATTTCTAATTGATAGCTAATCGCGTCATTTTGTGCATCTGTAGAAACGCCCCACTCAAAAGTAAGTACATTACTGGCACAGACTAAATTATTTGTAGGATAACTTAAAGCCGGAGTGGTTGGAGCAGTATTTTTTTCTGGTGTTGGTGAAGAATCATCCGACCCACCATCACCACTACTGCAGGAAGAAAAAACAATTAAACTGAGTATAAATAGACGTATATTTTTCATCTTACTATTCTTTATTTTTTAATAATTTGAATGGTTTCAACCGGATTAGATTGAACCTTGATTATATAAATTCCAGTTGGTTCTTTCTCTAGATTCAAATGAACTTTACCATTATCAATTGGATAATTCGATTTAGAAATTAATTTTGCGTCTGCACTATAAATTCCTATTGTAACTGAATCCTTATTCGTTGGTAAATAAATGTCGAATTGACCCGAAGTAGGATTTGGGAAAGCTTTTACAGCATCAAAAAGTGTAATCGTTTTAGAAAAAGTTCCTTCACATGCTTTGGCTGTCTTTACTTCCAATAAATCTCCTAATTTTACAGTAACATCAAAATTTGCCTTATTCGTTTCATATTGAATCTGACCATTAACCACAACTTGATAAGGTGCCGTTCCTGATTGAATCTCAACGAGTAATTTGTCCGATGTAGCCATTGTCTTCCCTGTTATAGTATTACTTTTAGGAATTTCTATCGTGTAACATTGTTCAAATGTCTTTCCTTGTATTGTAATACAAACAGTATAAATCCCTGGTGCCAGATCCGAAAGAACCAATTTATTATCTGTAAAATTGTGAACCACATTATTTACAGTAGCAATATAATTATATGTTGCTGTAGCATTTATAGAAATTTGACCATTATTTTTATTCGGACAAGTTTCTCCCACTTGCGTAATAGCAAAGTTAGTACTCGGTAAAACAAAACAACCATTAGCGCTTACCGTTTCGCCAGTTGGAGTATTTGGGCATTGGTCGAGAGCATTGCTTACACCATCATTGTCATCGTCTATTTGTGTGCTTGAACATCCGTTTGCATTTGCCGTTTCTCCACTTGGAGTATTGGAACATTGATCTATATTATCCATTACACCATCCTGATCGGTATCAATTTGAGAACTCGAGCATCCATTAGCATCAACTGTTTCACCCGCTGGAGTGTCAGGGCATTGATCATCATAATTATAAACACTGTCATTATCATCGTCTGGAGGAATTGGCGTTGAGCTGACTAAATCAACTATTTCACTTGAAGTTAAAGCAACGCTGTAAATTCTAAACTCATCTATAGTACCATTTAAAAATGGATCATTAAACTGAGATTTACCTATATAATTTTGAATTGTGTTACCCAGAAGCGAAGGGTTAAGAGTCATTGTCTCATTTCGTCCAACTTCTATTCCATTCACATAAATAATTCCAACTGATCCATTTAATGTAACCGCTACATGAGTCCAAACCCCTGTTTGGAGCGTAATTCCAGTATTGATTTGTTCTTCGTCACCTCCATTTTTAAAAGCAAAACGAAGATTTCCATTGGCTCCATTTTTTGGTGTTAAAAACATATAATTATTGGTGCTTGCACCAAAATCAAAAATCCTGTTCCAATTATTGTTAGCATCAAGTTTAACCCAAGTACTAATAGAGAAATTAGTTAATCCTTGCATGACACCATCTTCAATATCCATATATGAGGAAGAGGAACCATCAAAATGAATACCGTTACCTGTCTTACCAGAAACCCATGAAGCGGTCCCCGATAAATTTGAAGCATGATTTCCCCACTGATCATATGGTGTTGTCGTTTTTACTTCATTGAAATCATAATATGCAAATAATCCCTGATTGGGTTTTGCAACTAAACTACCCGAATCCGGTCCCTCCCCTAAAGAATTAAAAGCAGAAATCGTATAATAATAGGTACTTCCATTTACCACTGCGAGGTCTTTATACTGAGTTGTATTTGGACTTAGAGTTGCAATGGTTGTAAATGGACCAGACACAGAAGTTGAACGCTTAATATAAAACTGAGCATCGTACATAAAATTCCATTTCAAATTTACCTGTGCATCACCAGAACCAACGGTGAAATTCGAAATTTTTTCAGGAATACTTATATCTAAAGTTTTTACTGCTATAACCCCAGAATTAGAACTCTCTCCTCCTGAATTTATAGCTGACACAGCATAATAATAGGTTTTATTCTTTTCCAAACCAGTATCTTGAAAACTTGTTCCCGTTAACAAAGAACCAATTATCTGATAAGTTCCATCAATACTATTTGCTCTTTTAAGATTGTATATTTTCGCTCGTTCAACTTCAGGCCACGTTAGATTTATTATTGATGTCGATACTGCATTGCCCACAAAATCTGTTGGAGAACTTGGAATTACCTCTTGAGTAAAAAGAAGCACTGAAGAGTAAACGGTTTGTACATTATCCTTACCTACCACTTTCATCCTGTATTCAGCCTTCGGATGAACTATATCTGCTACAGATAAATCAGAATAATTGGTAGACTCATAAAATATTGAAAAGCTATTTTCTCCTTCTAATTTTCTTTCAACAATATATTTATTCACTAAATCATTATTAATACCAGTCCATTTAACCACTATACCATTATAATCGGCCGAAAAAGAATAACTTAAAGTTTCAACAAAAGGTTTCCAAGTAGGAATATATACCACAGCCGGATTATATGCCTTGTTTGAAACATGATTGGCATAATACTCTCCTGCTGGTGTAAGTACTCTATAGTCCGTATCCCCACTACCATCAACCCAAGTAGCAATTGGATTTAGTATTGCGGTTTGTAACCAAGTATAACTTACCCAATCTGGATTAGTTGATCTAAAAAAATCATCAATATTAATAATAAATGATCTTCGAGGCTCTACCCAATTGTATAAAGAATAGCGCTCAATAAATGGTAATCTTTCAAGTACATCTACTATCTCTTTAATATTATTTTTATGGTAGTTAGCATTGGCATCATTTAATATATCTGGATTGTTGACTGGAAAAGAATTTGAAGTCCAATTAGCGCCTTGATTTCCTTCTGTAATCCATATAGGTCGATGATAAGTGTTATAAATATTAGTTAAATCACCTTCCCATTGTCCAGCTAACTTATTATCATAAAAATGTACTGGTATAAAATCTACCCGTAAATTTTGTGCTTCTGCCAATCTCATGAATTCACCGAGAATTGGATTATATGGATTATCAGGTGCTATTGAACCTAATCGCAACCCCGATTCCATAAAATACTTCCAATTATCTATACATTGCTGGGCAGTCATGTTAGCTTGATCTTTATGACTTGGTTCATTATATGCTAAAAAGTGAGTATAACCTTCCTTAGTATTTGCAGGTCCAAAATCTGGCCAATACTGATTATGCCTCATAGGCACATATTCTATCGTAGGAGTAGAATCAACTCCTGTATCCCAATTGTAAAACCAACTACTGTTGGTAGCAATCAAATCTTCTAAAGGATTACCTGTCCCGCACCAACCTCTTTTGGTAACATCTGGGTGCCAAGTCATGATCCTAATAAAAGAAACCGTTCCATTTAAATAAGCGGGCATAACCGGCACTTCTACATCGGCATCTTGAGCTATAAAAACCCTGCTATATCCAGTGCCATCTGAGTTAGATGCAAACGTTGCCATATAACCCATTTTCAATTTAAAAGATTTAATTTGGTTATCAAGAACACCTAGGTCTTTATGTGGTGTGACTTTCTCATATAACTGAGATGTTCCACTATAGTTTACATCCGTATATACTTCCAGCGGTTTATCATCTGTAGCTTGCGCATACAATTGCATGGTAAAGACCATCACGATTAATAATACAAAGAGGGTATTTTTATTCATTTCATTAAATTGGCTTGGTTAATAGTTTCAATCAAAAACACTTGTTTTTTGACTACTTATAGAGCAATTATGGTTCTATTCCTTATTTTTTAGAAAGGGGGTAAAATTCAAATAATCAATAAAGTAGATGGAGCTTCTGTTAAGAAAATTAAATGAATTTTTAATCTAACTTTTATGCTTTTTCAACAGTATCTATAGCTACTATATACTTTTTACTAAACATAGTAATCGAATGTAATTGTTCATTAATCTTAATATTCCCTTCAGAAATATTAGAAATAAAACAATCGGCTACTTACAAATATTTAGTTTTTAGGATCTAAGTCAAATTCTAGGTCTGTAAGCATATTCATAATTAGAAAAATTTTAGTTTTTAAATCAATGCAATTAAAAAACATAATCTATCAACACTTTCCCATTACACACATTGACCGGTTAAGAAAATTTGTTTTCAAGAGCAAGAGTTAAGTGATTGTTATTATCTATTGAAAGAAACTCAGACTATTTTTTTATGGTACTAAATACTATATCTACTCCACTCTAATTTCCGGGTAATCTGTAATCAAGATTTTTGACTCCTAGAAAATTAATACATACTTTATTTTTTTGAATTTGGCTTCCCAAGCCTTTTTTCTCTGGCTATCAAAACCGATTAGTATAGCTTCAGGCAACAATAACCTTATATAGGTTTTGCCGTCTTTATAAACGGATATATTTGTATCAACTTTTCGATCTTTTTAAGAACAAGACGATATGAAAAAAAAATAATTATTTTTTTCAAAAAAATGATTCAAAGATGGGATTTAAAAAATATGGCATATAACTAGTATATGCCATATTTAAAAAAATGTCTTTAAAAACTAGTTTGCTACTACGATTTCAAGAGATTTTATAGTACAAAAACGTCCCCAATCAGGTTGACTCGTAACAAAACCTACCGTAATAGGACCTGCTTGATCTACAGTAAATTCTAAAATATATTCTGTAGCCCCAATACCATGACCTAAAACTCTTTTGTATTTTAAAACTTCAGGAGCGGTAGCCAAATTTTCAACATCTGGAATACCATTCCCTTTGGCAACTACAAAGTAACTTCCTCCTGGATCATTTACATCATAATTTGATTCAAATACTACAACTTTAAATCTAAATGTTGCCGCTTCTGCTGTAACGGTTTGATAAATCTTTCCATTAGTTATTCCAGGTGCACCCCAACCCGATTCCGTATTCCAAGTACTTGCATTGGCTTTACCACAACATCCACCATCCCAGCCTCCATAGCCGTTATGATTTTTGATAGCAGCATTTGATGTCCAATCAGCAAGATTACCCCATCGACCACCATCTGTTGCAGAAGCCGTAAATGGCTGCTTTGCATTCAGTAATACAGGAGCCACAATTGGTTTAACATTAACATAAGCCGTATAAAAATCATCTATAGCAGTTTCAGTAGGTTTAAAAACTGTACGGTATTGATAAGTCGATCCGCTTTTAAAATCATTGATTACAACACTAACGTCACTTATAGGAACAAATACTGTTTTTATCTCATCAGTTACAGAAGAATATTTGACTTCTGTTCCTTGTACTCCTGTTGACAAATCCATATCAGCATAATTGATTGTAAGCATATTACCAAGTAGAACATTTGAAACAACGGGTCTATTTGTAAGAGAATTCAAATAACGATTACCGAATACTTCAACCGTAACGAATTGTGAAATAGAGCCATTACCATCAGCATCAAAAGTTCTAACCTCAAAATTATAGATATTCTCAGGAAGATCAGGGATGATTGCCGAAACCATATCTACTCCAGCAGTTCTTTCAATTGGAATTGTGATAGAATTTACTCTATTATTCCAATAGATTTTTAGTTCACTAACCTTGGGATCTGAAAAAATCAATCCCTCAATTGCGGCACGATTATGACCTGAAAAGACTTTCAATGAATCTATTTTCCCTGTATAAGAAATCTCGCCACCCTCAGTAAATTTTAAATACCCATCTTCACTGGAACAAGAGTAAATTACAAAAGCTAAGGTTATAACAAAAACTGTTACTAATATTTTCCTTAAATTTTTCATTTTTATTTTATTTAATATTAAAAATTAGGATTTCCATAAACATTAACCTCAGACACTGCCATAAATTTACCGCCAATCCAGTTATCCAGACACTCAATTCTAAGATAACGGACAGCTGGTGCATCTAAAGGAATTTCATAATCAGCACCATTTTGAGCTGCTACAAGGTCATCATTATTTTCTTGTCCATAAGGTAATCCAGAAGGTTTTTTGATTTCATATTCACCAAGTAAAGTCCAACCACTTTCCAGATTAGGGTCACTTATTTGATTGCTTCCCCAAATTCTAAATTTCTTCATGGCTCCTAAATAATAATACAATCTTTGACCTCCAATAGGTTCAGAAAATTGCCAGATATGTAAACGACTTAACTTTGTTATCTGACCAATATCCCAGGTTACCAAATGATTCCCTACATCTACGGTTCTATCTGTAAAATAAGAACCCCACCACTCAAGCGTTTCACCATCCCAAAGATTGGAAACTGGATAAGTTCCAATTACTTGAGTATCATTAGACAAATGCACTGCAACATTTTGCGACTTAGGCATTAATTGCTCAAAATAAGGAGTGATCGTAGTAAACAATGTATCAGTAACATTCAACCATCTGTCTCTTACCACAAGAGCAAAATCTTGGGGTTCGACATTAAATCCTCTTAAACTTCTTGATATTTCAGTTGCTGCAGTGTAAATACTTGTAGGAATAGGTTCCCAATCGCCTTGAGTATTTTTTTGCATTACAAGAATTGCTAAATCTTCTGAAGTAGAATTAAGAGCCTTAACTCGTAAACCACCAAAATCTGGTTCTGCGGTCAAGGTTTCAAATACATCAAAAATTGGAGCTCTAGAAGGTAATACTTTTACTGTAATTGGTTCAGATTCTGTTTCACTTCTGTTTACCGCATAAATCTTAACTTCTCTTTCAGATTCACCTGCAAATCCCTCCAATAACATCCAATTTCTATAATAGGATGCTTTAACCTCCATAGGAGTACCATTCTCTAAAGTATATCGAGCAACGATATATAATAAATCTTTATCACTAGGTAGGGTATATGTTAACTTTGCCTTACCAGGTAAATTCTCTACAGTAACATTTTCTACAACAGCAGGTGCGATAGTATTACTTTCTAAAGGTTTAGGACCTTCTTCCTCCGAACATGCAACAAAAGTTACAATCAGGGATAACATCAGTATCCAATGGGAAAGTTTTAAATATTGTTTCATAGCTTTTTATGTTTATGTTTATTACCAACCTGGATTTTGAATCAGATTTGGGTTTTGAATAAGAGTTGATTCGTTAATAGGCCAGAAATAATCTCTAGGGGCCACAAATCGTTGTTGGAATAGCGTTCTTACTTGATAGTAACTTGCCTCATTACTTCCAAAAACATTCCACCCTTTTACAGGTTCATTGAATTCTTGAGTCGCTTTTTTCCAACGTCTGATATCCCAAAAGTTTTTACCTTCAAAAGCCAATTCAATACTACGTTCACGTTGAATAATTTCACGCATACCGTCCTTTGTCGTAAATTTATTTGGGTTATTTGAATAAGCAGTCCAAGAATCTGCTACACCTTGTAAACCTGCACGTTGACGAATAGCATCTACATATTGTAACACTTCTGCTGTAGGACCTTCAACTTCATTAAGTGCTTCAGCATACATTAAGTATAAATCTGCCAAACGTAATTCTGGCCAAGCATAATCTTTATATAAAGATCCTCCTCCAAAAGTTTGTTCCCAGTTGACTAACTTTTTGATATAATACCCAGTTACATTAAAATCAAAAGCATCCGAACTTCCCGCATAATCTTGATATTTAGCTTCAATATGCCAACGAGTTTCATTTGATCCACTATCAAATTTATAATAGATAGCACCATCAAAACCTAGATCTGCATAAAAACGAGGTTCTCTGTCAAAATTCAAAATTGAAGTACGATATCCTTCTTGAATATCAAGTCCATCAGCAGCAGTTGCTTCTCTAAGTTGTGTTATATTAGCAAAAGATAATGTCTTATCCTCCTCAATAGGCACCCCATTTTTAGTGTAAAAGTTTGAAGCAGCTTCTAAAGTAGGAGATAAAACTTTTCTTGCCTGCCAATGATCTACATCAGTAGTTAAAGGAACCATACAAAGTCTTTGTAACTCATATGTACGGCTATTAGGGTTTGCCCAAATAATTTCTTCGTTCCAACGCTCAGTTACCGCTTGTGAAATATCTAATTTAGTTTTGGTTTTTTGAGAAATTGTAAACTGAACATCATCATTATAAAAAATTTGATGACCATTAGCATCTGCCACATCAATAGCTTCTTTAGCAGCTATAGCTGCTCTTTCCCATTTAGTAGCATCAAATGTGGTATTAAAAAGTGGTGTTCCATCTTTCGCATTAAAACCTATCATATCTGCGTTACCGTTAAACAATGGACTTGCAGCCATAAGTAGCAATTCTGCTTTTATACCTAGAGCAACGGGTCTTGTGATCCTCCCTAATTCATTTTGAGTATCAGTGATTTGTGGAGGTAGCCCAACAGCTGCTTCATCCAATAAACTTACTAAATAATCAACAGTCTCATCTATAGGTTCTCTAGAAACCTGAATTTGATCGTTTGAAGCATCAATAGGTATATTTTTACGTATAACAGGAATAGGACCATACATACGCATTAAATAATAATGGTAATACGCTTTTAAAAATTTAGCTTCAGCCAGCCATCTTAAACGCATAGCTAATGGAAGATCCGGAACTTTATTCAAATCTTCTACATTTTCCAAAAACACATTACAATGTCTTATTCCGTCGAAAAGAGGATACAAATCGAGTGGACCAGCTGCTTGAAAACGGCCTTCCCATGCATCCATATAAGGATTTGATCTCCTCTGTAAATTACGGGCAATATCAAATGCAAAACTGTTTATTGCCTCATCCTGCATAGGTATCCAAGATTCATCTCCTGCCAACATCCCTATATTATAGACAGCATCCCCATTTTTTGGAATATAAGAATAACAGGTAAATAAATATTTCTCCGCTTCATTCTTTAGTTTAAATGCATTATCTATTGTAGCGATATTATCTGGGACAACATCTAAAAAACTGTCCTCGCAAGATCCCAAACTTAATAAACAAAGCATTGTCATTGTCGTTCCAAAAACCTTTTGCATTTTTTGGAGACTCTTATTTACTATAATTTTATTTCTAGTTTTCATACTTTATATTTTTTAAAAATCAATTTTTAGACCCAAATTGTAAACCGACTGAATTGGGTAACCTAAACCGTTACCTCCCATTTCTGGATCCCAAAGTTTAAATTTGCTCCAAACTGCAAGATTGTTACCACTGAAATACACCCTTAGAGATTTTATGCCCATTTTAGATGTAACCTTTTCTGGAACATTGTATCCCGCTTCTATCGATTTTAATCTTAAAAAATCTCCATTTCGCATCCACCAACTAGATGTCTGATTATTATTTTCAACAAATTTATCACTTAGACGCGGCCAAAAAGCATATAAATCTCTATTGTCTTCAGACCAATGATCTTCAGCTATAATATCTAACAAACCATTTTGCGCCTGACCAGTTAATACAAAAGGTGCTATATTCCATGGATTTATAAAAAAAGTAGAACGTGCCGATCCTTGAAAGAAAATACTAAAGTCAAATTGTTTATATCCTACAGTACCTCCAAAACCATACACAATTTCTGGAACTGTTGGATTACCTAATGGAACCATATCATTCTCACTGATAACTCCATCTCCATTAACATCTCTGTATTTAATATCACCTCCTGAATAATCTCCGAATTGAGTTGGTGAATTTGCTACCTCTTCACTATCTACAAATAAACGCTCTGCTATATAACCCCATACTTGATTAACATTCTGACCAATTCTGGAACGATAAGATAAATCGGCTGGATAATTAACTTCATCAAATTCAACAAATTCATTTGTAGCGTACGTGAAATTACTTCTTAACTGAGCATACCAATCCGTATTGAACTGTTTATTATAAGTAACCATAAGATCTAAACCTTTACTTTCAACTTTACCAAAATTAGTTGCTGGTGATGAAGTAAGCCCCATAGTAGCACCTATATTTGATCTGTTTTGCAAAATATTTTTACGATTTTGTTTAAAAACATCCGCAGTTATATTTAACGACCTAAACAACTCTACATCTAAGCCTAAATTGACCTGAGTAGATTCTTCCCAACCAATATTATTATTGGCATAACGGTTAATAGATACTCCTGGCTGACCATATTCATTTTGCTCTCCAAAACTAGCACCATAGGCACCATTACCAATGGTTACATCGGATAAGTAAAAGAAACGTTGGCTTACATCTCCAATTTGATCATTCCCTACCAAACCGAATGTAGAACGGATTTTCATATCAGTTATAACACCTTTAATAGGCTCCCAAAATTTTTCATTAGAAATATGGTAAGCTAACCCCATTGAAGGAAAAAATCCATATCTATTTCCTTTAGCAAACCGTTCTGAACCATTGTAACCAAAATTAAACTCAGTAAGATATCTATCATCATAAGCATACGTAAATCGACCAGAAACCCCATGATTTCTACTTGGCAAAGTTCTGGCTACATCATTACTAAACCATCTTGAATCTGCTTGCTCATAACTAGACAATAAATTAATCAACATACCCGAAACCGCATGTTTCTCATTAAAAGTTCGGTTGTAATTTATAGCTGTCTCTAAATATATACGTGAATCTAGAATTTTATTTCCAGGAGAATATGTTAGAGATTCTCTTCCTGGATTTCCAATACTACCTTGCCCCCCAGGATTTAAAACTTTCAAATTAAGTTCTCCTGTTTCTATATCGATATTTGGCTGATAATAAAAAGGACTATACCGTCTTGACTCATCATAAAACGAGTATCTTCTGACATACCCCATGGCACGAGCACTAAGTCCTTCGGTAATAAATTTAAAATCCTGTTTTAATTCAATTTGTGTTTGTATCGTAGAGGCCTTAGAAGTTTGATATCCACTAACCATCTCTGCGTATGGATTAATCAACAAAGTATTACTGTTGGCGCCCGTTGGCGCACCACCAAATAAAGGATGCTCAATAAAAGGAAGCAATTCTGAAGGATAAACTTTTGCGAATTTTACTGGGTTAGACCAAAGAGCCAAATTAAAAATTCGACCTCCTCCTCCAACAGGACCATTATAATCATCAAATTGACCATAAACACGAAATATCCCTTTAGTAGTTGGTGTTAGATCCATATCAACATTTGATCGAATAGAATAATTTCTAAGTTTTATATTACTATTAAAATTATTGAGGCCTTCAACATCTAAAACTCCATTATCTATATTGTAAGTACTTGCAATATAATAACGTGCTTTCTGTCCACCTCCACTTATACTTAGATTAAATCCTTGATTTACTGTATAATCTTTTATCAATTCATCAAGCCAATTATTACTTGGATATAAAAGCGGATTATCTCCAGCAGCAGTTCTATCAATCTTGTTTCTGTCGTAAGGAAGTGCAGCAGATGGATTACGTGTTAATGCAGCCTCATTTGCTAAATTCATATAAGTCACATTATCAGCAAATTTAAAATTTCTTAAATTAGAAGAGACTCTACTTTCTGTACGTAAGTTAAATTTAGTAACTCCTTCTTTACCCATTTTGGTTGTAATCAAAACTACTCCATTTGCTCCACGAGCTCCATACACCGCAGCAGCAGCAGCATCTTTTAAAACAGAAAATGCTTCGATATCATCAGGTTGTAAACGAGCCATATCTGTTGCAGAAGATTCAATTCCATCTATTAATATTAATGGATTTTGCTTTCCCGAACCAAATGTTCCTAAACCACGAATAAAGAAATTGGCATTATCCTGTCCTGGTTCTCCACTCGTTTGGTAAGCAATCATACCTGCAACTCTTCCCGCTAACATTGTGGTTAAGTTACCTGTAGGTCCTTTTAACTCCTTTGGATTGATAGTTGTAATAGAACTCACCATACTGGCTTTTTTCTGAGTTCCAAAACCAACAACAACTACTTCTTTCAATCCTTCTGAGCTTGGTTTTACATTTATTTCAAAAACTGATTTATTTTGAATTAATACTTCTGTCGATTCATAACCCACAAAAGACACAACTAATATCTTGTCTCCTTCGTTAATTTTTAAAGTAAATTTCCCATCAAAATCGGTCATGGCAGAATTCTTCGTATTTTTCACAAAAACACTAGCTCCAGGAAGGGGCATTCCATTTTCATCAGTAACCTGCCCACTTATAACCCTTTGTTGTTGTTCTGTTTTTTGTTTTGTTACACCTGTAACATTCAATACATGAGACTGAACTTGAGATATTGAAAGAAACACAAATAGTAGTGTTAATTTCTTTTTCAAATCAAAGTCCAAATGATAAAATTGTATTTTCTTTATTGTAATAAAGTTTTTCATATTTGGTTGTAATTTTTAATTTTTAATTAAATTTCTAAATGCCCTAAATCTGTCTAATCCTTATTAATAAACAAGACAGAAGAGATTTTTGGTAAGTTTTACTATGTCATAAGCTTAAATTGTATTTGGTTAGTTAGTTATTAGGTTTTGGGTTGTTTATTTATATGCACTTATTATTCCTTTTAAATTGGAGGTATCAGATTTAGTTCATTTTTTTAATTAATGTGTTTTTTACATTTTTAAAATCAAACACAGATATTCTATTTTATCACTCATTAAAACATAAAATCTTCGCTTTATTTTTTTTTAAATTAAACGTGTTTTAAACATTTATAAAAAGTTGAATTTTCATTTGTAAATTAACGTTGTTTAGTGATATTCAAAGGGGGAGGAATTGTCAAAAAAAGGGGGAATAAATGGTCGTTTTAAGCCCTTTTCGCATGTTTTGTAAGAAAAAAAATCATATTAAAAATAAAAAACTGTTTTAATTGTTTTTTCATAATTTAAGATTCATTTATTTTAATATCATAAAATTTATACATTATATAAATAATTACTTAATTAATGTAAATAATATAAATTACCAAAATGATTCTTTAATGAGAAAAAAAGCCGTTTTTGAATGGTGTAGCTTTATTTGAACAAAGACAAACAATATATAGTTTTGAAAGAACACAATAAATTATAGAAATTAAAAACCACACTATAGGACTAAGTATTATCCTTCTATATATCCGAAAAAAATTATGACGGGATCAAAAAAACCGCAAAAATTAAGTTATAAAAAAGGGGATACTTTAATAAAAAAGTTACCCCCTACTACCTTATAACAATGCCTAAATTTACACCTCAAAATTGTATCCTTCAGCAATAAATTTATCAAACTTATCCTTATTGAATTTATAAAGGAAAGCCCCTTTTTTGGAACCTGACTTATCTTTCCTATCGGTTTTAGTTAGGATATCAAAAGAAGTAATTTTTTTCCTGAAGTTTCTTGAATCTAATTCTTTTTGATATATACTTTCATAGAGTTTTTGAAGTTCAATAATTGTGAAATACTCTGGAAGTAGATTAAACCCTATAGGTTGATGTCTGGCTCTGTCTTTTAATTTGACTATGGCGTCTTCAACCATTTTTCCATGATCTAAAATAAGCTCCGGAATTTCATTCAAATCAAACCAACGCGCATCATATTGTTCAACGATTTTTTTGTTAAATCCATCGATACGAATTAAACTAAAATACGCTATTGATATTACCCGCCTTCCTGGATCCCGATCAATATCACCATAGGTTTTCAGTTCTTCTAAATATACATTTTCTAAACCTGTAGATTCCAGTAAAATCTGTTTCGCTCCATCTGAAATAGACAAATCATTTTTTATAAACGCTCCAATTAAAGACCATGAACCTCTTAAGGGGTCTACTTTTCTCCTAAAAAGAAGTAATTTCAAATTTTCCGAGTCAAAACCAAAAATAATGCAATCGACCGCAACCAATATTTTCTGTTGCACATCATAAATTAATGCTGTATCTAAAAGTTTCATAATAATAAATAAAAATTAGTTTTACTTAATCGTAAATTGCTATATTTTTTAAATGTTGGCTAATATAATTAAAAAAGACATTCAACATTTGTCGGGTTTATTTTAAATCAATTATTTTAACAAAGGAACTACTAATAATTAATATTAGAACAAAAGTGTAAAATTATTGGAATAAGATTTTTAACAAAAAAAAGTTAATTATCCAAATAACGATACATTTCTGAAGTTGCCAATAAAAAAGCGCCAACTCCAAAATCAGCAGTTGAATTAACATCTACCACCTGTCCTGGAATGGCTCGTTCACCAATAGGTTGAACATACCCTACTTTACCATCTTCTTGAAGCGCTACTTGACTTAAAAAGCGCCAACTCTTTTCAACTACAGGAAAATAGGTTTCCTTATCCAAAAAACCATTATTAATTCCCCATAAATACCCATAAGTAAAAAAAGCGGTTCCACTGGTTTCAGGTCCTGGTGCATGTTCCGGGTCGAGAATACTTCTTGTCCAATACCCTTCTGGTTGTTGTGCTTCCTTTAAAGATTTAGCCATGGCTTTGAATCGTGTCACATATTCATCCCGAAATAGAGCATCTTGCGGTAAATCCTGAATAACTTTGGCTAAACCAGCAAAAACCCAACCATCCCCTCTGGCCCAAAAATCTTTCTTACCATTTAAACTTTTATGCTTTGGATATACATATTTTGCATCTCGGAAGTATAATTGGGCTTCCTCATCATACATGATACTATTGGCATAACTCCAATATTCATGTAATTTCTTTAAATAAAATTCATTACCGGTCACTTTATACAACTTAGTCATTACCGGCATCACCATATAAAGTCCGTCAGCCCACCACCAATAATCATTGGCATTAGTACTCATCTGATACTCCATCACTTCACGTGCCCGTTTTATTTTTTCAGGATCTTTTTTACCTTCAATAGTATAAATATCTATATACGTTTGAAAAGCAATTTGCCAATCTCCAAAAAGCACATGGTCATCTGTTTCTCCGTAGCTATATTTCCATTTCGATTTATCATTTGACTTAGCTCCATGATATTCGTTTTTCTCCGCCCAGACTTTTGAATAATCTAAATATTCCTTTTTACCTGTTATTTTGTAGGCTTCAATATTACCGGTATGATAGGCTGCAGGATTCCAAAATGCCCTATCTGCCACAGGGTGTTTTTCCTGCCAATATTGATTGACTTTGTTTAAAATTGTCAATATATTTTTTTTACTCTCTATATTGTTTACTGATATTCCCGAATTTGAATTCTTAATTCTATTGGAACCTGTACCACAGGAACTAAATAAAATCAGGACTATACTTATACTTAAAAACGAGACTAAACTATTTTTTTTCATCTAAAATTGTGTTATTTGGGTAGATTATTTAATTCTAGCACGCTAACCATTGTTGGTTTCGTTTTAGACAAACCTTCTCCATCGACCTGATTTACATTTTGTACAAAAACATGTATTTTTTTTTTATTTTTCCAAAGTTCAGCATCATAATTAGGCTCCCACTCTCCCACCGATGAATTGGTTAAATCTGTTACTTTCCAATTCATAATATCTTTTAAATTACTGTATGCCATTGAAATTTTACTTCCTCTTTCTTCGTCTCTGAAAAGTAAATAGAAGAAAGTATTATTTCCTTTATCCTTAATTAGGATATCGGGTCTTGAAATTGGAATTCTTTTAGTCCCACCTCCTCCAAGATAAAAAGAAGTGGTTCTAAAACCTGTATTTACTTTTTTCCATTTTTCATTTTCTAAATATACCATTTGAAATTGAGGCACCCCATTATCACTCCAATAACTTACGATATACGGATTTCCATTTTTATCGGCGGTCATTGCTGTTTGGTTAATTAAGCTACTTTTTTGAGGTATTTCCCATGCATATTCGGCCGAAGCAGCTGTTATGGGCAATTTATATTTTTCTCCAGAAGACTTCTCCCAGGTTACACCCCCATCTTTCGAACGAGCATAACACAAATCGTGATTGGTGGAAACATCCCAACTTTCCCTCCAAACCCACGATAGATGCACTACACCCAGTTTATCAACCTTAGCCTGCCAATAAGCACTTCTACTCTCTTCACCGTTAAGTAAATTCTGTTGAAGTTGCGACCACTTATTCTCTTTTATATCGTATGAATTAATGACCATATTTCCTCTACCAGAAGCACCTGAACGATAGAAAAAAAGTAAGTTTCCATTGGGTAAATTGTAAAATTCTGGATACGTAACCATTTTTTCTTCCAGACCGGTCATCGGTTCTTCTTTACCTAAATCTAAACTTAGTGGTTGTTTACTTTTAGCATACCTGAGTTTGGTATTGTGATGATCCCAACTCACATGCAAATAACCATTACCATCCACCGCAATGCTGATATCATTATGCGCATCTTTTACATTTCCTTTATAAGTTGTTTTCACAATATCCCAGGTCGAAGAATTTAATTTCCTTTTTCCTAAAACAAGAGTACCTTTCTCATCGTAATAGGCTATAAACTGAACGTGTTTGAAAGTTGTTAAAGCATTTTTTCTAAACTTAACCGTATTTACAGAATTACTACTCCAACCGTAACCTACATCCGTTTGTACCTTTTTTTGGGCTGTACATAAAGACAGACTTATAATAAACAAACCGCATAAAAAACACTTGTAAATATTCTTTTTCTTCATTTATATTTATTAAATAGTGTTACTGTAATTTTGTATTATTGGGGATTACAAAAATCTAATCGATTGTTTTAAAAGACAAATGTAAAATAACTCAAACCGGAACCTAACCGTTTTATTCTAATTGATACATTAAAAAAACAACTTTTAAAATTATTTTATTTTAACCAGTAATGGATTTTGAATGATTTTCGCTTGCTTTTCTAACATATTATCCCAATCCTGAACCGATTGTACCTGACCACTTTTCAGCCAAGCAAAACCTACATAATATACTAAAATGTTATTTTTAGGTTCTGTCACCACTAAAATCTGGCTTTGGTCAGCCGCTTTAGAATGATGATTCATTGCCGCTTTTACCATGCTGGGTGATATGACAATTCCTTCTCCTACAAACGAATCATCAATTGGTTCCCAATGACGAAAAGTTCCTTTTTTTATATTCAAAGCAACCGAACCCTTTTCTTTATGCAATGTGATTCCAATGGTATAATTTGGAATTATACTAATTGAACTAATCCTGTTTTCAAATTTTGAAAAATTAGAACCCGAATCAAGAGAGATTCTTTTGGTTTCTTTAACCCCATAGCTACTCCAAGGCGCATAATCTAATTCGAAAACCATACGTAAAGGACCTGTAGCAATAACTCTATAATTGATGAAGTTTTTAGAGATATACAAACTATCATTCTCCCAAATTCCAGTACCACCAGTTCCTCTACTGCTCCCCACATGATACGGATCATATCCTTCACCGTGGTCTATATGGTAATATCCCGCAGTCTTTAGATTGTTGGCATACCAAGAATCAATAATCGAATAATTTACTCTTTTCAACCAAAGGTCGATACCGCTGGATAAAGTACCGTCTGAACGACCAGCCTCAGTTAACCGTTGCGCTTCCGGTCCATAGGTACGGAAAGCCACTTTATCATTTTCCCAAGCAAAATCATCGATACGTTCCGGTACAAATCGGGCATAAGTTGTAATTTCACTTTCTAGATTTTTAAGATTTGAATCTGTAAAAAGGGTGTAAATTATTTTTGACTTACCAGGAACACTAACCTGAAATAATAATTCATCAGGAGCTCCATCAGCATTTAAATCTATTAATTGGGTCATCACTAATTTCCCATTTTGGTCTTTTACTTTTATATCTCTATAATCGGTAAGTCTTGAAAGGCATTTGTATTTATTTAAACGAACCGATACTATTTCATTGCGTTCAAATTGAAGTTTATTTTCTACAACAAGCTTTTTGTTTAGCTTATTTTTAGAACCAAAACTGCAAAACAAAACCAGGATTGCCAATAGGCTAATTGCAACTTTAAAATTAAATTTCATACGATTTGAATAAATTAATAAATACATGACAACCCTAATTAGCTACATACCAGACACCAACAGTTTAATTGTTTTTATACTTTCAGAAGTTATACCCTCAGATACTTATTTTGTTTTAAATTAAAAAAAATAGAGAATAATTTTCTTTACATTAAAATCTGTTTTTGGAAAACTATTTTTAAGTCCAAAAAAATATCGTATTCTAAAAAATATTTTAAATTTACTCTGATTTAATTTTGGTAAAAATAATTAAATATTTAATAATACAATCGATTGGATAACTAAATATTTAATTATTTTTGTAAAATTATTTAACTATAAATATATATTTCTACAAAACCAGATAAATCAAAATTATGACAAACAAGTATCAGGTACGTTATGCAGCTTCTCCCCAAGATGTAAAAACGTACGACACCAAGCGCTTACGTGAAGAATTTTTGATTCAAAATTTAATGGAGCCAGACACCATAAACTTGGTATACACTCATTATGATCGATACATCGCGGGTGGAGCTGTTCCAGTAAAATCCCCTTTGATTTTGAAAACTATAGAACCATTAAAATCGGACTATTTTTTAGAACGAAGAGAATTAGGAATCATTAATGTTGGAGGTAAAGGTTTTGTAACGGTAGACAGAACAAAATACGAATTGGCCTATAAAGAAGCCTTATATATCGGAAAAGAAAACAAGGAGGTCATCTTCAATAGTGATGATGCTGCCAATCCGGCTCAATTTTATTTAAATTCAGCTCCGGCCCACAAAGTATTCCCAACTAAAAAAGTGAGTCAGCAAGATGCCGAAGTAGTTGAACTAGGTTCTGTGGAAACGGCCAATGCCCGCACCATCAGAAAACTGATTGTCAATAGCGTGGTCGAAAGTTGTCAAGTACAAATGGGTATGACTGAATTAAAAACAGGAAGCGTTTGGAATACCATGCCTGCTCATGTGCATGACAGAAGAATGGAAGTTTATTTCTATTTTGAAGTTCCTGAAAACCAAGCGATATGCCATTTTATGGGTGAACCTCAGGAAACCAGACATATTTGGATGAACAATAACGAAGCTGTGATTTCTCCTCCTTGGTCAATCCATTCGGGTTCAGGAACCAGCAATTACACCTTTATTTGGGGTATGGCCGGAGAGAACTTAGACTACGGCGATATGGATCATTGTAAAATAACAGAATTAAAATAATCTTTAAATAATAATACTATGTCAATAAATTTATTTGATTTAACTGGTAAAATTGCTCTGGTTACCGGTGGTGTTCACGGTTTAGGAATGTCAATTGCCAAAGGGCTTGGTAACGCAGGAGCTAAAATTGTGGTTAACGAACATTCTTCACAAGAAGCTATCGATAACGCTATTAAAGAATATCAATCGGTAGGAATCGAAGCTTACGGATATCTATTTGATGTTACTGATGATGCTGCCGTAAAAGCTTCCATTGAAAAAATTGAAAAAGAAGTTGGGCCAATTGATATTTTGGTAAATAACGCCGGAATTATCAAAAGAACACCAATTCTTGAAATGGAAACAGCCGATTTTGAAGCTGTTATCAAAGTAGATCTTATTGGACCATTTATCGTATCTAAATATGTTGCCAAAGGAATGGTCGAAAGACGTTCTGGAAAAATCATCAACATGTGTTCTATGATGAGTGAGTTGGGTAGAGATTCGGTTAGTGCTTATGCTGCTGCAAAAGGTGGATTAAAAATGCTTACTAAAAACATGGCTACAGAATGGGCCAAATTCAATGTACAAACCAACGGAATTGGTCCAGGTTATTTTGCAACTAGCCAAACGGCTCCAATTCGAGTAAATGGACACCCTTTCAATGAATTCATCATCGGAAGAACTCCGGCAGGTCGTTGGGGAGATCCAGACGATTTACAAGGAGCGGCAATTTTCTTAAGTTCAAGAGCGAGTGACTTTGTTAATGGTCATATCGTTTATGTAGATGGTGGAATCCTTGCAACTATAGGAAAACCTTCTAATGAAATGTAAAGATTAAATCAATTCCATAAAAAAGGGGCATTGGCCCCTTTTTTATACTTAAAATTAGAAAATATCCTAATTAGTCTTTTTAGACAGTTTCTTTAAATCTTCTCCGCCAGGGATTTTCATCTTGTCTGTTAATACCGAAAGTTCATTCAGATTAAAATTACCGGTCAAAGACATTAAAACTGTTTCATTAGTTCGATTTGCTCCTTCGATAAACATTACTAATTCTTGTATTTGACTATCATTTCCGGCTGACTTAACCGAAATTTTGACGTTTTTTCCACTATCATTAATTTGCATTAATTCATCTAAACCGGCAGATTTTACATATTTATCCGCTGTCACTTTCATATCAGAAGCTGTCCTTGAATTCGTTGTGGTAAATACTTTTAAATTATCTAACTTTTTGATAAGATTCATGTATTGTTGAGTCTCTTTATCCGAAGCATCAACTTTTACTTTACTCATCAATTCAAACATCTTTTTGTTGACCACAACTGATGTAATATCATCTTGTCCATTATATTTATCAAAGGCGGTTTGAGCATAAAAAGAGCTTGAAATTAATGCTGCAATCGTTACCATTATATATTTTTTCATCTTTATGGGTTTACTGTTTAAAAATTAAATTTTTAGAATTTTCATATTCTTGAATGTATAAAACATTTTCTATGCCAAAATTAATCTGTTGGGATAAAAGTAACACTGTTTTTTGGGTTTCCCTTAACGCAACTTCCGGATTATTATAGGTTCCTAAATCAGAACTTCCATTTTCATTACTAAAGAAATACCCCAATACAGCTCCAAATAGAACTATAAACAACAAAATAACGGCATACCAAACTACTTTATTTTTTCGAGATTCCATAATAGCTTAAATTATTTTTGACATAAAAACCAAAAGAATAAAACTAAAGATAGTATTTTTACGTTCTTTAGTTCCCAAATATTTTTTATGAAAGCTACAATAAAATACTTTACGGCAATACTTCTAACTGTTTTTATTTTTCAAAGTTGTCAAGACATTGACGATGTTGCTGCCCCAATACATATTGAAATTCAAGATTTTATTTGGAAAGGAATGAATAAATACTATTTATGGCAAGCAGATGTCCCCAATTTGGCCGACGACCGATTTGCATCACAAGCCCAACTCAACCTTTTTTTAAGAACGTACGATGTTCCAGAAGATTTGTTTGACGCACTAAGAGTAGACCCTTCTATAGATCGTTTTAGTTGGATTGTTAATGATTATGTGACTCTGGAACAATCTTTTCAAGGAACTTCAAAAAACAACGGAATCGATTTTGGATTAAGTTACAAACCTGGAAGCTCCACAGAAATTTTTGGCTGGGTGCGTTATATAATTCCCAATTCAGATGCATCCACCAAGAATATTAAGCGAGGAGATTTTTTTTATGGTGTGAATGGAACCCAGCTTACACTTGATAATTATCAATCTTTATTATATGGGGCAAATGAAAATTACACGTTGAATATGGCTGATTACGATGGTACTTCATTGGTTTCTAACGGAACATCTGTAACAGTAACCAAAACAGTTTTAAACGAAAATCCTATATTTATAAACAAAGTAATCGATAAAGGAGCCCATAAAATTGGTTATCTAATGTATAATGGTTTTTATTCTGATTATGACACCGACTTAAATAATGCTTTTGGTTCCCTAAAAACACAAGGCATTACCGATCTAGTTCTAGACTTGCGCTATAATGGAGGTGGGTCTGTTCTTACTGCAACCCGATTGGCGAGTATGATTACTGGGCAATTTACAGGTGATTTGTTTGCAAAATTAAATTACAACAGCAAACTTAGTGCAAATAATACTAATTACCTTTTTACCAACAAAATAGGAAGTGCCGGGTTGAATAGTCTTAACTTAACTACTGTTTATGTTTTAACAACCAAAAGTACTGCTTCGGCAAGTGAACTTATCATAAACGGACTCCATCCTTATATCAACGCGGTACAAATAGGCGATTATACTTATGGCAAAAATGTTGCGTCAAGAACTTTATATGACTCTCCCGATTTTTCGGCAAACAAACGAAATCCAAACCACCGTTATGCCATGCAACCTATAATTGCTAATGTAATAAATTCGGTTGGTTTTGGAGATTATACAAGTGGTCTTACTCCTACTTATGAGTTGAAAGAATATTTGAGCACATTAGGTGTACTTGGAGAAGAAACCGAACCATTATTAAGTACGGCAATAGGAAAAATAACCGGTACGGCTAAAATGGTAAAAGAGAATAAAGGAGTTAAATTTAAATATTTAACCGATTCGAAAACAATTTTTGGACAAAATGAAATGCATATTGAATAATTACATTAAAAAAATCATTACTTTAGCCCTTCGCAATAATTTGACTTTTAAATAGTTATACATTACCAACACTAAATTGGATAGATATGAAAAAAACAGCTAGATTATTTTTGATACTGATTTCTTTAACTTGTTTTGCCTTTATTAGTCCATCCAATAAAGTAAAAAAACAAATCAATGTAGTCATTGATGCCGGACATGGCGGATATGATTTAGGATCTCAAGCAAATGATGTTACCGAAAAACAAATCATAGAACAGATTATTACTAAGATTCAGAACTTGAATAAAAACAAAAATGTGATACTTCATTACACCCGTTCCGAAGACAAGTTTATTCCCCTAAAAGATCGTACAGATTTTATAAATACCATAAAACCGGATTTGGTTATATCACTACACGTTAATGCGAGTAAAAACCCTGATAATTCAGGACTAGAATTTTATGTTTCTAAGGAATCAAAGTCCTATGAAAAATCGAATATAATTGCTGAAAAATTACAAACTAAATTTGCAACAAGTAATTGGAAAGTGAGCGAAATAAAAAACGCTAATTTTTTTATTTTAAAGGTATCAGAAGTTCCTGCAGTATTAATGGAAATTGGTTATTTAACCAATAAAAATGACAAAAAAATGCTTGAAGATGGTAAGGAACAAAATGAAATTGCAAAAAAAATCATTAACTGTATCGCTGAATTGTAATAACGTAGAACAATAAAATAAAATAGGCTTCCAATTTTGGAAGCCTATTTTGTTTTATTGAGAGTTTAAATATTAAAAAACAACATTCAAACCTACTTTTAAATTTCGGCCTCTGGTACTAAAACCTCTTGCCTCTACAAAATTCTTATCAAGAATATTATCTGCCGCGACAAAAATATTCATCCTTTTTTTGATTAATTCATAACGAACATTAGCATTAACCAATTGATAATCTTTTAAAATCTCAGAATTCAATACCGGATTATAAGTTGGAGCTGGATAGGTAGTATATTCTAAATACCGGTCAGAAACAAACTGATAAGTAGCACTAAAACCTAACCGTGGAGTCGCCAGAACATCAATACCTGCATTTACTTTATGTTTTGGATTTAATATACGGGATTGTCTTTCTAATTCGGAAAAGGTATAATTTGCATTAAAATTAACCTTATCATTTAAAGTATAGACAACCATTGTTTCTATCCCTTTTGCCTTATTAAGACCATTTACATTAAAATACTTAGAAGTCATTAGGTCAAATCCAATAGCATCTATTTCTTCCCTTAAAAAAACGACAGAAGTTAACGTTAGTTTTTTATTAAGCAGACCAGCTTCAAAACCCAGTTCAATGGTACGATCTTTTTCAGGAGACAAATTCAAATCCCCATATGGAGAATACAATTGGTATAAACTTGGAGCCACAAAAGCGGTGCTATAAGAAGCCAACATTTTCAATGGCAAATTAGCGAATGCATAGGAAGGATTTACATTAAAAACCCAATTATTGCCATACTTACTGTGCATGTTAAAACGGGCACCAGCATTAAAATTAAACCCAAAATCTGAATTATAAACAGCCGTTACATAGGGATCAATCATGTTGAATTTTGCCAATTCTTTGGTAATTTGACTATAATCACTTTTATTGGACATTTCGTGAAATTGGAATTGAGCCCCTGTAACTAAAAACAATTGAGTCGCAATTTTATATTTATTAAATGCATCTGCATTTATACTTCTTGATTTGTAATACGAAAAGCTTCCGTAATTAAAAATCGATCTATCAATCAAATTGGCACTGGAGTTAACCACAAATTCCCCACTGTCATATTTGTATTTCGGAGAAAAACCTACTCTATACTGCTCAGAAGTAGAAAAGTTTTCAAGGTTATCTGCAAATGAACCCGAATCAAAATCATTTTTATACCTGTCAAAATTAGCAAAGAAGTCTAAAATCCACTTTTTAGTTGGAGTAAAACCTATTTTTACCAATGAATTAACTCTAGAAAAGTGATCATCCTCAAAAGTATCATTCTCATTTTCTGGTCTAGCTTCAGAAATACCTTTTGTTTCTGTAATATTCAAAGAGGTAAAATAATTGATTTTTTCTTTTTTGCCACTAAAAGAAAAGCCTTGATTAAAATCCTGAAGGCTATAATCATTTTTATTTGCATCCTTTTGTGTACCCATATTCACATACACATTACCTGCAAGATCCTTATCGTCTGCTTTCTTTAACGTAATATTGATTACCCCGGTAGCAGCTCCGGAACCATACAATGTACTTGCTGCTCCTTTCATGATTTCGATACTTTGAACTTGCTCAACGGGAAGTAATCGCAAATCATAAGATAAACTAATGCCTGATGCATCAGTCACAGGAACTCCGTCAATCAAAATTAAAACTTGATGCGCTCGGCCTCCTCTAATGTAAAGCCCTAAATCCTTACCGTTACGGCTCTGGTTACCGTTGATTTCAACTCCGGCAACAGTACTCAAAACAGCAGCTAGGGATTGCCCTTGCTTTTTCTTTAAATCTTCTGCAGTAATTTTTACAATTACTTTACCGGATTTTTCTTTTGGCAAGGCAAATTTAGAATCTGAAATTACAACTTCATTCAACTCATTTTGAGCCGGAAAAATGATTCCTTTTTGTTGTGCAAAAGCACCAACACTCATCAATACGCACAACGTACTGATACGAACGATTTTCTTGTTCATTTTAATAAAAACAATTAATAACAGCAATGCCGTTACATGATTAAAAATGGGAGAAAAGCATAGAATGACCCATACCCAAACCTTTTTTCCCGAAAGTTTGATACTCGATGTATTAGGCAGGTCTCCTGGCTTGCGTCTTGTTGTTCACCTTCTCATCCCGACACATCGGGACAATGGTTTTGTAGATAACAACAAGCTTTCTAGCTTACAGTTGCGGGTACAGCTTAGGTTTTGAACCTAATTCCCTTTTAATGCTGATTTGTAAAAAACAAAACAGCAACCTCAATACGGCGGCAAAGATAAAACTAAATTCAGCAAAAAATCAAATTTGTGGAAACTATTCCAAATAGATTTAAACAAAATGCATGGCTTCAACTATTTATCGTGCTTAAAGTTAGATTTCAATTTTAATGACCTGACCAAAATCGACTTTATTTTGAAAGGCTTCTTGCAATGGTAATGCAGCTATCATGCATAAAATACTTCTTATCACTCCTGCATGGGTGACAATAACGATCGGTGTATTCTGTTTTTTTGAAATTTCATTTTTAAAAAAATCATTCACCCGATGATGTAAATCAACAAAAGATTCCCCGTTAGGAACGGCCACATTGACAAAATCATTCATCCAAGGGGTGAAATCATCTGTTGGAATAGCGTCCCAAGACTTCATTTCCCAATCACCGAAATCCATTTCCATCAAACGGGAATCCGTTTTGATTGAAGTTTCAGATAAATGACGGGCCAGTTCCACACAACGAATCAATGGACTGGAATACACTTTGGCTTCATCTGGAATTTGGGATTTTATACCTTCAAATTGTTCCAGATAAGGTTCTAGTAGGGCAACGTCTGATTGTCCGTAGCAAATCCCTTTTGCGCAAATCGTCTCGGTATGACGTACTAAATAAACCTCCATAAAGCAATTACTGATATATAAAAAACTACTTCACAAACTTGTTGAGTTGCCCCCAGACAATCCCCTGTATAGCCGTCAATCCATTTTTGAAAATAACGGGCCAAAAAAAATCGGGCTACAAAAACAGGAATCAATGCCAAAAGCAGTTGCCATTGAAAAAAAGCCAACATAAAAAGTGGTATTAATCCAAAAAAGAAAGCCCCAAACACTTCTCGCCAGGTATACTTTTGTGCTATAGGTTTGCTTTTACTGGTCGCGTCTTCCCTTGAATATTCATGGGTAAAAACAATGGAAACCGCTGCCAAACGACTTATGGAATGTGCTGTAACAAACAACATTAAAACGATAATTTCAGCACCATCTGTTCGACCAATTAATTGATTCAAACCTTGAAACTTTAACATAAACAACAACACTAAACCAATGGCTCCATAGGCACCGATGGCGCTGTCTTTCATAATCAACAAGATCTTTTCTTTGGTCCATCCGCCGCCAAAACCATCACAGACATCGGCAAAACCATCTTCGTGAAAAGCCCCTGTAGTGAGAATTCCTGCAATCATAGAAAGAATAATCGCTATTTCTGGTGTAAAAAGCAAAAAAGAAAGAGAATAGACAGCATAGCCAATACCCCCTACAATCCAACCAATCAAAGGAAAATATCGGGAAGCTTTGTTTAAATAATCCGGATTGTGGTCGATGTTTTTGGGACACGGAATCCGGGTATAAAACATCAATGCCGTAAAAAATATATGTAGTTCTTTTTTCATCTTGAATGGAACGCAGATAAAACCGATGCAAGCAACGCAGATTATCGCAGATTTTTTTTATTTGTTAAAGTAATGATTCTATAAACGGCAACTGAAACCGGATTATTTATTACTCACCCCGGCACTTTCAAAACTGGCCATCTCATTTAGAAATGCAACTGCTGATTCAATAATCGGGAATGCAATAGCACAACCGGTGCCTTCCCCCAAACGCAAATTAAGTTGTAATACCGCTTTGGCATTCAAATAATCCAGTAATTTTAAATGCGCCTGCTCGGCAGAGCAATGACAAAAAATAGCGTTTTTAATAAGCTGCGGATTTTTTTTAAAAGCAATTAAAAAAGCCACCGTACAAATAAATCCGTCCACCAGAATAAGCATGTTATTTTGATAGGCGGAAAGCATTGCCGAAGACATTTGCATGATCTCGAATCCGCCGAAATGAGCCAACTGGGCCTCGAATTCTTCTGAACCCTGATACGCATCAATAGCTTTTTGGAGTAAGCGATGCTTTTGCACTAATTTTTCATCCATTACTCCTGTCCCTTTGCCAATGCACTCTTCAATTGGAATTCCGGTAAGAACACTCATCAAAACCGAAGCGGTAGAAGTGTTCCCAATCCCCATTTCACCAAAACCGATGCAATTGCTTCCTGCACTCGCAATGCTGTTTACAATCTCCTCGCCTTTGGCAAAACATTGCTGCAATTCGGATACACTCATCGCCGCACCATGCAAAAATGATTGGGTCCCTTTGGCAATTTTTGCCGCAATCAGGTTGGCATTAGGCGGAAAATCATAATTCACGCCTGCGTCGACAATCGCTAATTTGATATTGTTTTGTTTGCAAAACACATTTATGGCTGCGCCTCCATCAAGGAAATTAGTCACCATCTGCCGGGTCACATCTTGCGGATAGGCACTGACACCATGGGCTGCAATACCATGGTCGGCGGCAAAAACGACAATCGTTGGTTCCTTAATTTTAGGTTCTAAAGTTTGAAAAACCTCCCCAATTTGTTTCGCTATACATTCTAAATCTCCAAGTGCACCCAAAGGTTTGGTTTTCTGGTCTATTTTAAACTGTAAAGCATCCGATAAATTTATAGAACTTACTTTTTTTGAATTTTGTTCTACAGCAATAATTTTATTTTCCTGATGCATCGTCGTAATTTCTTCAACAAATGGATTTTCTGATTTATGTTTCCAATTCAATTGCTGCAGCATCGGCTGGTTCTCATAATTTGTGGCGGGTTTGCCTACACAAAAATACCCCAAAGGCTCTATATGCTCCGGCAAACCCAACAACTGCTTGAATCGGTAATAATTTAAAATTGAAACCCAACCCATTGAGTATCCCTGTTCAGTCAGCGAAAGCCAAATGTTTTGAGCAGAGCAGACGGCACTAAATTTTATCGACTCATTGCTCCCCACCGTCCCGATGGTGAAATTATTCAACACCGAACGATCATAACAAATAACTAAACCTAAAGGTGCTTCCTCAATAGCTTCAAGCTTTAACGCTTGGTATTGTGATTTTTGTGCTTTATTGTCCGTTTGGTTTGCTGCTTTTTTATCATAATCTAAAAACAATTCTTTTACCGCTTTCTTAATTTCTTTGGATTTAATAAAATAGTATTTAGTAGCATCCGTTAATCCCACAGATGGTGCCCAATGACCAGCCTGCATTGCTTTTTCAATGACAGTATCAGGAACTTCATCATTTGTAAAATGACGGGTATCACGGCGGGATTTTAAAATTTCGTCTAAATGAGTCATGTTTTTCTATTAAAAGTTCAATAGCGGTACCAAAAATTATTTTTTTTTGGAACGAAAAATTCTTCTTATTCTTCCCAAACTATGAAACAATAATTGCTATAGGTTTGGGTTGTATACTTAGGTAATTCAATTACTTCCGAAAACATAGGGCAGTTGATTACCAAGGTATGAAATTCACCATTTTCTCCACAAGGATCAATGCCTTTTTTCAATAATTCTAGTGCTAATTCTTTGGTCAAAATTTTCCCTAAATAGCTTTCACCCATTTGCAAATTACAAGATACAATCATGGTTTCGATTCCATTGTCAATCATTTCATTTACCAAATCGATTCGGTCTTTTTGCCATAAAGGCAAAACTGCCTTGATGGAAGCGGCTTCACACACTTTATCTTCCCAATCTTTATGAGATTGTAAATCGATATCTCCAAAAACGGCTGCATCCAAATCATATTTTGATTGGAGTATTTTTAATGTACTGATATATTTCTCCTCATAATCGCCCCAAGTCGCAGGAACGGCAACTAACGGCAATTTCATTTTTTGAGCCTGCTGATTTAAAACTGATATAGGAATTCCATGTGAACGAGAAACTTTTCCGTTTTCATTCATCATATTTAGCACTACTTGGGGGACAAATCCTTGATTCAAAGCTAGCATCATCGCATAACAACTGTCTTTCCCCCCACTCCAAGAACATACAAAATTTTTCATTTATCCTTTTATTTTCATTGGAATTCCAGAAACCATCAATACGACCTGATCGGCATTTTTAGCCAAATATTGGTTCATCCATCCTTGCAATTCGGTAAATTTTCGTCCAATATGCGTTTGAGCATGTACTCCCATTCCTATTTCATTGGTCACAATAATAATTGTTGCGTTTTCTTGGGTAGCGATTTTATCAAACTCCTCTTTGGCTTGCTCTAAACACAATGTCACATCATTTTTTGTATCCACAAAAAAGTTAGTCAACCAAAGCGTAACGCAATCCACGATGGCTACCTTGCCAGAAAAATTTATTTCACTTAGGTGTTTTTCTTTTTCAATGTTTATCCAGCGATCATCACGGTCTTTTTGATGACGGTCTATTCTTTCTTGAAAGTCACTATCCCATTTTCTGGCAGTTGCCACATACATGGGTTTGGCAGATAATTCTTTGGCCAAATTTTCGGCATAACTGCTTTTACCGGAGCGCTCTCCTCCTGTAATTAAATATATCATTTCTTATTTTTTAAATCCGTATGGACAATGACGACAACCATTAGTACAACAATACCCTCTTTTTAGATGAAACCAAGCCTTAAAAACATAATTACCATTCTCCAAATAATAATCAATACCTTCTATCAGATTTGTAGACTCTGGTAAATCTTTCGCTCTATTTTCGGTTGTCGTTTCTGGAGTTAGTGTCGATACATACTTCTCAATCTTCAACATACAAGCGTTTTTAAAACAGCTAGGACACAAACAGTCAACTACATCAGAAGGTGCAAAAATAGGGGGATAATCATTACACCAACATTTATGTCCTTCTAGAGTATCACCACAATTAAAGGCTGCAGAACAGGTCGAACAATTTTTAACTTTAATAACATTCATTCGGTAAAGATACAGTTTGTTCATTTTTTTACTAATAAAAATAAACAAGATTTTTTATAATTTGATTTACCTTTGCCACAATTGAAAAAAATTAATCATGAAATTTTCCATTTCTAAAATCCTATTTTCACTGCTTTTTATATCCATTTTGGGATGTAAAAAAAATGAAAAACAAACATTTACAGAAAATAACAGTGTAAAAAATACGATTGAGTACGCTTCAGGGCTTTCTATTTATAAATACGAAAATTATTCAATTGTAAAAGTGATCAATCCTTGGCCCAATGCCAATAAAGACTTCACTTACATCTTAAAAGAGAAAAATGCAATTATTCCTGATAGTTTACAAAAACACACTTCGATTCAAGTTCCTTTACAATCCATTGTAGTCACCTCAACTACTATTATTCCTTATTTGGAAATGCTTGGAGTCGAAAACCGATTGGTTGGTTTTCCCCATACGGACTACATTTCTTCTGAAAAAACCAGAAAATTAATCGACAATGGTTCAATAAAAAATGTGGGGCAAAACGAAAAACTAAACATGGAGCAATTGATTGAAATGAATCCTGAACTTATAGTGACCTTTGGCATTGACAATAACAATCCAATGATTGATAATCTTGAAAAAAGTGGTATAAAAGTCCTAATTCAAGGGGATTGGATGGAACAATCGCCACTCGGAAAAGCAGAATGGATAAAACTATATGGTGCCTTATTTGGAAAAGAAAAAAAAGCTAAATCAATATTTGATGGTATCGTAAAAAACTATACTAAAGCGTTAGAATTAGTTGCCAACAAAAAACCGGAAACAACTGTACTTTATGGCTCCATGTATCAACAGCAGTGGTATGTTGCTAAAGGAAATAGTTGGGTGGCGCAATTTATGAAAGATGCGAAATCCAATTACCTTTGGTCAGATGTTGAAGGAACGGGTAGTCTAGGATTGTCATTAGAAGCAATACTGGACAAAGCAAAAAACGCGAATGTTTGGATAGCGGCTTGCCATTTTCAAACATTATCTGAATTTGAAAACAGCAATCCACATTATAGTCAATTTGATGCTTTTAAACAGAAAAATGTGTATACTTTTGAAAGCAAATTAGGAGCAAAAGGAGGAACAATTTATTATGAATTGGCTCCAAGTCGACCAGATTTAGTTCTAAAAGATTATATAAAAATATTTCATTCTGACCTACTTCCTGATTATACCTTTACTTTTGCTCAAAAATTAAATTAAATTGGCAAATTACAAACGAAATAGTATGCTGTTTTCCCTACTGGCTTTGGGAGTACTTGTCTTGTTTTTTACAAACATAAGTTTGGGCTCCATCAGCATTCCATCTAAAGAAATATTTAATAGTTTAACAGGAGGCCAAGCGACTAAGTCAACTTGGGAATATATCATCATCAACTATAGATTACCCAAAGCAATTACGGCAATTCTTGTCGGAATGGGATTGTCCATCAGTGGTTTGTTAATGCAAACTTTATTTCGCAATCCACTGGCAGGGCCCTATGTTTTAGGACTGAGTTCCGGAGCGAGTTTAGGGGTAGCTATAGTCATTTTGGGGGCTTCTTTTTTACCACATTCCATTGCTTCATTATTACTGTCCTCTTATGGAATTGTATTGGCTTCCAGTTTGGGCAGTTTTCTGGTTTTAATGGCTGTTTTAGTGGTTTCATTCCGCTTACGAGATACGATGGCAATACTAATCGTCGGACTGATGTTTGGAAGTTTAACCAGTGCAGTGGTGGGGACTTTGACCTATTTTAGCACTGCGGAACAATTACAAAAATTCACTTTTTGGTCCATGGGAAATTTGGGAAATTTGTCTTGGTCAGCCATCGCTATTTTAGCAGTTTGTGTAATCGTTGGTTTACTCATAAGTCTTTTTAGCATCAAACCATTAAACGCGTTGCTATTAGGCGAAAACTATGCCCGAAGTATGGGAATAAATTACAACAAAGCCCGTTTATTAATTATTTTGGCCACTAGTATTTTAGCCGGTAGTATTACTGCTTTTGCTGGACCAATTGCATTTATAGGCCTCGCAGTGCCTCATATGGCAAAGTTGGTTTTTCAGTCCAGCAATCATACGATTTTATTTTGGAGTACGATACTTTTAGGAGCCATCATCATGCTGGTCTGTGACAGTATTTCACAACTGCCAAACATAGATATTACCTTGCCGATTAATGCCGTAACTTCGTTATTTGGCGCACCAATTGTGATTTGGTTATTAGTTCGAAAACGAAAAATGATGGGATAATGTATAAAAATAGTTTGCTTTTATTTTTTTAAATCAATGTCACTATGTATAAAAAAATTACAACTAATGAATAACAACATCCTTTCTTCTTCAAATTTAAGTATTGGTTATAAAACCAAAAAATCGACAACTATTATTGCCGAAAACCTTAACTTGAATTTTCAAGAAGGAAAACTAATAGCGCTAATTGGTGCCAATGGAATCGGAAAATCAACATTATTACGAACCCTAACCGGAATTCAAAAACCACTCTCTGGAACCGTTTTACTGAACAACCAGAACATTCATACCCTAGATGCCTTGACATTGGCTCAAAATTTAAGTGTCGTTTTAACCGAAAAATTGCCACCCAGCAATCTAACTGTTTTTGAACTTATTGCTTTGGGAAGACAACCCTATACTAACTGGATTGGAAAACTGACTGAAACAGATATTCTAAAAATTAATGAAGCCATGGAACTTACTCAAATAAGCCATTTGTCTTCCAAAAAACATTATGAAATTAGTGACGGACAATTACAAAAAGTATTGATTGCCCGTGCTCTGTCCCAAGACACCCCCCTCATCATATTGGATGAACCAACTACTCATTTAGATTTACTACACAAAGTATCCTTGTTTCAACTTCTGAAAAAACTGGCGAACGAAACCCAAAAATGTATTCTTTTTTCGACGCATGATATTGACTTGGCAATTCAGTTGAGTGATGAAATGATTCTCATGACTCCCGAAAAAGTAGAACAAGACCAGCCTTGTAATTTGATTTCAAAAGGGAGTTTTACCAATCTATTCAAAGGCGAACATATTACTTTTGATGCTGAAAAAGGAAGATTTGTTTTCTCTTAAAACTATTTTTTTAAAAGATTAATACGATTTAAAATACTGCACTTCCTTAGAAGCCCATTAATTAAGATTTAATTATCAAAAAAAAAGTTTTTATTAACCAAATATACAATTGACAATGAAGTATTTATACAAAAATATTGTACTTTTATTGTCCTTAAATTTTTGCTCCAAAGCTAAGCTTATCTACATTATTAAATAATCTTTAAATTTTTTAATTATGGAACATTTGTTTACTATGTCAAAAAAAATTATTGTTTTTGGGGCACTCCTTTTTCTTTTTTCCTGCAGCGAGGATGAAATGATAAACAGTGATTTGCAAACTAATTCTACTTTCTTACTTACGGGAAAAAAAGCTACTGAAAAACTTAATGTTTTCAAAGGACCAGAAGTTCAACTTGGATACGGAAAAGTACGCTCTTGGATAAGTGTTGACCGAAATGGGAATCCAAGTGAAATAGGAATCGAAATAACCCCCGAGGCCTTTAAGAACATTACCGATGAAGAGGATAAAAAAATCCCAGCCGATCATTCTACTATTATTGTTCCTTTGCACTTAAAAGCGAAACAATTCACTCCGTTCAATCATATTGGGCTCAACTGGAATCCGCATGGACATATTCCTGAAGGCGTATTTGATGTCCCTCATTTCGATATGCATTTTTACATGATTTCTATAGCCGAACAAATGGCTATACCGGCTTGGTCTCCAGAAACAGATGCTGCTTTCAATAATTATCCGCCAGCAGGATATATGCCGGCAGATTATTTTACTCCTCCGGGTGATGCAACTGCAGAACCTCAAATGGGAAAACACTGGTTACCAGTAAACTTAGGTGATTATTTACCCTTCTCTAAAATAATGATCTATGGCTCTTATGATGGGAATGTCATTTTTGTGGAACCCATGATTACGTTAGATTATCTACTCTCCAATGTAGACAGCAGTACCGAATATTCTCAACCGGAACATTTCCAAAAACCAGGAAATTATCCAACAAAATATAATATCTATCATAATCCCGACAACGGAAACACCTACATCACATTAAGTGATTTTGTAGCCAGAAATTAAATAAAAAAAGAGGAAGTAAAAGCTTCCTCTTTTTTTATTCCTATTCTATTCTCAATTCAAACTTCTTTAATCAAAAGACTAATCTGCCTTTTCGCTTCGCCAATCACAAAAGCAACCGAATTGGCAATATTAAAACTCCGTATTTTATTTGACATTGGAATCGTCAATTGATTGTTTTTATTGAATAACGCTAAGACTTCCTCACTTAACCCCACACTTTCTTTTCCGAAAACCAACCAATCTCCATCCTGAAAATTGTTTTCTAAATACGATTTTTCGGCGTGCGAACTCATCAAAAAAACACGAGACTGATCTGGAATCTGGGCCACCCATTCATTAATACTTTGATATTCGGTTACATCGAGATGCACCCAATAGTCCAAACCGGAACGTTTTAGATTTTTGTCATTGATCACAAATCCAAATGGATGAATCAAATGCAAGCGACTTTCCGTACCCACACATAGTCGGCCTATATTTCCCGTATTATTTGGGATTTCGGGTTCTATCAAAACAATGTTTAACATATTTTATATTTAAAATTGAAAGATAAAAAGATTGAAAAATTCCTCTTTATATCTTTTCTATTGAAAAATCAGCAACTTCCAAGACTTCTCCAGATTGTAAATCATTCAAATGTACGTTTCCTATTCGAACTCTAATTAATCGCAAAGTTGGAAAACCAACGGCTGCGGTCATTTTCCTGACTTGTCGAAACTTGCCTTCATTTACCGTAATCGAAGCCCAAGAAGTAGGTCCATGACGTTCATCCCGAATTTTTTTTCCTCTCAATCCTAAATTGGGTTTCTCGGTAAGTAAAGCAGCTTTACAGGGTTTCGTCACATACTTGGTTCCGTTAAAACCAATTTCGACTCCTTCCTGTATCCTATCAATAGCTTCTTGATTTATGATGCCATCCACTTGCACATAATATTCCTTATCTACTTTTTTGGAACGAATGCGCTCACTCATCTTCCCATCTGTTGTCAACAGTAACAAACCTTCCGAATCTTCATCTAAACGACCAATAGCCATGGTGCCTTGTGGAAAATCATATAATTCTCCTAACAATTTCTTTTTCCGTTTTAATTCGTAAATAAATTGACTGAGATACCCATAGGGTTTGTGCAGCATGAAATGACGGTGAGGCATTATTTAAAATTTGAGGCAAAAATACATTTTTTCTTCTGAAAAGCAGCCCTTAGTCTAAAACCATAGGAAATACATCTTTATAATTTTTGATTCATTTATTTCATAAAAATTTCAAATTATCTTCATTTCAATTTCAAAATTAATATAATTCCTTACTTTTACTTTTTACAAAAAATTCTTCGTTATATGTCAAACCTACTGCCGTTCTTAATCCTTTTTATTGTTGCTCTCGCTCTTGGTGTTTTTATTGGAAAGTTGCTTTTTTCTGCCCGTTTTCAAGCTGAAAAAACAGGATTGGAAGAAAAACTGATTGGTTTAAATTCCCAATTCAGCCAACTTAAAGAACAATTGCTGAATGACCGAAATACTTTCGAAAAGCAATTGGAAGTAAGTCAGGTCGAAAAAGAAAACATCCGAAACGAAAAAGACAGTCTGGCCATTCAGCTCTCTAAAAAAGAAGTAGATTTTGAAAATCTTTGGGAGCGCAACAAAGAACAAAAGGAGGAAGTGGAAAAACTACAAGAAAAATTCACCAAAGAATTTGAGAACTTGGCCAACAAAATATTAGACGAAAAATCGAATAAATTCACGGAACAAAACAAGGAAAACATGAAAAATATCCTGTCGCCTTTGCAGGATAAAATTCAGTTATTCGAAAAGAAAGTCGAAGATACCCATAAAGAGAGCATCGATTATCATGCGGCTTTACGCCAACAAATTCTGGGCTTACGTGAAATGAATATCCAAATGAGCAAAGAAACACTCAACTTGACTAAAGCATTAAAGGGCGACAGTAAAATGCAAGGAAACTGGGGCGAATTGGTATTGGAGCGTGTATTAGAAAAATCAGGATTGGAAAAAGGACGTGAATATGAGGTTCAACAAGCCTTTACCACCGAAGAGGGCAATCGTGTCTTTCCGGATGTCGTGATTAATTTACCCGATGGCAAAAAGATGATTGTCGATTCTAAAGTTTCCTTAACTGCTTACGAGAAATACATCAACGAGGAAGACGATGATATGAAAAACAGTTTTCTAAAAGAACATGTCAATTCTATCAAACGCCATGTAGAACAGTTAGGAAACAAAAATTACCAGGATTTATATCAGATAGAAAGCCCCGATTTTGTGTTGCTATTTATTCCTATCGAGCCGGCCTTTGCCATGGCACTCAATGAAGACACGACTATATATAACAAAGCTTTCGAGAAAAATATTGTTATTGTGACACCTGCCACTTTATTGGCCACTTTGCGCACGATTGACAGCATGTGGGCCAATCAAAAACAACAGGAAAATGCTTTTGAAATTGCGCGTCAAGCAGGAGCTTTATATGATAAATTTGAAGGTTTTGTAGCCGATTTAATTAAAATAGGGAAGAAAATTGACGAAAGTAAAGTAGAATATAGCGGAGCCATGAACAAACTTGTTGAAGGAAAAGGAAATCTAATTACCAGTGTCGAGCGATTAAAAAAGATGGGGGCCAAAGCCAAAAAATCACTCCCAGATAACATTTTAAGCCGTGCCGAAAAAGATGAAAATCTCCTAAAAGATTAAAAAAAAACAATTCCAATTTAGATGACCAATCATTGTAACTTATTTTACTCGTAAAAAACAATCTAAAAAGTGTTTTTTTCAATAAAACTATAAACTTTTTCCGCATAAATTTCGTAACTTTAAGTAGTTTCATTCCCAAAAAACATGAATAAATTTATACTCTTTTTTTTGTTTTTTTTGTACAACTTGAGTTATGCCCAGGATAAATTATCTACGTCCAAGGGTGAAATTCTGTTTGAGGCCTCTGTCCCTTTTTTTGAAGCTGTTGAAGCTAAAAATGAAAATGTTCATGGTGTTTTAAACACCCGGAAAAGTACCATTGAATTTGTGGTTTATATCAAAGATTTCCATTTTGAAAGAAGTTTAATGGAAGAACATTTCAACAAAAACTATTTAGAAAGCAAAAAATATCCAAAAGCTACCTTCAAAGGAATCATTGAAAAATTTGACTTAAAAAACAGTACCGCTAATCCAAAAACACACCAAATTAGAGGAAAAATATACATTCACGGAAAGTCTAAAAACATAAGGGTAAATGCCTTAATTAAAAAACTTCCAAAAAACGGCATTGAACTGATTTCCAAATTCTCTGTTAACACAGATGATTTCAACATTAAAATCCCTTTTTTGATAAGTAATAAAATATCAAGAACCGTAAACATAAAAGTTAATTGTATTTTAGAGTAATCAATTTACTTTAAACAATCAGTTAGTGCCTCTTCTAAATTTATATATTGAAACTGAAATCCTAAATTTTCTATTTTATCCGAAGAAACCCTTCTGCCTTTTAAAACCAATAGTGACAATTCCCCTAAAAACATCCGAATTATAAATGCCGGAACATTTGGCAGCCAAATCCGATATCCTAACACTTTCGCCAATGTTTTAGAAAATGATGCATTGGTGGTATTGTCATTTACCGCTACATTATAAGATCCATCCATCTCTGAATTTTCTATTGACAAAAGATAGGCGTTACATAAATCGTTAATATGAACCCATGGCATATATTGTTTTCCTGAACCTAAAGCAGAACCCAACCGTTTTTTGAAAATAGGTAGTAGCGTATTCAAAAGACCTTCATCTTTTCCTAAAACCAATCCGGTACGAAGTTTTACGCAGCGAATACCTAAATTTTCGATATAATCATCAATGGACTCCCATCTTTGACAGGTTAAGCCTAAAAAATCAGTCGCGGCCGCAGTTTCCTCGGTACAAATTTCCTCGCCGTTTATGGCTCCGTAAATACCTATGGCAGAAGCTGAAACAAAAGCAGCCACTTTTTTGTTGTTTTTTTTCAAAACAGAATATAGCAATTGTCCAGAAAGAATTCGGCTTTCTATAATAGCTTGCTTTCTTTTTTTGGTCCACCGTTTACCTGCAATATTTTCTCCAGCCAAATGAACGATATAATCAGCTCTCAAAACAGCTTCTTCTTCAATAGTTTGATTCCCTACATCCCATTGAAAATAATAAATATCTTTTTTATTTTGTTTTTTAGATCTGCTAAGAATTGAAACTGTATATCCTCTAAGAATCAATAGTTCAGTCAAATGTCTGCCTACAAATCCAGAACCTCCTGTTATTAATACATTCTTTTTCATTTCAAATAAATTATTATCGTATTAGTAATCAAATGTATTAAATATTTTTGTTTAACTTTAACAATATTTTGTTAAACAAAACATATCTTTATACTCTAATTTGAAATTTTCAAAAAAATGGCAACAAAAAAAGCAACACTCAGCAAAGACAAAATAGTTTCTATGTATATGGATTATACTTTGGAAAATAATGAAAAACCAAAATCAGTCTACCAATTCATGAAATTGAACGGATATACAGAAACGGAATTCTATACTTTTTTTGGAAAACTAGAAGGTATTGAGAAGGAAATATACGTATTATTTTTAGAAAAAACGGTCGAACTCTTACATAAGAACAAAGAATATGAAACCTATGATATGGAAAGTAAAATGCTTAGTTTTTATTTTACTTTCTTCGAATTACTGACTGCTAATCGTTCTTATGTAATCATGAGTTTAAGAGAGCACCAAAATCAATTAAAAAATCTAATGCAATTATCAGAACTAAGAGTGAGTTTCAAGAACTATGTTCAATCAATAATTAGTGACGAATACCGCATTAAAAACGAGAAAGCACAGGAATACCAAGAAAAAGCAATAAGCGAAGGTTCTTGGTTACAGTTATTGATGACTTTGAAATTTTGGTTGGATGACTCCTCACCTGCTTTTGAAAAAACCGATATTTTCATCGAAAAATCAGTAAAAGCGACCTTCGAATTAATGAACATCAGTCCAATTGAATCACTAATCGATTTTGGAAAATTTATTTTCAAAGAAAAAATACAAGCCAAATAAATGAAAACAATAGATTATATCCCAACTTCCAAAATTGAAAGAGCCACAAAACTGGTGCAAACCGGTGCAAAAGTGGGCGTTAATTACTTGAAATATTACGGTGAAAAAATGGTTAATTCTGATTTGTCACGTGATAAATTAAACGAAAACAATGCCGAAGACATTTATGACGGACTAAAAAGTTTGAAAGGAAGCGCGCTAAAAGTGGCTCAAATGCTAAGCATGGACAAGAGTTTCTTACCTCAAGCATATGTGGAGAAATTTTCTTTGTCCCAATTTTCGGTTCCACCACTTTCGGCACCTTTAGTATTGAAAACGTTTAAAAATAATTTTGGAAAAACGCCTTATGAGATTTTTGATGAATTCAATTCCACTTCTGTAAACGCAGCAAGTATAGGTCAAGTACATTTGGCTATAAAAGACAACAAAAAACTGGCAGTAAAAATTCAATATCCTGGAGTTGCCAACAGCATTTCGTCTGATTTGGCTTTGGTAAAACCTATGGCTATTAGAATGTTTAATCTTCAAGGAAAAGATTCTGATAAATATTTTAAAGAAGTCGAAGACAAATTGATTGAAGAAACCAATTATTTATTGGAACTGAAACAAAGCCAAGAAGTGGTTACGGCTTGTAGCCAAATAGAAAATTTGGTTTTCCCTAATTACTATCCCGAGTTTTCATCAGATAAAATTATCACGATGGATTGGATGACTGGCGTTCATTTATCAGAATTTAAAAATTCAAATCCTGAAATAGCCAATAAATTGGGTCAGGCATTATGGGATTTCTACATGTATCAAATTCATATCCTTAAAAAAGTACATGCCGATCCACATCCTGGAAATTTTTTGGTCAGTGATAACAATGAATTGGTTGCATTGGATTTTGGTTGCATGAAACAAATTCCAAATGAATTCTATGTTCCTTATTTTGAACTCATCAATAAAGAAGTGATAGATAACAAAGCTCTTTTTGAGAAAAAACTTTTTGAATTAGAAATCCTAAGAACAGATGACTCCAAAGAAGAAATTATTTATTTCACTCAAATGTTTTACGATTTATTATCGCTGTTTACCAAGCCGTTTCAAAGCGATACTTTCGACTTCTCAGACGAAGAATTCTTTAAAGATATTGCCCAATTGGGAGAACGTTTTTCAAAAGATACAAACCTTAGAAAAATGAACGGTAATAGAGGCTCCAAACATTTTATTTACATGAATAGAACATTCTTTGGCTTGTACAATTTAATGTTTGATTTGAAAGCAACTATTGTAGTAAATGAATATCAAAAATACCAATCATGAAAATAATTCTCACCGAAATAGAAATCGATCGAATCATTGAAATGGCCTGGGAAGATCGAACCACATTTGAAGCCATACAAATGCAATTTGGTTTAAAAGAACAAGAAGTGATTGACCTAATGCGAAACGAAATGAAACCATCCAGTTTTAGAATGTGGCGAGAACGGGTTCAAGGTCGAAAAACAAAACATGAAAAACTACGTGATTTTGAAAAAGGACGTTTTAAATGCAACCGACAAAGAAACATAAGTAATAATAAAATTTCAAAAAGATAGTAATTACATTTTATGAAAAACATACTCATCATAGGCGGGAGCAAAGGAATTGGGAACGCCATCTTATTGGAACAATTAGAAAGTAACAAAGTGTACAATATCAGTCGTACGGTTCCTGGTGTTACGCATCCTAATTTAATTCATTTTCCAATAAATGTGTTGCAAGACACCCTGCCAAGTATAGAAGAAATTGATACTTTGATTTATTGCCCTGGTTCCATTAATTTAAAACCAATAGGAAGTTTAAGCCTTGATGATTTTAGAAATGATTTTGAAATTAATGTCATTGGAGCTGTAAAAGCCATACAGCATTATTTACCTGTTTTAAAAAAGGGAACAAATCCATCCATACTCTTATTTAGTACCGTTGCGGCGAAACTGGGAATGCCTTTTCATGCCAGTATTGCAGCAGCAAAAGCAGGAGTGGAAGGATTAGTTAAATCGTTGGGAGCCGAGATGGCATCGGTAGTACGCATCAATGCCATTGCTCCCACGATTACCGAAACATCCCTTTCGGCAGGAATTCTTCGTAATGATCGAATGAAAGAAAATATGATAGAACGCCATCCTATGAAAGGCTATCTAAAACCAAATGAAGTAGCTAATATGGCTGATTTCTTAATCTCTGATAAAGCAAAATCAATCTCAGGTCAAATATTTGAAATGGATTACGGAATAGTCACTTTTAAAATATAATCACACCAAATTTAAACCGCAACGCATGATAAAAGAAATGAAAAATTACGAAAATAACGAACAATACAATACTGAAACAACAAATCTATTAGCTGAAAATTACAAAACAATCATTCATGGTTTAGGAGAAGATGTAACAAGAGAAGGCCTAGAAAAAACACCCGAGAGAGTGGCTAAAGCCATGCAATTTTTGACTCATGGTTACGCATCAGATCCGTTAGAAATATTAAAATCTGCTTTATTTACAGAAGATCACAGCCAGATGATTGTGGTAAAAAACATCGAAGTATATTCTATGTGCGAACACCATATGCTACCATTTTTTGGAAAAGCACATGTGGCTTACATTCCTAATGGTAAAATTGTTGGTCTAAGTAAAATTCCTAGAATTGTAGATGCCTATGCCCGAAGAATGCAGGTTCAAGAGCGATTGACTGACCAAATAAAAAACTGTATCCAAGAAGCATTAGAGCCTTTGGGCGTGGCAGTTGTCATAGAAGCACAACACATGTGCATGCAAATGCGTGGCATTCAAAAACAAAATTCATTTACAACCACTTCCTCTTTTACTGGTGCATTTGAAAAAAATAAAACCAGAAAAGAATTTATTAGCTTGATTTCGAATAAATTGAGTTAATTTTAAACAAAAACAATGAAAATTCTCTTAACAGGTGCAACAGGCTACATAGGAAAGCGACTTTTACCTATTTTGGTAAATCAAGGCAATAATGTGGTTTGTTGTGTAAGAGATAAGAACCGGTTTTATGTTCCTATTGAATTCAAAGATAATATTGAAGTTGTCGAAGTCGATTTTCTAAAAAAAGAAACACTCGATTCTATTCCGAATGACATTGATGCCGCTTATTACCTCATTCATTCCATGTCGAGTTCTAGCGATAACTATGATGAATTGGAACAAATTTCGGCTGAGAATTTTGTATCAAAAATCAATAATACCAATGCCAAACAAGTCATTTACTTGAGCGGAATTGTAAATGATAAATCATTATCTAAACATCTATCATCTCGAAAAAATGTAGAAGATATTCTAAGCTCGGGAACCTTTGCCCTTACTACGCTGCGAGCTGGAATAATAGTAGGTTCCGGTAGTGCTTCCTTTGAAATCATTCGGGATTTAGTCAATAAACTTCCCGTAATGATTACACCCAAATGGCTTAATACAAAATGCCAACCTATTGCCATTAATGATGTACTCGATTTTTTATTTAAATCACTTTTAAACCCCGTCACTTACAATCAAAGTTTTGATATTGGCGGTCCAGATATTTTGACTTATAAAGAGATGTTGTTGGCTTTTGCCAAGGCAAAAAACCTAAAACGCTGGATATTTACCGTTCCTGTGATGACACCCAAACTCTCCTCGTATTGGCTGTATTTTGTAACCTCCACTTCGTATAAATTGGCTTCAGCCTTAGTGAGTAGCATGAAAGTAGAAGTGGTGTGTCGTGACACAAAAATCAATGAACTGCTACAAGTGCAACCTATGACTTACGAGCAAGCGCTTTCTAGAGCACTACTAAAAGTGGATGAGGACAAAGTGGCATCCAGCTGGAAAGATTCTTTGGTAAGTGGTCGTTTTAAAAGCAATATTTCAGAGTATCTACATGTGCCAAAAAAAGACTGTTTCATAGACCGACGCAAAATGGAAATTATAAATCGGGAGTATACCATTCACCAAATATGGTCCATTGGTGGAGAAACCGGTTGGTATTACGGAGACTGGCTGTGGTCTTTGCGTGGTTTTATCGATAAATTGTATGGAGGTGTAGGCTCTAGAAGGGGACGTACCAATAAACACGATATTCATGCAGGTGATGCACTCGATTTTTGGCGGGTTTTGTATGCCAATAAAGAAGAAGGTAAATTAATCTTATTTGCCGAAATGAAACTCCCAGGAGAAGCTTGGTTAGAATTTAAAATCATCGGAAATACCTTGTATCAATCGGCTACATTTAGACCGCGAGGCATTTGGGGGAAATTATACTGGTATTCTGTTTTGCCTTTTCATGGTTTTATTTTTAAGGGAATGCTAGAGAAGTTAATCAAATAGTTTTTTGAAACATATAATTTAAGCGCAATTTTGTGATTACTCCTTCGTCGTAAGACAACAAAAAACTACTTCGATATCCCTGCTTTATAAGTAGCAATTGCTCTATCTCTCGCCATGGCATGATCGACCATAGGTTTTCCATAGCCCAAATCGAATTCAGGAATCCATTTACGGATGTAGATGCCTTTTTCGTCAAACTTTTTTAATTGGATTTCAGGATTGAACACTCTAAAATAAGGTGCAGCATCACAACCCGTTCCGGCTGCCCATTGCCAATTACCTACATTGGCAGACAAATCATAATCCAATAATTTTTCGGCAAAATAGGCTTCGCCCCATTGCCACTGAATTAGTAAATGTTTGCACAAAAAACTAGCGACCACCATTCGAACTCGGTTGTGCATATAACCCGTTTCATTGAGTTGGCGCATTCCCGCATCGACCATGGGATAACCGGTTGTTCCGTTACACCAGCGTTTGAATTCTTCTTCATTATTACGCCACTGAATTCCATCGTAAGCCGATTTGAAATTATCATCCATCACTTTTGGGAAACTGAACAAGATTTGCATAAAAAACTCTCTCCAAATTAATTCACTCAAGAAAACGTCATTTTTATGAGCTGCCCAATTGACTAATTTTCGAATACTTACCGTACCAAAACGCAAATGTGGAGATAAATACGATGTGCTGTCTATTGCCGGAAAATCTCGGGTTTCATGATAATGAGAAATTTTTGTAAGATTGTGTGGTTTGACTTTTATGGAACTTTCTACAAAACCTATATGCTCCAAAGTTGGGAAATCAAAATTGTTTTTATAAAAATTAGACCCGTAGATGGATGTATCAAATTCGGTAACAGGAGCGATGCTTTTGTATTTTTCTAACCATTTATTTTTATAGGGCGTATATACCGTATAAGGTAAACCATCGGCTTTTGTGATTTCTTTTTCTTCGAAAATCACTTGGTCTTTATACGAACTTACTTTTGTATTATTTGCTTCTAATAATTCCCAAATCTCTTGATCACGTTTTATGGCATAAGGTTCATAATCTTTGTTGAAGAAAACTTCTTTGATATCAAATTCTTGGATTAAAGATTGCCAAACAGCAGCTGTTTTTCCTTTTCTAATCAAAAAAGAACTTCCCAATTCATGGAGCTTCGAATTAATTTTAGAAAGCGATTCGTGAATAAAACCAACTCGAACATCATTTTTGGGTAAACTATCCAGAATGTCATCATCAAAAATAAACAATGGTAGTACAGGGTAATTTGATTGTAAAGCATGAAACAAACCCACATTGTCTTCTAAGCGCAAATCCCGACGAAACCAAAAAACAGCGACCTCTTGCTTTACCATTATTTTGAATTGAAGAGTTGGTTGACCATTTTTTCTCTGTGGGCAAATATTTCTTTTAATTTCCCTTTCACTATGAGCGTGTTCATAATACGACCTAGTAATCCTAAAGGCAACCCATAATGCACTACATCAGTCATTTTTACCCCATTTTCAGTAGCTTCAAAAAAATGTTTGTGGTGCCAAAACGCATACGGTCCAAAACGCTGTTCGTCTATGAAATAGCTCTTGTCTTTTACCTTCGTAATTTCGGTTACCCATGCTATTTTAATTCCTGCTAAAGGCGATACTTTATATTGAATGATTTGGCCTGGATACATACTTTTTCCATCGTAATCAGTGATTTGAAACCCCATGGTTTCAGGAGTTATTTTTTGAAGGTTTTTTGGACTGGAAAAAAAAGCCCAACATTCTTCGATAGTAGCATTGACGTGTTGAACGGATTCTTTTTTATAGAGTTTCATGGTGAAAAGTTATTTTAGATGCTATTCTTAAACAATGAACGGGTTTGCGTGAGGGATTGCAGGCGATATCCTCGTAGCGTAGCGAAGAGATAAAGCCGTAAAGCCCGACCCGCTTTTTTTTGCGGGTCACGCCCAAATGGTTTTACATTTTATAATATTTGAAAGGAACAAACAGCATCCCGAAACACTCGCCATCTTCCTTTCCCAGATGTTTGTGGTGCACTTTGTGGGCTTTTCGCAAACCTATGAGGTACTTGTTTTTGGTGTTTTTGAACCACTTGAAACGTTGATGTATTAAGACATCGTGAATCATGAAATAGCAAAACCCATAAGCCGTAATTCCAAGACCGATGAAGAATAAATAATTGATTCCGCCCTCGACACCATAATAGAAAAGAACGATGCTAGGTACTGCAAAAATGACAAAGAAAATATCATTTCGTTCAAAGGGATGGGCATATTTTGGCTGGTGATGGTCTTCGTGAAAATACCACATTAATCCATGCATTACATACTTGTGTGTGAGCCAAGTGACGCATTCCATGATGAGAAAAACGCTTATAAAAATTAAAAAAGAGATCATTGTTTTTTATTTAAAAGTACTAGACTAATTTCAATTTATAGGTTACAAATGATTGGGCTAGAAGTCCGGCTTTGGTATAATTGGAAACTCGGATTCTGGCATTTCCAATTTCGTGGCAAGGCGTGTTTTTGAGTTTTTTGAGTAGTTTTCTATAATACACAAAAGCGGTGTACACACCAAATTTTGCTTCAATAGGCAATTTTACTATCCCTTGATAAGCGATTGCAAAATCTTCTTCGATTTCTTTGATAATGGCTGTTTTGGCATTTTCGTCAAAAGAGTTTAAGTCAACACCTGGAAAATAATTGCGGTTTAAAACCAAATTATCGTCTTTTAAATCTCGAAGGAAATTTACTTTTTGGAAAGCAGATCCCAATCGCATGGCTTCGGATTTTAACTGCTCGTAACGAGTATTATTTCCTTTGACAAATACTTTGAGACACATTAAACCCACTACATCGGCAGAGCCATAAATGTATTCATTGTACTCTTCTTTGTTATTGTAATCTGATTTTACTAAATCCAGTTTCATACTTTTCAAAAAAGCCTGAATCAAATCATCGCCAATATTGTATTCTTTTACCGTGTGCTGAAAGGAATTTAAAATCGGATTTAAACTTATTCCTGCTTTATACGATTTATAATATTCTTTTTCGAAATCATTAATCAAATCTTCTTTATCAAATCCATGAAAAGAATCGACAATTTCATCGGCAAAACGCACAAAACCGTAAATACTGTAAATCGCATCTCTAATACTCGGCGAAAGCATATACACCGCCAAGGAAAAAGAAGTACTATAGTTTTTAGTCACCAGTTTACTGCACTTGAAAGAGACTTCATCAAATAATTGCTTCATAATTAGGATGCTTTAAATTGCTTTTCTATCAAATCGGACACTAATTTTCCTGAAATTAATGCCGGAGGAACTCCAGGTCCCGGAACGGTTAATTGTCCTGTAAAGTACAGGTTCTTTACTTTTTTACTTTTCAACTTTGGTCTCAAAAAAGCCGTCTGCAATAAGGTATTAGCCATTCCGTAGGCGTTTCCTTTATATGAATTGTATTCAGAAACAAAATCATTTTTGCAAAAGGATTCTTTAAATATAATATTATTTTTAATGCTTTGTCGGGTTAAACGCTCAAAACGATCTATTATTTTTTCAAAATATTCCTCCCTTAATGACTCGGTATCTTCGATTCCTGGCGCTAACGGAATTAAGAAAAAACCGGTTTCCATTCCTTCTGGTGCAGCTGTTTTATCTGTTAGCGAAGGGAAATTGGCATAAAACAACGGTTCTGCAGGCCATTTGGGATTATCATAAATATCGGTAGCATGTTGTTTAAAATCGACGTCAAAAAACAACGCATGATGCGAAATATTTTGAATCTTTTTATTAAAACCAACATAGAACAATAATGAGGAAGGTGCAAAAACACGACTTTCCCAATATTTCACTGAATACGCTCTGTGTTTTTCATCTAATAAGGTTTCGGTATGATGGTAATCGGCGCCACTTAAAACCAAATCCGAAACTATTTGTTTTCCATTTACAATAATTGCTTTGGCTGTTTTATTTTCGACAATGATTTTTTCAATATTGGCATTGGTGTGAAAAACAACTCCAAGTTCGGTTGCTAGACTTTCCATTGCCCGAACCACATCAAACATTCCTGTTTTGGGATGCCAAGTCCCCAAACCAAAGTCGGCATAATTCATAAAATTATAAAAAGAAGGCGTATCCGAAGGTTTGGCTCCCAAAAACAAAACTGGAAATTCGAGAATTTGAATCAGTCGTTCATTTTTGAATTGCTTTCGAATATCCTTACTGATGTTACCAAAAAACTGTCCTAGTTTTTTTGCTGTTTCCACTGTTACCAACTCCAAAGGAGAAACTCCGGGACGATACACTAAATCTTTGATGGCTATTTCGTAATTACTTCTGGCTTCGTTTATAAATTCATGCAAAACTTTACCACTTCCTTTTTCGATTTCCTCAAATTTGAAAATAATATCAGCTAAGTTATCATCGATAGCAATAAAATCGTCTACTCCATAATACACTCGGTAAGCCGGAGCTAGTTTTATCAACTCGTAATAATCGGCTGTTTTTTTTCCAAAATCAGCGAAAAAACGTTCAAAAACATCGGGCATCCAATACCAGCTAGGCCCCATATCAAAAGTAAAACCTTCTTTTTTTAACTGTCTGGCCCTACCTCCTATTGTTGCATTTTTTTCATATACGGTAACTCCATGACCATTTTTTGCTAAATAGCAAGCCGCGGCCAAAGCCGAAAAACCAGATCCTATGACTGAAATATTTTTTTTCATTTGTTTAACAAATATACAAAATATTTAAACAAAATTACATATTACTTACTAATTCTGAAATAGAATTAAAAACAACTATTTTATCGGAATACCTTTCTGCATCAATACAAGTGGCCAAGCGTCCCAAAAACCAGAGTTGAGTAGCATCATCTGAAAGTTGAGTGACCATTTCTCCCACATAATCATCGATAGTTTCCCTATCAGGTTGCACGGTGAAATAAGAAACAAAAATTATATGATCAAAATAATTCTTAAGTTCTTTTAAATTTTGAATAGGCATACTTTCGCCTAAATATATGGCCTTGTACCCTTTGAGCAAAATTTCATAATGCAAGAACATCAATCCTAATTCATGTATTTCGTTTAAAGGCAGAGAAAGCACAAAAACTTTATCAGTTTTTGATTGTTTTAAAGACTGTAATTTTTCAATGTTTACCAATACTTTTTGCTTAATCAAATAGCTTATAAAATGTTCATGGGCTGGAGAAATCGTATCTGTTTGCCACAGCAAACCTATCTCTTCAAGCAGCGGGATAAAGACATCATAAAATATCTCTTTAAAGGATTTTTCAGAAATCAACCAATTATAAGTAGCAAAAAACAAGTCTTGGTCAAAATTCATCATCGCCATTTTGAAATCACTGATGGCATGATTTTTAGCATTTTTAGCCGATATGATTTCTCGAACAAGTTCCGGAATTTTTTCCTCGGGATAAGAAGCTATTTTTGATATCTTATAACCATATTTATGTAAAAGAGTAATATTTAACAGCTTTTGCAAATTGGTCAAATCATACGAACGGATATTAGTATCCGTACGCATGGGTTCTAAAACATTATATCTTTTTTCCCAAATTCGGATGGTATGTGCCTTGATACCAGAAAGATTTTCAAGGTCTTTTATACTGAAAACATTTTTTACTTTGTTTATCATTTATCTAAAATTAATAAACAAATATACTCGAAAATGAATAAACAGAATCACATCTGGCAGAAAAATTATTTCAACACCACTTTTTCGAAGGAATTTAGTTTATCTAAATACAAAATTGTTTTAGAATTATCATTGCTCCTGGAATACATCGGCACAAACTTGGCACCATAAACCACTTCCTCAAAAGTATAAGAAGTGCGAATGGCGACCGTATTACTGAACATATCATCAAAAGTTTTAATATACACCAAAATTTCTCCATGCATATTTGCAAAATCTTCGGCAGTGAAATTAAACAGCGGACTTTCTTCTGTGATAGGATGAACCAAAGTCCAGCTCAACGACAACGCATTGATTTTTTGCAATTCTAAATCCAGCGTATAAAACTTGTTTATTAAAGTTCCTTTTTCCTCCACATTCATTCCCAAAGTCATTTTGGCTTCTGCATCAGTAAAATTGGTGTTCTTAAAAGGTGTCAAACGAATCATCAAACCTTTACCTTCCCGATAAGGAGCAATGAGCGCATGGTGTGAAAATTTAAGAAAGGCAGTCGGTTTACTGAATCTTCCAAAAAACAAACCAGTGGCAATGGCAAAACTTAAGAGCCCTATTAGTGCTTCTGCTGCCGAGAGTGCACTCGTTAAAAAACCTACTGGACTGATGTGTCCGTAACCAACAGTAGTGAAAGTTTGCGCACTAAAAAAATAGGCTTTCCCAAATTGTTCCCACTTACTATCGGAAAGCGAAATTCCATCCAAATGTTCGATTCCAATACCATAATAAATGGCGGCAAAAACAAGATTAATTCCGATATAAAATGACAAAATAACAAGTATAAATTTCCATCCGGGCATGTCAATCATCGTGTGATACCAACTGATGCGATGCAAAATAGGCATTCCATTCTTTTCAATATTGGCCGTTCCGTTTTTATTAATAAAACGCCCTCCATAGCTACTGGCATTGGTACCAAAACCGGTATTGATATCTGCTTTTGACTTCAAGTTTATTCTATCTAACAATGCCATTTTAATTACGAATTGGTTACAATGGTAAATTTAGTTAAAATGAAATCAAATAATGATGCGTTTTTTTACCACAAATAATATGCATCGTAATATTCATTTTAACATTCATAACTGAGACAGCACACATAAAATATTATTTTAATAAAAAAACCAAAAAAAAATAACAATTACAACAAAAAAATGGGAATACACGAATAACAACTAACTGAAAATCAGTATCTTTATATCTGTTTTCATGCTATTTTTATTAAATAAATAATTATGTACAATGAAATCTTAAAAGACCGGATGGAAGCAGGTATTTTACTTTCAGAAAAGTTATTAAAATACCAAAATACGGACACTATAATTTTGGCGGTTCCAAGAGGTGGTGTACCCATTGGATATGAAATAGCCAGAAGATTAAACCTGCCTTTAGATATCGTACTCTCAAAAAAAATCGGCCATCCTTCCAATAGAGAATTTGCCATTGGAGCCGTTTCTATGGATGCATTGATTTTAGATGAACATCCAAATATTCCGGAAGAATATATAGAAAGAGAAATTGAAAGACTCCGGGAATTATTAAAAGAAAAATACAAACTCTACATGGGCAATCGGAAGCCCTTGGAAATTGAAGGAAAAAATATAATTATTGTTGATGACGGCATTGCTACCGGAAATACTCTTTTGGCCAGTATTGCAATGCTACGCAAACAAAATCCCGCCAAAATAATTGTTGCGGTTCCCGTGATACCTTATGAAACAGTACCTGTTTTTGAAGAACAAACCGATGAATTCATATATCTTATGGCTCCACGATATTTTAAGGGCGTAGGCGGATTTTATGAAGAATTCCATCAAGTAGAAGACGAAGAAGTAATACGAATGCTAAACTAAATATCCCCCAATAGACAAAAAACCAAACCTACTAATTATTCATTTTAATATTTTATATCATGAAGAAATTAGAAATTGACATCCCTTTAACTTCTGTCATGTTAAAAGGAGATTTGGTAATTCCGGAAAATGCAACAGGTGTGGTTATTTTTTCTCACGGAAGTGGCAGCAGCAGATTTAGTAGTAGAAACAGAATGGTTGCCGAACACATTCAAAAACAAAATATAGGCACCTTACTTTTTGACTTACTTACTGAAGAGGAAGATCAGATTTATGAAAACCGATTCAACATCGATTTACTTACCGGTCGACTGATTGAAACTACGGAGTGGTTAATGGAATTCGATGACGCAAAAGACTTACCAATAGGTTATTTTGGGGCCAGTACCGGTGCTGCATCCGCTTTACGTGCTGCAGCCTATTTTGGCAATACAATAAAAGCTGTTGTTTCTCGTGGCGGAAGACCCGACATGGCATTAAACGTCTTGCATCTGGTTACCGCTCCCACATTATTAATTGTCGGCGGAATGGATGTCCCCGTAATTGGTATGAATAAAATGGCCTTTGACGAATTGCGTTCGGTCAAAGAGATGAAAATAATTCACGGAGCAACACACCTATTTGAGGAGCCCGGAAAATTACAAGAAGTAGCCAACTTGGCTATTATCTGGTACAAAAAATACTTGGTCAAAAAAGAGTTTCATTCTTTTTAGCCTGTTAAACATTTTACTTTAGGAAATCCATTTTAAAAACTACAATTATGAAAAACATTTATTTTTCAATAGTATTCCTAGCTACAACCACTTTATTGGGGCAGAACACTCTAAATCCGGAGTATACCAAAGACTATTATTTACAAAAAAGTAAAAACCAACATAAGACGGCTTGGATTTTACTAACTAGCGGCACTGTAATTGGAGTGATTGGCTTAATTGGATTTGGCAACACTTACGACATTTGGGATGACTCAAGTGAATCCGAAATCTATGGTTTTATGGTAGTAGGCGGAGGATTATTAAGTACTGCCAGCATTCCTTTATTTATCAGCTCAGGCAAAAACGCCCGTAGAGCGGCAACCATTTCTTTTAATAACCAACCTATCTTAGGTCCGACACAAAATTTATGTCTGCGAAATTCGCAACCAAGTCTTCTACTAACCATTAATTTTTAAAATTTAACCACGATAAGACCAAGACCAAACTAACTTCTATTTTGAAGAAAAATTTCTAACTGAAAAATAATTAGTATTTTAGTCTTCAAACTTCTTTTCCTCCTGGAAAAGAAGTTTGTTTTTAAACCAAAATCGCTAATTAATAATTTCATGAAAAAACTATTTCTTCTTCTCTTCGGTATTTATACCCTGACCAGTTTTGCCCAAACAGCTTCCATTAAAAAATCACCTTTCCTTACCGAAGCATCTGCTGAAAGTGTTGGGATGTCTACTGAAAGATTGGCGAAAATAGATGCCATGATAAAGGAATCCATCGAAAAATCAGAAATTCCGGGGGCAGTAGCACTAGTGGCTAGAAACGGCAAAATTGTTTATTACAAATCTTTTGGATTGGCAGATAATCAATCTGGGAAAGCATTAAAAAATGACGCTATTTTTAGAATTGCATCACAAACCAAAGCCATTACCGCAACTGCTCTCATGATGTTGTGGGAAGAAGGAAAATTCAAATTAGATGATCCTATTTCAAAATACATTCCCGAATTTAAAAACGAGCAGGTATTAGATACATTATATGAAAACGGTACTTACAAAACCACTCCTGCCAAGCGACCAATTACGATAAGACATCTTCTGACGCATACATCCGGAATAGGATATGGAGCCATCGACAGTGACAACCGCTTCAAAAGAATCTATAAAGATGCCGGAGTAACTGACTTATTTACCACAGAAAACATCAGCATCGAAGAAAGTGTTAAAAAACTGGCTAAACTTCCGTTACACCATAATCCAGGTGAAAAATTCACTTATAGTGAAGGTCTGGACGTAGTGGGGTATCTTATCGAAAAAATTTCGGGCATGCCAATAGATCAGTTTTATAAAACCAGAATTTTTATTCCATTAGGAATGAATGACACCCAATTTTATCTTCCTGAATCAAAACAAAACCGATTGGTTTCTATTCAGAAAAAAGACAATGGAAACTGGATTAAATATCCTGTTACCTTTTATGACCCCGATTACCCTATAAAAGGAGCACAACGCTTTTTCTCTGGAGGTGCTGGTTTGTCCAGTACCGCAAAAGATTATGCTGCTTTTTTACAAATGTATTTGAATAAAGGAGAATTAAACGGCATTCGTTTATTAAGTCGTACTACCGTAGAATTCATGATGCAAAATCAAATGGGGAATCTTCGCGGAGATAACGGAGCCTATTATGCCTTAGCCTTTGAAGTGGTAGATAAAAAAGGAGAAAGTTTGGGAGGTCGCAATAGCGAAGGAACCTTTGGTTGGGGCGGTTACTTCAATACCCAATATTTTGCTGACCCAAAAGAAAATGTTATCGGTATAATAATGAAACAAACACAAGGAGCCAATACGGACACCACAGACTGGAAATTCCATCAATTAGTCGGTCAATCTATTGATGATTAAAAATCAGATTTTTTTATTACATATAAAAACAAGTCAACACCTCTTTCTTAGATTTAGAATGAGGTGTTTCTTTTTACAAGAAAAAGGGACTTGCCATGTATCAGAAAAGATTGTCGACTATTTATATTTTTCTGAATTTGAATTCGTAATTTTAACTATTGAACCTCATTATCAACTTGGTAAGCCTCAACATTCCAATTATGAAATTACCATTACAGGAACCTAAATTTCTTTTTTTACTGGCAGCTATTTGCATCGTTCTCCTTTTAGAAATACTTTCATTAATGGGGATCCATATTCCGGCGCCTTATGGCCCGGTAATTTTTGCTGCATTTATTATTGGGATAGGTCACTCCGTTTTGATTAATGGTCTAAAAGCTATATACAAACTAAAATTCAGCAGTATCAATTTATTGATGACCATTGCCGTTTTTTCGGCTTTTTATCTCGGGGAATATCCCGAAGCTGCCGTAGTCATTGTGCTTTACGTTTTAGGTGAAAAGCTGGAAGATATCGGTCTTGAAAATTCAAAATCGGCTTTGGATGAATTAATCAATAAAGCACCTAAAACAGCCTTTGTAAAAAAAGAAAATAAAAACATCCCAATCAATGCTATTGCCGTAGGAACTTTGATCCAAATAAAACCCGGAGAGATGATTCCGCTTGACGGAAAAATCATGGCAGGTGAAACTACTGTAGACGAGGCGGCAATTACCGGTGAACCGATTCCCAAAGACAAGCATCCAGGTGATATTTTATATGCCGGCACACTTAATAAAAATGGTTTTATCGAAATGGAAACCACTAAATTCTATACTGATACTACTTTCGCTAAAATCATCCGTCTTACTTTTGAAGCCTCTGCAGCCAAAAGTGACACCCAAAAATTTATTCAACGTTTTTCTAAATTATACACGCCCACCATCATTCTATTGGCACTTTTTATTTTCATAATTCCAGTTTTCTTTTTACAATTGGATTTCAATTTATGGCTAAAACAAGCGATAACCCTACTGGTCATTGCCTGTCCGTGTGCTTTAGTCATCTCTACTCCCGTTGCTATTTATGCCGCAATTGGGAACGCTTCCGCTAAAGGTGCGCTGATAAAAGGCGGAAAATATTTGGAAGCGATGGCCAAAATCAAAGCAATTGCCCTAGACAAAACCAGAACCATCACGTATGGAAAACCAATTGTCTCGGATGTCATTCCGTTGGGCGAAACTAGTCGGGAGGAACTGTTGGCCTGTACTGCAGGCGCAGAAATATTCTCAGAGCATCCTTTGGCACAAGCCATTGTCACTGCCAGCAGAAAAGAAGGATTTGAACCTCATCAAGCAGAAGGCTTTACAAGTATTTCCGGAAAAGGAGCCATTGCCAAATGTTTGGTTTGTGAAGATGAAACCGTCTATGTGGGGAAACTCGAATTCATCAAAGAATATCATGAAATCAATCCCGAAGTCGAAAAAATAGTGGAACAACTTTCTAACGAAGGAAAAACAAGTGTGGTTGTCAGTTTTGGTAAGGGAGTAGCCGGAATTATTGGTCTGACAGATGAAATTAAACCAGACAGTATTGTGGCGATAAAACAATTACAATCTGCATCTATTCCGTTAATTATTCTAAGTGGCGATAGTACTAAAGCGACTCATTACATTGGTCAAAAAACAGGTATTGAAACGGTATACGGGGATTTACTTCCTGAAAACAAACTGGAAAAAATCAATGCGCTTTTATCCAAATTTGGCAGTGTTGCCATGGTAGGAGATGGCATAAATGATGCACCGGCTTTGGCACAAAGTACCGTTGGAATTGCCATGGGAACTTTAGGCAGTGATACCGCGATAGAAACAGCCAATATTGCCTTGATGAATGACCAGCTTTCCCTTATTCCGTTTTTAATTCGCTTAAGCAAAAAGACATTAGGGAGAATTAAATTCAATACTATTGGAGCTATTGGAGTGAAGCTGCTTTTTATCCTTTTGGCTTTCATGGGCTACAGTAATTTAGTCTTGGCAATTGCTGCCGATGTGGGAGTCACATTGGTGGTCATTTTGTTGAGCCTAAATCTAATGAATTTTGAAAAATAACAATAAACCGACAATAATCTTAAAAACAACACAACAAACTGACAATCAATTGTTAAAACCATAAATTTTATTTAACTTAGACTGTTGGAATTAACTTGTATTCCTTTCTATTTTAAATTACCGAATACATAACAGGATTAAAATTCAAGATGAGTTAGTATTATTTATATATATTCTACTATCATGAAAACCTTAAAAAAACAGGGCACTAATGAACTCAAACAGGTCAGCTGGATAACCATACTATTTATGGTTTTGCTTTTTTTATTGTTGGCATGGCTGGCTAATTATTATAAAGCAGAACAACGTTTCGTCGTTGTAAAATCATTCGGAAAAGGCGAAATTACAAATCTTTCCAAAAATTACAATTCAACTGAATTTCCTTCCACACAAAAAAACTTCGGTGCTGTATTAGCTGAAAAAGGAGATGTTTTAGGATTCAAAAATGTTTCTATTCACTTTCATGACATACAGAATGATTCCCTTGAAATTAATGATTCCGGAGATTCGCTGGTCTATATGAACGGAAAATTAAATACCTTAATAATCAACCCCAAAACCAATCTCCTTCCTTGGTTTCAAAAAATGAAAACCTCAGAAATCGACGACTTAGAAACGATTTATTTTAATTCTAAAATTCCGACCTATTCCATTCCGTACCTAAAAAAAATTGCTTTACACAAGCCTGCGATAAATTTGGCTTTTGAAAATAACGACAGTATAAACACCATTAAGGATTATTTGCAAAAAGCCGCCTTTTTCAATCCCCGATTTGTACAGATTTCATTAAATCAAAATGAATTGGCTTTATTGAAAAATTTTAAATCCATAGAATGTTTGTATCTGGATATTCCGGATTCTATTGTGACAAAAACTTTACCTGAAATTGCGGGATTAAAACAATGTATCATTAACGGAAACAACCTTTCAATATTGACCAAATCCTTCTTTGTCAATAACCCACAACTGGAAAGATTAAGTTTGTTTGGTTGTCTGACCGATTATTCCGCTATAGACCCGCTGAATAATCTAACACAACTTATCCTCATGAATATGGGATGTAAAGGAGATTTATTGCCTTTAAAAAACAAATTGTCTAAATTGTCGGTGATCCTTTTATCCGGTTCTTTTGATTCTATTGATTTACTAGCCGAGTATCAAAATATCAGATGGCTAGGTTTACCCGAAAACACTTCTCAAGAGCAATTGAACACCATTGCAACCCATTTGGAAAATTTACAAGTATTGCAAATAAAAGGAAATGACTCCATAAAAAATTTGGCTTCATTAAAACAATTGTCCCATTTGAGAGGACTGGTAATCACCGATACTTTAACCGATTTAAAAACTATAAATGGCTTAAAATCTTTGCGCTATTTATCGATACCCGAAAAAAGCGTGGCCGACAGCATCGCAATACAGCAATTGAAAAAAAGTTTACCGGGCAGTATCATTGTTCCCAATTCGGGTGCTTGTATGGGGTCCGGCTGGTTGCTCTTACTGATTCCCGTTATATTTGTTTTTAATTTTATTTTCCAAAGAAAAGTATTGAACAAAAATCTTTTAAAAAAGAAATGAAGATGAATACTGCTGAACCCATAAAAGGAATGACAAGAAGTACTAAAAAAGCAGTACTTGATGCCATTGCCTGCAGTATTGAAATTGTTATTTTTGGGTATTTCATCAGTTTTTCATTTCCTTATAAAACCATTGCTTTTATTCCTCTATTCTTAATTGCTTTTATCATCAGTCGTCATGTCAATTCCCCAATAATTTCTTTCCTCCATTTATTCAGGAAAACTTTTACCCTTAGAATGTCCATTTATCTTATTATCGGATTCCAATTAGGAATGGCTGCCGCAATGTACTACAGAGGTAATTTAGGAATGCCTGTACTTCCCGATGTAATAAAACCTTTTTCAATTGTTGCCGTATCGATTGGAATTATGGAAGAATTATTTTTTAGGGGATTTATTCAAACACAAATGAATCAGCTGAATGCCTATTTCGCCATCTTTTTTTCGGCTTTAGCCCATGCTGCCTACAAAGCCAGTTTATTTCTTTCCCCAAACGCAATACCGCATGAACATTTAATCTTATTTTTTGTGGGATCCTTTGGCGCTTTTATAGTTTTGGGTTTATTAAGGCAACAATCCAAAAATTTACTGCCGGCAATTGTAACACATGCTGTTTTCGATTTGGTTGTATATTCTGAAGTATCACATATACCATGGTGGGTTTGGTGACAGAAACCAATTATTTGATTTAAAATGCTTTGAAATTAAACATACAAAAGCAATATGTCTTTTTAATTTAAGCCCATTAATTACGTATTTAAATTTTTAACTTAATAATAAAAAAAATGTGTTTTTCAGCCAGTGCAAGTTTTGGAGCAGGAATCCTTCTTTCAGCGATAAGTATTGCTACGATTAAACATGTTGAAAAACCGTCTCAACTCTATTTTGCTTGTATACCCATAATTTTTTCTATTCAACAGTTTTCGGAAGGTTTTTTGTGGCTTGCTCTAACAAATTCACATTATGCTTATTTACAAGAGGAGATGACCTATTTATTTCTGTTTTTCGCACAAATTGTATGGCCTTCCTGGGTTCCTTTTGCCATATTAAAACTTGAAAAAGAAGAAAAATCAAGAACTATTTTAAAAATACTTTTAGGTATTGGCATTTCCGTCTCCTTATATCTTGGTTATTGTTTGATTGCATTTGATACAGGGGCCCAAATAATTGATTACCACATCTCATACAAACAAAGTTACCCCATAATATGGGGCGGTAATGGTGATTACCTCTATATTATTGCCACCATTGTACCGACATTAATTTCGAATATCAAACAGATGTGGACTTTAGGTATCATTATTTTCATTTCTTATGTTATAACCGCGCTTTTTTATTCCGACTATGTTATATCGGTATGGTGTTTTTTTGCTGCGTTGATAAGTATCGCAGTATTATTAATTATACTCAAAATCATGAACTTAACGAAGAACCCCCAACCAATCACCTAATGTAATACGTATTGCTCTCTTACCTTTTAAAAACAATCATTGAATATGAAATACCGTTAGGAAGTTGTTGTAAATTTTGGAAATTACTTATTTATCACATTATGTCTTTAATCAATTAGGAACTTGCATGCGGTATGAAAAAAATAATAAATTATCCGCTAAAAATTTAATTTAATTCACTAACTTCCATATAGATAACCTTACAAAAGTTATAATTATTGATTTTTATCTAAACTACATACCATGAAAATTTCTTTTGAAAAAAAAATATTTTTTGGATTTATCATTAATATATTGGTCGTACTTGCATCTGGATTAATTTTTATTATGCGACTTAGGAAAGTCAGAGATAAAACGATGGACACCAGCTTGGATTGGATTGAAATTTCATTATTTGTACTTTCGATAACTTTACTCTTTATTGTATATTTTGTCATTATCTCCCAACTTAAGGGCAAAAGAATATCACAAAAATTACTCCTTGAAAACAAGCAATTATTACAATCCATTATAGACAATACCTCCAACCCTATTTTTATAAAAAAAATAAATGGAGAATACTTATTGGTCAATAAGCAATTTGGTGCTTTATTTAATATTTCGAATGATGAAATAATAGGTAAAACAGACAGCGATTTTTTACCTCAAGAAATAGCTGAAACATACCGCAATTCAGATATTGAAGTCGTAAAAAAACTCCGCGAATTAAAAACAGAAGAAATAATAGATCAGGCAGATGGTAAACACACTTATCTAGCGGTAAAATTCCCTTTATATGATTCAACAGGCCGAATCTATGCCATTGGTGGTATTTCTACAGATATTACAGAAAGAAAAAAACTGGAAGATTCATTAGTCTCTTCTGACAAATTTTTCAATATTTCATCCGAAATGATGATTATTGCAACTTTGGATAAATTTGTAAAAGTAAATCCGGCAACCATTAAAATACTAGGGTACTCGGAAAAAGAATTACTAAGTCAGCCTTTTATAAATTTTGTACATCCAGAAGATATTAACTATACCGCTGAAGAAGTTGGAAAGCTTAAAACTGGTGCAGTAACCATGCAATTTAAAAATCGTTACATCTGCAAAGATGGCTCGATAAAATGGTTACAATGGTCCACTTCTCCAGATCCCACCAGTGGTTTATTGTATGCTGTTGCCAGTGACGTAACTCCACTGGTAGAAAATGAAGAATCATTAAAAGCCGCTAACAGTTTTTTTAACAACTCTTTAGAAATAATGGTAATTGCGTCTATAGACCATTTTATAAAAATAAATCCCACACTAACAAAAATACTGGGATATACCAATGAAGAATTATTGAGTAAACCTTTCTTAAATTATGTTTACGAAAAAGATAAAGAAAGCACGCAAAAGGAAATTGAAAAACTGCAAAAAGGCATTTCATCAATAGAATTCAAAAACAGATGGGTTTGTAAAGACCAAAGCATTAAATGGCTCTTGTGGTCAGCTTCACCAGATGTAACCACCGGATTGTTATACGCTGTAGCCCGAGATATTACCGAATTGGTTACATTAGAAAACGAACAACAAAAAGCCATCGATGAACTTTATGAAAATGAAGAAAAATTACGACTAATTGTCGAAAATATAGGTGAAGGTGTGATAGTCGCAAATTCGGATAAAAAAGTGGTATTGGCTAATTATATGGCCAATGAAATTTTAGGTATTGAAGAAGACGATAAAATTTCCTCTAATTTGACCAATCATTTTGAACTCTATTTTCCGGATGAAAGAAATACTTTTCCTTCCCAAAATTTACCAATGGAACGCGCCTTTAATGGTGAATCAACAGATGATGTGGATGTTGTGCTTTGGAATCCCAATACTCAGGAGAAAAGAAGGGTTCTCATAAGCGGAAGACCTTTAATCGATCAAGAAAGCAATGTGGTTGCTGCCGTAATAACCATTAAAGACATCAGCAAGTACAAAAAAATGGAAGAGGAATTAATAGAAACCGAAAACAAATACCGACAATTAATTGGCTTTAGAAAAGTAGAAAACAAAGAGAAAAAAGAAGAAGAGAAAGACAAGAAAAAGCCATTATAATAGCAAAAAAAGCGTTAAGTTTAAAAACTTAACGCTTTTTTATTTTATTATTCTTACAGCTAATAAGCTTTACAACATCACTTTGAAACTAAACTTTATTAACTAATAAGAACTTCTTATTTAGAACCAGCACTAAGGACAAATACATTTGATAGGATATAATCATAAACAAATATACTTCCAGAAACTACACAATATGTAAAAAATTCTTGCTCTTTAAATTTCCATTGCAGCTTTAAAATTGCTGATGGTTTTCTGTTATAAATTAATCCAGAAATAGAATAAAATTTACTGCCAATTTTCCAATATTGTTCTTTCAACGACATATCCGAAAAAAGAATCATTTTCAAATAAGATTCAAATTCATAATTTTCTTTTTTCATCTTCTCTAATGCTTCTTTACTATACTGCTGTAATTCGGGAAATAGTTGTGAATTATCAATAGGCATACTAAGAAATTCTTCTACTTTCATTTCTTTATCCGAAAGCAATTTATAACTCAATAATTTTAAATCACTAGCTTTAAAATAGCTCGGAGGATCAACAAGTAATTTATCTAATTTAGGCTTCCAAATATATTCCGTTGAATCATTTACTATAACAGTATTATAATTATTTTGAGAAAAACAGTTTGGAAACAAAATAATTAAAAACAGAAAGCATAAATATTTTTTCATAATATCTTTTAATTTTTAGTAAATATAAGTTTTTACATGCAAAAAAAAGATAATAATCAATCTAAATATTTAGCTTAAATAAAAAAAGCGTTAAGTTTTAAACCTTAACGCTTTTGTACTATATTATTCTTCGCTCATTTCATCATACCGTTGCGGAACCTGTGGGTCATATAGCGGACAATTGAATTCTGCCAGTGCGTCTACCAATTTATTCATTGTTTTTCCCTCGGTACCATAACAATCAATTTGAATGCTTTGTGGGGTTGTTTTGATTTGAAAAGCACCTTTCCCTTTCGTGTTTTTCCAACTATCGACATCTACTTTTTCCCAATCAGAGAAGAGCGAATTAATTCTGTTAAGGATAACAGATGTAGGCAGTTCTTCCAGACCTTCCACTGTTTGTTCATCAACAATGGCTTCATAAACGAGTTGATGGTTCAAATAAACTCCGTCCTGGTAAATCCAAAAAACTAATTCGTACATATTTTTTAGTTTATAAATTAAAGCGACAAAGTTTCAAAGTTACTCAATTCAATAACTTTGAAACTTTGCCACTCAGAAGCTCTTCAAATTAATATTCGAAAGTTCCGTATTCACTGGTAATCGTCAATTTTTTGCTATCAGCAGCTTCTACTCTACCTACAATTTGCGCATTAACATTGAATGATTTGGAAATTGCTATAATATCCTCAGCAACTGCTTCAGGCACATAGATTTCCATTCGGTGACCACAATTGAAAACTTGGTACATCTCTTTCCAATCGGTTTTAGATTGTTCTTGAATCAATTGGAACAAAGGCGGAACCGGAAATAAATTATCTTTTATAATGTGTAAATTTTGTACAAAGTGTAAAATTTTAGTTTGTGCTCCACCACTACAGTGAACCATTCCATGAATTTCATCTGCAGAATATTTATCTAAAATTTTCTTAATAATGGGTGCATAGGTACGAGTTGGTGATAATACCAATTGACCTGCATCGATTGGTGAATTTTCAACAGCATCCGTCAATTTTACCTGACCAGAATAAATTAATTCTTCTGGAACTGCAGCATCATAACTTTCTGGGTATTTTGTTGCCAAATATTTGCCAAAAACATCGTGACGTGCCGAAGTCAAACCGTTGCTTCCCATTCCGCCATTATAGCTTTTCTCGTAAGTAGCCTGACCAAAAGATTCTAAACCTACGATTACATCTCCTGCTTTAATATTAGCATTATCAATTACTTTCGAACGTTTCATTCGAGCCGTAACGGTTGAGTCTACAATAATCGTTCGAACAATATCCCCTACATCGGCAGTTTCTCCACCTGTAGAATGAATGGTAACTCCAAAAGTCTCCAACTCTTTGATTAATTCTTCTGTTCCGTTGATAATCGCCGAAATTACTTCGGCAGGAATCAGGTTTTTGTTTCTTCCGATAGTGGAGGAAAGTAAAATATTATCGGTGGCACCTACACATAATAAATCGTCGATATTCATGATCAAAGCATCTTGAGCGATACCTTTCCATACTGACAAATTGCCGGTTTCTTTCCAATACATATACGCCAGAGAAGATTTGGTTCCTGCTCCATCAGCATGCATTATCAAGCAATAGTCTTCGTCTTGAGTTAAATAATCAGGGACAATTTTACAAAATGCTTGAGGAAATAATCCTTTGTCTATATTTTTTATGGCATTGTGCACATCTTCTTTAGATGCCGAAACACCACGTTGTGCATATCTTTTTGAAGTATCTGAACTCATTTTATTTCTGTGTAGTTGTGCTGCAAAGATAAATATTTTTTTGGGTTTAACTTAAACCGTTCCTTCATCTGTTTTGTAAAATTGAGAATCAACATTAACAAGGAGATTTATTTTCACTAACTTTAACATAAAAAACTAAAAAACAACACCTTATAAACAACCTATAGTAAACGATATATGATTATATTTTAAAATTTACTTGAAAATATTTTTGATTACAAAAAATGAATTAAATTAGAACTTGCATTAAGATTAAAAAAATGGAGACCAGAGACCATCAAAAACGGGGCGTTACCGAAAAGCCACATGAGTAGGAAACTAAAATAAATAGTATGCCTAAATATGTAATTGAAAGAGAAATTCCCGGAGCAGGAAAACTGACTTCCGATCAATTAAAAAGTATTTCACAAACTTCTTGTGGCGCATTAAGTAAATTAGGATCCGAAATACAATGGGTAAACAGTTATGTAACTGGAAACAAAATTTATTGTATCTATATCGCTCCAAATGAGGAAATGGTACTTGAACATGCCAAATTAGGTGGTTTTCCCGCCAATGCAATAAACCAAGTTTCTGCAATAATTGACCCTATAACTGCAGAATAAGTTATAGAACCAAGGAATGATAAAAACTAAAAACTATTAAAAAACCCGATTAGCCATAAAAAGCTCATCGGGTTATTTTTTTTAAATAATTTATGTTCTATTTCGTGAACAACAATTCTCTGTATTTAACCAGGGTCCACAATTGATTATCCACTAACAATTCCAGTTTGTCACAATGTTCACGAATAATTTCAAAATAAGGTTTTACCTTATTGCAATATGCTTCTGCCATTTCTTGGGCATTGGTCATTACATTGGCATTTTTTCTTTCATTCGTCATCTCTACCACTTTAGTATTAATCCCTTCAATATGTCTGGAAATATCCCTAATAATAGAAATTTGTTCTTTGGCAATCTTTTCGAATTCAGCTCCAAAAATATCTTTCAAACCTTTTACGTTTTCAATTAGGGTATTTTGATAACGAATCGCTGTTGGAATTACGTGATTTTTAGAAATATCACCCAAAACCCTACTTTCAATTTGAATTTTCTTAGTGTATTCCTCTAATTCAATTTCGTAACGCGCTTCCGTTTCAATATGATTCATGATACCCATTTCAGAAAACAAATCTAATGCTTGTTTAGAAACTCTTGACTTTAAGGCTTCGGGAGTCGTTTTAAAATTACTCAAACCTCTTTTAGCCGCTTCTTTTTCCCAAGCTTCGCTATAACCATCTCCTTCAAAAAGGATTTTTTTAGATTGTTTGATGTATTCTCTTAAAACATTGAAAACGGCATCGTCTTTCTTCATTTTTTTAGAATCAATCAACGCATCTACTTCTACTTTAAAATCTTTCAATTGCTTGGCAACAATCGTGTTTAAAGTAGTCATCGCGTTCGAACAGTTAGCAGAAGAACCTACTGCTCTAAATTCAAATTTATTTCCCGTAAATGCAAATGGTGAAGTTCGGTTTCTATCGGTATTATCCAAAATAACTTCCGGAATTTTTCCGACCACGTTCAATTTCAAGTCGGTTTTTTCTTCCGGTGATAATTTACCGTTAGTGACACTTTCTAATTCCGCCAATACTTTTGTCAATTGTTCTCCGATAAATACCGAAATAATTGCCGGTGGTGCTTCATTTGCTCCCAACCTATGATCATTACTAGCTGTTGCAATTGCTCCTCTTAGTAAGGTTTCGTAATCATTTACCGCTTTAATGGTATTGATAAAGAAAGTCAAAAATTGTAAATTACTCATTGGAGTTTTACTCGGGCTTAACAAATTTACGCCGGTATCTGTTGCCAACGACCAGTTGTTGTGTTTTCCCGAACCGTTTACTCCTTTGAAAGGTTTTTCATGAAACAACACTTTAAAGTCATGACGTTCCCCAACTTTCTGCATTACATCCATTAATAAACAGTTGTGATCTACTGCCAAATTAGTTTCTTCAAAAATAGGTGCCAACTCAAATTGGTTGGGTGCCACTTCATTATGACGTGTTTTTACAGGAATTCCTAACAACATACATTCCTGCTCTAAATCTCTCATGAAAGTCAACGCACGAGTTGGAATAGAACCAAAATAATGATCGTCTAATTGTTGACCTTTAGCGGAGGTATGTCCCAGCAAAGTTCTTCCTGTCATCATCAAATCCGGACGTGAATCGGCTAGTGCTTTGTCGATCAAGAAATATTCCTGTTCCCAACCTAAAGTTGCCGTAACTTTTTTGACATTTTTATCAAAATATTTACACACTTCAGTTGCAGCTTCATCAATTGCAGATAAAGCTCTTAACAAAGGAATTTTATTATCTAAAGCTTCTCCTGTATAGGATATAAAAACGGTTGGTATACAAAGAGTTGTCCCAAATATAAATGCAGGAGAAGTGGGATCCCAAGCAGTATAACCTCTTGCCTCAAAAGTGTTCCTGATTCCACCATTTGGAAAACTGGAAGCATCGGGTTCTTGTTGTACTAATTGTGCCCCTCCGAATTTCTCCACCGGATCACTCCCGTCATAAGAAGTTTCGAAAAAAGCATCGTGTTTTTCTGCAGTAGCTCCAGTAAGGGGCTGAAACCAGTGGGTATAATGAGTAACTCCTTTAGAAAGAGCCCATTCTTTCATTCCCATCGCAATATAATCGGCCAATTTTCGATCTATTTTGGTTCCAAATTGCACAGCACTCTGAACGGCTTTAAAAGCATCAGAGGTTAGGTATTGCCTCATCGCTTTTTCGTTAAAGACATTTGAACCAAAAATAGCTGATTTCCTTCCAGTTTCCTCAAAATGAACTGGTTTTCTAGTTGAAGCCTCCTTCAGGGCTTGAAAACGTATTGTTGACATAATAAATTGATTTTTACCAAAGATAAATATTCTAAAACGAAATATTTATTAAAAAAAGGTGAAAATAAACCCTAAATATTCATCCAGATTATAAATCTTAATGAAAAAATAACAATTACAGCCATTAAAAATAACTATTTATAAATTTAACCCCCGCTTAAATAGGGTATTCATAAAAATTAAATATTCAAATACAAAACCACCCCTTGGTTTTTACCACTAAAAAAAAATATTTATATTTGTGCCTCATAAAAATCAAGAAATTAATTTATATTATTATGGCTAAAATAAAGTTAGAGTACATTTGGTTAGACGGATACGAACCAACTCAAAATCTTAGAAGTAAAACTAAAGTTGAAGATCACGATAACTTTCAAGGAACTTTGGAAGAAATTGGAAATTGGTCTTTTGACGGTTCTTCTACAAAACAAGCTGAAGGAGGATCTTCTGATTGTTTATTAGTACCAGTTGCTATTTATCCAGATCCAGATCGTATAAATGGATATTTAGTAATGTCTGAAGTTATGTATGCTGATGGTACTCCACACCCTTCAAACGGTAGAGCTACTATTGACGATGATAACGATGATTTCTGGTTTGGTTTTGAACAAGAATATTTCATCATGGATACTAAAACTTTATTGCCTTTAGGTTTCCCTGTTGGAGGATATCCTGCACCACAAGGAATGTACTACTGTTCAGTAGGCGGAAAAAACACTCATGGTAGAGCTTTAGTTGAAGAGCATGCTAACTTATGTATCGATGCAGGTCTTAACTTTGAAGGAATCAACCAAGAAGTTGCTTGTGGACAATGGGAATTCCAATTATTCGCAAAAGGAGCTAAAAAAGCAGGGGATGAAATTTGGGTTGCTAGATACTTATTGGATCGTTTGACTGAGAAATATGGTTACTATATTGAATACCACCCTAAACCTCTTGGTGATACAGACTGGAATGGTTCTGGTATGCACGCTAACTTCTCAAATGAAGTTTTAAGAACGTGTGGTTCTCAAGCTAAATATGAAGAAATCTGTGAAGCATTCAGACCTGTAACTAAAGAACACATTGAAGTTTACGGAGCTCACAATGAATTACGTTTAACTGGTAAGCATGAAACTGCTTCTATCAATGATTTCTCTTTTGGAGTTTCAGACAGAGGTGCTTCAATTAGAATCCCATTAATTACCGTTCAAAAAGGATGGAAAGGTTGGTTGGAAGACAGAAGACCAGCATCTAATGGAGATCCATACAAAATTGCTGCAAGAATTATCCAAACAGTTAAATCTGCTTTGTAATTCTAATTATTCTATAACGAAGTGCCATCCTAATCCGATGGCACTTTTTTTTTACTTCATTTTGTGCAGAATCTTTCTTCTCCACTTTTCAATTTTGTATAATTTCAAAAAGTATCTTTGTAAAAAACTTAACCTTTTGATTTTATGATTATCTGGATTTCCTTTTTTATTCTCATTTTTATAATTCTAATGTTAGATTTAGGCCTTTTCAATAAAACGCCTCATATCATTAGTACAAAAGAAGCATCCAAATGGACAACAATATGGGTAACCGTTTCATTCTTGTTTTCGGGTGTCGTTTATTGGATCTATAAAAACAATTACATCTCTAATCCGGATGGATTAAAACCGGTTGCTGCATCACTTAAATTCATAACCGGCTATTTAATAGAATTATCTTTGAGTGTAGATAATATATTTGTAATCGCCATTATATTCTCTGCCTTCAAAATTCCACAAAAATACCAGCATCGCGTTTTATTCTGGGGCATTTTAGGAGCTATCTTTTTCAGAGGATTAATGATCTATTTTGGGGTACTCCTGATTAACAAGTTTTCTTGGATGACCTATGTTTTTGGTGCCTTTTTGGTTTACACCGCTTTTAAAATGTTCCTTAATGGTGAAGACAAAAAATTTGAACCCAAAAAATCATTTATTTATAAAAGTCTTAAAAAAATGATGCCAATTTCCAATCACATTGACAAAGAACATTTTTTTGTAAAAAGAAGACACATCACTGCTGCAACGCCCCTTTTTGTGGCTTTAATTGTCATCGAAGTCATGGATGTACTGTTTGCAGTGGATAGCGTTCCTGCTATTTTAGCCATTACCAATGACCCGTTCTTGGTTTTTAGTTCCAATATTTTTGCCGTTTTAGGACTGCGGTCTATGTATTTCTTTTTGGCCAACATGCTAGAACAATTTGCACATTTAGAATATAGCCTTATAGCCATTTTAAGTTTTGTAGGTCTCAAAATGTTATTGCATGATTTTATAGAAATTCCAGAATGGGCTTCACTGGCATTTATCGCCATTTCATTATTGGCAGGTGTATTGGCTTCTCTAAAATCAGGAAAAGAACCGATAATTGAAGAAAAGAAATAAAACTTGACTTCACTTTGATGCATAAAAAAAGGAAATCTTTCGATTTCCTTTTTTTATGTTTGTATTTCATCCATTAAAAATCAATACGCTGAACTTCATTCTCTTTAATATTCAAAGCATTTATTACTTCGTTGTAATTTTGTTTATTTACTGAAGCTGAAAAATACCCAGGAACTATTACAATTCTAAAAATTTGATTGATTCTAAATTCATTTGGTACAGTACCCAAATTATTACCATCCAAATAAATACTTACATCATTCCTTGTAAAATTAAAATTATATCCAAAATTTAAAGTACCGTCAGAAAAATAATAAGTTTCAGGAGTTAATTTCCAAACATCCTCACCATTATCAGTTCCTGCCAATCGATATAGCAAAACCATATCAGAGCTTAAAATCGATGGATTTAAGTCTATAATCGGATTATAATCATTAGTAGACGTAAAAGAGACATTAGTAACTTCAAAAACTTCAGCTATTAATCCGTCTTGCCCATCAAACCCATCTTGACCGGGTATACCTTGTGGTCCTTCACAAGAAGAAATAAAAATCATTCCTACAATTGCCAAAAGTGTAATAATCTTTTTCATAATTTAAATTTTAAGTGGTTAACATTTAAGCCTATTCATGAACTGTGCCAAAGTTGATTTATTTTAAAAACTGTTTGCATAATTTTAATCGAAATGAAATTAAAGTACCCGTAAAATTCATTCTGTCGAATTAAAATTTAGTTTATAAAAAAAAAACACCCGTGTCAACGGGTGTTCTTGAATGAAAGTTAATAAATCTATTTAATAAGATGACATTACAGTTTTAGTACTGCTTCCCCTATCAGTAGTCAGTTTCACAATATAAACTTGTTCTTGTTCTAAAGTGGAACCGATATTAAGTATGACTTCTTTGTTCAAATAAGGATCTTTATCAGTCATAGAATAAACCAAAGCACCTTGAGAATTGAACACCTCAATTTTTACTTTAGATTGATAATCAAATTCATATTTGATAGTCAATTGATCTTTGAAAGGAACAGGAAACGCTTCAAAACTAGCTGCATCATCAACAGTTTTCAAACTAAAAGTCAAATTTTCTACTTGTGCCAATTTTGACAAAGCACTACAGAAAGGTCCATCTAGATTGTTGATATCCGCAAGAATTGTTGCTAAAGTACCACAATCACCACTCATAAATGCATTTCGTATTAAATTATACAAACTTTGGAAATCATTAGCTCCTGCAGGATATGGATATTCACCTGGAAATGCTGCAGCTCCCAATAAAGCAGACACTCCATGTCTTGCCAATGCTTTACAATTTCCACCACCTAACTGAGTTGCTCCTAGCATAGTAAGGCTTGCATTATTTGAAATAGAAGGAGAAGGAGAAATCCCAAAATAAGTAAAGAAATTGGTTGTTGTAACAAATGTTCCTCCTGGAGTTACAGGATTAGTTAATACACCTGGCATATTATCTACAACATAATCATTTTGATTATCCCATACTTCTGGATGTGTTTTCCAGAATCCAGGTGTACAAGCTTTACCACAACCTTCTACTGTAAGCTCTCTGCTACAAGTACTTGAACAATCATTATAATTTGTGATTGTCACTTCATATATTCCTGCAACACTTACATCTATAGATTGAGTTGTTGCAGTGAATCCACCAGGTCCAGTCCAAGAATAACTTTTCATTCCCGCTGTCGCAGTAAATGTTGAACTGCTACCTGTACAAATCACTTGCTCTCCGGTAATATCACAAACTGGAAGCGGATTTACTGTCAATGTTCCTGAATCCTCTCCCGTACAATTGGTGGAATGATTAGTATCGGTAACAACAACTTTATAAACATCTCCACTTTCTGCCAATGTCAATGCTCCTGTTGTGTAACTATTACTAGTAGCGCCTCCAATTATAACATCATTTTTATACCATTGATAAGTAAATCCTGCTCCTAAACTGGCTGTCATAAATGTAGCGGTATCGCCTTCACATTCTGCCTCATCATCTACTGATGGTGCCGGGTTAGGATTAACGGTTATATCAAAGTCCACTACTGTGGCACATAATGAGCCCGGCAAAACACTACGTACATAAATAGTATCATCACCTGATTCATAAGGAGTAGATAAAGGATTATCTCCTGACTCAGCATCAGCTTGAGAAAGATGGAAAGAAATATCTCCTCCACCGTTATCATCAATTGCACTATTAAGATCAAAGTCTGCCTTACCATTTCCTTTATCACAAAGTGTAAGATCATGTACTTGAGGTTCTGGTGGCGGAATTGTAAATCCAAATGGGAATGGTCCCGCAAAATCTTTCAACTCACAGGTAAAGGGGTCATTATTACCCCCAGCACAACTACGGGTTTTAACCAATATAGTACCCAATATATTAGCACAAGGATTATCGGTTCCACGTCTATCCAAACCAAATTCTGTCAAGTCAATACCTATTTCTACATGTTGAAAGGTTTGGTACTCAGGATAGAAAGTTGCTTTTTCTCCTGCCAAAGTCCCCCATGGTGGAGCCAATGTACTTCCAGTTGCATTTACACGTCCAAATATGTGAGTTGTTGCATCATTATCAAGAGCTTGAATACGTACATATCCATAATCTTCTGTCATTGCTCCCGCTGGTATGGCAGTAGCCACTGTTGTCTGCAATCCTGATTCAAAAGATCCCGGAACAACGTTAAATGGTCTTCCTGTTGGATTAGTAAGAAGAAAATTAAAACTAGAAATTGACATCCAAACTCTTATTCTCACATCCGGTTTAGAACCCCCATTTTCATAATCAATCGAAACAACAATACAACCTGGAACTTTAAGATCTCCAGCCTCTTCTGTTCCTGGTGTATTAGGATCGTCAGCGGTATGAAAAGTAAAAGCAGTTCGTCCACCTTGATCCACAGGACCTGTATTTCCAAATTGAGTGTCTCCTACTTCATATTCATCCAACAGAGTTCTGAAGAACTCAAAGTCGATATGTTTACTACCACTTGTTTCTCTCAATGTGGCAGCTGCAAATGCCCAAAGTCTTGTAAAAGGTCTGTCATCCGGATTATTTGGATCACCTATAATAGGTGGTACACGTGGCCCCTCTCCTCTTAAATGCGCCATCACGTCAATGATATCATCTTTTTGAGGTACACTACCCGTTCCTAAATTCCATGTAGTAGGATTATCAGGATTCTTATCAGAAGTAGCGGTGAAAATACTGGCGTCATTATTACTTTGAGCCGAATTAGTATCCCTGCCATAAACAGCATCCAACCATAAATATGGAGAATTGGCACCTTTTTTAACAGCAGGAAAACCTGCATAAACAGCATAAACATCTGGATCAGTACCAAAATCAGCAGCAGTTTTTGATTGTCTTTCAAAAAAAGTAGCATTATTATCTGCCTGAACAGCTGTTAAATGAGTAGCAGCATTAGACTGATTAATTACATTTAAACCATCTCCAGTTGGATAAGGTGAAACAGTCGTAAGAAACCAGTCATCTGTATTTAGTGCTGCACCAGCTTGAGGTGGAGGAGCAGGCAAATTAGGGTCTTCTATAGAAAATCCAATAAAATTAGCATAAGCATCTGCATCCACTCCAAAATTGGCCTTAATAGCTCCGTTACCTACTAACTGCCCATATGAATTGGCCGTAAAAAATAGGGACAAAAAAAGGAGCATGTTGTAATAAAGTATCTTTTTAATTACAACATTCTCCCAATGAAACTTTGAAAAAATTGTTTTGAAACAATTAAATAATGTGCAAAAATACGCTTCCGCACATTGCATCGTGTAAAAAATATTTTTTTTCATGATAAAAGTATTTTTATGTCATATTTATATTAAATAGGTATCTTAAAGACTTGAGGAAGAAACTATCATAAAAAATATCTTCAGTAAATCAATACTGAAGCAAAACGTCTTTTATGGAAATTTTAAATTAGAAGATAAATCATCTGATACCTCAAAAAGTTATTCAAACCGTTGAAGTACTCGAAATACAATTATAGAAGTAGGGAATTACGAAATTTTCCAGATTTAGGGATAGAAAATTTGTCAAAAAATCAACAAAAAACACAATTACACCCGCGAGTTATTTTTTCTCGTTTGCATAGTTAAATGTTATTAAAGTTAATTGCAGTTTTAAAGAAATTAAAACTTAAGAAGCAAGGTTATAAACAATAGTTATCAAACTTGGGGACGATAACCTGTAATTAGAAAAACTATCTTCAAAATTACTTTGAAGTACTCCGTCATTCAGAAAAATTTTTCATGTATACTAAACACTAAATTTATTCCTAAAAAAATTTAAAAAACAGGAATTAAAATACTATTAAAAGTTTTGTATTTGAATTATATACCCTTTAATAAATATTCAATAAATCACCGTAATTTTCCAATTTAAAATCGAATCCCAGCGCTTTAGGATACTATTCTTAGAAATATTTAGTTTTTTTGTCTATTCAAAGTTAATTAGAATACTAAATTAGTTGCAAGGAAAGAAAGCCAAAGAAGATAACTTTCCAATAATATCGATGAAATGCACAATTCATAGAGAAACGTATTACAATAGAAAAAATTTAGTACTTACATAACTATTAATGTATTGATTATCAGTTTGTTAGTAAAAATAATACTTAAAAAAAGTTAATTTAAAAAAAATGTTAAAACGAAGATTTTTATGACAATTCATTATCACCTTTAGGTCAATTTCAATAAAAATAATTAGCCTAAATAATCGAATTTATAAATACTTTATAATAACAAGAAAGTAATGTGATTTTACTGACTTCACCTTAAAAAAAAATGAAATCGTAAAAATTTAGATTTATTTAACACATAAAAAAAACTATCAGCGATAGTTCTTTTATATAATTATTCGAAAAAAATAGTCTCTTACATATTCCTTCTGTATTGCCCTCCTACTTCAAATAAAGCCGTAGTAATTTGCCCTAGAGAACATACCTTGGTGGCCTCCATTAAATATTCAAATAAGTTCTTTTCTTGTATTGCTGCTTCTTGAATTTTATGCAATTGTTCTTGGGCTTTTTCATTGTTACATTGATACATCTCTTCCAACATGGTAATTTGATATTTCTTTTCTACTTCGGATGCCCTAATAATTTCATCCGGAATTATGGTGGGAGAACCTTTTGAATTCAAAAAAGTATTCACCCCAATAATTGGTAATTTTCCATTGTGTTTCAAAGACTCATAATACAGACTCTCTTCCTGAATTTTAGAGCGTTGGTACATGGTTTCCATGGCACCAAGTACGCCTCCTCTATCGGAAATATTTTCAAATTCTTTTAAAACTGCCGCTTCGACCAAATCGGTCAATTCTTCAATAATAAAAGCGCCTTGGATAGGGTTTTCGTTTTTGGTCAACCCCAATTCAGTATTGATAATCAATTGAATCGCCATTGCCCGACGCACAGATTCTTCAGTTGGAGTGGTAATGGCTTCATCATAGGCATTGGTATGTAAGGAATTGCAATTGTCATATATCGCATACAAAGCCTGTAAGGTGGTTCTGATATCATTAAAATCAATTTCCTGGGCATGCAAAGAACGTCCCGAAGTTTGAATGTGGTATTTTAACATCTGACTTCGTTCACTGGCACCGTATTTCATTTTCATGGCTTTCGCCCAAATCTTACGTGCCACACGACCAATTACGGCATATTCAGGGTCGACTCCGTTGGAGAAAAAGAAGGATAGATTAGGCGCAAAGTCATCGATATTCATTCCGCGACTCAAAAAATATTCTACATACGTAAAACCATTCGATAAGGTAAATGCCAATTGTGTTATGGGATTGGCACCCGCTTCGGCAATATGATATCCGGAAATAGAAATAGAATAAAAATTTCGAACCTTGTTCCTGATGAAATATTCCTGCACGTCTCCCATCAAACGCAGAGCAAATTCCGTTGAAAAAATACAGGTATTTTGTGCCTGGTCTTCTTTCAGAATATCGGCTTGAACCGTTCCTCTCACTTGATTAAGCGTTCTTTTTTTAATTTTATTATAAATGTCCAAAGGCAACACCTGATCACCAGTTGTTCCTAAAAGCAGCAAACCTAATCCATTGTTTCCTTCGGGTAAATCGCCTTGGTAATGCGGCCTTTCTATTCCTTTCTTTCTATAACTATCGTCTAACTTTCGCTCTGTCTCTTTTTCCAATCCCTTTTCTTTAATGTACAATTCACATTGCTGGTCAATGGCTGCATTTAGAAAAAAGCCCAAAACCATTGGAGCCGGACCATTAATTGTCATACTTACCGAGGTTAATTCATCGACCAAGTTAAAACCGGAATACAGCTTTTTGGCATCATCCAAACAACAAATAGAAACACCTGCATTTCCTATCTTACCATAAATATCTGGCCGTAAATCAGGATCATGTCCATATAAAGTAACACTGTCAAAAGCAGTAGACAACCGTTTTGCGGCAAATTCTTGGCTCAAATAATGAAATCGTTTGTTGGTTCGTTCCGGTCCGCCTTCACCGGCGAACATTCGAGAAGGATCTTCGCCCTGACGCTTAAACGGATACAATCCGGCCGTAAACGGAAATTCGCCCGGAACATTTTCTTGCAAACTCCAATGTAAAATCGAACCCCAATCGTCGAACTTAGGCAGGGCAATTTTTGGGATTTGGGAATGAGCCAAAGACTCGCTGTGCGTTTCAATGTCAATTTGCTTATCCCTGACTTTATAGGAATAAATTGGATTTTTGTACATATTTACCTTATCCCGCCAATCCAGAATTGTTTTCCAGTTAGCAGGCTCCAAATTCATTTTTACTTTGTCAAACTGATTGAGCAATAGATTCAGAAAAATTCTGTTTTCATCATGTTCTTGAAATCCACTTTGTAACACCGAACTGTCGTCAATACCGCTTAAGGTAATTACGGGAATCTTCCCAGAAACACTTTCTATGGTTTTATAAATCCCAAATAATTTTTGAGCCACTTCTTTTTGACTGAAAGCCAGACTGTCGTAATTCCGATTGCTTTCTACTATTTCGGATAAATAACGACTCCTTTGTGGAGGAATAATATCAACTTGTTCTTTTATTTCTTCTGAAACCTTAAATGTCGATTTGAAATCACCATTTGCTTTTTCAACTAATTTATCTATTATCGCCCGATATATGGTATCCATACCCGAATCATTAAACTGGGAAGCCACTGTGGTGAACACAGGCATCTCATCTGGACTTTTGTCCCAAAGATTATGGTTGCGTTGGTATTGTTTTTTCACATCCCGTAATGCATCCAAAGCACCTCGTTTATCGGATTTGTTAAGTGCCACCAAATCGGCAAAATCTAACATATCGATTTTTTCCAGTTGGGTTGGAGCACCAAATTCCGGTGTCATCACATACAATGAAACATCCGAATAATCAATAATTTCTGTATCTGACTGACCAATGCCCGAAGATTCTAAAATAATTAAATCATATTGTGCCGCCTTTAAGATTTGGATAGCATCGCCAATGTGTTTGGATAAAGCCAAATTGGATTGACGTGTAGCCATCGAACGCATGTAAACTCTGGGAGTATTAATGGCATTCATCCGAATTCTGTCCCCCAGAAGAGCGCCTCCCGTTTTCCGTTTGGAAGGATCAACAGACAGTATTCCGATTGTCTTTTCCGGAAAATCGACCAAAAACCGACGCACAAATTCATCTACCAAAGACGATTTCCCCGCACCTCCCGTTCCGGTAACTCCAAGTACCGGAGTATCCCCCCCCGCCCCCGAAAGGGGAGCTGTAAAAACTTTGTAGAAATCTTCAGGATTATTTTCTGCAAGAGAAATTAATCTGGCAATTGTGTTTTGATTTTTATTTTTTAAACTTTCTGAAACACCCTCTTTTCCTAACTCAAATAAAGTTGTTGCATCCATATCTGTAGCCGGCTCCCCTCCTTCGGAGGGGTTGGGGGAGGATTTTTCCACCAAATCATTAATCATCCCTTGCAATCCCATTTCACGACCGTCATCGGGAGAATAAATTCGGGTAATTCCGTAATCCTGCAATACTTTAATTTCTGAGGGTAAAATTACGCCGCCGCCGCCTCCAAATATTTTAATGTGTCCGGCTCCTTTTTGCTGCAGCAAATCATGCATGTATTTAAAATACTCCATGTGTCCCCCTTGATATGAGGTTATCGCAATGGCATTGACATCTTCTTGAATGGCGGTATTCACTACTTCTTCGACACTGCGATCATGCCCCAAATGAATCACTTCAACGCCGGTGGCCTGAATAATTCTTCGCATAATATTGATCGCCGCATCATGTCCGTCAAAAAGGGCAGCGGCAGTCACTATCCTAACTTTATTTTGGGGGATATAAGGCATTTGTGATTTCATTACGGAAATAATTTTGTACTACAATTTACAAATTTTAAACCACTATTCCATGATTACCAAATGCTTAAAAATTCTCGAAACAGATCATTAGAGCTATTTTTTTGACCCTATAAAAAACCAAAATAGATTGTTTTGTTTAAAAACGGAGCAATGGTTCCCATATCACTTAGTCTAGTATCGAAACAATCTTCGCTGCTTCATTCAATTATTAATTAGAAATCTACGCCTCAGAGTAGTTGATTCTTTAATATTAATAGTATTTTTGAAACGTATAAATAAAGAACATTATGAAAAAGATTTTAATAGTATTGAGTGTGTTTTCACTATTCGGTTGTGCAGAAATGCAACAAATTATGGCACAATTGCCACAAAATCCAAATTCTACATTGGATATTTCGGGAGGTTTAAAAGAAGCTTTAAACAACGGGATTACCAAACAAGTCTCTAAATTGACTGCTGTAGATGGATTTTATAAAAACGAAGCCGTAAAAATTTTACTTCCGGAAGAATTACAAAAAGTAGATGCTGGTTTGAGACGTATCGGATTGGGATCGATGGCCGATGAAGGCATCAAAATGTTGAATCGTGCTGCCGAAGATGCCGTAAAAGAAGCTACACCGATTTTTGTGGATGCCATTAAAAACATGTCCATTACCGATGCCAAAGGAATCTTACTCGGAAATCAATCTGCTGCAACCAGTTATTTGCAAAGCAGTACTTCGACCGCTTTATACGGAAAATTCAATCCCGTAATACAAAATTCTTTCAGCAAAGTGGGAGCCGACAAAGTTTGGACGAATATCATCAACAAATACAATAGCATTCCCTTGGTCAGAAAAGTGAATCCTGATTTGAACGATTATGTTACCAACCAAGCCATGAACGGTGTATTTAAAATGGTTGCCGTGGAAGAAAAAAACATCAGAACCAATTTGAGCTCCAGAACCTCCACTCTTTTACAAAAAGTGTTTGCTTTACAAGACGTTAAATAAATCGATTTCAGCTTATTTATTGTATTGAAGTTCATTATTTCGGATGTACTATTTTGTTGTGAAAAATAGTGAAATTCCATTTTTTTTACAGAAAAATTAAAATTAGATTTGACAATCCTTTTTGAGGTGTAAAATGCCCTAGCCCCGATGGAAGCGGCATCTCCCGATATGGAAAAACAAGGCTTTTGCAGCCGTAGTTTTTTTATCGGGAATATAGCGAACAGCGGGAAAAAGCTCCTAAATAAAATAAAATGCAGAAGATTACCATACTAATACATTGTGAAGATCAAAAAGCGATTATATCATCTGTGACTCATTACATCGCTTCTATTGACGGAAATATTATTTACTTGGACCAACATGTCGATGCGGATGAAAATGTTTTTTTCATGCGTTTAGAGTGCGAGTTTAGTGCCAATAATTGGGATTTAGAGGCCATTAAAGTCGATTTCAGAAACAAATTAGCCAATCCTTTTAAGATGTCTTGGCAAATATATACCCAAGAATACAAACCGAGAATGGCTTTGTTTGTTTCTAAATACGATCATTGTCTGTATGACATTTTAGGTCGTTACAGTGCCGGGGAATTACCATTGGAAATTCCGTTGATTGTGAGTAACCATGAGGATTTAAGAACCGTTGCCGACCGTTTTTCGATTCCGTTTCATTATGTTCCCTTCACCAAAGAAATTAAGGAAGTGGGTGAAATTCAACAAATTGATTTATTGAAAGAGTATCGAATTGATTTTATTGTATTGGCTCGTTATATGCAAATCATCCCACCTAATTTGATTGCCTTGTACCAAAACAAGATTATCAATATTCATCATTCGTTTCTTCCGGCTTTTCCGGGAGCCAAACCGTATCATTCTGCCTTTAAACGTGGCGTTAAAATTATTGGGGCCACCAGTCATTATGTAACCGAAGGATTAGACGAAGGACCAATTATCGAGCAAGATATCGCCCGAGTGTCCCACAGCCATTCTATTGAAGATTTTATCATGAAAGGACGCGATTTGGAGCGTATGGTTTTGGCCAGAGCCATTAAATTACATGCCGAAAGAAAAACGATGGTTTACAACAATAAGACGGTTGTTTTTTCATAAAATTTAATTTCGAGAACCTATATCATAAAAAACGCCCGCAATCCTGTGGGCTTTTTTTTAACCTGAAATTTCAATTTCCCTGATTTTTCCTTTGACCTCAAATAGCACTTTCGTCCAAAAAGGTTTTGCTTTTTTGTTTGTGGGATACCAAAATTTATTTTCTTTAACCAAAACAAAAAGTCCGGTATCGGTTCCTAAAACGATGAATTTCTCCATCTTGGGTTGTTTTGAAAAAACGGGCAGTTCGTATTTTTCAACCAATTCCTCGCAAAGTTGAAAAACATTTTTAGTGACAAAACCAATTTCACTAATGGACAAAACAGCAGTGCCATCGAAAGATTTATCGGATGCGTTATCCAAATCAAATCGGGCAATGAATTCCAGAACATTCCCATTACTATCATAGAAATAGAAAGACTTGGCATTCCAGGTGTAAAAGTCAGCAATTTTATCGGGAGGAATTACCTCTAAAACCTTTGTATTCCTTTCTATCCAATCAAAAGCTTCCAACAGCTTATTCTTGGGAATATTAAATGCAAAATGATATATTGGTTTGACATGCTTTGAAACTTTAAATACCAATTTTGTTGTTCCTGTTGCAAATGCAATACCGGAACGGTCTTTACAAATCATCCGCAATCCGATGACATTGGTGTAAAACCACTCGGTTTCATTGATATCATCCGTTAACAATTCCAGTTGGAGAATTTTCATATTGTCAAGTTCAAGCCATCCTATCGTTCTATCAAATCTACATCTACCCCTAAACCATCCGCTACGGCAGCACCTAGGCGACCATCAACTCTATACCAATGCGACAACTGCCTGTTGATAATTTCCCCTTTTTTAGGTCCTTCAATACCTGACATTGCAGAGATGATATTATTGACCGTATTGAGCTGTTGCTCTAATGACATTATTTTAAACAAATTTCCCGGTTGGGTAAAATGGTCATTTTCTCCTTCACAATTCCGGTCATACCAATCGGCATAATGACTGTTTATCGGTAAAGGTGGTTCTTTGTATTTCATATCGACTTCGATATCGTCAAAGCTATTTGGAAAATAATTGGGATTTTCACTTCCGTTGCCATCCATGCGCATTTGTCCGTCACGTTGGTAATTATTGGCTCCAAAAGGACATCTGTTTACCGGAATCTGTTCATAATTAACGCCCAAACGATATCGTTGGGCATCAGGATAGGACAATATACGACCTTGTAACATTTTGTCCGGCGAAAATCCAATACCGTCCACAATATGGGCAGGTGCAAAAGCCGCCTGTTCTATATCTTGAAAATAATTATGTGGATTTTGATTCAATTCTAAAACACCTACATCCAATAACGGATAATCGCCATGAGGCCAAACTTTGGTCAAATCAAACGGATTGATATAATAATCCTGACTATTGGCTTCTTCCTCGGACATCACTTGAATTTTCATGTCCCATTTTGGAAAATTACCCGCTTCAATATTATCGAACAAATCCCGTTGAGCAAAATCCATATCGGTTGCTTTCATTTGTGCCGCTTCCTCATTGGTGAAATTTTTTATGCCCTGAGACGTTTTGAAATGGAATTTCACATAAAAACGTTCGTTGGCTTCATTCAACATCGAATAAGTATGACTGCCGTAACCGTTCATGTGTCGGTAACCATAAGGCGTTCCCCTGTCTGACATCAATATGAAAACCTGGTGTGTACTTTCTGGATTCAACGACCAATAATCCCACATCATCGTTGGAGATTTTAAATTGGTGTGGGGATCTCTTTTTTGGGTGTGGATAAAATCACCAAATTTTTTGGGGTCTTTAATAAAGAAAACGGGGGTATTGTTTCCCACTAAATCCCAATTGCCGTCTTCGGTATAAAATTTCATGGCAAATCCTCTTGGATCGCGTTCCGTATCGGCAGAACCTTTCTCTCCTCCAACCGTTGAAAACCGCATTAACAATTTGGTTTCTTTTCCTATTTCGGAAAAAATTTTAGCTTTGGTATATTTGGTGATATCGTGAGTTACGGTAAAAGTTCCAAATGCACCCGACCCTTTGGCATGAACTACTCGCTCCGGAATTCGTTCTCTATTAAAATGAGCCATTTTTTCGTGAAGTATATAATCTTGCAATAATAAGGGTCCACGAAAACCTACGGATTGTGAATTTTCATTTTCAACATAGGGTCGACCGGATGCTGTTGTCAATTTTTTATGTGTTTTCATAATTAAAGGATTTAATTAATTTGTAGAAATACTGTACATTAAAAAACTATTAGAAAAATTGATAGTTTTTATATTCAGACCGACATAAACTTAAATATATCTAATTTCCGATAAGGGGGAAGAAAAAAAACACATATACAACTGAATTTCAATATCATAAAAACTCAATTTCAAAACCTTCCTTAAAGTTAAAAAACTTAACTTATATACAACAAAGTAATAACAAAAACTTAACAGCCAAATTTCTAAGTTTGAATGATCTTTGTAGAGTAATAAAGTGGTTATTTATTATTTGGTTTTGGTTAGTTATAGAAATGCCGACAATTTATTTTGTCGGCATTTTTTATTGCATATTATTAAGAAAATACAATGCTTTTTCATTAAAAACAGTAGCCTTTTCGATATTGACCACATGACCACAGTTATCAATTACAACCAATACGGAGGATTTAAAATGAAGATCCGACACTTCTTTGACCGAAGGTAAAAACATATAATCTTCATCGCCCATAATATACAGTGTAGGTATGTTTAATTCCACTTTTCGAAACCGACTGAGAACTGGATTAATCTCTTTTGTCAGTTTAAACCATTTGACAAATTCTTTTTGATACACTTTCTTCGCTTCATTTATAAAAAGTTGTCGGGGTATTTTATGCTTTCTTTTGGGTAAAATAACAAATGCAAAAAATCGATACAAGAGCATATAGGGCAATACTTGTTTAAAAATAGTTCCCAAACACATTAAAACCTGTGCGCGAAAATTCATTTTAAGAATGGCTCCACCAAGCACCATACTTTGTACCCGATCCGGATACGTCTCGGCCAATTGCCTGATTAAAATAGTCCCCAATGAAATCCCCACAAAATGAGATTTATTTATGCTAAGAAAGTCCAAAACTTCATAAATATCATCTGCCAGTCCTGAAAAAGTGTATTTTTTGGTGTAGGATTTTTTCGACTCTCCGTGACCCCGTAAATCCAACAAAAGTATATTATAGTGATTCTGGAAATCGCGAATTTGCTTGAACCAAATAGCCGAGCTACCTCCTGCACCATGCACAAACGTTACCCATTCGGCACTTTTATTGTTCTCGTAAACGGTATAATTAATCACTGTTTTTTTTCTTTCAAAAGTAAAGCCTAAATTCGGAAAAATAAATTTTAACAAAATTTAATATTAATTTAATCTTACTTAAATGTAAATTTGCCAAAAATTACACCACATGGAAGGATTATTGAAAGAGAAAAGTGAAATAGAAAAACTGCAGGAGGAATATCAAATACTCTCTGAATTAAATTTCAACCTAGAAAAAAACACAACCAAAATTACCGATACAAAAGAAGAATTGGTACTTGAAGAATCTGAATCATAAATTTTGATGCCATTCTTTAAAGTAACCAAATGCTTTAAGTAATCTCGTTCCATACCATGAGAACATTTCTCCGTCTACCAAAACTATTTTGGCATTGGGAATGAATTGCTTTATTTCAAGTGCATGTTTCTCCTTAAACGGATACGGCTCGGACGAAAGTAAAATAATTTCGGGATTCTTGCCTGCCATTTCTTCCAATTCAATTACCGGGTAACGTCCAGAATCAGTACCATAAACATTATATAAGTGATTCCGATTTAATAATTCATTGATAAAATTATTGGAACCGACAACCATATAAGGCTTTCGCCAAATAAAATAAGCTGCTTTTTGAATGGGTTTATCTTTTATAAATTCATCGAAATCGCTCCAAGCAATGGTCAGTTTGTCTATCCATTTGTGAGCCAATTCATTGCAACTAAAGAGTTGTCCAAAATCGACTATCATCTTGAAATTATCTTCAATGGTATAAATATCGGTAACCCAAACCGGACAAATTTCACTCATTTCGGCCACCATGACTTGGGTATTTTCCTCTTTATTGCAAATGATAATATCAGGATTCAGTTCTCGGATTTTATCCAAATGTACTTCCTTGGTTCCTCCGACAACTGTTTTCGTTGATTTTAAATGATGGGGATGCACACAAAACTTCGTAATCCCCACAATTTGGTCTTCTAAACCTAAATCATATAATAATTCGGTTTGGGAAGGCACTAATGAAACAATGCGTTGTGGTGCAGTTTCAAAAGTATGAAGAGTTCCGAGTTGATCAATTAATTGGATTGGTTTCAAGTTTTATAAAGTTTAACCGCAAAGTGCGCAAAGTTTTACGCAAAGTACACAAGGTTTTTTTACCATTTAGAAATTATGAAAATTAAGTTGAATATTTTTTTACACAATCCAAAAAACTTTAAACTTTAAACTTTAAACTTAATATCGTTTCCATTTCCTGTTGCATTTTCAAAGCTTCAGCTCTGGCAGCTTCTGCAAAATCAGTTCCATTTGAAGCATAAATTATGGCTCTGGAAGAATTGATCAATAAACCAACATTGTCATTCAAACCGTATTTACAAACTTCCGAAAGACTTCCTCCTTGTGCTCCCACTCCGGGAACTAGAATAAAACTGTCGGGAACAATTTTACGGATTTCAGTGAAATATTCCGCTTTGGTAGCACCAACTACATACATTAGATTTTCACTGTTTTTCCATGTTTTAGAGGTTTCCAAAACTTGTTTGTACAATTCTTTAGCTTCACCTCGGGTTCCCTCAACATTCAACGTCTGAAAATCAAATGCACCTTCATTGGACGTTAAAGCCAACATAATGGTATGCTTATTTTCGAAAGCCAGAAAAGGTTCCACTGAATCTTTCCCCATATATGGAGCGACAGTCACACTGTCAAAGTTTAAATCTTCAAAAAAAGCTTTGGCATACATAGAGGACGTATTGCCAATATCACCGCGTTTTGCATCGGCAATCGTGAAAATATCCGGATAGTTTTCGTTGATATAATTAATGGTTTTTTGCAATGACATCCATCCTTTTATCCCGTAAGCTTCAAAAAAAGCTGTATTGGGTTTATAGGAAACACACAAATCATGGGTAGCGTCGATAATCGCTTTATTGAATTCAAAAATAGGATCTTCTAAATCTAAAAAATGTTTCGGAATCTTATTTAAATCGACATCTAGTCCTACCGCTAAAAATGATTTTTTTATTTTGATTTGGTCAATTAGTTGTGCTGTTGTCATTAGTTTGAATGATGTAGAATTTATAAAATGGATAGATTTACCATTTTGCTGCAAATTTATAAAAAATAATCGCTTTCGTTATTTTAAAATAACAAAAGCGATTATAATAGAAATAAAAACACTCCATTAAGAAGCGTTTTTAAAATTTAATTAACCAATATAATTTCAACTCTACGGTTTTGAGCTCTACCTTCCACTGTTTTATTACTTGCAATTGGTTTAGAGATACCATATCCTTCCGAAGAAAGTCTGTTCGCACTAATACCTTTTGCAATTAAATAATCTTTAACAGCTGCTGCTCTATCTTTAGACAATTGAAGATTCTTCTCAGCAATACCTGTACTATCCGTATGACCTTCTAATTTAAAATTTGCTGAACTATACTCGTTCATCACTTTTACAATTTCATCCAATTTAACGTATGATTCTGGTCTAATTGTAGCTTTACCTGAGTTAAACAAAACCGATTTAGAATAATCATTTAATTTTTTGATTACTTCCACACTTACTTCCGGACAACCTTGATTTGCCACAGTTCCTTTTACCGTTGGACATTTATCATCTTTGTCCAAAACAGTATCTCCATCAGTATCTGGCCAAGGACAACCTTGGTTTTCAACCGGTCCGGCAACAGTTGGACATTTATCATCTTTATCCAATACACTATCTTGATCTGAATCAAGCCATGGACAACCTTGGTTTTCAACAGATCCGGCTTCAGTAGGACATTTATCGTCTTTATCTAAAACGGTATCTCCATCTGTGTCTTTCCATGGACAACCCTCGTTTTCAACTGGACCAACGACAGAAGGACATTTATCGTCTTTGTCTAAAACAGTATCTCCATCAGTGTCTTTCCATGGACAACCTTTATTTTCAACTGGACCGGCCACCTCTGGACAATCATCTTCTTTATCTAAAACACCATCCCCATCTTTATCTTTTGCTTTCTTTTGATATACCGGAACTTTAAACCCTAAATGAAAATCTATAGCTCTTGAATTGCTTGAAATTACATTCGACAAGACAGAACCTGATCCAATAAAAAACACTCCCGTACGTAAACCAAAACCTACTTGAGTTTGTTTACTAACATCCATATAAGAAATAGGAACATAAGCACTAAACCATCTTGACTCATAACGAGGGGTCAAACTGATACGGTTTGCAATACTACTTTGATTTAATTTTGCTTTAGAAACAGCAGTGAAATCCCCGTTTAAGTTTGCATAAAACTTGTTGTGAATATTCCAATCAACATCTGCGTGAATAGCAGTTGGCAATGAAGATTTTACAGCACCATTTACAACTGTAGGGCTATAATTATCTTTTAAAAATTGATCAAAATTATCAGCATTATCAAAATCATCTTGAGTAATCGTTTTATTAAAATTATAGTTGTTACGAATTCCCTTATCATATTTCATGGAACCTAAATCAGTAAGCGCCAATCCAAAACGAATCTTATACTTATTCAAGTACTTTAAATCATTAATATCTTCTCTGGACGAATCATAATCAGGTCTCCATTCGTAAACTAATCCTAAGTCAACACCAAAACCATTAGATTTGGAATCAGTATCAATTTTTGAATTAGTCGCAAAATCTTGACTTGACCCATAAATTGCCGTACCAGCACTTGTATATTCACTCTGCTCTGGAAACAATGTATTTTCTACATATTTCAATTGTAAATTATCTCCCTGAAAATGATAGTTAGCAACTCCTTGCAAATATTTTGCGGTAACACCACCTTTCAAAAAGTGTTGCCCTCTTTGATATAAAACGGCTGCATACGAAATTCCCATCTCACCCCATGAATTCCCAACTCCATTAGGGCTGTCCAGACTGTAATCAAAATTATTTTTATTGTCTTTAGATAGTTCGTTAATTACATTACCATTAATATCAATCACATTAACAATAGATCTTGCTCTTGTAAAAATAGCCAAAGAATGTTTTGGTGCAATATTGAACATAAATGAGGGTCCCATTACATCCATATTCATACTCACTTTATTTGCAAGAGTAAATGTTTTTTTGGCCTGAGCATCAAAGTCATACCCTTCATTTAAAACATCCGATAATTTCACCCCATACATATCGTTACTAACTGAAGAACTAATAGACAGTATATTAACATCTGTTTTAAAACGGGAATCAACTATAGATGCCGGATTAAATAAAACTCCTTGTACACCAGCATAATTATCGTGGTAATACCCTAAATAAGACTGTGCCTTTGAAGTAGTCAAACTTGCCAAAAAAGCAATTACTAATACCGTTTTTTTCATGTTAATTAAATTTAAATATTATAAATCCCTTTCTTAATTTCGGCAAAAATACTACTTTTTATAACGCAATTTTAAGAATTTTTAAGAAATATTTTCTTATATTATAGTAACAATTCCTTAACCTAATTCCAAAAAAAAATGCCATACTAAACTCATTTTAGTATGACATCTTTTCTTTTTATTCTAACGTGTTTTCTCTTAGAAAATCTCGCTTGCTTCTTTCAGTTTCTCGGTATTGTTCACCAATTGTAATTCGTCCACAATTTTTTGGATATCACCATTCATGATATTTCCCAAATCGTATAAGGTCAATCCAATTCGGTGATCGGTTACACGACCTTGTGCATAGTTATAAGTACGAATCTTAGCCGAACGGTCACCAGAACTTACTTGAGAGGTACGTTTCGTAGCATCTTCCGCTTCTTTCTTGGCCAATTCTTGTTCGTACAAACGAGAACGCAATACGCCCAATGCTTTGTCTTTATTCTTGTGTTGTGATTTTTGATCCTGACATTGTGCCACCAATCCTGTTGGAATGTGTGTCAAACGAACCGCTGATTTGGTTGTGTTTACCGATTGCCCACCAGGTCCTGACGAACAAAAGAAATCCACACGTACATCGTTCATATCAATTTGTACGTCAAATTCCTCTGCTTCCGGCAATACCATAACTGTCGCTGCAGAAGTATGCACACGACCTTGCGTTTCTGTTTGAGGGACACGTTGCACACGGTGAACTCCCGCTTCGAACTTCAACGTACCGTAAACATCTTCACCAGTAACTTCAAAAATTACCTCTTTGAAACCACCTGATGTACCTTCATTCATATCCACTACTGACGTTCTCCATCCTCGGCTTTCACAGTATTTAGTGTACATACGGAACAAATCTCCCGCAAAAATACTCGCTTCATCCCCACCCGTTCCGGCACGAATCTCCACCATTACGTTTTTCGCGTCCTCAGGATCTTTCGGAATCAACATGAATTTGATTTCTTCCTCCAGTTCCGGTAATCTTTCTTTCGCTTCATCGAGTTGCATCTTGGCCATTTCGGTCATATCCGCATCACTTCCATCGGAAATTATTTCGTTGGCTTCGTCAATATTCGCCATCAAAAGAACGTATTCGTCTCTTTTTTCGGCCAATGCTTTCAAACTCTTATATTCTTGATTCAATTGCACATAACGCTTCTGATCCGAAATCACATCCGGCTGGATGATTAAATCCGAAATCTCGTCGAAACGTTGTTTTACTATTTGAAGTCTATCTAACATATACTTAATCCTTTAATTCTTCTAGTTTATATTTTTTGCCCAAGGGCAGAAGTAACCTCGTAATACGTTTTTTTATTTTCATCAAAAATCGTCATTCGGTTCGGTGTGCAAAATTACGAAAAAAGATTGCAGATTGCAAGGCTCTCAATTGAGATTATCATTGCGAATAATTGTTTGATAATTAGGAGCTATTTCCTGCTATCCGCTTGTATTCCCGATAATAAAAACTATAGCTAAAAAAGCCTTGTTTTTCTATATCGGGAGATGCCGCCACAAACGAAGTTCACTGAGCTCCAACTAAAACAAAAGTCAAGTGAAGTTATCAGGGCTAAAAAAATGCAAAAAGCTACGTTTTACGGTTTTCTGTAAAGCAACTGAATCAAAAGAATTTGCTTCCTTACGGAGTTCCCTCCTGCGTCGGGAAGACAAGATTGGGGATATGAATCCAACAAAATAATACGAACTTTTTGGGTCTCGACTGCGCTCGACCTGACAAAGCGTTTTAAAATAACCCATAACGGCTGTCACATCGAGCGCAGTCGAGATGCTATTCATTATAAAATATTCAATACTTCTCAAAAGTTTTCTATCGTAGTATTTACAAAACGAATTATCCCTATCTTTAACTAAACCATTGATATAAAACTAAATACAAACCATTACTGTTTTTTTTTATGACATTATTAAATTACGCAAAGTCAGTACATTTTACATAATGGAGGCAAATACAAGAACCTTAGCACAAATTGAATAATACTCAAAATCTAAAATTATGGGAATTAAATTATCAATAGCGTTTCTTATGATTTCTTTTATTTCCGTGACAGCTTTTGCCCAGGAAATAGAATTAGTACTGATTCATAACACATCTAATAAGGTAGTGACCATCCAAAAAAACAGTTCAATTGTAATAATTACCGTTGATGGACAAAAAATAAGAGGAGAATTGATTGCCTTTGACAATTTGTGTATATCCATTCAAAACAATAAAAAGAATATCTCTGAAATTCCTATCGAAAATATTGAACTATTTAAAAAAGAATTACTCAACAACAAAAAATGGTTAAACCCATTTCAATACACTGCTAAATTTGCAATTATGTTCATTATAGCTACACCATTTATCCGGATTTTTGACGGAAAAAAAGCGGCAGAAGATTCTCTTGTATTATCCGGAATATTAGCTGCAGTTTCATCACCAGCAATAATTGTTTCATTAAGCAAAAGAAAATTTAATCTCAAAAAAGACTGGAGCATTGCAGTAAGATAATAGAATAGAGTATCGATGCCATACAACGATTTGAAAAATGTTTTAATTTAAATCAAGGTGGCTCTTTGGAGTCCTCCGAATTCGCCTTTACTCTGGCATGATAAAAAACTTTGTATTTCCCAATAATATTCTTAAATTGAAAAATTAAAAATACCACAAAGAACAAATAATCCTAGGCTACGAAAGCTACATAACATGATGGAAAAATATTTACGTCAATTGATTACAATTGAATTTGAAGATAAAAAAGACATTTTTACTGGTTTTTTAATTGATTGGACCGAAGATTGGATTTTGCTTAAAAACAATCCCGTTGATTTTATCATTGATGGTTTTACGATTTTGAAAAACAAAAATGTAAAATCGATTATTCAAGATAAAGACCATGAATTTACCGAAAGAGTCATTAAATTAAAAGGTTTAAAAACTAGTGCCGAAGAAATAATACCGCTTACTAATTTGGAATCCATTATCCATTTTTTGGCGCATAAATATGAAATTTTTCAGATTGTGGAAAAGTCAGACAAAGCGGTTTATCTTGGTAAACTCATCGAAATCAATGACAAAGAGTTGGTCATGGATTTTTTAGGTCCCGAAGGAAAATTTGAGGGAGAAACGAGTTTTAAACCTAAAAAAATAAGAGTCATTGAATTTGACACAGACTATATCAATTCCTTAAAATTAATTATTCAAGAAGAAAACAAAAACTAAATCCTTTTCTTTTATTCTTCTGGAAATGAAACGGAATCTTTAGCCCTGATGGAAGCGACATCTCCCGATTTAGAAAAACAAGGCTTTTCGTCCGTAGTTTTTATTTATCGGGAATACAGCGAACAGCAGGAAGATAGATTCTTGAAAACACCAATCGTCTGCTCCTAAAAAGCAACATGCCCTACTCGCTTTTTTTCTTGAACAATTTGTAATTTAAAAAACATCGATAGTGTTTCTGAGTTCGCTTTACAAAATTAATATTTTCATCAATAACACTATTTTATATATCGCTATTTCAGGACTAGACAAAACTCAAAAAAAACCCTAAATCAAAAATTTAGGGTTAAAGTAGTTATTTCATTTCTTGCTCCAATGCTTCTTTGAAGCCAAAATAGGCTGGTTTTGGACTTAATTTATCATCAAAAATTGTTGGCCAATCTTTTAAATTAAAAAATGGATTGATCCATGTATCTCTATCGTTAAAGTTCCAAAATGTAATTCCAAATTGCTGTGCTTTGGGTACCGTTCTTCGGTATATCAACACTAAGTTTTTATATTTTTCGGCTTGCTCTTTTTTCATTTCATCGGTTAGCTCTTGGTAAATTTGAACTCCTCCGTTTTGAGTATCGTTGTGTTTATTGAAGATGATATCAACTTCTGACAAATGTATCTGCAAACCAGTTGCTGCAGCTTTCTCCAGTGATTTTTCGATAATTTCGTCAGGTGTATCCATACGAATATGCATTTGAAACCCGATTCCAGAAATTGGCACTCCTTTTTGTTTAAATTCGTTCACCATATCAAGTACGGCATTTAATTTTAACGAATCTCTTTCGATGTTAAAATCATTGTAAAACAAAATTGCTTTTGGATCAATTTCATGTGCATACACAAAAGCCTTTTCTATATAACTTTTACCCAAATTAGTGTACCAAAATGTTTTTCTGTATTCTCCACCTTCTGTATCAAACGCTTCGTTTACAACATCCCAAGCGGCTACTTTTCCTTTGTATCTGCCCACATACGTTTGAATGTACTCTTTCATGAATTTTGCTAACCAAACACTGTCTTTAGCGCCTTTGGTTTCAACCCATTCTGGAGTAGAGCTATGCCAGATTAAATTATGTCCAAACAATCGTTGCTTATTTTCTTGTGCAAATTGTAAAATAGTATCAATTGTTCCCCAATTATATACTCCTTCAGAGGGTGTTATTCTGTTCATTTTCATATCCCTGTCAGAAGTAATACTATTGAAATTTTCTATTTCAAGTTGCTTCAATTGTGGATCATTAAGCAACTTTTTAATCTGGATGGCTGTTCCTATCGGAAAATCAGCTACCGTTTTTAAACCTCTTGACGCATCGTATTTGTTTTCTTGCTTTGAACAAGATACCAGAAATAGTGCAAGCGTAAAGCTTAGTACAAAATAATTAAGAAATTGGTTTTTTAATATTTTCATGTTTTTTATGGATATTGGTTAATTAAGAATTCTTTTGGGTTTACGTAGCTTGAATTTTCTGTTTTAGGCAACTACCTTTTTTATTAAATCCAAAAGCTATAATCTTCAAATATAGAACAATTTAAGAACATATTATTAGAAATCATTTTTGTCAAAGGTAAAGGCTTCCTATTTCACAACTATTCGAACAAGTAACAAACTAGGGAAATAAAAATGGCTAGAGTTGGAACAAAATTCAGCATTAAACACTAGGTCGGGAGACTTCAAATAGCATAGTATTAGACCTCTCTACTCCTCTGAAAATTCAACTGAAATACCGTTTTTTATTGTATTTTCGCTTAGACAAAAAAATGCTAAATCAAAATATCCAAAAATAGAGCACTCAGAGAACAAAGCTATATTGGATAAAACAAACCCTATTTAAGAAATTAACTAAAAAAAAATGAAAGAAATAATCTTAAATGATGGCACTAAAATACCAACTGTAGGCTTTGGAACATACAAATGCACGGAACAAGAAGGAATTGAATCCGTTAGATCCGCAATTTCTAATGGCTATTCTCTAATTGATACCGCAGCATTTTATGGGAATGAAGAAACTGTTGGAAAGGGAATCAAAGCCAGTGGTGTTTCAAGAGAAGAGATATACCTAACCACTAAATTATGGCGTGAGAATTTAGGATATGAATCAACTAAAAAAGAATTTGAAAAATCCCTAAAAAGACTTGATGTAGACTATATCGATTTGTACTTAATACATTGGCCAGCAAACGCAAAAAATTATGATAATTGGCAAAAAGCCAATGCTGATACCTGGCGAGCTATGGAGGAATTGCAAGCTGAAGGAAAAATCAAATCTATTGGTGTAAGTAATTTTTTTCAAGAACATTTGGAAGCATTGTTTCAAACAGCGAATGTAATTCCATCCATTAATCAAATAGAATTTCATCCTGGTTATTGGCAACAGGAATTAGTAGCCTATTGTAAAAAACAAAACATTGCCGTGGAGTCTTGGTCCCCTTTAGCGAGAGGTAAAGTATTTGGAAATAAAGTATTGGAGTCCATTTCCAACAAACACAATAAAACGGTTTCTCAAGTCTGCCTGAGGTGGATTATTCAACACGAAGTAATTGTTATTCCAAAATCTACATCGACCAAAAGAATTCAAGAAAACATCAATCTGTTTGATTTTGAATTGTCTTTAGAAGAAATGGAACTTATCAATACTCTTCCAGAAATGGGTTTCAGCGGAGAACTACCAAACAACTGGCCAGACATCATTTAAACACTACTAAAAAAACTTTGCAGAACAGTCAGCAGGTACGTTTCTTTAAGTTTATTAAACTGTACCAAATTTAGGAACTGAAATCATTACATCTGTCACATCAAGAACCGTCAAGATGTTATTTATTACAAAATGGCTTCTCTGTTACCCGTTCATAACTCCTAAAGATTTCTTTTTAATACCAATTTCTAAATTCCTAATTTGCGGTTTCAAAATCAGTAAGAAAAAATGAAGGTCTGTATTGCCGAAAAACCAAGTGTAGCGCGCGAAATCGCATCCGTTTTAGGAGCCAATACCAAGCACGATGGGTATTACGAAGGCAATGGCTATGCGGTAACCTACACTTTTGGGCATTTATGTACCTTGAAAGAACCCAACGATTACAAACCGCACTGGAAAAGTTGGGATTTGAACAACCTGCCGATGCTTCCCGAAAAATTTGAAACCAAAGTGGTCGAGAATTCGGGGATTCAAAAGCAATTCAGAATCATAAAAAGTTTATTTGACAAAGCCGAGTTGGTCATTAACTGTGGGGATGCCGGGCAAGAAGGAGAACTCATCCAGCGCTGGGTCATGAACGAAGCCCATTACAAAGGTGAGGTACAACGTTTATGGATTTCGTCTCTGACTACTGAAGCTATCAAAGAAGGTTTTGAAAACTTGAAACCATCTGCAAATTACGACAACTTATACTATGCCGGATTTTCCAGAGCCATTGGCGACTGGTTACTGGGCATGAATGCGACGCGATTGTACACCGTAAAACATGGCGGATACAAGCAAGTTTTGTCTATAGGAAGGGTGCAAACGCCAACCTTAGCCATGGTCGTAGACCGATTTAAGGAAATAGAGAATTTCAAACCGCAACCCTATTGGGAGTTGCAAACTTTATACAGAGACACCCTTTTCAGTTATGAGGAAGGACGTTTCTTGAAGAAAGAAGATGGTGAACTTTTGGCCAATAAAGTCAAAGAAAGTGAATTCGAAATTGTTTCTATCGAAAAAAAGAACGGAAATGAATTTGCACCGAAACTCTTTGATTTGACCGGTTTGCAAGTGTATTGCAATACCAAGTTTGGGTTTTCGGCAGAGGAGACGCTTAAAATTGCACAAACCTTGTACGAACAAAAAGTGGTCACCTACCCCAGAGTTGATACTACCTTTTTACCCAATGACATTTATCCAAAAGTACCTGGTATTTTGCAAAAGTTGACCAATTATGCCGCGTTGACACAGCCACTTTTGGAAAAAAAGATAAAAAAATCACCGAAAGTTTTCAATGATAAAAAAGTTACGGATCACCATGCGATAATTCCAACGGGGATTCAAGCCAACTTGCAATACAACCAACAGCAAGTTTATGATATTATTACCAAGCGTTTTATTGCGGTGTTTTATGACGATTGTTTGGTAGCCAATACAACAGTAATAGGAAAAGCGGCCGATGTTGCTTTTAAAACCACCGGAAAAGAAATCCTTAAAAAAGGATTTCGAGTAGTTTTTGAAGACCCGAATGCCAAAGAAAAAGAAGCTGATATATTGCCAAGTTTTGTTTTGGGCGAAAAAGGACCACACCAACCTTCGTTCTTGGAAAAGGAAACCAAACCACCCAATCAGTTTACAGAGGCGACTTTATTGCGTGCCATGGAAACCGCAGGAAAACAAGTGGACGACGAAGATTTGCGCGAACTGATGAAAGAAAATGGTATTGGGCGTCCCTCTACACGGGCTAATATTATTGAAACACTTTTTAAACGCCAATACATCGTAAGAAATAAAAAGCAGGTTTTGCCAACACCTACTGGAATTCAACTGATTGATACGATTCAAAATGAATTGGTAAAGTCGGCTGAATTGACCGGCTCTTGGGAAAAGCAGTTGAAAGATATTGAAAAAGGAGCCTTTTCTGCCGGTGCGTTTATCAACAATATGAAACACATGGTTGAGGCCTTGGTCTATGAAGTACGTAGCGAAAGTACGCGTGCCAATATTTCGCATGCCGTAAGTATTCAAAAACAAGAAGCAAAAGTCGAGAAAAAGAAAGCGGCCGGAATCCTGGCAGAAACCTGTCCGAAATGCAAAAAAGCCTCACTCCTCAAAGGAAAATCGGCTTATGGCTGTTCCGATTATAAGGCGGGTTGCACTTTTGTATTGCCTTATAGTTTTGCCGACAAAAAAATATCGGAGAACCAATACCTGCGATTACTTCAAAAAGGTTCTACGGTAAACTTGAAAGATTTCAAAACCGATGCCGGAACCGTGGAAGGCTTGCTGCGGTTCGATGAAAATTTCAAACTTATACTAGAACCTAAGAAAACAGCTTCTCCTATTCAATCAACCGAAAAGAAAGCAACATCGGATGCTTTAGAATGTCCGAAATGTCAAAAAGGTTCGTTGCTAAAAGGAAATACCGCCTATGGTTGCAGCAACTATAAATTGGGCTGTGATTTTAAAGTGTCTTTTGAAATGGTTCGAGAGAAACTACAGAATCAAAAACCTACCAAAGAATTGGTTTATGCGATTCTGAAAGAAAGTTTCTAAAAATAGTTAGATACTTTTTTAGTGGTGCTTTTCGATATAATTCAAAACAAGAAATTTTTGAAATCGAAATCTTGTGGAACAAAAACGTATTGAGAATCGTTTTTAACTTTGCTTTTTGGTACTTTTATAAAAGCAAAACCACAATCTGTTTTTTAAAATCAAATTAAATGAATCCCAAAGTTGACGATTATATCGGTAACCTTAAAAATTGGCAAACCGAGATTGCGCTATTAAGGACTATTGTACTTGATTGCGGACTAACTGAAGAATTCAAGTGGCGAACTCCTTGTTATAGTTTTCAAGGAAAGAACATTGTGCTCTTAGGCAGTTTTAAGGAATACTGTGCGATAAGCTTTCTCAAAGGCTCTTTGTTACAAGATGCCAATGGCATTCTGAGTAAACCGGGAGAAAACAGTCAGGCGGTTCGACTCATTCGGTTTACTGATTGGGAAGAAATTCTGAAAATAAAACCCATCATGAAAAACTATATACATGAAGCCATCGAGCTAGAAAAAGCAGGCTTAAAAGTCAATTTCAAAAGTAATACGGAACTTGAATTGGTAGCAGAACTGCAAAAAACTTTAGCTGAAAATCCTGTCTTAAAATCAGCTTTTGAAGCCTTAACACCGGGACGACAACGAGCTTATAATCTCTATTTTTCGGCTTCCAAACAATCTAAAACTCGGGAAACCAGAATTGAAAAATACATTCCGCGAATTCTTGACGGAAAAGGGATTAACGATTGTATTTGTGGTTTATCCAAAAAGATGCCCAACTGCGACGGTTCACATAAATACATACGTTGTGCCGAATAGTACTGAAATATCGTTTATAACAACATTATAATTCATGAAAAACATAATTATTGCCTCATTATTACTTACTTTAAACTGCTCCTATTCGGTATTGGGACAAGTAGAGCCTAACGAACAACAATCCCCAAAAAAGGAATTGACAGCAGAGCAAAAACAAGAAAAAGCGAATCAGGAAATAGAGAAGAAAGCTGCCGAATGGGTGAACTCCTTAAACCTGAATGATGCTACCAAAGAACAAAAGCTCCACTCTGTGATAGCGACACACTTAAAAACGGTTCGCGACTGGAACAACGAACACCCTGGTTCAATCGTTCCTGCAGGTATTAATCCTACCACAGGAGAAAAACTGAGCGAAATGGACCGACAAATAATTGCCATGTCCTCCATGCCTAAAACCGTTCATGAGAATTTGATGAATGGTCTTCGCAAAGACCTTACTGAGGAACAAGTGGAAAGTATCTTGGATAAATACACCATTGGAAAAGTGCAATTTACCCTGAAAGGGTACGAAGCTATTGTTCCGAATATCACTCCTCAGGAAAAAGAAACGATCCTTAACTATTTGAAACAAGCACGCGAACAGGCAGTTGATTATAAAAGCATGAAACAAATTTCAGCTATTTTCGAAATTTACAAAACCAAATGTGAACAATATTTGAACAGTAATGGCCGTAACTGGAGACAAATGTACAAAGACTTTACCGATAAGATAAAAGCCCAAAAAGCTGCGGAAAAAACAGCAAAATAAATTGAAAAAGAGGGAGTTATATTTCAAATTTCGGATGAAATTTTAAGAGTAATAATTCGGCCTCAAATCAAATCAAGTAATCATTCTTTTTCATAATATTGCACGAAAATTAAAACGAACTCAATTTTAAAATATATGTGGAATAAAATTACTTTTTTGTGTCTGATACTCACCGTACTTTCCTGTAAAAATTCCGACTCGGATTTGTCTGAAAAAGAGAAAATCAAAGCGTCAAGTTGGTTATTGGGAAAATGGGAAAGTAAAACGAATAGCGGGACACTTTCGGAAACTTGGAAAAAAGTGAATGACAGTACTTTTGAAGGACACTCCTATTTCATAAAAGAAAAAGACACCTTGCATTTTGAAACTATTATTCTGCAACAAAAAGGAGAAGAACTGACCTACAGTACTACTATCATCGGACAAAATGAAACCAAACCGTTTGTTTTTCCTGCTATAGAAAATTCTGAAGTTCAATTGGTTTTAGAAAACGCCAAATACGACTATCCTCAAAAAATCAATTATAAGTTAATTGCACCCGACAGTTTATCGACTGATATTTCTGGAATACAACTGGGAAACCCTTCCTCAGAACATTATTTACTGAAGAAACTAAAATAAACCATTCCTTTTTTCAATATAAAATCAGCCTCGCTCCACAAAAGCGAGTTTTTTTTATTACATAAAACACAGTAAATCAAAACAGTGTAATTTAATTTTTATTTATTCTAAATAAATATTGTTAAATAAAGATTAAATCCTACATTTGTCTCATTATTTTTATTAAATCTAAATAACAATTATGAGGAACGTTTTACAACTAACAATTCTACTCTTTTCTTTTGCTGCTTTGGCACAACAATCCCATACCGGGAATATAAAAGGAACAGTTCAAACCAGGGATGGTAAACCAGCCGAAGGTGTTTCTATTTCTATAAAATCACTGAATAGAACTACTATTGCCAATAATAATGGTGAATTTGAATTAAAAAATATTCCATACGGAATACAAATTTTAACCATCACACTAATTGGATATACGGATTTATTGCAAGAAATAATTATAAAAGAAGCGGAAACATCCGAAACTAATTTAAAACTTACTTTATCAAACAATGAACTAAATCAAGTTGTGATCCTCAGTAATAAAAGTGCTTTTAAAACCAACAGAATATCTTCGTCACTTCGCTTGCAATCCCCAATTATTGAAATTCCACAAAACATACAAGTAATCACCGGAAAACTGATTAATGACCAACAAATTTTTAATATGTTGGAAGGAGTTACCCGTAACGTCAGTGGAGCCACAAGAGTGGAACATTGGGATAACTATGCCAACATAACGATGAGAGGAAGTCAGATAGCTGCTTTTAGAAACGGAATGAACATGAGTTCCACTTGGGGTCCACTTACTGAGGACATGAGTATGGTAGAACGTATTGAATTTGTGAAAGGACCTGCCGGATTCATGCTGGCAAACGGAAATCCGAGTGGTTTTTATAACGTAGTAACCAAAAAACCCAGCGGACGTACAAAAGGAGAGGCAAGTTTTACTGTAGGAAGTTTTGATATGTACAGAGGGACATTAGATGTAGACGGAAAACTAACCAAAAACGGAAAGTTATTGTACCGAATGAATGTAATGGGTGAAAAGAAAGGAAGTTACCGCGATTTCGACTTCAATGACCGATACTCATTTGCCCCAGTTCTTAAATATTTACCAACTGATAAAACAGCCATAACCCTTGAATACACGCAGCAATTCTCTAAAGTAAATGCAGTGGGTGCCAATTATTCTTTTTCGCATAGAGGTTATGCCGATTTACCAAGAAGTTTCTCTACATCAGAACCTAATTTAGATCCCACAAAAATGACCGAAAGAAATATTCTTGCCATATTAGATCATAAAATAAGCGACAACTGGAAATTTACGACGCAAACCTCTTATTTAAATTACCAACAAGAAGGAATGTCTTTATGGCCTAGCGGTTTTGACACTACAAATGATGCCATACTTAAAAGAGGAGGTGGTATTTGGGATATTTTAGGGAAAATCTATGTAGGACAAGCCTATGTAAACGGTAAAGTTCAAACAGGAGTCGTTACACACAAAATATTATCAGGAATAGACTTAAGTGATAAAACTTTTTTTCATGACTGGGCACAATATTTCACTATGCCTGATTTAGACATATACAATCCGGTACATGGTACGCTGGCTGCCTCCCCTACTTTTGACAGAAGCAAAAGCTTGGAAGAAAGAGGTGTAAAATACCAAAACAACTACAAAGCATTTTATGTCCAAGACGAATTGGGTTTCTTGGATAACAAATTACGATTGACATTGGCAGGAAGATATACAGTACTTAAAGCGTATAATGTCTATTCTGGAGGTACCAAAAACAACAAGTTCACACCAAGAGTAGGATTGAGTTATTCTATTGATAAAAACACATCTGTCTATTTTGTAAACGATCAATCCTTTAATGAAAACTATGGTACAGACTGGGAAGGAAAATCTTTTAATCCAGAAACGGGAGGGAATTTAGAATTGGGACTAAAAAGAGACTGGTTGAACGGAAAATGGAATTCAGTTGTTTCCGTTTACCAAATTACAAAAAACAATGTACTTACCGCAGATCCAGAGCACTCAACTGGAGCCATGCAATATAGTAGAGAAAGTGGCCAGCAAAAAACAAAAGGTTTTGAATTAGACCTAAGAGGAGAAATTTTAAAAAACTTAGATCTTATAGTAAACTATGCTTTTACAGAAGGAAAAATAACAAAAGATACGGATGAATCGCTTGTAGGAAACCAAGTTGCAGGAACAACAAGACACATTCAAAACGCTTGGCTGAATTACAAAATAGATAACGGAACATTAAACGGTGTAGGCTTTTCATTGGGATACCAATACCAAGTAAAAAGAGCGCCATGGTTTATCTCAACTGACAATACCGGTATGTTACCTGATTATTTCCGATTAGACGGAGGGCTTTCTTATCAAAAAAACAAAGTATCAGTCAATCTGGTAGTCAACAACATCTTGAACAAATACTTGTACTCTGGAGGATATTACAGCTACAGTGACATGTACTACTGGCAAGCAGAAGCGGGTACAAATGCAAGAATAACTGTAGCCTATAAATTTCAATAATTGCAATCTATAATCTTTTAACTCCGCTTAAAATGAGCGGAGTTAATAAAATTTTTACATTACATGAAAATGAGTTTCAAAAAAACAATCGGCGTACTCCATTTATGGTTAGGATTGTCCTCAGGAATAATAGTTTTTATCATTGCCATTACCGGTTGTCTGTATGCTTTTCAGGTCGAAATTCAAAATATAACCCAAAAATACCGCTTTGTATCGGAACAGCCATCCCCTTTTTTACCTCCAGCTCAATTGCTTAAAATTGCTCAGAAACAACTACCGGATAAAACTATTCATGCCATAAAATACAATGGAAAAACCGATGCTACTGAAGCCATATTTTTTCATTATGAACCTACCTATTACTACACCACTTATTTAAATCCCTATTCCGGAAAAGTTTTGAAAACGGTAGATAATGAAAGTGGATTTTTCCATTTCATTTTAGACGGCCACTATTATTTATGGCTTCCAGAAAAAATTGGACAAGTTGTTGTGGCCACTGCCACATTAATTTTCTTATTTCTTATCATTTCAGGATTTATCTTATGGTTTCCTAAAAATAAAAATGCAGTAAAACAACGTTTTTGGTTCAAATGGAAAAAAGGCATGAAATGGAAAAGAAAAAACTATGATTTACACAACATTACCGGTTTTTATGTACTGCTTATAGCTATCCTATTTGCTGTTACGGGATTAGTATGGGGATTTCAATGGTTTGCTTCTTCATACTACAAAGTATTGGGTGGGGACAAATCATTAATTTATGTGGAACCACTTTCAAAGTCATTTAACGAACAAAAAAACACGCCCATAAAACCGTTGGATGCAATATGGTATAAAATGACTGAAGAATATCCCGAAGCGGAATCCATAGAAATACATCCTCCTGAAACTGATAGTTCGTCAATAGCGGTAAATGCAAATTTTGACAAAGAAACCTATAGCAAAATAGATTACCGTTATTTTGATCAATATTCTTTAAAAGAAATAAAGGTCAATCATCTTTGGGGAAGAAATAAGGAAGATAAAATTGCCGATTCACTTATGAAAATGAATTATGATATTCATACGGGAGGAATCTTTGGATTGGCAGGAAAGGTTTTTGCTTTCTTGATCAGTCTACTAATTGCTAGTCTTCCAATAACCGGATTTTATATCTGGTGGGGACGAAAAAATAAAACCATTATAACACCTTAAAAAAATAATCCACATAAATACAAGGTGTAAAATACTGTAATACATATACTTATAAAAAAGTTAAAATATTATTGATAATTAATCTAAATAAGTTTTGCAAAAACCACTAAGTGATTATATATTTGCACCGTTATTTTAAATAAATCTAAATAAAATGAAAAAACAAATCGGAATCTTAACCCTATTATTATTTATTTCTCTTTTTGTAAAAGCACAAGAAAAAGGAAGCATTCAAGGAAAAATCCTTTCTGCAGATGGCTATCCATTGAAAGAAATTTTGATAAAAATGGCCAAAGGTACTTATACAAGTGAGACAAATAATGACGGAACTTTTAGATTTGATAATTTTCCTGTTGGAACCCACACCTTGGTAATTGAAGGAATTGGAATAAAAAAACAATCCAAGGAAATTAAGGTATCACCAAATAAAGTAACATTCGTAGAATTCCAATTAAGTGAAAACATAGAATCTTTACAAGAAATCGTAATCATTTTCAAAGGAAGTACTAATAAAAAGAAAGAAACTGTTCTTTCTGGTTTATCACTAAAGCCAATAGATATTCCGCAAAGCTTACAGATTATAGACAATGAAATTATAACTCAACAACAAGCCATTCGTTTGAGTGAGGTCATTAAAAATGTAAATGGTGTTTATGTAGGTTCAGCCCGTGGTGGCGCTCAAGAATCCTTTTGGTCTAGAGGATACGATATGACATCCAACAATATGTTTAAAAACGGATTCCGTTTCAGTGGGGGTTCTATTCCTGAAGTTTCTTCTTTGGAGAAAGTTGAAGTATTAAAAGGAAGTGCGGCACTTTTGTTCGGAAACGTTACGCCGGGTGGAATTTTAAATATGGTTACCAAAAAACCTTTATTCGAAAAAGGAGGTTCCATAAGCATGCAAGCAGGTAGTTATGCTTTCTACAAACCATCTATCGACATCTATGGTCCTTTGAATGACTACATCGCTTACCGATTTACCGGTTCATACGAAAACTCAGAAAGTTTTAGAGACGTAGTTAAAAAAGAGCGTTATTATATCAATCCATCTTTCCTTTTTAAAGTAAGTGATAAAACAGAAATCGTATTACAAGGGGATTATTTACATGACAATTGGACTCCCGATTTTGGAACAGGAATCATTGGAAAAGAAATTGCAGATGTACCTCGTAATACGTATTTAGGAGCAACTTGGTCAAACGGACAAACCAGACAAGCCAGTGTTTCTGGGCAAGTTAAGCACGAATTCAATAAAGATTGGAAATTAAATTTCAATACATCTTTCCAAAATTACGATAGAACTTCTAAAGGAACGGAGCGTATTCAACCTGCAGCAAATGGAGATTGGAGCCGACCTCTTGGACAAAACAAAAATTTGGAACAACTTATTGGAGAACAAATAAACTTGCAAGGTTGTTTCAAAACCGGAAGTATAAAACACCAATTATTTACCGGTGTTGATTTTGAAAACTCTTTCAATCAAGCCTACAGATTCGCCTTCTCACCTTCTACTTACGGAAGTGGAAATATTTTTGATTTTGAAAACTTTAATCAAGGAGGAGCCATTCCCGAAGGTACTGTTACAAGAATCATAAAAACAGAAACCAACAGTTTTGGTATTTATGCACAAGATTTAATTTCGATTACAAAAAAATTCAAAGCATTAGCAGGATTGCGTTGGTCATGGCAAGAAGCTGAAATAAATAACGACAACCTAGTCGTACAAGATCCAAATCGTATTGACCAGGCTTTTACTCCAAAATTAGGTTTAGTATTCCAACCCGACAATGATATGGCTTTGTTTGCCAGTTACTCCAATTCATTTACGCCAAACTCAGGATTTACCGTTGATGGAAAAATAATAAAACCATCTATCATAGACCAATATGAAGCAGGAATTAAAAAAGATTTCTGGAAAGGTCTTTTAAGCACTAATGTTACTGTATATCAAATTACCAACAGTAATTTAGCACAAACAGCTGAATTTCTTGCTGATGGAGTTACGCTAAATGCAGATACGAATATCAAAGAACTTAATGGAGGCACAAAAAGTAAAGGAATTGAAATTGACATTACTGCAAGACCTATTGAAGGACTAAATATCAACGCTGGATACAGTTATAACGACACTCGAATTACAAAAACATCAGGAACAAACAACAGTTTAATTGAAGGAGACCGTTTGGCTAGAACTCCAGCAAACACAGCAAACCTTAGCTTTTTCTACAAAATACCATCAGGAACATTGAAAGGATTATCTATAGGAGCTATCGGAAATTATATTGGAAAAAGAGTAGCTGGATGGAACAACCGATATGTATACACAAAAATTGATGGTACCAATCCTGTTGAATACGATGTTACTATTCAAGATCGTGAAATTCCAATAGGAGGTTATACCACTGTAGACGTATCGGCAGGTTACGAATGGGGTAAATTTTCTGTCCTATGTAAATTATCAAATATTGCTAACGCATTGGAATACACGGTACATGAAAACTATAGTGTGAATCCAATAGCTCCACGTCAAGTATTGACTTCATTAAAATATAAATTCTAATTAAACCTTTGGCAAATTTCTAATTCTAAAGAAAAAAATTAAACTTTAAAATCAAAATGAATAAAACAACTTTCAGGAATTTGCACCGCGATTTGGGCTATTTCTATATTGGCCTAATAGTTTCCTTTGCCGCTTCGGGATTAATGATGAACCATCGCCAATCATGGCATCCGGAAAAATACACGGTAGAAACTAAAGCTATTCAAGTCAGCCTTCCTGAAGAAAGTAAAATTGATGAGGATTTCGCCAAAGAATTAGGAAAAAAATTGGGTATCGAAGATAAAATGAGACGCCAAATGGTCAGAAATGGGGAATTTAAAATTTCCTTTGAAAACCACGATGTAGAAATTGACACTAAAACCGGAAAGGGAGAAATTGTCGCTTATATAAAAACACCAATCATCAGTCAGATGATGAAATTACACAAAGGCACTTCTAATTTCTGGATTTATTATTCTGACATCTTTGCATTAAGTTTAATCATAATCGCGATATCAGGTACTATTATGATCAAAGCCGGTAAATTTAGCTGGAAAAACAGAGGTTGGAAACTGGCAGTAGCCGGAGTGGTTTTCCCACTATTATTTTTATTCTTATTTGGTTAAAAAACCAACGTACTATATTTGAAAATCCGTGGCAACACGGATTTTTTTTGTTAGTTTTGGAATCAATAGTAAATTAATTCAAAAAAATATGACTAGTCCTGCTTCAGAATGTTTGTATTGTCAAAACAATGACACGCTCCATCAATTAATGATAAAAATCGGTGACTTAGAAGTATCACAACTTTTCCTTTTCAAAGAGCAATCCTATTCCGGACGCTGTAATGTGGTTTATAAAGATCATGGAGTTGAGTTATATGAATTAAACGATGAGCAAAGCGCAGCCTTCATGAGAGATGTAGCCAAAGTTGGAAAAGCAATCGCAATAGCCTTTAACCCTGATAAAATTAACTACGGTGCCTTTAGTGATACCTTATCCCATTTGCATGTGCACATCGTTCCCAAATACAAGGACGGTTACGGATTTGGCAGCGTTTTTGAAATGAATCCACAAAAAACTTATTTATCCGATACCGAATATGAAACGGTTATTCAAAAAATAAAAGCCAATTTATAGAATAAAAAATATCCCATTCGCCTTGGCAAATGGGATATTAAATTTTATAAATAGACTAAAACTTATTTCAATCCAGCTAAACTGTGCTCGATTGTTTCAATTTTAGACAAAGCATCCGCTTCTTTTTGCCTTTCATTCGCAATTACTTTTTCTGGCGCACCGGACACAAACTTCTCGTTAGACAATTTAGCCTGTACCGATTTTAAGAATCCTTGGGTATAAACCAATTCGGCCGTAAGTTTTGCAATTTCTTCCTCAACATTGATATTTCCGGTAATCGGGATAAAATATTCATTCGATTTTACTCTAAAAGACAAAGCACCATCCACTTTATCTGAAACATATTCCAGCGATGTAATATTTCCCAGTTTGGTTATTACCGAATCAAAATAAGTCGATGTACTATCGTTATTAATCGCTTTCAAATCAATTGCATCCTTAAATGGGATATTCTTGTCTTTACGAATGGTTCGTATTCCTGATATCACTTCGATTGCATTTTCAAAATCGGCAATTAAATCCGCATTAAATGGCTTCATTTCTGGCCAAGTCGATACTATTAATGCTTCTTCTTTGGTTCTAGGCGCAAGAATATGCCAAATTTCCTCTGTCAAGAAAGGCATAAACGGATGTAATAATTTCAAATTATTTTCTAACATTTCTATCGCTTTCGCAAAAGTTACGCTGTCAATCGGCTGTTGGTAGCCCGGTTTTATCATCTCTAGGAACCAAGAACAAAAATCATCCCAAACCAATTTATAAATCGCCATTAAAGCATCTGAGATTCTGTATTTCTCAAAATTATCTTCAATTTCTAAAAGTGTTTGTTGCAATTTGGCTTCATACCATTCTATCGCCACTTTGGAAGATTCTGGTTGCGGAATAGTTTCCGAAACTTCCCATCCCTTAATCAATTTGAAAGCATTCCAGATTTTATTTGAAAAGCCTTTTCCTTGGTTACACAACTCTTCGTCAAACATGATATCGTTTCCGGCAGAAGCACTTAAAAGCAATCCTACACGAACTCCATCGGCACCAAATCTCTCAATTAATTCTAATGGTTCCGGAGAATTCCCTAACGATTTAGACATTTTACGTCTTTGTTTGTCTCGAACCAACCCAGTTAAATATACATTGGTAAATGGTTTTTTACCTGTATATTCATAACCCGCAATAATCATTCTGGCCACCCAGAAAAACAAAATATCTGGACCTGTAACCAAATCATTGGTAGGATAATAATATTTAAAATCTTCGTTTTCCGGATTCATAATTCCACCAAAAACTGACATCGGCCATAACCAAGATGAAAACCAAGTATCTAGCGCGTCTGCGTCTTGTTTTAAGTCAGAAATGAGAAGTGAAAAGTTAGAAGTTTTGGCTTTTGCCAATTCTAAAGCATCTTCTATATTTTCAGCAACTACAAAATCCTCTTTTCCATCTCCGTAGAAATAGGCTGGAATCTGTTGTCCCCACCACAATTGACGAGAAATATTCCAATCTCGGATATTATTTAACCAATGAGCATAAGTATTCTCAAAACGTTTCGGATGCAATTTGATTTCTCCATCAACTAAAACTGCTTTGATAGCCGGTTTTACCAAATCTTCCATTTTCAAGAACCACTGATCAGAAAGCCTTGGTTCAATAACTGCTTTGGTTCTTTCAGAAGTTCCCACTTTATTTAAGTGGATTTCTGTTTTTGCCAAAGCTCCAATTGTTTCTAACTCTTTTGCAATTTCGTCACGAACGACAAAACGGTCTTTCCCTTGGTAATGCAATCCAAAACTATTTAAAGTGGCATCTTCATTGAAGATATCAATAATCTCCAAATTATGTTTTTCACCCAATGTTTTATCGTTCATATCATGGGCTGGGGTCACTTTTAAACATCCTGTACCAAACTCCACATCTACATATTCATCTTCGATAATTGGAATCACACGACCACAAATGGGCACAATCGCTTTTTTTCCTTTCAAATGAGCAAAACGTTCATCATTAGGATTAATGCAAATAGCGGTATCTCCAAAAATAGTTTCAGGACGTGTTGTTGCAACAGTTAAAAACTCCTCGGAACCTTCTATTTTATATTTCAAGAAAAATAATTTCCCTTGTTGTTCTTCATAAATCACTTCTTCATCAGAAAGTGTTGTTTTGGCTTCGGGATCCCAGTTTACCATTCGGTACCCTCTATAAATCAATCCTTTATTATACAAATCAACAAAAGAACGAATCACAGAGGCAGACATATCAGGATCCATAGTGAATTTAGTGCGTTCCCAATCACAAGATGCACCTAATTGTTTCAGCTGATCCAAAATTACACCTCCGTATTTTTCTGTCCAATCCCAAGCGTGCGCCAAGAATTCTTCACGGGACAAATCATTTTTATTGATTCCTTCGGCTTTCAATTTGGCCACTACTTTCGCTTCAGTGGCTATCGAAGCATGGTCTGTTCCCGGAACCCAACAAGCATTGAATCCTTTCAGACGGGCTCTTCGAATTAAAACATCCTGAATGGTATTGTTCAACATATGTCCCATATGTAAGACTCCAGTAACGTTTGGTGGTGGAATTACAATTGTATATGGTGTTCTATGGTCTGGAACCGAATGAAAATAATTATTTTCCATCCAATAGGCGTACCATTTATTTTCTATCGTCTTAGCATCAAATTGTGCGGGAATTGTCATAAAAGCAACTGTTAAAAACCAAACTTTTTGTTTGGTCTGATTTTTGTAATTTAAATAGGGGACAAAAGTAAATAATTAAGCAGACTATAAAAAGAGAAATAAAAATTTGTGCTCTATTTAAAAGAAACTATATTTACTTAAACAAAAATTCAAATGAGAAAGACATTAACACTTTTAGCGATTCTGATTTTCAGCTGTATTGGATTTGCACAAAATGGTGCCAAAATTGAATTCAAAGCAGAAAACAACACAATTGATTACGGTAAAATATCTAAAATGAAAGATAATGGAATTAGAGAATTTATTTTTACAAATACTGGAGACAAACCTCTAATAATTTATTCTGTTCAATCTACATCGAGTTGCACTATTCTTTCTAAACAAAAAGACACCATTTTACCCGGAAAAAAAGGAGAAATCAAGGTAAAATACAACATGAATCCTGGTCCAATCCGAAAAACTATTACTGTAGAATCTAATGCTACAAATTATGAAAATGGCCGAATTCCTTTAAAAATAAAAGGAGAAGTTTTAGCCAATTAAAAATACTTTCATTTAAAAAGTGCCTTTTGATTTTGTTCAAAAGGCACTTTTTTTTATAATATATTCAACAATTGAAATCGGAACTTTAATTTTTGCTTGTTTCTTTCTATTTCCAATTCAATCCATTTTTCCTCTTCTTGTTTCAATAAAAAATTAATTTCTTGCAATGAATATTTAAAAGCCGGATCATTATTTATGGAAATGATAATATCCCCTTCTTGCAAACCGCTATTAAATGCTGGGGAATCCTTCCTGATGTTTGAAATTTCATAGACTGGTTTTAGCTTAAATTCATATTTAAATTCAGCATTATTTTTATCTGTTTCAGTATTCTTTTCCCCTTCCAACAAAGGAACAGTTTGAAGCTGAATCTTTTCATTTACCCATTGCGTTCCTACATGACGCACTTCTATACCACTTTTATTGTAACTAAATGGAGCATTATATACTCTGTTTTTTCTTAAATAAATTGCTTTATTAGGATAATCAAAAATTACCGAAAATCTTTTTAGAATTTCTCCACCAAGAGAGCCCACCCGACCGGGAATTAGAGTTAAGTTCTTTATTGAAAGGGAATCCGGAAATGCAACTATAGGCTTTTTGAATGTAAATTTTGAAATTGAAAATTCAGCTATTCTAGCCTTCTTTCCTTCAACTTCCCCACTTAACCCTTGCCCAAGATAATCGTCGAAATTTTTTTCAGGAACCACTATTTGTTTGTTAACATTTTGAAAAAGCCAAATTGCATCACTATTTCCATTGTCTAACATTAATTTTACGGGGATTGGAACAGAATCTAACATTACAACTCCTTCAACATAAGGCTTTGCCTTTTCTATTGTCACGGGAACTTTTACATATTTTTTCTCTATTTTCTTTCTGTTTTTCACATTGTCTTTATAGACAAAGACTTTTTCCTTTTCGTAATTTATTTCGACTAAATTATTTTTAAAAAAAGAATAGCCAATAATTCCATTTACAGGAATTCCAATAAGAGAAGACAAATTAAATTCGGGATCCAAGACGATATATATCAAATGGTTTTCGGACAGTAATTCTTTTACTAAAAGCGTATTACCAGTAGACCGTAATCCCTCAAAAAAATCTTTACCTCCTAGACCAATCAATCTAATTTTTTCTGCATTCTTGAGGTTTAGATCCTTAGTTTCCTCTAAACCAAATAAAATAGTTTGCTCAACACCGGAGTCCAATAAAAAAGTTAATTGGGCTCCATTGACTTGTATTGGAATAAAAACCAAATTATTAATCAATTGAAAAGGAAAACTAAGTTTATTTCTCTTACCGACATACCTAAACCCTTCCTGTGCCCATAAGGGTACTACATAAAAAAATACTAAAAAAATTAGGATTATTTTTTTCACAGTTCAAGCTTTTTATAAATTTAACAAAAAATACAATACAATTATGTGTTTTTGAAAGCAAATACAACAGCCATTTAAAGCAAGTTTGAAAAAAAAATTGCAAATTTGCAGCTCAATAATTTAAACATGCCAAATATATCCAACCGAGGCAGACAAATGCCCGAATCACCCATACGAAAGTTGGCTCCTTTTGCTGAAATGGCAAAGAACAAGGGGCATAAAGTATACCATTTAAATATAGGTCAACCCGATATAAAAAGCCCTGAAGTGGCCATTCAAGCCATTAAAAACATTGATTTAACTATTATTGAATACGGTCCGTCGGAAGGTTATGAAAGTTATAGAAAAAAATTGGCTCAATTTTACACTAATCAAGATGTAAGAGTTTCTTTTGAAGATATTATGATTACCACCGGTGGATCTGAAGCTCTTTTATTTGCCTTAGGCAGCATCATGGACCAAGGGGATGAAATCATTATCCCGGAACCGTTTTACGCTAATTACAGTGCTTTCTCGGCAGAATCTGGCGCTACTGTAGTTCCCGTAAATTCTGTTTTTGAAGGAGGTTTCACCTTGCCCTCCATAGAAGAATTTGAAAAATTGATTACTCCTAAATCTAAAGCCATCCTGATATGTAATCCTAATAACCCGACTGGTTATTTATATTCTAAATCAGAAATTATTCAATTGGGTGAATTGGCAAAAAGACATGATTTATTCTTGATTGCCGATGAAGTATACCGAGAATTTATATATGAAAACGACATTCATTATTCTGTAATGAATCTGGAAGGATTAGAGCAAAATGTAATCATGATTGATTCCGTTTCTAAACGCTACAGCATGTGTGGTGCTCGAATTGGATGCATGGTGACCAAAAACAGACAAGTTATCCAGGCAGCGATGAAATTTGCCCAAGCTCGTTTGTGTCCGCCAACCATTGAACAAATTGCCTGTGAAGCAGCAATTGATACCCCTCAAAGTTATTTTGACGAAGTCATTTCTGAATATAAAGAACGAAGAGACACTTTAATTACCGAATTAAACAAAATAGAAGGTGTAATTGTAACCAAACCTAAAGCTGCTTTTTACTGCATTGCACAACTTCCCGTTGACAATACAGATACTTTTGCACAATGGCTATTGGAAAGTTACAATTTGAATGGAGAGACCGTAATGGTTGCTCCCGCTGCCGGTTTTTATTCTACTCCAGGGATGGGATTAGACCAAGTACGAATCGCCTACGTTTTGAAAAAAGAAGACTTAATCAGTGCAGTTCGCATTCTAAAAGACGCAATTCCGGTTTATAATTCGATGCGATTAAAAAAAACGGTTGAAATTGAATAACCAATCAATCATTTATAGAATCATATAAATCAAAACATTACACTAAAAACAAAGGCAATAATTACAGTATTATTGCCTTTATTTTTCAAATAAATTAAAGAATTTCATATCATTAATCATCGCTATAAGGCCATTATTAAATAGTATAATCGATAGAAAATCTTTAGTTTTTATTAATTATCTTTACCGCTTAAATTTACATACCCAATATAACAGTACCTTTTTGATGATAAATAACGAAGAATTTCAAGACGAAATAGGAAACAATCACATTAGTACCAATGCCAAGAATCCTTTACGAGAAGATGCTTTTGACATTAGTGATGATGAAAAAATCGAAAAAATAAAAAAACATGTCCACAATATCCTTGAAACATTAGGAATGGATTTGACAGACGATAGTTTAAAAGGAACACCTAATCGGGTGGCCAAAATGTTTGTAAAAGAAATTTTTGGAGGATTAAATCCAAACAAAAAACCAAAAGCTTCAACATTTGACAATAATTACAAATATGGCGAAATGTTGGTCGAAAAAAACATCATCGTCTACTCTACTTGCGAACACCATCTATTACCGATTATAGGAAGAGCACATGTGGCTTATATTTCCAATGGAACTGTAATTGGACTTTCAAAAATGAATAGAATTGTGGAATATTATGCTAAAAGACCTCAAGTACAGGAACGCTTGACAATGCAAATTGTTCAGGAATTGCAAGTGGCTTTAGGAACAGAAGATGTGGCTTGTGTGATTGATGCGAAACATCTTTGTGTAAATTCAAGAGGAATTAGCGATATTGAAAGTAGCACGGTAACTTCTGAATTTGGAGGAAAATTTAAAGATGCCCAAACCCGCAGAGAATTTTTGGATTACATCAAATTAGAAACTAAATTTTAATTAAAAAAACAAGTTCTTCCCAATCCCTAGCCCTGATGGAAGCGGCATCTCCCGATATGGAAAAACAAGGCTTTTTAAGCCGTAGTTTTGTAAATCGGGAATACAGCGGACAGCAGGAATAGCTTCAAAAAAAACTAAAATGCCTTTATATACTAAACAAGAACTAAAAATATACAATTCTCTATCAGGAGAAAAAGAAGTTTTTAAACCAATAAACGAAGGACATGTTGGAATGTATGTTTGTGGCCCAACAGTTTATAGCAATGTTCACTTAGGAAACGTGAGAACATTCATGTCTTTTGACGTGATTTTTAGGTATTTATTGCATTTAAATTATAAAGTTCGTTATGTTCGCAACATCACTGATGTGGGACATATCGTTGACGACAGTGATGAAGGAGAAGATAAAATCGCCAAGAAAGCTCGTTTGGAACAACTGGAACCGATGGAAGTTGTTCAACGCTATACGGTAGATTTTCATGACATATTGAAAGCTTTCAACTTTTTACCCCCTAGTATTGAGCCGACTGCTACAGGACATATTATTGAACAAATTGAAATCATCAAAAAGATCATCGAAAAAGGAATTGGCTATGAAGCCAATGGTTCGGTATATTTTGATGTTGTCAAATTCAATGAAACGCACCATTATGGAATATTAAGCGGACGAAACATTGAGGATATGTTGGCAAATACCCGAGATTTGGACGGTCAATCGGACAAAAGAAATCCACAAGATTTTGCACTTTGGAAAAAAGCAGAACCAGAACACATCATGCGTTGGCCCTCTCCTTGGAGCGATGGTTTCCCGGGTTGGCATTTGGAATGTACGGCGATGAGTACCAAATATCTTGGAAACCATTTCGACATTCACGGTGGAGGAATGGATTTAAAATTTCCGCATCACGAATGTGAAATTGCACAAAACGAAGCTTGTACCGGACAAACACCCGTTAACTATTGGATGCACGCCAATATGCTGACCTTGAACGGCAAGAAAATGGCCAAGTCTACGGGAAACAATATTTTACCAAGGGAAATCTTAACTGGAGACAATTCAATTTTAAGCAAAGCATTTCCTGCTTCAGTTGCCCGTTTTTTTATGCTTCAAGCACATTACCGTAGTATTCTTGATTTTTCTGACGACGCCATTGTGGCCGCCGAAAAAGGTTATAAAAGATTAATGGAGGCGATTACTGCTTTAAAAGACATCAAACAAAGCAACACTAGTTCTATAGACATAACATCTTGGAAACAACTTTGCTATGATGCCATGAATGATGATTTTAACACCCCCATTTTAATAGCTCAATTATTTGAAGGAGTACGTTATATTAATTTATTGAAAGACGAAAAAGAAACACTTAATACTGAAGATTTAGAAACTTTCTCAAAATTGATAAATGCTTTTGTATTTGATGTTTTGGGATTAGAAGATGAAAAAGCAGCTGATGGCGAAAATGACCGTCTAGAAGGTACCATCAATATGCTAATTGAAATGAGAAAGCAAGCCAGAGCCGATAAGAATTTTGCGCTTTCTGATCAAATTAGGGATCAACTATTAACTTTAGGGATTCAGCTGAAAGACGGAAAAGAAGGCACTACCTTTACAATTTAGTTTTAAAAACCTAACATGTGACAGTTTTTTTTTCAAAATACAACCACAAAAATAAGATTGAAATGTTATCAAAAATCATAATATTCCCTTTTTTGTTGCTGGTTCGTTTTTACCAAGTCGCCATTTCTCCTTTTACTCCGGCAGCTTGTCGATTTGAACCTAGCTGTTCTTCTTATATGATAGAAGCTTTACAAAAACATGGTTTCTTTTATGGTGGTTTTTTAGGGCTAAAAAGAATCTTAAGTTGTCACCCTTGGGGAAAAAGAGGCTATGACCCTGTTCCCGATAAAAAATGCAAGCATTGATTTTAATTCAGTACGTATTTTTTCAATCTTCAACATATAGTTCTAATTGGAAAGACTTAACATAAATTTACAATTGGTACTTAAAACAAAAAATGTATTTTTACAGCAAATAAAATATAATGATACACGCTTTAAACATAGTTTGGAACCCTTCACAAGGTATTGATTTAGGATTTTTTGTTATTCGATTTTACAGCTTAATGTTTGTAATTGCATTTGGGTTAGGTTGGTACATCATGAAAAACATTTATGAAAGAGAAAACGAATCCATTGAAAACCTAGATTCCTTATTTATTTGGTCCGTTTTAGCCACATTAATTGGTGCACGATTAGGACATGTGTTTTTTTATGATTGGGAATATTTCCGCAATCATTTATCTGAAATAATATTACCGTTCCGTTTTACCCCTAAATTTGAATTCACGGGCTACCAAGGACTAGCAAGCCACGGAGCAGCGATATCCATTATCATAGCCATGTATTTTTACAGTAAAAAAGTACTGCACAGACCTATATTATGGATTTTGGACAGAGTAGTGTTAGCCGTTGCCAGTGGTGCTATTTTTGTACGTTTTGGAAATTTTTTCAATTCGGAGATTGTTGGAAAAGAAACAAATTCCTCTTTTGGAGTACAATTCATAAGAGACTATTTCAGTCCTAGAGATGCCGTGAATGCAACACAAATAGCTGACCCAAATGAAGCCTATAATGCCATCGCAACCAATCCACAATTTACCAATTTACTAAACCAAGTACCAGCCAAACATCCGGCACAATTGTACGAAGCTTTCGCTTATATGTTTGTATTTGCCATTTTGTTTTACCTATATTGGAAAACAGAAGCCAGAGAAAAATCAGGCTATTTATTTGGTCTATTTCTTGTTCTTTTATGGACTATTCGATTTATAGTAGAATATGTAAAAGAAAGTCAAGGTGGATTTGAGAGTTCCTTAGGTCTATTTTCCACCGGACAATGGTTAAGTATTCCTTTTATATTAATTGGACTTTACTTTATGTTCACGGCTGAAAAACCGGTTAAAATATAATTTTTTATCATTTCTCTAATTATACAAAAAAGGTCCCGCTGCAGCGGGACCTTTTTTTGTACAATATATTATCTTTTCAATGTGAAATGGGATTTATATTGCTTAACCATTCCATCCTCAGGATAGTCAACGACAAACCAATAATCGGTTGCTGGCAAGGGACGACCATTATAGGTACCATTCCAACCAGTTCCATTTGGACTAATCTCTTTCAAAAACTTACCGTATCGGTCAAAAATACGTATTCTAGAGCCCGTTTGATTTTCTAAAGTAAATATATTCCAATCATCATTGTAGCCATCATTATTAGGCGTAAAAAACCTAGGATAACCAACAACCAGAATATCACTTTTGGTTAAGGAAACACTACAACCTGTTACATCTTCAACGGTAACCGAATGGTAACCCGCCGAAACATGTTCAAAAACAGGACTATCCTGAAAAGGACCATCATCTAACTGATACAAATAATCCCCTACTCCACTAGCCGTAATAGTAATCACTTGATTTTCAGAAAAAGCTTCTGTAACAGTCCAGGTAAAATCAACCAGTGTATTCGATGGATTTACGGTAATTGATACCGAAGTCGTGATGGCACATTGTCCAGGATCTGGTGTAAAGACATAATCACTGGTCCCTAAAACGGAAGTGTCAACAGTCGACGGACTCCAAGTACCTGTTATCGAAGGATTATCTGAAGAATTGAAAGGCAAAATTGGAGGCACATCATTTTCACAAACCGATGCTGGTATAGTGGTAAAAACGGGCGGATTTAATTGATTAACGGTTATGGTTAAATTTGCAATGGTAGCACACTGACCAGCGTCTGGCGTAAAAGTATAGGTAGTAGTTACCATATTATCCAAAGCTGGAGACCAAGTCCCCGTATAATTATTATTGGATGTTGTAGGCAAAGGAGCTAAAGGGTCACCTGGACAAATTGGAGCAACCGCAGTAAAGGTTGGGGTAACATTTGGCGTAACCGAAATCGTCATTGTTGTTGTGTTTGCACATTGTCCGGTAGTTGGTGTAAATGTATAGGTCGTAGTTGCCGTATTGTTTACAGCGGGAGACCATGCTCCCGTTATTCCTTCGTTAGAAGTTGTTGGCAAAGCCGCTAACGCAGTTCCTGAACAAATTGGTGGAACTTGAGTAAAAGTTGGTGTTACATTTGAATTGACTGTTATGGTAACCGTAGTAGTTGCACTTGCAACACATTCTCCCGAACTTGGAGTAAAAATATAATCAGAAGGCCCCAAAGTAGATGTATCAACTGTTGATGGATTCCAAGTACCCGTTATAGGAGTTGGATTTGAAGAGATCGATGGTAAAGTTGGCGGAGTTGCATTTTGGCAAACCGTCGTTGGCACAGTGCCAAATGTTGGCGTTGCTAATGGAATAACATCAATACTCAGCATTTGCTTGGTCGCACAAGGGAACAAAACAGGATCCGGTGTAAACTCATAAATTTCACTTATTGTATTACTTACTGTTGCCGGAGACCAAGTACCTTCTATATTATTAGGAGACTTTGGGCCTAAAACAGGCACTGTTGAAGTTCCATAACATAGAGGAGCAATAGCAGGGAAATCTGGCGTAACCGTTGATGTGCCACAAGGAACACTACATGTAAACTCTGAACGATCACAAGGATATGTGGTATGCCAAACTTTTATAGTTACAGACTGACCTGGAGACAAACCTAACACCTGTAAATTTGTCCCGTCATTTTTATTTCCATAAATTTCAGGAGCTCCATCAACAGAATAACTATAAGTGTATAAATTAGGAAGACCCGGAGTATTCGTCCAATCAAAAAAAACGGAAGAAGCCTTATCTGCGGGTGCTATTTGAGTTGGATCACATCTTAAAAGAAGAATCTTCGATCCATTATCAGCGAAAACATTAACATCAATTTTAGTACGGGTACTTTCAATGCCTCCTATAGTTTCACTTACATAATAAGAAGTAGTTCCCGGAAAATCAGTAGAAGGAGTTGGTGCCGATCCGTATTGTGTACCACCTGTTGGAGAATTATACCATTTTAAAACAGCAGAGGGATCAGATGGTGTTGCCGTTAATGGCGCTGCTGTACTATTTTGACAATAATAAATTGGTGTAGTAACAGTAGGCGGGGCAAATACCATACTTGAAATTACATTTTTAAAAAAAATGTTATCCACAACAGAATTTAAACTATTATTCGCATAACTATTTGAATTAAATAAAATTATGACACAAAAAAGATAAGCGAATGACTTGATGATTTTTTTCATTATTTGTAGGTTTAAAATTGAACTCAAGTGACCTATTCAATTATCAGTAAATATATAAAATTTGAAATTGGAATAAAATTAAAATCTTGTTTAATGTCTCTAAATACAAACCCATCCATCTATACGACACTTCAAATAGAGCAAAAACACAAATATCCAATACCACAAATACAACCACAAAAAAAAAGGATTCCACTTTCGAGGAATCCTTTTTTTTATTTATAATACTTATAATATTAAGCAGCTTCTTGATGTTTTTTCTCAATCAAGTTTTTATCTTCTCTAGAGATCGTATCCACTAATACCGGAGTAGCAATGAATAAAGAAGAATAGGTTCCTACCACAATACCAACTAGCATTGCAAATATAAATCCTCTGATAGATTCACCACCAAAGATGAACATAATCAACAATACTCCAATCATAGTTAATGAAGTATTAATGGTTCTTGACATGGTTGAGTTAATCGAATTATTAACGATTTCTCCAAAAGAACCTTTTGTTTTTCCATCTAAAAATTCACGTACTCTATCAAATACAATCACCGTATCATTCATGGAATATCCAATAACTGTCAGAATTGCAGCGATAAAATGTTGGTCAATTTCCATTCCAAATGGCATGAACTTATAACATAAGGAGTAAATTCCCAATACAAAAATAACATCATGAGCTACAGCCGCAATCGCGCCTAAACTATATTGCCATTTTCTAAAACTAATCATTAAATACAAGAACACAATTGCCATAGCTCCTAATACCGCCCAGTAAGCATTTGTTTTAATATCCTCTGCAACTGTTGGTCCTACTTTTGAAGCTTGCAATATTCCGTATTTTTTTCCTTCATATGCATTAACAAATTTATCATAAGTTAATCCTTCCGCATAATGTTGCTTCAAGGTTTCAAACAATAATTTATTTACTTCTTCATCGGCTTTAATACCGTGTTCCGCTACTTTATATTTAGTGGTAATCTTCAATTGATTATCATTACCAAAAACTTTAGCTTCAGCACTACCAAAAACTTTAGTCAATTCACCTTTTACCAGTTCTGCTTCAATTGGTTTTTCAAAACGAACTTGGAAAGTTCTTCCTCCAACAAAATCCACACCTTGATCTAAACCATTTGTAGAAAGAGAGACGATACTCACTATCGTAACAACAGCAGAGAACATATACGTCCATTTTTTAATTCCCAAGAAATTAAAATGGAAATTAGTAAAGAAGTTTTTAGAAAAATTTGTCACGAATGATAATGGATTTCCTTTAAGCAAACTTCTGTCAATAAATATTCTAGCAATAAAAATAGAAGTGAATAACGAAGTTATGATACCAATCAATAAAGTAGTAGCAAAACCTTTAATTGGTCCAGAACCAAATATAAACAATACAGCTCCAGTTAATATGTGGGTAACGTTTGCATCCACAATAGAACGCATCGCCCCTTTCCAACTGTAAGACGCAACAACAGCCTCTTCCAGCGATTTTCCAGCTCGTAATTCTTCTTTAGCTCTTTCATATATAATGATGTTAGCATCTACTGCAGTACCCATTGTTAATACGATACCAGCAATACCAGGCAATGTAAGTACAGCACCTAAACTAGCCAAAATTCCAAATAAGAACAATAAGTTTACCGCCAATGCAATGTTTGCATACCAACCAGCTCTACCATAATAAACTAACATCCAAAGGGAAACTAAAAGCAACCCTACAATTGCAGATGTAGTACCATTATCAATTGCTTCTTGACCTAAAGATGGCCCTACCACTTCTGACTGAACGATATCTGCAGCAGCCGGAAGTTTACCCGCTCTTAATACGTTAGCTAAATCTTTAGTTTCTGTCACATCAAAAGATCCAGAGATTTCAGATCTACCTCCAGATATTGGTCCGCTAGATACTCCAGGTGCAGAATATACCACATCATCCAAAACAATAGCGATGTTTGTTTTTTGAGTATAAGCTCTACCTGTTAATTCTTCCCAAGCTTTAGCTCCTTGACCGTCCATCTGCATGGAAACTGAAGGTTTTCCTAATTGATCAAACGAATCTTTAGCATCAGTAACAACACCACCACCCATAGCGGCAACATTATCTCTATTTCCTCTTAATGCATATAATTCAACTGCATCAATATCTTTTCCTTTAGCATCTTTAAGTGACGTTAATTTACCCCAAACAAATTTCACATAACGCAGTTCAGCAGGCAATAAAATTTTGATATCAGCTCTTTTCAAATAACCATTAACTACCGCAGTATCTTTTGGAGAGAAAAGACCTAAAACTGGTCCACCACCTTGAGCAATTATTTTATCCAATAAAGGATTGTTTCCTATTTTAGTATCAGCCGTATCTTTAGCATCAGTCAATAAAGCGCTTAAAGAGTCTTTAACCACTACTTTAGTCTCAACTTTACTAATTTCTGTTTTCTTCAAAGCTTCATTGGCAGCCATTAAAAAGTTACCAACTTCTTCAATTTTATACGTTTCCCAGAATTCTAATTGAGCGGTACTTTGTAATAATTTTTTAATTCTGTCCACATCTTTAGCTCCCGGAAGTTCTACTAAAATTCTTCCAGACTCTCCTAATTTTTGGATGTTAGGTTGAGTTACACCAAATTTATCGATACGTTTTCTTAATACTCCAAAAGCACTTTCTACAGATTCATCAACTTTTCTTTTGATAACCTTTTGTACTTGTGCATCCGTCATCTGAAAATCAACTCCACCTTCACCCTGCAAACTTCTGTTTGCAAAAATATCAGGAGAGGCTAATTTTACTGTTCCCTTAGAGTTTGCTTCGAATGCTTCAAAAAAGGCATCAATATAAGTTTGGTTCCCTTTTAAATTTGCAGTTGCATCAGCCAATGACTTATTAAAAACTGGATTTTTTGAATTGTTTGACAATCCTTTCAAAATGTCTTTAACCGAAATCTGAAGAATCACGTTGATTCCACCTTCTAAGTCAAGACCTTTGTTGATTTGCTTATCGCTTACTTCGTTAAAAGTAAAGTCGGTAAACCCTAAACTAAATACTTTTTCTTTACCGATAGAATCTAAATATTTTGCTTCTCTTTCAGAGTTTCCATCAGCAAAAGATTTTGCATCATTTTTTACTTTGCTTGCGACAAAAGTGAAAGAAAGTTGGTAAATACTTACCAATGCAAATAGAATTGCGAAAAATTTAATAAGTCCTTTATTCTGCATTATTACTAAAAATTAATTATTTTTTATTGTTTATTTATTTTAATCTTTTTTTCAAGGTGTTTTGATATGTTTTTGTATTAAAAATATAAAAATACTGAACCCTTAGTTTTTTAAACCGAGCAAATATATAATTCTGGTTAAGATTAACCAATTTATTTATGAAATAATCTCAAAAAAAAGACTGCAAAAGTGCAGTCTTATCTTTTATATGACCAATCTATTAAACTAATATTGATTTTAAAGCATCATTCATAGCACGAACAGCATCAGCACTTTTTGCAAATAACGCTTTTTCATTATCATTCAACTCAATTTCAAGTATCTCCTCAACACCATTTTTACCAATAATACAAGGCACTCCGATACAAATGTCATTTTGACCATATTCACCTTCAATATATACTGAACAAGCAATCATTTTCTTTTGATCATTCAATATACTATCCACCAAAAAAGCCACAGAAGCTCCAGGTGCATACCATGCCGATGTACCTAGAAGACCTGTAAGAGTCGCTCCACCAACCATAGTGTCGGCAGCTACTTTTTGCAATGTCTCTTCAGATAAAAATTGCGAAATTGGTATTCCATTATAAGAGGCCAATCGTGTTAACGGAATCATAGTCGTATCACCATGCCCACCTATAACCATTGCAGAAATATCATTTGGTGCTTTATCCAAAGCCATAGAAAGATAAGTTCTAAAACGAGAGCTATCTAAAGCCCCTCCCATTCCAATTATTCTGTTTTTTGGTAATCCCGTCGATTTCAATGCTAAATAAGTCATGGTATCCATCGGATTAGAAACCATTACGATTATTGCTTCAGGAGAATACTTAAGAACATTTTCGACAACACTTTTTACAATGCCGGCATTAATTCCGATTAATTCTTCACGAGTCATCCCTGGCTTCCTAGGAATCCCAGAGGTAACAACAACAACATTACTTCCTGCTGTTTTAGAATAATCATTGGTTACTCCTTTTACTTTGGTATTAAATCCTGTATTGGTGGCACACTGCATAATATCCAAAGCCTTACCTTCGGCAAAACCTTCTCTAATATCCAACAATACTACTTCACTTGCAATTCCTCTATAAGAAATCACGTCTGCACAGGTTGCACCTACATTTCCTGCTCCTACAATGGTAACTTTCATACTTTAAAGTTTATTCGGTTATATGTTAATTTCAATAATTGTTATTCAGCTAAGCTACAATTTATTGATCAAAATAACCACCGATAAAACCATTTTTATGCATCAATATTTGCATAAACTGCGTTTTTCTCGATAAATTCTCTTCTTGGCGGAACCTCATCACCCATCAACATAGAAAAAACACGATCTGCTTCCGCTAAACTATCAATTGTAACCTGACGTAACGTTCTAAAATTAGGATCCATTGTTGTTTCCCACAATTGTTCCGCATTCATCTCCCCAAGACCTTTATAACGTTGAATAGCTGCGCTACCCCCCATTCTTTCATTGGCTTGATCACGTTGAACATCATTCCATGCATATTCTTTTTTATTTCCTTTCTTAACTAAATACAAAGGCGGAGCAGCAATATACACGTGCCCTTCCTCTATTAATTCCTTCATAAAACGGAAGAAGAAAGTTAAAATTAGCGTAGAGATGTGACTTCCATCGACATCGGCATCACACATGATGATTACTTTATGATATCTTAGTTTTGAAATATTTAAGGCCTTACTATCTTCTTCTGTCCCAATAGTTACACCTAATGCAGTAAAGATATTTCGAATCTCCTCATTTTCAAAAACTTTATGATGCATCGCTTTTTCTACGTTCAAAATTTTACCACGCAATGGTAAAATAGCCTGAAATGCTCTATCACGACCTTGTTTTGCTGTACCACCTGCCGAATCTCCCTCGACAAGATACACTTCACATTTTGCCGGATCCTGTTCTGAACAATCAGACAATTTTCCTGGTAATCCACCGCCACCCATTACGGTTTTGCGCTGTACCATTTCACGCGCTTTTTTAGCCGCATGACGTGCTTGCGCTGCCAAAATAACTTTTTGAACAATGATTCGGGCATCATTTGGGTTTTCCTCCAAATAATTTTCAATCATTTCACTCACCGCTTGACTTACCGGCGAAACCACTTCCCTGTTTCCAAGTTTAGTTTTTGTTTGTCCCTCAAACTGTGGCTCGGCTACTTTTACCGAAATAATTGCTGTCAACCCTTCACGGAAATCATCCCCTGAAATATCAAACTTCAATTTATCTAACATTCCGGAAGCATCTGCATATTTTTTCAATGATCTGGTAAGACCCGTTCTAAAACCTTGCAGGTGAGTTCCTCCTTCGTGTGTATTAATATTATTTACATAAGAAAAAATATTCTCAGTGTAGCTTGTGTTATATATCAACGCCACCTCAACTGGAATTTCTCCTTTTTCATGATCCATGGAAATTACATGGGCAATAATCGGCTCACGGTTTCCGTCTAAATAACGAATGTATTCTTTTAGCCCTTCATCAGAATGAAAAACCTCCGATATAAAATTACCGTCTTTATCCTTCTCTCTTCTATCCGTAAAAGTGATTGTTATCCCTTTATTCAAGAAAGACAATTCACGCATACGAGCCGAAAGTGTATCGTATGAAAATTCAGTTGTTTGGGTAAAAATGATTGGATCTGGATGAAAGGTAACAATCGTTCCTCTTTTTGTAGTTTCTCCAATTTGTCTAACAGGATAAAGGGCTTTCCCTCTTTCATATTCTTGTTCGTACACTTTTCCGTCACTACTATGAACTGTTGCGGTTAAGTGTGAAGACAAGGCATTCACACAAGAAACCCCAACACCGTGAAGTCCACCAGAAACCTTATACGAATCTTTATCAAATTTACCTCCGGCACCAATTTTAGTCATTACAACCTCAAGAGCCGAAACACCTTCCTTTTTATGAATCCCTACAGGAATACCACGCCCATTATCCTCGACACTTACAGAACCATCTTCATTAATCGCAACACCAATCGTATCACAATGTCCTCCCATTGCCTCATCAATAGAGTTATCTACAACTTCATAAACCAAATGATGTAGTCCACGAACCCCCACATCTCCAATATACATGGATGGACGCATTCTAACGTGCTCCATTCCTTCTAATGCCTGAATACTATCTGCTGAATAATTGTTCTTATTGATTTCTTCGCTCATATTTTTTATTCTAAATGTAATTTTGTCTAACGAACAAATATATAAAAACAGAATTTATATCACTACCTAAAACGACTTTTAACCTTTTAAGTTATCAACATTTTGTTGATTTATCGCATTAAAAAACACTTATTTTTTTCTGTGCGAATTAAAACTTGACAATACTACTAACTGTTCGTATTTTTACACCATGAATGACAATTTTATAAACGAATTTTTCGGAATAGGAATACAGAATGGTAAAACTCCTGAAAACTTAGGCGTCTTATGGAGAACTGCCCAAAACTTAGGTGCAAGTTACATTTTTACAATTGGAAACAGATATGCTAAACAAGCTTGCGACACTCATAATGCAGTAAAGTCAATCCCCTATTTCCATTACGAAACATTTGAAGATTTCTTTAAAAACATACCCAAAGGCGCTCGATTAGTTGGTGTCGAATTAGATGAAAGAGCAGAAGATTTAGAAACATTTGAGCATCCTAGACGCTGTGTTTATTTATTAGGCGCAGAAGACAATGGCCTTTCTAAAAAAGCAATTGAAAAATGTCATTTTTTAGTAAAATTCAAATCCGAAAAAAGTTTAAATGTATCAGTTGCAGGAAGCATTGTTCTTTACGACAGAGGACTGAACAAACCCCGTTCCTAAACTTAAAAACTAAAGCAGTTTATATAAAAAAGCGGATTCATACTCTTCAGTACAAATCCGCTTTTTATTATTTATAAAATTGAAGATCTATTTTCTAATAATTCGAACATTCATTTCTTCTACCTTTTTATCCGATAAAAGAGAAGGTGCTCCAAATAATAAATCTTCACTAGTTCCTGTTTTTGGGAAAGCCATCACTTCTCTAATGGATGCTTTTTTCTCTAAAATCATCATTAAACGATCAATTCCCCAAGCGATTCCTCCGTGTGGCGGTGCGCCGTATTGAAAGGCTTTGTACATCGTCCCTACACTTTTCATCATTTCCTCTTTGTTGTAACCCATATTTCTATATGTTGCTTCCAAGATTTCTGATTTATGCGCACGAACAGAACCTCCGCCAATTTCGTAACCGTTTAAAATTATATCGTATTGTTGCGCGATAATTGACCCAATTTCTTCCTCAGTACCATTCATATGTTTTTGCAAATCATAAATAGCTGGCATAGAGAACGGATTGTGTGTAAATGTCCATCTTCCTTCATCTGTTTTTTCAAACATTGGAAAATCAACCACCCAAGCCGGACGCAATTCTTTTGGATTAATCAAGTGTAACATTCTACCCATTTCTTGACGAACCGCATCCAAAGCTTTGTTTGCCGTGGCGTAATCTGCCGCTGAGAAGAATACAATATCCCCCACTTGTGCATTAGTAGCTTTTATAATTCCTGCCGCAATTTCTTCACCTAAAAACTTAATAATTGGCGATTGTAATTCGGCTTCATTAACAATAATATAAGCCAATCCACCTAATCCGTGTTGTTGCGCGATAGCGGTAAGGGTTTCAATTTGCCCTTTAGACATACGTTTGTTCCCTTGCTCTTCAGCCGAAACTTTGATACATTTTACAATTCCACCTTCTTCAATAGGTTTACTGAATACTTGGAAAGTGGTATCTTTTACAATATCTGTAATATCTTGCATTTTTAAGCCATAACGTAAATCTGGTCTATCACAACCGTAGAAGTCCATCGCTTCTTTATAGGTAATCACTTCAAACGGACGTAAAATCCATTTTTTACCATATATCTTAATCACTATTTCATTAAACATTTTGGTGTTTAAATCTATAATTTGTTGCATACTGGCATATGCCATTTCAATGTCTAATTGCGTAAATTCTGGTTGACGATCCCCACGAGAATCCTCATCCCTAAAACAACGTGCAATTTGAAAATATTTTTCGTAACCACTTACCATCAACATTTGTTTGAACTGTTGCGGTGCTTGTGGCAACGTATAAAAGAAACCAGCTTGTTTACGGGTAGGAACAATAAATTCACGTGCTCCCTCATCGGTTCCTGCACTTAAAATTGGGGTTTCAATTTCCAAGAACTCTTCCGTATCTAAAATGTCACGAATTAATTTAATTACTTTATGACGATTTACAATAGCTCGTCTTACTTCTTCGTTTCTATGATCTAAAAACTTGTATTGAAAACGAATCGCTTCGTTTGTTTTTGCCGCTCTTTTAATTTCAAATGGCAATGTTTTAGACAAGTTTAATATCTCTAATTCTGAAGTTTCCAATTCAATTTTACCGGTACGCAATCCTGCATTGTAATCATCTTCCTTACGGCCAACAACGATTCCTTTAACCGCAATTACCGATTCCGGTTTTAATTTCACTAACTCATCAATATTAGGAAATGATTCTCTACTGATACGGATTTGAAAAATTTCATAACTTGAATCACGCAAATCGATAAACATTAACTCACCGTGGTCACGAACACTCGCTACCCAGCCAGACAATAGCACTTCTTCCCCAACGTTTTCTTCTGATAATTGTGAAATTTTGTGCGTTCTATACGTATCTTTTATGATAATAGGAATTTCAGGAAGCGTTTCTTCTTGACTTTCTTTTTGCTCTGCAACAGTTGCTGCCGAAACCTTTTTAGCCGCTTGCTCCTTTTCTAAAACGGCAGCAGCACCTAATTTGTCTAAAATAATTTGACGAATCACTTTACCGTTCGCCCCTTTTCCAATCACACCTAAAACCTTACCAACTAAAATACCTGCTTTTCCTTGGTCTCCATTTTTTATATCATTGGCAACCGTTTCATTTTCAGAAATTACGGTAGCAATCACATCTTGGATTTTATCTTCCGAAATAGTGTTGTCTGCGAAGTATTTATTGTAATCAAAATTTTGATCTTTTAAATAACCCGCAATTGCATTTTGAACTAAAACTGCCGTGATTTTTTCTGCTTTAAACAACACAAAGATTGTTTCTAAATGCTCAATATTATGAATTTTAGCATAATCTTCCGCCTTTACATTGTTAGCCAAAGTTTTAGCCACAAACGAAGGGTCATTTATTTTGTTATTTAAAGTCACAAATGTTCTAGAACGTAACCCATCTGCCGTAAAAAACTTAGCGTCTTGTGGTAAAACACCACCGCCAATCAAAATAGATTCAACCGCATAAGGTAAAGCACTAGTATCTACTTTAATCGCTTCGATTTCTGTTTTAATATTCACACAAGGCAAATCTGGCTCAGAAATAAAACGATAATCCGCTTCAAATTCTTTTTTACGCATTACTTTGGTTTGCTTTAAATCAGCATCCCACAATACCGTAGTTTGATCAGGACGAAACTCTTTATGTTCAATATAATAATTGAACTGTTTCTCCACTTCTTCTTTTAAAGCTTCCACCATAAACTTAAACGAGTTCAAGTTTTTGATTTCCGTTCTTGGGTTTAAATCGTAATTGTGTTTTTTGCGTAAAGACACAGAAACATCTGATTTAAATTCTCCTTTTTCTAAATTCGCTTCAGAAATCCCCAAATTTTGAACAATACGCTGAATGTATTGCGCATAGGTTGAAGCATCTTCTATATTTCTAATACAAGGTTCCGTCACAATTTCAATCAATGGCACACCTGCTTTATTGAAATCGACTAACGAAATCTTCTTTTCATGCATCAACTTTGCGGCATCCTCTTCAATATGAACCTGAGTTAGATTTACGGTAAATTGCGTACCGTCATTTCGGTAACAAGAAACATGTCCGTCAGGAATTATTGGATTATGAAATTGCGTTATTTGAATATTTTTTGGGTTGTCTGGATATTCGTAATGTTTTCTATCCCAAGATATTACTTCATTACTAAACGAGGAATCCACCGCTTTTCCAAAATAAATCGCTTTGGTAATTGCTTCTTTATTTAAGGCAGGCAAAACGCCCATTTGTCCCGTACAAACCGAACATATATTTTCGTTAGGTGTTTCTATTTCTTGATTTGGACAAGAACAAAACAACTTGGTTTTGGTATTCAATCGAACGTGAGTTTCCAGTCCAATTACCAATTCTAAATCGTGGGCTTTTAAGGCCGCTGTTAATTGCTCCAATTCCATTATATTGTATCTTTTAAGAAGTTAGCAAATTGCATCACTAATTCATCATTATTTTTTGCTGCCGTAATTTGCAGTCCAGTAGTTGTTCCTTGTGGTACCGTTAATGTTGGTAATTGCCCTAAACTAAAACCAACCGTATAAGCATCAGACAAATACATCGCCAATGGATCTTTTAAACTGTCTCCAATTTTAGGAGGAGTGCTTGGTGTAACCGGTGACAAAATAATATCCACTTCTTCGAAATCTTTACTGAAATTCTCCGAAATTTGATCTCTTAAAGTCAATCCTTTTAAATAGATTTCATCTGAAAAACCTTGTGACAATACTTGGTTCCCCCCTACAATTCTACGTTTGGTTTCTTCTGAAAAATTTTCGGAACGGGTTACTGCATACGTTTCAATTAAATTCTCTGCTTCAATACGGTTTCCGTAATTAGTTCCGTCCAAACGAGATAAATTAGAAGCCGTTTCTGCCATTGCTAGCGTGTAATAAGTTGAAACTAAAATATCCGATTTGAAAAAATCCAATTCTTTTACTTCAATTCCTTTTTCTTTTATCTTTTCAATACTTGCTAAGAAATCAGCTTTTATTTGGTCATCTATCGCTTCGCTTTCGATGAAATTTTTAAAATAACCTATTGTTTTTACGGCAGAAGTTGCAATCGCATCTTCACTAATTGCTGTTGAAGGGATTGAAGTTTGATCTTTTGGATCTTTCCCACTCATAACATTCAACACAATTCGGATATCTTCAATGGATTTTGCTAATGGTCCCACGCAATCCGTAGAAGATGCATAAGCCATAAGCCCAAATCTTGAAATTCTTCCGTAAGTTGGTTTTAAACCGTAAATATGATTGTATCCCGCAGGTTGACGAATCGAACCTCCAGTATCTCCACCGATAGAAAAAACAGTATAGTCTTTTGCCACATTCACTGCAGAACCTCCACTTGAACCTCCGGCAACTAATTCTGGATTGATGGCATTTTTGACAGCACCAAAAATGGTGTTTTCGCTTGAAGAACCATGACCAAAACTATCACAGTTTTCTTTTACCAACGGAATAGCACCTGCATCCAATAATTTCTGGATTGCAGTGGCCGTGTATGGCGACTTATATTTTTTTAATAACTCCGAACTTGCTGTAGTGTACGTTCCCTGCAACATATACACATCTTTAATTCCAAAAGGAATGCCTTCCAACAAACCTATTGTTTCTCCATTTGCAATTTTAGCATCCACCTTAGCCGCTAAATCTAGTGCCAAAGTATCTAACAAAGAATTTACGGAGTTGTAAGTGTTTTGTTTGAGTAAGTCTAATTTTTCTTGTACTAAAGCGGTACAAGTTATTTGTTTCGACACCAATTGTTGGTGTATTTTTTTTATCTGAGAATCCATTTTATCCTTCTATAACTTTAGCAACCACTAAAAATCCATTTTTCTTGTTCGGGAAGTTTTCTATGATGAGTTGTTTCTCCATAGCCGAACTCTCTACCACAACATCCTCTCTTAAATCATTTACAGACACGCAATTATGATTGACATTATTAAAAGAATTATTATCTGATGGTTGTGCATTTTTAATTACATCAAATAATTTGTTCACGCTCTCTGAAGGCTGTGCTCCTTTAATACTCGACAAGATGTCGACTGTCATTATTTTACTCATAATTTTAATTCGTTTTAAAGTCAAACTTTTAAGGTCGCGAATTTACGAAAGTTTTTTTAGGGAATCCCATTTTTTTGAATGATTTCGATAGCTATCCATATATATAAGAAGCGTAAATAAACATCCTCTTAAACTATTAAAACAATCTGATAACTCTTACCACCTTAGCATTAATTAAAATTTGTTATATATATTCTTTTTTTCACAACCGATAATATTATAATTCAAAAAATAAATTCGGTTAATCTAAATCCGTTTTTAGACTAATTGATTTCTTAATTATAAGTATATTTGACAAAATGACAACCAAATTATGATGTAACTATGGAAATAATTATAGGTATAATAGGTCTTACTATTGCTTGTATTACATATCACAAAACTTTTATTTCACCTCCAGATATTAGTGAGGAGAAAAACAATTTTTTAGGTATTTTTAAAGCTACGCAAAAGTTACATTTAGAAGTACAGTCCTTAATTCAAAAATACATTGATGAAAATGATGGAGCTAATCACTTTTTGTACACTAATATCACTTTTCAACAATATCTTGATTTAGCTAAACAAGAATTTGAAAAAAGTCTATCTGATAAATTATATACCGACCTAGAAAACAATAAAAAACTCACTAAAAATAATATAGATTCTTTACTTAAAATGATTGAGATTCAAAACAATGCATTGACACAATTTAAAAATCAAATATTGTTTTTAAAATAAACTCGTGTAAAAAACATACCCAGCAAATACCTTTATAAAATAAATTATATCAGACTTTTTTATTCAATACTCTCGATTAAATATTTCGTCCCATTAATCTCAAAAGTAAACCCAACTGCATTTCCCATTAATTTATTTCCCAATGGTGATTGTGGAGACAATGCAATAACATTAATTCCTTCTACATTAATTTTTGGCAAAGCCAAAGACAGATATAAATAAATTCCGTTTGCTTTGACCAAACTACCCAAAATAATAGTTTTTGCAATTGCAGTAGCATCCATTTTATCCAAAATAGATTTTTGTGTAAGCACCTCGCTCAATTTAGTATTGAGTTTTTCCTGCTCCAAATGCATCATCGACAAAGCCGTTTCGTGTTTATCACCTGCCGAACCTTTGGCATCGTTTTTAGAATCCTCGGTGAGTGCCGTTATCATATCTCTAAAAACATCGATTCGGTCTTGAACCAATTGCAGATAATATTGGTGTATTTTTTGTTTGAAAGTCATCTAAGGAATTTAACCGCAAAGTTCGCAAAGTTGTTCGCTAGGTTCGCAAAGTTTTTTATAAAAAACTTATTTTACATTTAGACTCCCTCCCTTTTGGGGAGGGCCGGGGTGGGGATTAAAAATCAAATTTATAATTTGCTCCAACAACGATTTGAAATCCTTGAACCGGATAATTCAACCATTTTTGATAGGACTGATTGGCAATATTATTCAATTTCAAAAAACCGGTCAACTGATCGTTATATTTATAACCCACATGGGCATTCACATCAAAATAACTGGCTAACGTAATCGGACTTGGCTCTTGAATGTAAACAATATCGGTATTTAACTGAAAATCTTTCCGTTCTCCCACGTAGAAAACAGCCAATCCACCGTACCATTTTGGAGTTACGTTAAAATCAATGGTTGAATTTAATTTTACTGTTGGTAAATTCCATGCTTCTTTTTGAACATCATTGGTATAACTCATAAAACTTCCACTGATTCCAAAAGTGACGTCATCTGAAAAATCAGCTTTTAAATCTCCCGAAAAACTTACTGTACGCATATCGTCATACACCACTTGCATCGAATTTCCGAAAGCATAATCTTCATTGGCCGCATCTTCGTTATAATCATTACCTCTAAACAAGGCTTTATTTCTTTCGTTTACATACGAGCCTTTCAAGTTATAACTCACCGTATTGGCCAATTTTCCTTTCAAACCGGCATATAAATCATATTGTTTATCTGTTGGCATTATGTTTAAAGTAGGCGATAAAAATGGATTTTCGTCTACAAAATCCTGATACGAATTCTGCTCTAAACCACCTTCGGCACCGGCATAGAAAACCATTAAATCATCAACCAAATTATAGGAAGCCGTAACTTTTGGATAAACTAAAAATTGATTGTTTTTGTTTTCGATATCCGAACTATAAAAAATACCCGCCCCAATATTCACCGTCCAACCTTGTTCCTCCATAACAAAACTTGGTGCAATACCAAAATTGGCAAAACCATATTTCACAGGAGAAGTATTATCATTCGCATAATTCTTAGCGAACTTCCCTGCCACATAATCTACGGTAACATCCGTTTTAATTATTTCATCCATGAAATTGAACTCCAATGACGGTGTAACATAAAATCTATTCTCCGAAGAATCAAAAGTATCCGAAAAATGACTGAACTTCATATTTACTTCATTAAGCAAATCACCGTTAAAACTTAATTTTCCGCCTAAATATATGGTACTATAACTGTGTTGAGGATCGATACTTTGAATCAAATTACCCCTGTCTAAAGGTATTAAAGCGCTTCCAAAACCTTCTGGCAATCCGTACCAACTATATATTTGATTATGGAAACCCAAATTTATGTTACTGGACAAATTATTGTAATTCCCTCCATACGATAAATCAATTGCAGTATCATAATAGCGATTATCCAACTCCGCTCCCTTAACCCCTCCTTGAGAGGAAAGATGACGAAACATGCCACTTACATAATCTTTTTGACTTAAATCCTGAGTTACAAACAACTCTCCATTTAACGTTCTAAAATTTCCAAAACCTAAAGTCGCATAATTATCAAATAAATGGGCTTGCGGTGTTTTATCCACCCCTTCTGCTTTCCCTTTAGCAGGAGTAAAAGTCGAGGCTACCGGAAAAGAAAAAATAGTGTAGTTAATCTTCTCCTTTTTAGTATTTTCCTCCTCATCCAAAACAGGAGCCTGCTGGATTTTGGAAGCGTCCGAGATTGTTGGCGTATAAGGCTTCACCACATTTACCACTTCAGAACCAATATTGTCTTCTTCCTTTTGAGCAAAAGAAAATTGGCTCAGCAAGAGACAGATAGATAATAGACGAAGAGATGATAGACTATTTGACATAAATTATTGGTTTAATGTGTTTTGAAAAGACATTGTTGCCTTTTGAAATTCTTCTATTTTATTTTCAATATACTGTGATAAATCATCGGTAACATAATTTTGACTACTAGCCAACAACAATTGAGTTTGAAGTTCGAATGATGAACCTAATGAAATGTCTAAAAAATGACTAAAGGATTTATTAGTTCTACTGGAACCTTCTGCAATATTTGAAGGAATAGAAACAGAACATCTATTCATTTGACTTATCAACCCAAACTTTTCTGAACTCGGAAAACTTGACGACAACTTAAAAACTTCCTTTGCTAATTCCATTGCCATTTGCCATATTTTCAGTTTTTTAAAATTATGCCTCTTAAATTCACTCATAAATTACTTTTTCTATTATCTATTCGTCTATTATCTATTCATCTAATTTTGAATCGATGAATTTGTTTTAGACTCTTCCGCTTTAATTTTGTCTAGTTCTGTTTGAGCTTCAGCAACCACATCCGAAAAATCTTTGAAATTCTCAATCACATTTTCCAGTATATAGGTCGCTTGAAAACTATCTTTCAAAGCATAAAAGTTTTTCGCCATGATTACCAATCCTTTGGCTCCAAAATAACGATACGAAGAATAATTTTTTGCAATTTTTTGCACTACCGTATTTGAAGCTTCATATTTCCCTTCCTTATTTTTAAAATAGGCCTCATAATACAAGGCTTCTGCCGCTAATTCTCCGCTGGCAATGGTCGAAAGTTTAGCATAAGCTGCTTTCGCTTTGGATTCGTCCCCTGTTTGCATAGCCGAACGGGCAATGATAATTTGAGCATCACTTTTTACGCTGTCATCCGTTTTAGGATTACTCAAAACCTTATCGGCATAAACCACGGCATTAGAGTATTCCATTTTATCGTAATAGACTTTCATCAAATTAGATTGGGCAAAAACCCTATTTTGGGCTAAATCGGCTTCATTTTCCAAACGGAGTAACAACCCTATTGCCTTTTCATTTTCTTTATTTTTCAACAAAACTTGAGACAATTTTGCCAAAGATTGTTCCGTGAATTCACTTCGTGGCGCCGCAACGACATATTCATAATAGGGTATTGATTTGCTCTCTTGCCCTTCTGAAAAATACAATTGTGCCAAATAAAAGTTGGCTTGCAACGTATGAATTCCATTGGAGAAACTAGACAAATAAGCTGTAAATCCGGCAATGGCCTGTCTGTTATTGTTTTGCTCGAATTGCTTCACGGCCGATTCATAGGTATCATTATCCAAATCGGCGTCTGTTACCGCCACGAAATCCAAGGTTTTAACCCAAGTGGCATATTCAGCTACATTTCCATTATCCACATAAATTAAACGAGCCGTAGCAACTGCTTCGAGTGCTTCTGGAGTTTTAGGAAAATCGGAAGCTACCTTTTTAAATTTGGTCAAAGCCAAATTATTCCTGTCTGAATTATAATAAATTAATCCTTGACGCAAAATAGCTTTGGCGGTAAAAGCCCCTTTTTTATATTCTGCAATTATTTTATCATAGGTCTGTAACGCTAAATCCGACTTATTGGTTGCCACATAAGTATTGGCCAATTCATACAAAGCATCATCACGATACATTGATTTGGGAAACATTTGTAAAAAGGAATTCAAATCTTCAATTTTCTTATCACTTCTGGCCACAAAACCATAACAGATTGCTTTTTGAAAAGCGGCATAATCAGCATCTACACTTTTAAAATCAATAACTTTATTGTAGGCTTCCATTGCTGGCCAATATTTGGAAGTCATAAAACGGGAATCCGCCAAACGCAAATAAGAATCAATCAAACGTACTTTATCATCCGAACCTTTATCGACTTGTTTTTGAAAATAATCGGCCGCTTGTTCGTAGTCTTTCAATTTAAAATTAACATAGCCCAGATTATAATTGACATTTTTATACTCAATTGTTTTAGAAGCTTCATTAGAACCTGAAAATTGTTTATAACTCAACAGCGCATTTTTAAAATCGCCTAAAACATATTCCGTTTCTGCTTTCCAAAAAGTAGCTCTTGCTGCAAATTTTCTGTCTATTTGTCCTTGTAAGGATTTATCAAACATAGTTGCAGCTTCTTGATAATCCTTATCGGAGTACAATTCTAATCCGCGGTAAAAAGTCACTTTTTGATAGGCTAATTTATTCTCTGCACTTTTATTTTTTTCCAATAAAGCCAACGCTTCTTTATAGTTTTTTGAAGAAATATAAGAATCAATCAATAACTTTTCTATTTCGGAACGATTGGCGTTCGAAGGATATTTTTTTATAAAATTCAACAAAACAGTTGGGACATTCTGATAGGAGTTTCCGATTTCATAACTCAATTTAGCATAATTTAAACTGGCATCTTCCTGAATCACCAAATCAAAATTCATCTCGGAAGCGTTTTTAAAAGCATTCAAAGCTTCCTGTTTTTTATCTAATTTCAAATAGCTTTCCCCTAAATGATAATAAGCATTTTGCGCCAGAAAATCTTTACCGTTAATGATTTTATTAAATTGAGCTATCGCCTTTTCAAAATCATTTTGCTTGTAATACGCATAACCCAACTGGTAATAATCCGTATTACTCCATTTCCCTCTTTTGCCTTTGTAAGCTGACAGATATGGAATTGATCTTGAGTATTCTTTCAAATTAAAATAACTTTCCCCAATAATTTTATTCAATTCTGATTTTTCAACCGCACTGGATTTAGCCATCGCCTTCTCTCCCAACTCGATTGCTTTTTGAAAATTACCTTGCTTAAAATTCATATCCGCCTGATAATAGGACATTTTTTCTTTGTATTTATCATCACCGGAAACAGCGTCAAAATACTGATTTGCCGCTTTATAATCATCTCCTTCATAAGCCATGAAACCCAAATAATACTTGGCTTGCGAACCATATTCAGGAGAATTAACCACTTTATTCAAATAAACGGCTGCCTCTTTTTTCTTTTTGGAATTAAACAAACAATAGCCTTTTTGAAAATTAAACTTATTCCTATCGGCATCATTTAACTGATTTTCATCCACTTTTTCAAACCAATGCATGGCTTGTGAATAATTCTTTTGATCAAAATTATAATGTGCTAATTCGGTAAAAGCACGATTGTTTTTTCTACTGGTGGGATAGTCGGTCACAAAACGTTCCATTTTCACATCACCATTATCTTGATTCAACTGTATCGCACAACTTGCCTCATAATAAGCACAATCCGACAGCAATTCCTCATTGGAGGAAGCCGATTTTACTTTATCGAAAAGAGTGAGGGCGGAGACATATTGCTTTTCTTTATACAAAGAAACGGCTGCATCAAAATCTTTTAAATCATGGGTATATAGTGTCGATTTTTGAGCTGAAACGGAAAGAGAGCTAACAAAAACCAATAAAAAGAAGAACCTGTAAAATTTATGCATATTGATTTATTTTTAATATTCAAATGTATCATTTTCTATTGTCTATAACGGGTTACTCTTTGTATTTATTATGAACAAATGTTTTAACAAAATATATTAAATCTTTCCCGATGTCAAAAAAATATTATTTTTTCCTTGTGTGAATATTGATAATTGACAATTGATAATTACTTTTACCCAATAAACAAATAGCAATATGTCACAATCTGTCCTGTCTTTAAAAAATGCAACTATTTATCAAGAAGATAAAGTAATTTTATCTGATGTAAATCTAGAAGTAAATCACGGTGAGTTTATATATATCATAGGAAAAACAGGTTCTGGAAAAAGTAGTTTGATGAAAACACTTTATGCCGACTTACCATTAACGGAAGGTGAAGGCCATATTGTAGATTTTGATTTAGCCACTTTAAAGGAAGATGATATTCCGTTTTTGAGAAGAAAAATCGGGATCGTATTTCAGGATTTCAAATTATTGCCAGATCGTAGCATTAAAGACAACATGCTATTTGTTTTGAAAGCGACAGGTTGGACAGACAATAACGAAATGCTTCAAAAAATTGACGAAGTATTGGATAAAGTTGGCATGAAAGATTTTGTAAACAAAATGCCTCATCAAATTTCGGGTGGAGAACAACAACGTGTGGCTATTGCCAGGGCTTTACTTAACGACCCTGAGCTTATTTTAGCCGATGAACCAACCGGAAATCTTGACCCACAAACTAGTGTGGAAGTATTGAGTGTCTTAAAAAAGATAAATGGCAATGGAAAAACCATCATTATGGCAACACATGATTATGCATTACTGCTAAAATTCCCATCTAAGACATTGAAATGCGAAGATTCTAAAATTTTCGAAGTAGTACAGCGAACGGTTTAATTAGCAGCAAAAGCCCTTTTCTATTTGTGTTCCAATGTTGGTAAATGCCATTTGTATTTTACCGCCAACAACCGAATGCAAATAACGACCAATGTGGTGGTGATGTATATAATCTCGTCTTCCAATTGGATTTTCTTTAGAATAAAAAACAACACACCGCCAAGAATACAAATGGTGGCATAAATTTCTTTACGGAATATTACCGGGATTTCGTTGCACAATATATCCCGAATCACACCTCCAAAACAAGCCGTTATCGTTCCCAAGGCAATGCAGATAATGGGATGAAGCCCTATTTCAATCCCTTTTCGTAGGCCTGTCAATGTATAAACACCAAGGCCGATTGTATCAAAAAGAAACAAGGAAGTTCTCAATCTATCGAACTTTTTTCGGAATAATACCGCCAAAACAAAACCGAGGATTATCATATAAACATACTCCAGATTCATCATCCAACCAACGGGAGTCCTGCCAATCATAATATCACGCAAAGTTCCTCCTCCCACAGCAGTTACAAAAGCAATAATAAAAACTCCAAAAGGATCCATTTTTTTATCCATGGCCGTCAAAACGCCAGACATGGCAAAGGCCATTGTTCCTACAATCTCCAATAAATTAAACATACTTTTTATTTAATAAATCCGTTTTTAATAAAAGTTTCGGAAACAAAATTAGAAAAAAACAACTCAATTAAAACACTGCCGATTATCTTAGTTCACCAAAGTCCTATAAATATTTCAATCCCAATTTTACAAAACTACTTTTGTCTGCGTATCTTTGTCTTTTATTTAATACTTAAATTTCGGAATCTCTTGAAACAAATCACTTCAATTCAAAATCCATTCATAAAATCGTTGGTATTATTGCAGGAAAAAGCAAAAAACCGCAAACAAACAGGCACTTTTTTAATTGAAGGAAAACGTGAAATTTCTTTAGCCACAAAAGGCGGATATGAAATTGAAACTATTTTATTCTTACCTGAAATCTGCACTGAAAACGAAGCCCGAAAAACATCAAAAACAGCTGAATTAATAGAAATAAACACTGCGGTTTACCAAAAATTGGCTTACCGAGATACGACCGAAGGAATTTTGGCTATAGCCAAAACAAAATCGTTGCAACTAAACCATTTAGAATTATCCGAAAACCCCTTAATTCTTATAGCGGAGGCTCCCGAAAAACCAGGAAATATCGGCGCTTTATTGCGCACAGCCGATGCAGCAAATCTTGATGCAGTAATTATTGCCAATCCCAAAAGTGATTTATACAATCCAAATATTGTTCGCTCCAGCGTTGGCTGTTTATTTACCAATCAAATTGCAACGGGGACTACCTCCGAAATCATTGCATTTTTGAAGGAACGAAACATTAATTTTTATTGTGCTACTTTGCAGAACTCCACTTCCTATCACACACAGGATTACACTTTGCCAACAGCATTGGTTGTAGGCACGGAAGCGACAGGATTAACCCAAGAATGGAGAGACGCCGCCACCCAAAATATCATTATTCCGATGCAGGGAGAAATAGACAGCATGAATGTTTCTGTAGCCGCAGCTATCTTGATTTTTGAAGCCAAAAGACAGCGTGGATTTTAAATTTCACACACACCATTTTCCCCTTGCATATCTACGAACTTATACTTATTTTTAGAAATTGAACCATGCCGCCATGACAGAAATAGATATTGAAAAAGAAAATAAAGCAATTGCACAAGAATACAAAGAATTGCTAAGAATTAGTTACCAAACCCTGACTACCGAAGACAAAAAACTTATCCGAAAAGCCTTTGATGTCGCTGTTGACGCCCATAAAGAACAACGAAGAAAATCAGGAGAAGCCTATATTTTCCATCCCATTGCTGTAGCAAAAATTGTTGCTTCAGAAATTGGTTTGGGAGCCACTTCCATTGCTGCCGCATTAATGCATGATGTTGTAGAGGATACTCCGATAACCGTGAAAGACATCGAACGGATGTTTAATCCCAAAATAGCGCAACTTGTTGAAGGATTGACCAAGATTTCTATGGTTCAAAAAGATATGAATGCCTCGATGCAAGCCGAAAATTTCAGGAAAATGATTTTGACGCTTAATGACGATGTGCGCGTAATTCTTATAAAAATTGCAGACCGTTTGCATAACATGCAAACCATGGAATCTATGGAAGATTACAAACAAGAAAAAATTGCATCAGAAACCTTATACATATACGCTCCTCTAGCCCATCGTTTGGGTTTATACAACATCAAAACAAAACTGGAAGATTTAGGCTTAAAATACACAGAACCTGTTATTTACAACGAAATATTAAGCAAAATAAAAGAAACCAAAGAACAGCAGGATGCTTACATCAAAGACCTTTCTGATGTGTTAAAAAAAGCTTTAGATGCCGAAGAAATAGATTACATCATAAAAGGCCGTCCCAAATCCATTTATTCTATCCGTAGAAAAATGAAAGCCCAAAATGTTAGCTTTGATGAAGTTTACGATAAGTTCGCGCTACGAATCGTATACAAATCGTCTCCGCATGACGAAAAATTCCTAGCCTGGAAAATCTACTCCATTGTGACCGATTATTATCGTCCCAGTCCAAGCCGTTTGCGTGATTGGATTTCATCACCAAAATCAACTGGATATGAAGCCCTGCACATCACCGTTATGGGACCAAAAGGGCGTTGGGTAGAAGTACAAGTTCGTAGTGAACGTATGGATGAAATTGCCGAAAAAGGATACGCAGCGCATTACAAATATAAAAATGGAGCCACTGAAGAGCATGGACTCGATGTGTGGCTGAATTTATTAAGGGAAGCCATAGAAAACTCGGAAACGAGTGCCGTGGATTTTGTCGAGGATTTCAAAATGAATTTATATTCCAAAGAAATCTATGTATTTACCCCAAAAGGAGATATCAAATCCTTACCCAAAGGAGCCACTTCACTGGATTTTGCTTTCAGTATCCATTCCGAAATTGGAATACGAACACGTGGAACACGAGTAAACGGAAAATTAGTACCCTTAAATTACGAATTAAAAAGTGGTGATCAAGTAGAAATTATAACTTCTCCACACCAAAAACCAACCATTAACTGGCTGGATTACGTTACTACATCTAGAGCAAAAAATAAAATTCGAAATGTATTAAACGAAAACACCAAAAGGATTGCCGAAGACGGTAAAGAATTGCTTACCCGAAAACTGAAACATCTTAAGATAACGGTCAATGAATCTGTGATTAATGAATTGGTGAATTTTTTCAGATTGAAAACCAGTTTAGATTTATTTTACAGAGTGGGTGTTGGTTCTATTGACAACCAACAACTTAAGGATTATGCGGCTCAAAAAAGTAACACTTTAATAAATTTCTTTAAAAGCAAAATCAAACGATCCGGAAGTACTGCCGATGAAGACATCCACAAACAAGTAATTCATAGCAATTATGACATGTTGGTCTTTGGAAAAGAACAGGATAAATTAGACTATAAATTTGCTAATTGCTGTAATCCAATTCCGGGAGACAAAGTTTTTGGATTCGTAACCATCAATGAAGGTATTAAAGTACACAAGAAAGATTGCCCAAATGCCATTTCATTACAATCGAATTATGCGTATCGTATTTTGCAAGCGAAATGGATCGATTCTACCCAACAGGAATTCAAAGCCATTCTTAACATCACCGGTATGGATACCATCGGTTTGACGAATGAATTGACAAAAGTAATTTCAAACAATATGAATGTGAATATCCAAAGTATATCCTTAAGTGGAGAAGCCGGAATTTTCAAAGGCCAATTGACTGTTGTCGTCCGAAATTTAACTATTTTGAAAAAATTAATCGATAATATCAAAAAAATAGACGGAATAGAAAAAGTATCCAGAGTCTTCCAAAATTAAGCGGTAAACTTAGGCCTTAAACCCCTTTTTATTCTGTTTTATCTTTTAAATAAATTTAACGTCTCAAAATACAGGGGTACAATCTTATAAAATTATACACTTATACAGACTTAAACTTGAAAACTATTAAAATAATAATTTATCTTTGCGCGATATGACACTCATTTCCACAGATAACAACAAAAATCAAGAGATTGTAAAAAATGTTTTTACAATGTACCTTGAACAAAAAGGACATCGAAAAACGCCTGAACGTTACTCTATACTTCAAGAAATCTATGAAAGTGAAGAGCATTTTGACATAGAAAACCTTTATATCAAGATGAAAAATAAAAACTACCGTGTCAGTAGGGCTACGTTGTACAACACTATCGAATTACTGTTAGACTGTGCATTGGTTCGCAAACATCAATTTGGGCAAAACCAAGCTCATTATGAAAAATCTTACTTTGACAAACAACATGATCATATCATCATGACAGACACTGGAGAAGTAATCGAATTTTGCGACCCAAGAATTCAAACCATCAAAAAAACAATTGAAGATATATTTGATATAGAAATTACAAATCACTCCTTGTATTTTTATGGAAGCAAACGAAAACCAAAATCAGAGGATTCAATTTAAAAAAATTAAAATATAAATAACACATTAACCAGTATCGACAAGATAAAATTGTCTTAATAAAAATAATAATAGAATGACTGTAGATTTATTACTAGGATTACAATGGGGAGATGAAGGAAAAGGAAAAATTGTTGATGTTCTTACTTCAAATTACGATATTATTGCTCGTTTTCAAGGAGGACCAAATGCAGGACACACTTTAGAATTTGACGGAATAAAACACGTTCTTAGAACTATTCCTTCCGGGATTTTTCACAAAACAGCCGTTAATATCATTGGAAACGGAGTAGTAATAGATCCAGTAGTATTTCAAAAAGAAATTGAAGGACTGGCAAAGTTCAATATTGATATAAAAAGTAAATTAATTATTTCAAGAAAAGCACATTTAATTTTACCGACACACCGTTTACTTGACGCTGCTTCTGAAGCTTCAAAAGGGAAAGCTAAAATTGGTTCTACACTTAAAGGAATTGGTCCAACTTACATGGACAAAACCGGAAGAAACGGAATCAGAGTGGGAGATATTGAATTAGAAGACTTTAACGAAAGATACCGTGCGCTTGCCAACAAGCATGAGGACATGATTGCCTTTTACGGTGTAGAATTAGAATACAACCTTCCAGAATTAGAAGCAGAATTTTTTGAAGCTATCGAAGAACTTAAGAAATTAGACTTTATTGATAGTGAAGAATACATGCACCAAGCTCAAAAAGCTGGAAAAGCCATTTTATGTGAAGGAGCACAAGGTTCTTTACTTGATGTTGATTTTGGAACGTATCCGTTTGTAACTTCATCAAACACTACAGCTGCAGGAGCTTGTACTGGTTTAGGAATTGCTCCAAACAAAATCAAAGAAGTATACGGAATTTTCAAAGCCTATACTACTCGTGTTGGTAGCGGTCCTTTCCCTACAGAACTTTTTGACGAAGTGGGTGCTGCTATGGCCAAAGTGGGTAACGAATTTGGTTCGGTAACAGGAAGAGCCAGACGTTGTGGATGGTTAGACATTGTTGCTTTAAAATATGCGGTAAACGTAAATGGTGTTACCCAATTGATGATGATGAAAGGAGATGTTCTTTCTGGTTTTGATACTTTAAAAGTATGTACACACTACAACTACAAAGGAAAAGAAATTTCTCATTTCCCTTATAATATCGAGCCAGAAAATGTAACTCCAGTTTACAAAGAATTCAAAGGTTGGAAAGCTGATTTAACGGGTATGACTACTTACGAAGAATTGCCAATTGAATTAAAAGAATACATTGAGTTCATTGAAAAAGAAGTGGAAGTGCCTATCAAAATCGTTTCTGTAGGTCCAGACCGAAAACAAACTATACTTAAATAAGATTCAAAATGTCCTGAAAATTCAGGGCATTTTTTTTTAGATTATAAAAATTCCCCAAAATGAAAAATCCCGAAATCAAGATTACCAAAACGGAACTACTTTCCGACAATTGGTATTTGTTAAACAAAGTTACTTTTGATTATCAAAAAGATGACCATTCCTGGATTACCCAAAAACGGGAAGTCTATGACCGCGGTAATGGAGCCGCCATTTTATTGTACAACACCCAACAAAAAACGGTTATCCTGACCAGACAATTCCGCTTACCGACCTATTTAAACGGAAATCCATCGGGAATGATGATTGAAGCCTGTGCAGGATTATTGGACGAAGACCATCCCGAACAATGTATCATCAGAGAAACCGAAGAAGAAACGGGTTACCGTGTGGAGAAAGTTAAAAAAATTATGGAAACCTATGCCTCTCCAGGAGCAGTGACCGAAATTTTATATTTATTTATCGGCGAATACGATGCATCTATGAAAGTGAGTGATGGTGGCGGACTGGACCACGAACAAGAGAATATTGAAGTTCTTGAAATGTCTTTTGACAAAGCCTACGCCATGATTGAAAGTGGCGAAATCAATGATGCCAAGACCATTATTTTATTGCAATACGCCAAGATACACCAACTGGCTTAGGAAAAGGATACTGCGTATAGAGAAAAACAAAAGGATAAAGAAATTAACTTTCTTTATCCTTTTGTTTTTTCATTCTTAAAGTTCCTGCCTATTTATTAGGTTGCGGAGTGGTTCTCAAATAATATTTTATTCTATTGCATCCTTTTGGAAATTTTGCCGGAATATCTTCATCTTTTACCGAAGGAGAAATCACAACGTCCTGTCCGTCTTTCCAATTGGCTGGAGTGGCTACACTATGATTAGCCGTCAATTGCAAACTATCAATAACACGCAATAATTCATCAAAGTTTCTACCTGTAGAAGCAGGATAGGTCAATACCAATTTAATTTTTTTGTCTGGTCCAATAATAAACACCGAACGCACCGTTAAAGTTTCATTGGCATTCGGATGAATCATGTCATATAAATTAGCTATAACTTTGTTTTCATCGGCAATAATTGGATATTGTAACTTCACATTTTGTGTTTCCTCAATATCTTTTATCCATCTCATGTGTGACTCTAAACTATCTACGCTCAATGCGATAACTTTGGCATTTCGCTTTGCAAATTCATCAAAATAATGTGCCACAGTTCCTAACTCGGTAGTACAAACAGGAGTAAAATCGGCGGGATGCGAAAATAAAACACCCCAAGAATCACCTAACCACTCATGAAAATGTATTTTACCTTGTGTTGTTTCTGCTTCAAAATCTGGAGCAATGTCTCCTAGTCTTAATGTTGCCATTTTTGTATGTGTTTTTTAAATTCACATAAAGTTAATTAAAAAATCACGGACTAAAGGTTCTGAAGAATAAAAATTTGCAAAAGAAAAATCATGTGTTAGTTCAAGTAGGCTCTAGTTGTAATTGAGCTTGAATTAAGTGTCTTTATTTATCAAAATTTACCCCCAATCTTGTCATCTTGACGAAGGAAAGATCACATCAAGTTGGTCTTTAATTATTAATAATACTTGGTTGCATGCAAGAATTAATTAAGTGTTTAATCTTTTCTTTTTTTCTTGATAAAAAAAGAAACAAAAAAATCAAGCCTGATAAATCAAAAGTTTGAAAACTACCTCAAAGCGCCGTTCCGCACCCCAAGCCGTTCGCCTTTCAGGCTCAACTTGTGGAGTGCTGCCACTTTGCTTTTTCGTTGTTTTTTACACTTTTTATTTAAGGGCAGTAAGGGGTGGAGTATTTTGTTTGTAGACAATTTTTTTACCCCCAATCTTGTCATCTTGACGAAGGAAAGATCTCATCAAGTTGGTCTTTATAATTTGTTGGTAATGGGAAGTTGTTAATTAATGCAATCGAGCACCTAAAAGCGACGGAAAACTAGTGCTAGTGGGATCGAACTTTTCTATCGTGATTTTATTTATTTTTTCGCTTCAACAACTGCAAGATTGTCAATAATTTTCCATTCATTGTCAATGTCTAATACTAATGAATTGTATGAAACAAAATAATTCTCAGAACTCTCTAAACGTATTTTCACAACTGCAATGGTTTCACTGTAGTCAATACTTTCTATTGTCATTTTTCTTGCTAATCCACCAAATATACCTTCTTTGATATTTGATAAATATTTTTGTTTGTCAATAATTGTAACACCTAGAGTTCCCATAAATCCATTGTTTGCCACTCTAAAGTCTTTATGCAAAACTTTGTCTAACATAATTATGTCACTATTGTCACCCCCTTTTACAAAGTTCCTTATTGCTTGCTCTATATCTTTTTTTGTTTTCATCTATTTCGAACGTTTATTTTTACTTCCCTCTGGTACGCGATGCAATAGAGCTCCAGAGAAGGTCACAATCATTTTACTACTATTGATACGCGTTACAAACGCTACGATTCGACTCCTAATTTAAGTAGGTACTCGATGTAATCGAGCACCAGAGAGAATCATAATTGGTTCAAATTTATTCATTTTCACAATATGAGTTAGTTCAGACAACATCATTTCAAGATTTTGAATTGATATTTTTTCTCTTTTAAGGTCAACTTTCTTTGTCAATGAATAAAAGCCCAATTCAATATTTTTGTGTTTTAATTCCTTGAATTTTTCTGAAAACTGTTTGCTGTTTAAATTGAAAGTATTGCAATATGTGATAAACTCGACAACGTTTGGTTTACGAATATCAACATTTAATATTATTTGAATTCCATTTATTTCTCCAATCGGAACATAATCTTTTAAACTATTATGATTTTTAATTATAGTTTTTTTATTAAATCCAATTTTCTCTAATTCTGAATATGGATTTTGTTTTACAATTCGGTTAATATATTTTCTTTTTCTATTCCAATCATAAGTCCAAACGCTAAGGACAAAAAATGGAAGCACTATTATTGTAAGAATTAATATTATCACTATCCAATATAAAGGAACTTCTCCATAGAAAAAACATAAATAAAGTAAAAAACCTGTAGTTAGTATTCCACTAAACCAATAATAGCTTTTTATTAAAAATTCTCTATTTAGTTTTAAAAATTCGTTCATTTTTTTCGGTAAAGTTTTGCATAACATCGTTCTCTCGCCACAAGCACTTTGGGTTTAAATTAAGCACTATTTTCGGATTTGCCACCCGAGCAATAGCGAACAGGCGAAGCAAATCATCCCAAATACAAAACCAACTTCCCATTAAGCCTAATGCCCAAATCCGTTGTCGTGGCTGTTAGTCGTTCGGTTTTTCTTTGTCTGTTTTTATTAATTTTCCATTTTCATAAACACATTCATTTCTTTCTCCTTTTTTATTTATAGAAAATACTTTTCCGTGTTTTTTGTTATTGCTATATGGACAACTATAAATCATTATTCCATCTTTGAAATCTTCTTCGAGTTTTTTATTTCCATATTCGTCAAAATATTCAGTCCAAATTATTTTGTGGTCTAATGAATATTTTATTTTTCTTTCAACTTTTCTGTTGCTTATGAAGAAATACCTTTCTTCTGCAACTATTTTTTCTTTTCCATTAAAATAAACTTTCCCTTTTACCAAAATTCCTTCGGTAAATTCAAATTCTGAAAGCAAATGATTTTTATGCTTAAAGTTTTGAATTTTCCCTGTAAAAAGTTGATTATTTTTAACTTTATAAGCTAAATTATTTTCCGTGTAAACATGTTCTTTAGTTAATATTTCTTGCGAATATAATTTGAAAGTAAAAAGTATGATTATTAACCAAAGGCATTTTTTCATTTATGTTTCTTTTTTGATTTCTGTATAAACTGCCTTACAACGGTTCCGTTCAACACGGGCTTCATTGTTCGTGCTACGCACACAACGAATCCCTTAGCTGTTGTACCACGTTTTTTTATTCAGAACAATCCAATATTCTTTGTCGTTCTTCAAAATGTTTTAAAATATTTCCGCTTACTGGATTAATATGTAAAATTTCTTCATCGGAAAAGCATTTTTCTTTGTAAAGAGTGTTAAATACAATCCAATAATATTCTTTTTTTTTAGTGTCAAATTCCAATCGTTTTGAAATTGGTTCAATGGACTTTTTTAAATTCTGTAACTCAATTATACTATTAATTTTATTTTCAGTTAACCAATCAGATGGTTCGTTTCTCAAAAGAAATTTAGGGATTTGGTCAACGTAAACTTCTCTGATTAAATTCAGGTTTGAGTCCAATTCTATGTAAACAGTTTTTCTTGCGTAGGGATATTTAAAATCAGGATGATTTAATACGAAATTTATATGTTTTCCATCGATAAATTTCCCTTTAGTTTTTTTTCCTTTGCTAATATCTTTCCATTTATATTCTCCAGTTTTAGTTTGGTATTTATTGTCCGAATTAGGTCCAAGTTCAAAATATTTAAACGAATAGTCTCCAACTGCTTCTTTCAAATAAAATTCCGCTTTTTCAATTACTTCTGAAGTCTGATAGGTTTGAGAAAATGATAACTCACAAGTTAAAATCAGAATTAATATGGTTAATTTTTTTTTCATTTCTCTAATGTGGTAAGACGTCCCACTACTACAGCGAGTTTGGGACTACATTAAGTCCATTCTTCGGATTTGCCAAATCATCCCAAATACAAAACCAACTTTCCATTAAGCCAATTACCCAAATCCGTTGTAGTAGCTGTTACCAGTAGTTTTTTTAAGTTCGATTTATTATCAAAATCAAAATTAGTCCTAGTACGCATATTGTTGTTATAGCTTTGTCCATACTAATCAAGGGTTTTCTTTTCATAAAACCATATGGAAGCATTATAAGTCCAATTGCTATTAAAAAATATGACCATTTACTATCGCTATCTTTTAGTTCAGTTCTTAATTCAACATCTATAAAATTTCTTCCATTTTTTGTTAAACCATAGACATCATTATAATCATTCCAAAAACTGTTTTCGTTTAGTTCCGAAACTTCAGATTTCAAAACTTTAAGTTCAATACTATCTCCCGATTTAATGTTTGATTTAAAAGCTTCGTGATCTGTCGCTTTGTAAGTCATATCAGTTATTTTGAATTCTCTATTATATTCTTTTGTTGATAGAATTATATCTCTGTATGTTGTAGACTTGATTTTGTATTCGTCATATTTTGGAGAACTTTTTAGTATTACATTGATTGAAGCTAATTCGTTATCCGGTAATGAATTATCACGTAAAGCTACATAGAGAAACGAAAATATTATTACTAACGAAATTGAAATAATAATAATTCTATCACTTTTAGTAATAGGTTTATAGGTTTTCAATTTTGTTGCTTTCTTTTGATTTTCTCTATTAAATTGTCTTTTCTCCTGTCGTGTCATAAAATTACTGGTAACTTATATATACCCGCTACAAAATAGCGCCTATACACCCAAAATCGGGTAGCTTGTCGCTATTTTATTTCGGTTTATAATTTCTCAAATATATAAATAATTATTTACAAAATTCAAAAGCAGAGCAAATTACATTCTCATTTATAGTCCTAGAAATGAAAAGTTTTTCTGGAAACAAAAATCTAATCTCTAGCCCTGATGGAAATGAAAATCCTCCCGCTGTCATTGCGAGGAACGAAGCAATATTGCGGGAGATTGTAATGGACAGCAGGACCAAAAGTTGTTTTGAAAAACAATCGTTCTGCTCCTAAATAAGAAAAAGGAAATGCGTTTTTTAAATGTATTGCAAAACGAAATACCAAAAAGCAATCGTGACAAACGAAATGGGAATCCCAAAACCAATCATCATACTACTCAATCGGGGTTTTAAACCATGGGAAGTGGCCAAAATACTCGCCATAATCATAGGTGCCATGGCGGCTTCGGTAATGGCTACTTGAATCATTAAGGAGTTTTGTTTCAGAATCACCACATACAACAAAAACAATATCGCAGGAGTAATTAGTAATTTATAAGCCAGTCCTATCCAAAGAAATTTCCAGTGTTTGCTTCGGCTATCAAAATGCAATTGCAAACCCACCGAAATCATCGCTAATGGAGTCAACAAGCTACCTACTTTTAGCAAAGCGAATTGAAAATAATCGTGAAAATCTAAATTCAGTACGTTGGCAAAACAGGCAATCAAAAAAGTAATGAACGGTGGAAAAAACAAGACTTTCTTAGCTATTTTAGTTCCGCTAGTGGCTTCTTTTGAATAAAGTGTCGCCACAACTACGGCAATGGTAGAAAGCACCACAAAAGTCCCCGGTTGATCGACTAAAATAGCCATCTTCAACCCTTCGGAACCATAAAGCGCATTTACGATGGGATACCCTAAGAACGAGGTGTTTCCTAATCCCGCGGTTATGGTAAGGCAACCTATTAATTTTCTGGACCAACCGTATTTTTTTCCTAAAAAGCGGAATAAAAAAAAGGAAATGGTAAAGCCTATCCAAGTCACACCAATGAGATACAACAATTCATTATTCCACTGTACTTTTGGAATGTAATACAATGCCAAAGAAGGAAGACAGATGTATACAATAAACTTATTTAATAACTTGTAACTATCAGAAGGGAACCATTTGACGCGTTGTAATCCAACACCTAGAAGTAAATAGACAAAAATCAGAATAATATTGCTCATAATGCTGCAAAGATATTCACTTATGCTTTATTATTCCCCTATTCGGCACAAAAAGTTAAACAGATTCATGGTAACCAAAAATTCAAAATAACAGTACTTTTCTTGATTTTGCTAAACTTTCGACTTTAGTTTTTAGTAATTTTACATATCAAACTTTTTACCGTGCCAAACAAAAAACGACAAGCTGATTCCTCACCTGAAAAAATGGAAATTTCTGATTTTGAAATAACCAATAACGAAGCTATTGCGCAATTCAAAAAAAAGAGAAAAGACCAACCTTCATCGCAGGAATTAATTGATGGCATTTTAAATGGCAATATCACGGCACTCAGTCGTGCCATTTCGTTGGTCGAAAGCACAAACCCGAATCATTTGGCCAAAGCCAATACTATTATCAATGCCTGTTTGCCCCATGCCAATCAATCCGTTCGAATAGGCATCACGGGAGTTCCCGGCGTAGGCAAAAGTACTTTTATTGAAACCTTTGGAAAACATTTGACAAGTTTGGGCAAAAAAGTAGCTGTACTCACCATTGATCCCAGCAGTAGCATTTCGCATGGAAGTATTTTAGGTGACAAAACCCGAATGGAAGAACTATCCAAGGACCAAAACGCCTATATTAGACCATCGGCATCAGGCGAAACATTGGGAGGTGTTGCTCGAAAAACGAGAGAAACAATTACACTTTGTGAAGCCTGCGGTTTTGATACTATTTTGATTGAAACGGTAGGAGTTGGACAAAGCGAAATAGCCGTTCACAGCATGGTCGATTTCTTTTTATTATTGAAAATTACGGGTGCCGGAGATGAATTGCAAGGCATGAAACGCGGCATTATGGAAATGGCAGATGCCATCATTATTACCAAAGCAGATGGTGAGAACATTAAAAAAGCCGAATTGGCAAAAGCCGAATTTAGCCATGCCCTCCACCTTTTTCCACCTAAAAAATCAGGTTGGATTCCTATTGCCTCCACTTGTAGCGCCAAAAACAAGGAAGGGATTTCGGCCGTTTGGGAAACAATTGAGCAATATGTCACAAAGACCAAGCAGAGTGATTATTTTTTCGAAAAACGAAAAGAACAAAATCAATATTGGTTACTGGAAACCATCGACGAACAATTGAAATCCCGTTTTTACAACAGTCCTAAAATTCAACTCGTATTAGAATCCACTAAAAAAGCGGTGCAAAACAATGAAATATCACCTTTTGCAGCCGCTCAACTTATTCTTAAAAACTATTTTAAATAATTTTATTCTTTCTCGTAACGTTCCATTTCTCTATCATAGAAAGCATTGGCTTCTTCTATCAAACCTTCCATTTCTGCATTTAATTCGGCTTCATCAAGATCTTCGGCCTCTTCCATAAATTCAACCTCATCATCTTTCAAGTTGATTATAAATCTTGGGTAATCTAAATGAATGATAAAAATATCGTCTGGACAATCGGTATTGTCGCCGAGTAAAAATTTTGGTAATTCCATTGTTATTTTTTAGATGTTAAATGATAGACGAATAGATAATGGACAAAAATATATTTTAAATTTTAGAAATCTATCATCTATCCGTATATTATCTATTTGTCTTTTTAAAATTATTTATCAGAAAGAATCACCGGTGCACCACCTTTACCCATGAAAATAATTTTGGTATTGGCAGATGTTGCGATTTCTTTTTGAGCTTTAATTTGCTCGTATTGTAATTGTTTGTCCGTTAATCCGGTTGAAATGATGCGCTGATAATCGGCAATACCCTGAGCTTCCACCCTTTTACGTTCTGCTTCCTGTTTTTCTTTCAATAAAACAAATTGCATTTTTTGTGCATCTTGTTCCGCATTAATTTTACTCTCAATCGTCGTTTTTACCGAAGCTGGCAAATTGATATTTCGAATTAACAGTTGCTCCAAAATTAATCCTCTGGATTTAAAGTCGGCTTCAATGCTTTTGAAAATACGTTCTTGAAACTCATTCCTTTTGGTCGAATACAAAGCAACCGCATCATAATAAACAGCATTGTCACGAATACGGGTTCTAGTTACCGGGCGTACAATTTTATCGGTGTAATCAACACCAATTTGTTTGAATATCCTAGGGGCATCAGCAGGTGAAACCCGATATAAAACCGTTAAATCAATAACCACTTCCAATCCGTCATTTGATAATACCCGAATCGCATCATCGCCCTGTTGCGCTCCTTCATTGTTTTCTGCCGACATGGTATAATTTTGAGTTTGAATATCGAATTCGGTTACGTCCAATAATGGATTAATGATATGCAACCCACTTTCTAAAATACCGGGTTCCACATTTCCGTATAAAGACTTCACACCCACTTTTCCGGCATTAATTTGTTGAAACATCGAAGAGGAAACCCCAACCAGCAGCAACAAAAAGCCAATTATTTTAAAAAGAGGCGAAAATTTAGTCAACGGACTAGGATTGTTTTTTACAGAAAAACTAAGTAGCAATAAAATTATTCCAAGAAAAATAAATATAAACATTAGATCATTTTTTAAATTCTGTTAAAACAGAAAGGTTAAACTTTTGGTTTTTGAAGAATCAACCTTTTTGTCAATCCAGCAAAGCGAATATACAAAAATAAAGCCGCTGTTGTTAATCCAGCCAAAAGTCCAAGCCAAATCCCGGTTGCTTTTAATTCGGTAAAAAAACCTAAATAAATTGAAGTTGGAAAACCCACCACCCAATAGGCCACAAAAGTCATATACATGGGCACTTTTACATCTTGCAATCCTCTTAAAGCACCTAACATCACCACCTGAATTCCATCTGAAATTTGAAAAACAGCTGCCACCAACAATAATTCCGAAGCGATAGCAACCACTTCGGTATTTTTGGCTAAATCTTCCAAATTTCCCATATCTATAAACAAGCCCGGCAACAGCTTGTGAAACAACACAAAGAATAGCGCAAAAATAATTTCTAAAATTATCGCCAATAAAAATATGGAAAATGCCACGATGCGAAGTTTTTTATAATCCTCCAAACCTCTTTGATTCCCTACCCGAATCGTTGCCGCTACGCTGAGTCCCATGGCAAACATGAAAGTAAAAGAAGCTAAACTCAAAGCGATTTGATTGGCTGCTTGATTGGCGACTCCCAAACATCCGGACAGCCAAACTGCCCCGGTAAACAGCCCTACTTCAAAAAACATCTGCATCGACGAAGGAGCTCCCAATTTTATAATCGAAATATTTACGGATCTTTTAATTTTATTTAAAGCAAAATCTTCGAAGAAGGGCTGAAAACGTTCTTTTTTTTGCATTCGGTAATGCATATAACCCAACATTACAAATCGAGAAACCAAAGTTCCTATGGCTGCTCCCATCATGCCTAACTGCGGAAAAAACCAAATTCCATAAATAAGCACATAATTCAAAAACACATTGACTATGTTGCCCAAAATAGTGGCCCACATAGAATATTTGGTTTCACTCATGCCATCGGCAAATTGTTTATATCCTTGAAAAACTATCAATGGAACCAGTGAAAAAGCAACTACATCCAAAAATGGTTTGGCTAATTCCACCACATTTTCGGGTTGTCCCATCAATCCCATTATGGGTTTGAATAAAAGAATCAATCCAAAAAGAATTAACCCAAGGATGGTACACAAATACAAACCATGATGAAAAACCGTCCTTCCTTCTTCCACATCTTTCTTCCCATCCGCTGCCGCAGCCATTGGAGTAATCGCAGTCGAAAAACCAATTCCTAAAGACATCGCTACAAACACAAAACTGTTCGCTAAAGAAACCGCTGCCAATTCTGTAGGGCCTATTCTTCCTACCATAACATTATCTACAATTCCCACGATTGTATGTCCTAACATTCCTAAAATTACGGGATAGGCCAATCTGATATTATAAGAAAACTCTTTGGTGTAATGCGATAAATTCACTTCTGTTTATTTTAGAGGGCAAAGATAAATAGATGCTTTCAATTGCTTCTATGGTATTGGAAATATAACACCTCCTTTTTAGGGATTATTTGCACTTAAGAAGAAATTCTATAATAAAACCAGATAATTATATAACATTTCCAATAATCACGAGTTATACATTTGCAATGTTGGTCTGAGTACCAATAAAAATAATCATTAATAAAAAATTACAATTATGAAAAGCCTCGGAAAAATCAAAATGGTATTAGCATTTGCTATCACAATGCTATTTTTCAGTAATGCACAAGCCCAAGAAACAACAAAAAATTATGACCAAGGATTTCGCCTAGGTGTTGGTGTAAATGCCGGTTATGCCACGAATGACCCTTATAAATTAGTACTTGGTGCCGATACCCGATTGCAATATGACTTATCAAAAAGATACTCCTTTACCTTAACAACTGGTTTCAGTAATTTGTTTGTAAGTGAAAATGATGGTTCTGATTTAGGATTTATTCCGGCAAAAGCAGGTTTTAAAGCATTTGTATGGAACAATCAATTTTATGTAATGGGAGAAGCGGGTGCTGCCTTTGCAGTTACTAACGGTTATAATCAAACTTCATTGTTATTGGCTCCAACCATTGGTTATGCCACAAAATATGTTGATATTTCATTACATTATGAAAACTATGCTGACTTTGAAAGAATGAACAATAATGGTTCTGCAGGAAAAGGTGTTGGTCAAGTAGGTGTTCGTTTGGCTTACGGTTTTAAACTATAAAATCCCCAATTACTATATTAAAATGTGGGGTACAATTTGAGTCCAATAAAAAACCACATAAATTCTTAATGATAAGAATTTATGTGGTTTCCTTTTTTTAAATAAAAAAACTAATACTTTTTATCTGTCAAGGTCTTCATAAAAGCAATTAATTGTTTTTTCTCCTTTGCGGTCAAATTCAATTTATCTTCAGGTAAAGTTTGATTTTCTAAAGCAAAACCTAAGCCTGCTCCACCGCCTTCATTATAAAAATCGATTACTTCTTCCAAAGTTTTAAAAACACCGTTATGCATATAAGGTCCTGTTAACGCTATATTTCTAATGGTTGGCGTCTTGAAGGAATGCTTGTGAATATCAGCTTTGGTCAATTCGAATTTTCCCAAGTCGGAATCCAATTGATTTTTGCTATTGGGTACACCCAACACTTCACTTTCTGACTTCATAAAATTTGGTGGTACCGTTCCATTGGTCAACGGAATAAAATGACAAGTCGCACATTTTGCCTTTCCGGCAAAAAGATTAAATCCTGCAATTTCATCCAGATTCATTTTTGCTTCGCCACGCATATGATCGTCAAATCGGGAATCATAATTGCTTAACGAACGAATATAAGAAGCCAGCGCATTTTTTATCGCAAATTCACTTATCTCTTTATTCGGAAAAGCCGATTTAAATTTAGTGGTGTATTTTTTATTTTCTTTTAAAAGCCCCACTGATTTCTCCAAGGAGCCATGCATTTCATTTTCATTGGTAATCACCGCAACCGCCTGATCTTCGAGATAACTCACGCGAGAATCAGCAAAAAAAGCGCTTTGAAAAGCAATGTTTTTTAATGTCGGCGTGTTTCTTTTCACGACCGACTTTCCGTCAATCGTAACTGCTTTTTCCTGTCCGTCCGTAAAAGCTTTATCATCATGATGACAGGAGGCACAAGATCTAGAATTGTCACCAGACAAAATCGGATCATTGAATAAAACTTTTCCCAAAGCAATTTTTTCGGGCGTGGTTTGATAATCCGGAAAACCAGAAAAAGCTTCGGCATCAAAAGCCCCTTTATCGAACAAGGTTTCCGCCGTTGTTTTCAAACCCCTAGACTCTTTTATAAATGGAATTTTCAAATTTACTTGAACCTGATATAGGTTTTTACTCAACGGATTTAGAATTTCAGTAATAAAATAAGCCCTGTCAAAACTATTAAAATCAGTATGTACGGCTAAATATTGCTTCCCTTTTTCTATTATTTTAAAAACAGATTCCTTCTTTTTATCTTCCTTTTCATAGGTATAAATCGAATCATATTTTTGAATACTTTCTAAAGCCACTTTGGCTTCCGCTATCGAATTTTGTGCAATAGGAGAATCAAAACCAGTGATTCCCAGCGTAAGAATTCTGAAAACTTCCAATCGCATCGCATCAAAAACATGGGAATCTGTCAAAATATTGGTTTGGGAAACCAAATCCAATCGATTCAAATTAGCTGCCAAAATCCCCACTTGGTTCAATAAATCTGCTTTGTTATTTTTATTATAAACAGGAAATAAATATTCTTCAATCACCTGAAAACCTTCCGGCGGAACGGTTTTCCCTTCGTCTACTTCATACTCATCCAAAGCGGGACCATTTAGTGCTTTGGAAACCGTTGGAAAATAATATTCGCTAAAAAGTTCCACTTTTTTAAAACCTTCATGTGACTTTAAAAATTGCCGCTGGATTTCTATTTCTGAAGCGTCAATTTGGATTAAACGTTCCAATTGAGCAACCTCTTTTTTTAGAATAACAATATCTTTTTTGAACATTGTGTTGACTTGATCCAAACTTGTTTTGGTATCAACACAAGAGAACAGGAGTAAAAATAACGGTAGAAAATAAAAATTTCTCATTTATACAACATTGGATTATAAAACAAAAACCACGATCCTATAAAAAGAACCGTGGACTTTGTGGATGAATGAATTAACCTATCTGGCCAAACCTTTGATTAAAACAATTTGACTCGCCTGGTTTTCAGAAGTACGCAAAGTACCACCGTCAACTCCCTTATATTTGTCACCTCTCCAAGTATGTGGCTGAACGCTTAACAAAAAGGCATCATTGATTCCTAATTGCTCCGAAACATCAATTAATGCTCCATATTCCCAATCTCCAAAATCGGAAAGCCCACCTACATTGTATTTATCAGCATCAATTGCTGTACGACGGTGATCCAACTCTACTACCACTTTCAATTGTTTTTTAGCAATATCATATTGATAAATGTAAGCATCATGCGTTTCGTCTCCATACCCATTGGCATCTTCTTGAACATACACATAATTTTTAGTTACACAGATGTTATCTGGATTTTGGAATTTTCCAGCGATTCCGTTTCTATCATCACCATCAAGAATTACTTCTAAAGTTCCAGCTAATGGATTTGATTTGTCTAAGTTCAATTTATAAACACGACCGTATTTTGTTCTGGAAGCATCTGCATTACTACCCGTTGTATTTTGACCTGTTACGTTGAAATAGATTTCACGGTCATTGTTTTTTCCGCCTTTTCTATAATCTAAGTCTTCTACTCTACCAAATTTGATGGCTTTCAAAGTATTTACAGAGGCATTAATTGCAGCACCAGTCATCGAACTGTGGTTTTCTATTTTCACGAAAGAAACCGGATAGGACGTTCCCGTAACCATATCTTTCTCTCTTTGATTATCATCGTTTCTTTTCATCATATACAAAGAACCATTTTCTAAATCCCCAACAGTTTCAGAAACGTAAATAAACAATTGTCCGCCATAAGTACCCGAATCATCATCACCAATAACGATTACTGTTTTTCCTGAAAAAGCAGTTTTTCTCAATGGCAAAGCATTCTCAGCACTTAATCTACCTAGTCCCGCTAACTCTCTTGAAACAGAATTAGAACCTACATTGGCATAAGGATTCAAACCATGCGTACGAGATTCTTGACCAGATTCTCCAGAAGTTAAATACAAAGGACCAAATCCATGTTCTGCAACAGTAGCCATAGTTGCACCACACAATCTCCAAGTTCCTCCATTAGAATTTAACAAATATTCTCCTTTTACAGGTTTGAATGTTTTGTCTAAAGTAATTCTCGAAACCGCAAAATTGTCTTCGTTGTTTACCAAAAAAGTAAAAGTGCCGTCGCCATTTTTTAATAAACCGGAACCATCGGCAGAACCTCCAAAAACATAATCTGGACTTTCTGGCAAAACATCATCTGAAGTAAGTAGAGAATACAATTCTAAATTTTCAAAACCGGTTTGTTTTTTTAATAAAACTGGCGTTACCGATTGATCTTCTAAAACCACATCTGTTTTTGAGGAAGATTTAGCAACATCTTCACAAGATATCAATGTTGCAAAAAATAACATTGGTAAAATAATTCTTTTCATTTTAGTTTTGTTTTTAAATTCCATACAAAGGAATGCGCAACATTTAAACTTAAAATGAATAGAACATTAATTAAAAACCAACAATTAGGGGGGATTTTTTGTGCGTATAAACGTTAAATTTACATGCTAACGGTATCGTAAAACTGGGGTAATCTTAAGGTAACTTTAATAAAAATCAATGATTAATTATTATATTCAATCTTCAAATAGGGAGTGATTTTTTGCTTTTCTTACACTTGATTGTTATTCAACAAAAGGAGGAGAATGTTTTTCATAATGGCGTTAATTTATTATATTTATTGTTTAATTAGATTTCCTTGAAATTCATTTTCTAATGTATTATTGGTCAATTGAATTTGATAGTTTCTTTTTTCAACATCTAATAAAAGCCAATCCCTATTTTCAAATACTAAGTTTAGTTGGTCAGTATCTATTTGATAAATTTCCCATTCTCCGTTTCCAGCCTCTCCAAATTCTTTCGTTTTCAGCAATTTAAAAGTACCATCTTCATTTAGAATTAATATATCTTTTTTACTTCCTAGCTGATAATTTCCAACAATATTTTTTTCTAATGAACTATAGTGACTTTCAATAATCAATAAATGTAAGATGGGCAAAAAAATTAAAAAAACTCCAAAATAGAATTTATTTCGTCTTTCTTTAAAATTTGATAGGATGAAAACTATTCCAATAATTGGACAAATAATATATAATGGAAATATCCAAATTGCCTCCATAATCTTTTTTTAATTTCGTGAAATTATTTCAGAATACAACATTTATAAAATTCTTTAACCTAATTCAAATTTTAACCACAAAAAACATCGATTAACATTGAATAATTAGTGGTAAAAAAAAACAATTTTGTAAACTTTAAACCTTAAAACTTACTCCTTCTTCAACTGTTCCTTATAATTATCAAAATTAGCCTTTACTTTTTCGTCTAGGTCTGGTACTTTAATATCCGTGAGTTTTTGCATTTCTTCCCAGATAATTTTGGCCACAATATAGCGTGCCATTTCTTTGTCGTCGGCAGGGACAATGTACCAAGGCGCATGTTCGGTGGCGGTTTTGTTGATGGCTTCTTCGTAATACTGCATGTATTCGTCCCAATGTTCGCGCTCTTTCAAGTCACCCGGTGAAAATTTCCAGTGGTGTTCCATATTTTCCAGTCGGCGCAGCAGGCGTTTGCGCTGCTCCTCCTTACTCAGGTGAAAGTAAAATTTCAGGACAATCGTACCATTTTGAGTGATGTGTTTTTCAAAATTATTAATCTGCTCCATGCGATTTTCCCAAAACTGCGGTGTGATATCTTCCACTTTTTCGATGCCGGGCAAATTCTCCCCCATTATATATTCGGGATGTACACGCGTCACCAACACGTTCTCGTAATGCGTTCGATTAAAAACCGCAAACTTACCTTTCTCGGGCAAAGCTAGATAATGGCGCCACAGATAATCGTGTTCCAACTCGGTCGAAGTGGGCGTTTTAAAACTGTGCACCACTACTCCACGCGGATTGAATTCCTTAAAAACCTCCCGAATCAAACTATCCTTACCCGAAGTGTCCATCCCCTGCAGACAAATCAATACACCATAGCGATTGTGCGCATACATCACATCCTGTAGCTCGCTCAACTTGGCTTGCACCTTATCCAGTTTTTCCTCTTTATCATCGTCACTGGCTTCATTAAACAAATTCGTAGGAATGCGCGACAACTCAATTTTGCCGGTCACTTTAAAATCATTCGGGTCTATCGATTTCATAATTTGGTAAACTTTAATTCAAGTAAATATAGTATTTTTGATGAGCAATTTCCCGCTTTCCGCTGCAATTCTTTTTCAAGAAACGGTCTTTTTCTTAGGTCGCCACAGGAGCTTCCTGCAGTCGCTCTGCGGCTCCCAGAAAAAAGAACCCATTCTTTTCTAAGCATTTCCGCTGCAATCAGGGCTAGACATTGGTTTACAAAACTACTATTATGGGAAAATTTACACTGGAACTACTCTTTCAAATTATCGGCATTGGTTCGGCATCGGGACTTTTTTATCAAGACAATAAATTATTGGTTATTGGAGACAACAGCGGTTATTTATACGAATACCAAATCGATTCCAAAGAACTACAACGACTCGAGTTGGTCAACAATCCAACCGAAAACACACCCAAAAAAGTCAAATCCGATTTTGAATCTTTAACCGTTTTTCAAGACACGGCGTATGTTTTTGGTTCGGGTTCCACCCCTACAAGAAATGCGATGATTGCCTTTGACCAAAACCAAAAAAAGAGAATTTCGACAAATAACCTCACTGATTTATACACTGTCATGCAAAATTTTGCTTCCATAAAACCCGAAGATTTCAACATCGAAGGAAGCATTTATGAAGGTGACAACTGGTATTTTTTCAATCGCGGCAATGGACCCGGAAATAGAAATACCCTTTTTAGCCTGCATGCCAAAAAACTAAATGAGGAATTCAGCCTCATGTCCAACGAGTACAAACTTCCCAAAATAAAAGGAATCCGCAGTAGTTTTACCGATGCGGTTTTGGTAGACGATAGCTTTTACTTTTTATCAACCGTCGAAAACACCCAATCTACCTATGCCGATGGAGAAATCTTGGGCAGTTTCATCGGACGCATCAATCTGGAAACCATGAAAATCGATTTTACCAAAAAAATTACCAGTACGCAAAAATTCGAAGGATTGACCGTTTACAAAAATTCAAAAGATAAAATCGAATTCCTGCTCTGTGAAGACAAAGACACCGCAACTTTAGAAGCTGCAATTTATAAACTAACTTTAGACAAAAAATAATGAATGCTATGCTAAACAAAAATCTATATCTGGTTAAAGAACATCTTGGTATTTTTAAGGCGGCCAACAATTACGATATTTTTGATCCCACTACCAACCAACATATTTTAAATTGCAGAGAAAACAATCTTGGTTTTTTTACCAAAATTTTTCGCTTCTCGAAATACAAAAAACTAACGCCTTTCCATCTTGAAATTGCGAGTGTTACCGGAGAAAAAATTGTTTCCATGAAACGAGGAACCACTTTTTTTCGTTCGGATGTTCAAGTATTCAATGAAAAGGAACAACTTATCGGTCTTTTCAAACAAAAATTCTGGTCTGTAGGCGGAAAATTTGAAGTCACCGATGAACATGGAAAACCCGTTTGCCTACTACAAGGAAAATGGACGGGTTGGGATTTTAAACTAACCCACGACAATAAAGAACTTGCCCACGTTAGCAAAAAATGGAACGGACTAGGAAAAGAACTTTTTACCACTGCCGATAATTATGTTTTGCAAATTCAGGAAACTGTTCCTCAAGACCATAAAGATCGTAAATTGATTCTTGCTGCCGTACTTTGCATTGATATGGTACTTAAAGAGTAATACAATTGCTTTTTTAACCACATAACATTAGATTTGCTTGCTTAGAAACAAACGCATACATTTAATAATTACACCCTAAGGGTAATAAATAAGTATAATTATGACTGATTTAAAAAATAAAAACGCGTTAATTACAGGCGCAGGAAAAGGAATAGGAAAAGCGATTGCTTTGGCCTTAGCCAAAGAAGGCGTGAATGTAATTTTAGTAGCAAGAACACAAGAGGATATTGATAATGTGGCTGCAAAAGCACGTTCCTTAAGAGTAAAAGCACTGGCATTGACGGCCGATGTAGCCGACATGAATTCGGTAAACGCTGCGGTTGAGAAAGCTTTAGCCGAATTTAAAACCATAGACATCTTAATCAATAATGCCGGAATTGGGGCTTTTGGTAAATTCTTAGATTTAGAACCTACCGAATGGGAACGTATTATTCAGGTGAACTTGATGGGCGTGTATTATGTCACTCGTGCTGTAATTCCAAACATGATGGAAAAAAGTACCGGAGACATCATCAATATTTCATCAACGGCTGGATTAGCAGGAAATGCATTAACAAGCGCTTACAGTGCTTCTAAATTTGCCTTATTGGGATTGACGGATTCTTTGATGCAGGAAATGCGCAAGCACAACATTCGGGTTACGGCGCTTACGCCAAGTACCGTGGCAACCGACATGGCTAAAAACCTAAACTTAACAGATGGAAACCCGGAAAAAGTAATGCAATCGGAAGATATTGCCGAATTAATCATTGCGCAACTTAAACTCAACCGACGCGTTTTTGTCAAAAACAGTAGCATTTGGTCAACGAATCCTTAAATATAGTTAACCCTATAAGTCATAGAAGTAAAAATTTAAATCTTATATGACTTATAGGGTTACTTTTATTCTAAAAAAACACCTGTTTGAAACTATATTTTCATTTGAAATTGCGCTCTGTTTTTTTGCTCTTTCAAGATACTGGAAATATGCAACTTGGTCCATTTTTCAATTTCGTTTTCAGAGATATTAAGAATTTTTGGATTCGAAACCAACTGTAACCAAGGTTTTGGTTTGTCAAATTCATAAGCTCCAAAAACAATCACGGGAGTTCCCTTTACTTTAACCGTTTCATTACCTTCAAGCTCCCATTGATCAGCCCAATCATAAAGATATTTAGCATCATTTTCTTGAAGTCTCAAACAAGAATGCGAAGCCGGATATCCTGGTAAACTATATTGATGCCATCCCACACCGAGTTTATTGGCAATGTTAAAATTCCATTCTAAATCCCACTCATCATTAAAAGTACTGGTCGTTTTCTCGGCCTTCCAATTGGTAAAAAACAATCCAGTTGGTGTTTTATCACTTTCTCTCCCCATATTTGTGGGTCCCGTATAAATTAACTGCCCGTTTTCATAAGCTCCAAATGTTTGAGTTGGATAAGAAAAATAAATAATCTTATCTATCGCTTTCAAATAAGGAACTTCAAGTGGAAAAGGCAAATAATAAGCTAAATCTCCACTGCTGTCATTAGGCACTACAATGGAATCCATTTTTTTAAAATTTTCGGCATCAGTTCTATTGACAGCATAAACAATTTGCAATAGTGTACTATCAATAGCCGTTTTTCCTAACCACTCCTGAGTATTTTCAAAGTGATACGAGATATTATTTGGTTTCTTACGTTCTATTTTAATTGACGTGATTTCTTCTGGAGTATTCTCTTTTTCTTTACATGAGAACAAAACAGAAAATAAAATTGTGCTTACTATAAATAATGTTGGCTTCATAATGATTCTTTTAATAATCCAAAAATATCTCATTAGTACCAATACACTGTTATACAATTATCCTAAAGGTTTATATAATTCAAACTTTACCCTCCAAAACAAAACACTGACAATGTGCCAATTACAAAAATAGTTTTATTTATTTTGAAAAAAAAGTATCTTCACTCCCAACCTTTTTCCTTTTTTTACACTCTTTACTATTAAAGACCTTATTGTGATAAACGAAAATCTAATAATAGCCTGCAAAAAAATGCAACGAGATGCCCAGCGTCAAGTGTATGAGCTTTTGGCACCTAAACTCTATGCGAGTTGCAAACGCTATCTGAAACAGGAAGAGGAAATTGAAGAGGCCATGGCAGATGCTTTTTATACCATATTTACCAAACTGGACCAATTGAAAGAAATGGGTGCTTTTGAAGCTTGGGCACGAAAAATAGCCGTCAACCAATGTTTGGCAACTATCAAAAAGAAAACCAACTTCAACATGTATCTCGATGATGTCAAAACACTATCGCAACCTTTTACAGCCGAAGTAACCCATCTTGAAGAAGAGGATTTACTCCATTTACTCAACCATATTCCTGTGGGATGCAAGACTATTTTTAACCTCTTTGTCATTGAAGGCTACAGCCACAAAGAAATAGCCCGTATGCTCCAAATTTCCGAAGGCACATCCAAATCACAATTGAATGCCTCAAAAACCAAATTGAAGGAATTAGTAAACAACCTGTATTACCAAAAATCGAATTAGTCATGAACAATCAAGATAAAATCATTAACAAAATCAAAAGCGTTGCGCAAAAGGCAGAGCACCAAGATTTTCCGGGAATGGAAAAAGTTTGGGCACGTGTAGACGAGAAACTCGATCAAAGAGCATTGCAATCCAAAAATAAACTGTGGAAAAAAATCGCTATTGCTGCATCTGTATTACTTTTCGTTTCATTGGGCTACCAATTACTTAAAACCGATTCGGAAATCAATTCCACATTTGAAAATAATGACATCAAAGTAGTTATTCAAAAAAATGAAACCAGCAATGATAGCGTAGTTCCTTCTAAAAATATCAAAATAGAAGCAGTTGAAATTTTAGAAAAACAATTGGAAAAGAAAAATCCGGTTGTAGTAGTTAAACACAAAGCTATTTCACCAAAAGATGACAATGAAATAATTTTAGACGCAAAAGCTGAAGAATCCAATATTCAAACAGACGGAATCATCAGCCAAGAATCTAACAATAGTACTTTAAGTGCAGCTCCTATGGCTCTTGCAGCTGCCAAAAGTCTTGTTCCTGTTGCCAATGAATACAAAGAAAAAGCTGAAATTGCTGTTGCAGAGAATAACAATGAAAAAACAATTTCGGGTGTTATTACAGACGAAAATGACAACTTGCCTATTCCAGGGGCTTTAATTCAAATTAAAGGAACCCAAAAAGTAGCCGTTACTGATTTGGACGGAAAATATACGATTGAGGCTGTAAAAGGAGAGCAACTTATCTTTAATATGATAGGATACAATAGCGCTTATGCTATCGTTGAAAAATCGGGTGAACTAAATAAAAAACTAAACGCCGATTCATCCAGTTTAGATGAAGTTGTGGTAATTGGTTATGGAACAGTCCGAAAAAGACAGGCAAAAAATGCCGCTCCTATAGCTAAATATGGAACTACAAAATTTTACAAGGTTGAAAAAGCAATAAAAGTTCCGCATATTAAAAATGCATTATATATCATCAATGATGTCGAATTCAGCGAAACCGATTTATTTGGTCCCAATCCCACAAGTCCTTATGCACCTTTAAGCGAACAAAAAATTGAAAACCTCGAAATTTTATCAAAAAAAGAGTCTATTTCAAAATATGGCGAAAAAGGAAAAAATAAAGTAATCATCATTACCACTCAAAACGGAATTCTACTGAAGCGTTAATACGCAAAAATACATTCTAACCTTTTAAAAACAATTGTCATGAAAAGTCTAAAACTTACTTCATTAGCCCTAGCTATGCTCTTTTCTATCCTATCTTTTGGACAAGAAATCACCATCACCGGAACCGTAACCGACGAGACAAAAACACCTCTTCCGGGTGCAATAGTAACTATCCAAGGAACCAAAAAGGGAACCCAAACCGATTTCGATGGACATTATTCCATTCAAGCTCAAAAAGGAAAAATTCTCGCTTTTAGCTATATTGGTTTTAATACTGAAACAGTAAAAATTGGAAATTCCAAAGTAATTAATGTTAGTTTAAAAAGTAATACCGCATCACTTCAGGAAATTGTCGTTGTGGGATATGGAACTAACCGTAAAAAAATGTCCGGATCGAATAAAGGAATTGTTTACGACAGAGAAAATTCTAATAATACCTCCAGAATGAATATGATGGTAGCCCCTGTAAAAGCAAAAGCCGAATCTATTGCTGAGACTCGAAAAATATACGTTAATAGGAATAGCATTATCATCAATCCTCCTTTGCCAACCACTCCCAATCAGGAAGACTATGAAGCCTTTGTTGAAAACCAGTTTGAAACTCCTAAAAATGCACCGCTATCTACCTTTTCCATTGATGTAGATAATGCTTCTTATACTAACATTCGTCGCTTTATCAATAACGGACAAGCCGTTCCTAAAGATGCCGTTAGAATCGAAGAAATGATGAACTTTTTCAAATACAGCTATCCGCAACCCAAAGACAATAATCCGTTTTCTATCAATACCGAATACAGCGATTGTCCGTGGAACAGTAAACACCAATTATTAAAAATTGGATTGCAAGGTAAAAACATCCCAACCGAAAATTTACCCGCTTCGAATTTGGTTTTCCTTATTGATGTATCAGGTTCGATGAGTGATCCTAACAAATTGCCTTTACTCAAACAATCATTGAAAATTTTGGTCAACGAAATGAGAAAAGAAGACAAAGTTTCTATGGTAGTCTATGCCGGAGCAGCAGGAATGGTTTTGCCTCCAACATCAGGAGACCAAAAACAAACCATAATTGATGCTTTAGACAATTTGAATGCAGGAGGAAGCACTGCAGGAGGTGCCGGAATTGAATTGGCTTACAAAACGGCCTTAGCCAACTTTATCAAAGGCGGAAATAACCGTGTCATTCTGGCTACCGACGGCGATTTTAATGTAGGAAGTTCATCCAATAAAGACATGGAAACTTTGATTGAAGAAAAAAGAAAATCAGGCGTATTCTTGACTTGCTTAGGGTACGGAATGGGGAATTACAAAGACAGCAAAATGGAAGTCCTCGCCAACAAAGGCAACGGAAATTATGCCTATATCGATAATATTCAGGAAGCCAATCGCTTTTTGGGAAAAGAATTCAAAGGCTCAATGTTTGCCATTGCCAAAGATGTCAAAATCCAAATCGAGTTCAATCCCAAACACGTTCAATCTTATAGATTGATTGGATACGAAAACCGAAAATTACGTCCCGAAGATTTTAAAAATGATGCTATTGATGCTGGTGAATTAGGCAGCGGACACACGGTTACCGCCTTATACGAAATCATTCCAACAGGTATTGAAAGTGACTACAGCGTATCCGATTTAAAATATACCAAAGCAACAAATACTGGAAATTATAGCAACGAATTGGCAACCATCAAATTCCGTTACAAAAAACCTGATGGCGAAAAAAGTATTGAAATGGTTCAAACCATCGAAGACAAAACTAAAAATATACTTAGTGCTTCTGAGGACTTCAAATTTAGCGCTGCCGTGGCTTGGTTTGGATTGAAATTAAGAGATTCTAAATTAGTGGCAATCAAAGACACCAAATCTATTTTGAAATTGACTAGACAAGGCCTTTCTAAAGACCAAGAAGGTTACAAAGCCGAATTTGTGCGATTGGTGGAAGCGGTTCAATAACAGAAATAATTAAAACCATGTAAGTCATATAAGTTTTCCTTTTTTGATACTTATGTGACTTATGTGGATTAAAAGAAAAACCACTAAAAGAGTAAGTTTCTTAAGCCTTGTGCCTAATTTCCTTACGCTCTTAATGGTTTAATTTATATTCTAATTAACTAAACTAAAGCCGAAGCAAATTCCATTCGAACGCTGCCGTCTTCATCAATTCTGGTTAAATTGATTTCGTGTAACGTATTGACTAATTCCGGATTCCAAGGCGTTTTTACTTTGACGTAATTCTCGGTAAAACCATGAATATAACCTTCTTTATTTTCACTTTCGAACAAAACGGTTCTACTGGTTCCCAACTGACTTTCGTAAAAAGCACGACGCTTTTTAACTGACAAACTGCGTAACATCTTGCTTCTCTTGGCACGCACATTCCCCGGAACAACTCCTGGCATTTCAGCGGCTTCGGTATTATCACGCTCCGAATACGTAAAAACGTGTAAATAGGAAATATCCAAATCATTCAAGAAATGATAGGTTTCCAAGAAATGTTCATCCGTTTCTCCCGGAAAACCAACAATCACATCCACACCAATACAAGCGTGTGGCATGACTTCACGGATTTTATTCACTCTTTCAGTATACACTTCGCGTTGGTAACGGCGTTTCATCAACTTCAAGATTTCATTGCTTCCCGATTGTAACGGAATATGAAAATGCGGCACAAAAGTGCGACTTTTCGAAACAAATTCAATCGTTTCGTTTTTCAATAAATTCGGTTCGATAGACGAAATACGCAAACGCTCTATTCCCTCAACCTCATCCAAGGCCTGAACCAATTCCAAGAACGTATGTTCGTGTTTTTTGTTCCCGAATTCCCCTTTTCCGTAATCACCAATATTGACACCCGTTAGGACAATTTCTTTGATATTTTGTTTCGAAATTTCAGAGGCATTTTTCAGTACGTTTTCCAATTCGTCACTGCGCGAAATTCCTCTCGCTAGCGGAATCGTACAATAGGTACATTTATAATCGCAACCGTCCTGCACTTTCAAGAAGGCACGCGTACGGTCGCCAATGGAATAACTGCCTACATAGAAATCGGCTTCGGCAATCTCACAGGAATGCACCTCACCCATATCATTTTTAGACAAATCATTGATGTAATCGTTCAATTTGAATTTCTCCGTCGCTCCCAAAACCAAATCCACTCCATCTACATTCGCTAATTCCTCTGGTTTTAATTGGGCATAACAACCAACAGCAGCGACAAAAGCTTTGTCGTTTAGTTTCATTGCTTTACGCACCACTTGTTTGAATTGTTTATCGGCATTTTCGGTAACCGAGCACGTGTTGATGACATACATATCAGCCACTTCCTCAAAATCTACACGGTCAAAACCTTCGTCCTGTAAGTTACGGGCAATAGTCGAAGTTTCCGAAAAATTTAGTTTACAGCCTAAGGTATAAAAGGCCACTTTTTTTCTATTTTCCATAAGTAAGCGCTATCCAATGAAATCGTTGTCAAAAAAATAGCGTGCGCAAATTTACATATAAATTGCAAGAATTAAAATGGGATTATCATTATATTTGTAAATAGATTTTAAACTTAAAAATCATGCAATCAGCTAATTTACAAAAGGATAAACTGGAGTTAATTGAAAAGATTATCCATACCAATGACAAAAAGACTTTGGAGCATATTAAAAGTATCTTAGCCGAAGAAAACTCTGAATATGAATTAACCGCTGAACAAAAGTTAATTTTAGAAGAAGCAACCACAAAATACTATTCTGGTGAAGAAACTTCCTTTACTTGGGACGAAGTAAAAAGCAATGCTAGAAAAAGCTTCAATGAAAAGAAATCTTAAATTTACTTTTCGGGCTAATATCGATACCATCGTAGCTTATGAGTTCTACGAATCAAGACGTAAAAATCTAGGTGAACTATTTCTTGACGAATTAGATAATTGCTACCAATCAATCGTTTTAAATTACACCACTTACAAAGTCGTTCATACTATATACCGACAAGCCGTCGTAAAAAAATTCCCTTTTGTAGTTTTGTACAGTGTCGATGAAAAAGACATTATCATAACTGCTATTTTCAATACTACTAAAAACCCTAAGAAAAAGTTGAGATAAGCATTTGGGCGTGTCCCTCCGTAAAAACTACGGGTCGGGCTATCCGTTACAATCTTTTTATTTTGTCATACTGAGCTTGTCGATGTACAAAATAAAAAGGATTTTCACTTCTATCCCTCACGCGAACCGATTTAGTGAGAAAACTTTGATTTCAGATTAATATTTTGTAGTTATTTATTGATATATTTGAGACAAATATGACTTTCGTTATAACTATCTTTTTGGAATAATGTGTATCATAGCAATTATTTCAATGTTATATGCAAGTTAGCAACGATTAAAAAACTAAACTTGGTCTCAAAATTTAAACAATTTAAACTATGGCTTGGAGCGGAATTAAAAGAAGAGTATTTGTTTCACATTACCGTGGTGACAGAACAGAAGTAGACAATTTCATAAACTATTTTGCAAATCAATTGGGTGTTTTTACCCCATATGTTTTAGGAGCAAATGACAATGATGATTTCATTAACAGCACTAATCCTGAATATGTAATGACCCGAATTAGACAACTATATCTTAAAGATACTACCGTTACAATTGTTCTTGTAGGTAGTTGTACTCATAGCCGCAGATATGTTGATTGGGAACTCAAATCTTCACTTAGGCAAAGTGATAATTACATACCAAATGGCTTAATGGGAATAATTCTTCCAAGCCAAGGAAACTCAGCTCATTTACCACCTAGACTTTCGGCGAATTGGACTCAAGGACATGATAATTGTTATGCTAGATATTGGGTTTATCCAAGTTCAGGAAACCAATTAGGAGAATGGATAGATGATGCTTATAATGCTCGAACAACAAGGAATCTTTTAATAAACAATGCTCAGACAATGATGAAATACAGCAGAAATTGTAATATTCACAAAATAACTCATTAGCCATGGATATCTTTAAAGTATTTGTTGATAGTGAATATAATTTAGTTATTCAGATTTCATTTTTGCTTGTACTATGTTTAATTATACTATTTCTAATTTATTTCTTTTTGTTAAAGAATAAATTTAGATATGACCTTGTGAAGGTTGATATAAAACTTGGAAATGTTGGTACTGCCGAATTCAGACCAAATAAAAATGATTTACAAATTGCTCACAAAATTTGGACCGAATTAGTAACAAGAAAGGCAGCTATACCAATTGACAAGGACCACGATGTAATAGAGGAAATCTACAACTCATGGTACACAATGTTCCAAAAAGTTCGAGAATTCATTAGTGATATTCCAGCAGACCTTATTAGAAACAATAAAAGCACACAAGAAATAGTAAGAATAGCCACCCAAACATTAAATAAAGGATTAAGACCACATTTAACAAGATTTCAAGCTCGTTTTAGAACATGGAGTGAATCAAAAAAAGATAAAATGATGGAGATGACACCACAAGAATTCCAACAAGAATATCCCGAATATAAAGACTTAATTGAAGATTTAATACTAGTAAACGGGCAACTAATTCAATATGCTCAGGAACTAAAGAAAATAATAGATAAAAAATAGCCACTCTGGTGCTCGATTGCATCGAGTGCCAACTTACTTTCATAAACCAAATAAAGCGTTTGTAACGCGGTTATTACCATAAAACCTAAAAATAGATATAAAAAAAAACAGAAGCAAACCTTTAACAAGTTTACTTCTGTTTTAATTATCCGCGTTGCAAACCCCGCTCCGAAAAGTCTCTGACTTTGAGGACATACCCATCAGTATGTGACTGATATACAATCGATTAAAAACCGTAAATCACTTCCTCAAAGTCAAAGACTTTGCGGAGCACAAACAAAAAACCATTAAGAAATTAAATCAATTTTAATTTCTTAATGGTTTTGAACTATAAATTATAAAGTTTAAGCCAATATAAATCGCTTTATTACCTCAGCTACTCCGTGGTCGTTGTTAGAAGCCACAACCACATCGCCTCTGTCTCTTAAATGCGCATCTACATTATCTACCCAAACACCAAGACCCGCATATTCAATCATCGTTAAATCGTTACCGGCATTACCTACCGCAATGACTTCTGCTTGCAAAATATTTAATTTTTCGGCCAAGAATTTCACACTCGCTCCTTTGTCAATTCCGTTTTGAGCGGCTTCCAAAAAGAAAGGCTTCGACATACAAACACTCAAATGTGGCATCGCTGCTTTTAAATCTTCTTCTACTTCTTTCAAATAACTCGGTTCTTCCAGCAAAATACATTTTATCGCCGCCGATTGTACGCGCTCTTTAAAATTAGGCACAACTTCGTGTTCTAATCCCGTGATAGTAACTTCGATATCAATATATTCTGAATGGGTTTCGCTTATTACTTTTCCGTCTAGATAGGTGATGATATGTGTGTTTTTTGCCTTACTGTAATCATACAAAGTATGTATTTGCTCTTGCGTCAAACTTTGTTCGAAAATCACTTCGTTACTCTTCAAATCGGTAATCACAGCACCATTAAACGAAATCAGATAAGAATCCATTAATCCCAAATCTCTGGCATATTCAATCATCGCTGGAGTTGGTCGGCCAGAAGCCAAAATAATCTGTACGCCTTTTTCTTTGGCCATAGCCAACATGGCTTTGTTTTCATCCGAAATGATATGGTCGTCATTCAACAAGGTATCATCCATGTCCAGAACCAACATTTTATATTTCATCTTTATCTTTTAAATTATAAACTATTGCTCCGCAAAGTTTCTAACTTTGAGGAGGTGTTTGAAGGTCTCCTGACCTTCCTATCAAATATTACCAAATATAATGATTTGAAATCGAAGACGACTTTAAAACATCAATCACGGGATTATCCACTTTTGTTATTGGAATAATACCGTCATCATTTACATAATTCGAAGCACTCGAATACAAATAATTAGATGCTTTAGATACTATTCCTGCCCTAACCGGATTCATATGAATATAATCCAACTTAGACCACATAAATTTTTCTGAAAAAATCTCTTCTGGATGACTTCCATATTGCCAAAACTGGTATTTTTCATTACGAGTATGACTTTTACAGGCAAACTCAAATCTTTTTAACATCCAATCAGTCCTACTTTCAACTCCATTTTCAATTTTATTCAAAATCGTTTTAGCAGTAAACTTCTTAAAATCTCGTATCAAATCAGATAATTTGCCTTCTTCCGACTGAATGATTAAATGAATATGATTGGTCATAATTACATATCCATACAAAATCATTCCTTTATTTTTAATACAAAAATCAAGACTATCAATAATGCAATCCCGATATTCTTTTCTTGAAAAAACATCTACCCAATCTATAACTGTTGCTGTTATAAAATGAGGTTTTGACTGATCTCTAATGATATAACCTTCTTTCATATTATTTTTAACAAAGCAGTCAAAGACTGAAATTCACCTCCTCAAAGTCAGAGACTTTGCGGAGCCATTAAATACTCAATCGAAATTCTTCAATTACAGGATTTACCTTAGCGAATGCCGTTTCTTGTACAAATAATTCCACTGCGGAACCAGCACTTCCAAAACCAGCCAATCGCGCCGACTGGATATTGTCTTTCATCACCACGTCTACTCCAATTGCCTCAATTTTTTCTTTTAAAGCCAAAGCTAAAATTTCACTTCCCGAAAACACTTTCATTAATCCCATCTTATTTTTTATTAATTAATTATTACCATTTTCTTCATCCCCTTCTTCTTCCTCAAAGTCCTCCACTTCTTCCTCATCGTCACCCTCTTCAAAATCAAATTCATGGGGCTCCACTAACATTTTGTCGACCAAAATTTCGACTCTCTCCGTAAATTGTTCCGAAAAAACAATGCGTTGGGTTTTAACAATACTGTTAGAAATGCGCATAATCTTCGTTTCGTGACGTAATTTCAAGATAGCGTCTGCATCATCCAGAATAAACATTTTCAAACGATTTACATTGTATCCCGCTGTTGTAAACATCTCGCTCAACTTATTAGGCGTACCAATCAAGACATCGATACCGGTCGAAATATAATTTTTATCATATTCCATGTCACCTTTGTCATGAACACCATAAACTTCTAAATTAGAGTGCTTTCCGTATTTCTCGAAAAGTGCTTCCATTTCGAGTACTTTGGCTTTGTCCTCCACAATAATCAATGCCCGAGGAGATTCCTCATTTGATCCAATCAATTTCTGAATCACATTGATGACTATCGTTGTCGATTTTCCGCTTTTTGGGGGAGCAATAATGATACAATCGGCTCCACTTTTTAAAGTCGAAAAGGTTTCTTGTTGCATTTCGTTGGCTTCGGTTAAGCCATTTTCAATTAATGCCTCTTGTAGCTTTTCGTTAATTTTTTTTAGTTTCATTTATCTTAGATTGAAAGATTTAAAAATTGAAAAATCAAAAGATTGCTCTTCTAATTTTAAATTATTCCATCTTTTAATTATTTAATTATTTGGAAGCAAACAACTTCACATCATTTTCTGAAATTTCAGTTCCACCAAGGATAATCAATCGTTCCACAACATTTCTCAATTCTCGTATGTTTCCGGTCCAATCGTATTCTTGTAATAATTTGATGGCGTCATTCGAAAATTTCTTCACGGCATTTCCTTGCTCGGAAGCAATTTTATCGGCAAAATGAGTAACCAACAATGGAATATCTTCCCGTCTTTCATTCAACGAAGGAACATTTATCAAAATTACCGCCAAACGGTGGTACAAATCTTCTCTAAAACGACCTTCGGCAATTTCCTTTTTCAAATCTTTATTCGTGGCCGCCACAACGCGAACATCTACTTTAATGTCTTTATCGGCACCTACACGGGTAATCATACTTTCTTGTAAAGCACGCAATACTTTGGCTTGGGCAGACAGACTCATATCCCCAATCTCATCCAAGAAAATGGTTCCTTTATCGGCAGCTTCAAATTTTCCCGCTCGGTCTTTCACTGCAGAAGTAAACGCTCCTTTTACGTGACCAAACAATTCGCTTTCTATCAATTCTGATGGAATCGCGGCACAGTTTACTTCTATTAAAGGAAAATTGGCACGAATGCTTTTTTCATGCAATTGATGCGCGACCAATTCTTTTCCGGTTCCGTTAGGCCCAGTGATAAGCACTCTTGCTTCGGTTTGAGCCACTTTATCAATCATCACTTTTATATGATTGATAGCATCACTCTCCCCAATCATTTGGTAATTCTTACTTACTTTTTTCTTTAGGATTTTATTTTCAACGACCAATTGCTTTTTGTCTAAGGCATTTCTAACCGTATTAAGTAATCGGTTTAAATCTGGCGGTTTGGAAATATAATCAAATGCCCCCAAACGCATAGTGTATATCGCCGTTTCCATATCGCCATGACCTGAGATCATCACCATCGGAATTTCCGGTTTTATTTTTTTGACCGCTTCCAGTAGTTCCACTCCGTCCATTTTGGGCATTTTGATATCGCACAAAACCAGATCGTAGTCGTTATTTTTTATTTTTTCGAATCCTTCCACTCCATCTGCAGCTTCTTCCACTTGATAGGTATCACTTTCTTCCGAGAGTATTTTGGTAAGCACTCTACGAATAGCTGCTTCGTCTTCTATGATTAATATTTTACTCATTTTTGCACCGTTTTTTGTTGATTTGATTAATCTTTTCGATTGAATCAAATAAACGAATTAACTTCAATTAATATTTAAGCCATCTATACAATTCTTTCCAGCTTGGTTTCTTTCCGTACATAAGAATTCCTACCCGATATATTTTGGCAGCAAACCAAACCACTAAAAGAAAAGTTGCAAATAACAGCGTTACTGATATTGCAATTTGCCACAAAGGTACACCAAACGGAATTCTCATCAGCATGACTATAGGTGATGTCAGTGGAATCATCGAGAAAATCACAGCGATTGTCCCATGTGGATCATTCACCACACTAAAAAAACCAATATAAACACTCAACATCAAAGGCATAATGATAGGCAAAAGAAATTGTTGCGAGTCAGTTTGATTGTCAACGGCAGCACCAATAGCCGCATAAAACGAACTATAGAGAAAATAACCGCCGATAAAATAAACCACAAAACCAAGTAATATACTTGCAATGGGTAAACTCCATAATTCCTGAATATACAATTGAGTCGAATCCGCAAATTGAGATTGTGCTGTCTGCATTAATTCGGGTGAAATTCTTGCTGTAGGCCCAACATTTACTCCAAAAAATACTGAAGCCGCCAACATCAAACTCAATCCGATTACTGCCCAAATAAAGAACTGTAAAATTCCCGCCAAGGAAGTTCCAATAATTTTCCCAATCATCAACTGAAATGGTTTTACCGAAGAAATTATGATTTCAATAATACGATTGGTCTTTTCTTCGATAACGCTACGCATAACCATATTACCATAAATGATAATAAACATCATAATCAGATAACCGAATCCGCCACCAATGGCAATTTTAATTTCGTTCAATCCTTCAACGCTTTTCTCTCCTGTTGTTTTAGCCAAACTAATTTTGAAATTCGACTGGGCTTTTTTGATAGCCAAAGTATCCAGATGGGAATTTATTAGATTCATATCTGTTATTTTTTTAGCAATAGTATGCTGCACATTTTCAACAAATGCCATACTTGGACTGTTATTGGAAATGAATTCAATCTTATTTTCTAATTCTTTCGGTTGATTGGTTTTCGGAATTAAAAGCAGCCCTTCATAGCTTTGATTGGCGATACTGTCTTTTAAAAACTGTGGATCCATCAACGATAAATCCATAAATTTATATTCGCTGTTTTCAGCGTTTTGTGAAATAAATTCTTGTACAAACAAACCTGATTCATCGTGAATGGCCACGCGTTTAATCTCGGCTTTCATCGAACTTAAGTACCCAACGAAGGCTGCAATTCCTACAAACAATAACGGACTTAAAAAAGTCATTACAATAAAAGATTTATTGCGCACCTTGGCTAAAAATTCTCTTTTTATGATTAATGAAATTATACTCATTTCGTGATTTTAGAATTTAGGAATTGGAATTAATTTTCACTGACTGTTTTAATAAAAATATCATTCACACTTGGTATTTTCTCCACAAAATGAGTTACTTGTCCTCGCTGTGTCAATACTTGTAACAATTCGTTCGGCAAGGCTTTCCCGAGTTGAATTTCTAATTTCAATTCGTTGTTTAACGATTTGAAGTTCGCTGGAGCAACCGTGAATTTTTGCGTAATATCATACATCAGCCCTTCTACATTATCCGATACAATTCCGACTTCATAACTATTGGTTTTGAATTGTCTTTTGACATCGCCCAACTTTCCTTCCAGTAATTTATTCGATTTGTGAATTAAAGCAATGTGATCGCATAATTCCTCCACGCTTTCCATGCGGTGTGTAGAAAAAATTATAGTTGCCCCTTGCTCTTTCAAAGCCAAAATTTCTTCTTTTATGATATTGGCATTCACAGGATCAAAACCAGAAAAAGGTTCATCAAAAATGAGTAATTTGGGTTTGTGCAATACGCAAACAACAAACTGAATTTTTTGAGCCATCCCTTTAGACAGTTCTTGAATTTTTTTATTCCACCAGCCTTGAATCTCAAATTTTTCAAACCAATAATCCAACTGTTTTTTGGCTTCCGTTTTTGAAAGTCCTTTCAGTTGGGCCAAATACAGGCATTGTTCCCCCACTTTCATACTATTGTACAAACCTCTTTCTTCGGGAAGATAGCCAATGTATTGCACGTGTTTGGGTTGTAATTTTTCACCGTCTAAAATGATTGTTCCACTATCCGGTAATGTAATTTGATTGATAATTCGAATTAGGGATGTTTTTCCGGCACCATTTGGTCCTAAGAGACCAAAAATACTTCCTTTGGGAACCGCTAGTGAAACTTCGTTAAGCGCAACGTAATTCCCGTATTGCTTCACGACATTATTTACTTCAAGAAGATTACTCATGCTTAATTTTAAATTTATTTCAGTCCGACAGCATTTTGTACGGAAGGGTGTAAAAGTAAAGAAATAGTACTAAAAACACTCTTAATAGTACCATAAAAAAACCCATTCTCGTTTACATAAGAATGGGTGAATTATTTTATTTTTTCATTTTAAAAAAATTATGAAAACATATCCTTAACTTTTTCAAAAAATGATTTATCTGAATTTTCTGGATTAGGAAAGAAATGTTCATCTTCTAAATTCTTCTCAAAAAACTGTTTTTGTTCTTTGTTCAATGTTTTAGGAGTCCACACATTTACGTGCACCAATAAATCTCCACTGCCATAACCATTGATACTTGGAATTCCTTTTCCTTTTAATCTCAAAATCTTTCCGGACTGAATGCCTTCTTCGAGTTTGATTCTCACTTTTCCGTTTACGGCTTCAATATCTTTAGAAACACCTAAAACAGCTTCTGGAAAACTGATGTATAAATCGTAGTGTAAATTCTCTCCTTCACGTTTCAAAAATTCATGCTCCAATTCTTCAATGGCAACAATTAAATCTCCGGGAACACTATTGCCTGGCGCATCATTTCCTTTGTTGGAAACTTTTAATTGCATTCCGTCAACTACACCCGCTGGAATTTTAATAGAAACAGTCTCATCTTCAAGAATCATTCCTTGAGAATCAGCGTTGGCTGGCTTTTTATCTAAAATTTGTCCGGAACCACCACATGTAGGACAAGTGGAGGCCGATTGCATTCTACCCAAAATCGTATTGGTTACACGCATTACCTGCCCTTGACCGTTACAAGTAGAACACGTTTTATAGGAAACACCCGGTGCTTGAACTTTACGTTTTACTTTAACTTTTTTCTCCACACCATTGGCAATCTCTTCCAAGGTTAATTTAACTTTGATACGAAGATTACTTCCTTTGGATCTACGTGGACCACCACCGCCACCAAATCCGCCGCCGCCGCCAAAAGCACCGCCAAAAATGTCGCCAAACTGGCTAAAGATATCATCCATATTCATGTGATGACCACCACCGCCAAAACCACCAGAACCATCAAATGCTTGATGCCCGTATTGGTCATACTTGGCTTTCTTATTCGGATCACTTAAAATTTCATAAGCTTCGGCAGCTTCTTTAAACTTATCCTCTGCCGTTTTGTCTCCAGGATTTTTGTCAGGATGAAATTCTAACGCTTTCTTTCTATAAGCTTTCTTTATTGCTGCAGCATCGGCACTTTTAGAAATGCCCAATATTTCATAAAAATCTTTTTTCATGTGTGTCTTTTTTGTCAAAAATGTTTGCCAATAAAATGGTATTCTTTAAACCGAACCTTATTGTCCAATAACCACTTTTGGAAAACGGATAATTTTATCCCCCAATTTGTATCCTTTTTCAAGAACATCTACGATTTTCCCTTTCATCTTGTCTGACGGAGCCGGAATTTGAGTGATTGCTTCCGCAAAATCTGCATCAAACGCGTCACCTATTTTAACATCTACTTGTTCTAATCCTTTTGAAACTAAGGTGTTTTTCAATTTTTCAAAAATCAGTTCAACCCCTTTCAATAGTACCTCATCTTCTGATTTTGCAATTTCTGCTATCGCTCTATCAAAATCATCCATAATAGGAAGCATGGCCAACAATACTTCTTGATTAGCTGTTTTAAACAACTCTATGCGTTCTTTTGAAGTTCTTCTTTTGTAATTTTCAAATTCAGCAAATAAACGCAAAAACTTATCTTTCTCCTTAGCTAAGTCAGCTGTCAATTGCTCTTCAACACTTAATTCTTCAGTAGTAACCTGTTCTCCACTTGCATTATTCTCCAATGTTGAATCCTCTATTTCTTGATTGATTTCTGTATTATCAGTAGTCATATTAACTGTATTTTTAAAAATATTCTTAAACTTCATTTTTACACTTTCTTTTGAATGGCAAAAGTACTGCCAAATCTTATAAAATGTCAAATTGTCATTCTTTTTTTTAAAACAAATGAAGACCAATTTATAAATATTCTATTTTATAGATTAAAATTTAACCCATCGGGTACAATTTAATTAGTTTAATCTTTTACCACATAGAAACATCGATTTCATAAATTTTGAAAGGCGTTTTACTTTATCAAACAAAATCATAGCTATGTGAACCCAATAATTGGGATATCCAACTCTTTTTTTCTATGTTTTTATGTGGTTTATTTTTTTATTGAAATGATTTAAATGAAATTTTCATTAATTACATTCAACGGGTAAAATTTAATATAATTTTAAGACTAATCCGGATTAGTTTTAATTAAGTTTGTTATAGTACGAAATCGATATATGATTTTGACTTTTGGAAAATAAATTAAGGTTACTTTCTTTATAATTATTAATTCACGATACCTTATATTAAAAAAAGCTTTGTTTAATAAACAAAGCTTTTTTTTTATCCAATTCTGTAATTTTTTACTGCAATGCCGTTTTCAAACCCTCAAAATCGAGCAATTGCTGTTCTCCAGTCTCCAAATTTTTAAGCGAAAAAGAATTCGATGCCATTTCCTGATCACCAATAATAACTGCAAAAGGAATTCCTCTTTTATCGGCATGTTGAAACTGTTTTCCCACTTTGGCATTATCGGGATACAACTCGACTTTTATACCGGCCGTTCTTAATTTTTGTATGCTTTGTAACGCATAAAAAGCTTCTTTCTCTCCATAATTAATGAATAACGCTTTAGAAGTAGCCGTAACTGTTTTTGGAAATAAATCCAATTCCTCCAAAACCAAATAAATACGATCCAATCCGAAAGAAACCCCAACACCACTCATATTTTTCAACCCAAATATTCCGGTCAAATCATCATATCTTCCGCCACCACCAATGGATCCCATAGCCACTCCTTTTGGTGCAGCCACTTCAAAAATAGCTCCAGTGTAATAATTCAATCCTCGAGCCAAGGTCACATCCAAATCCAATATTGCAGATGCTAATCCTAATTTAGTCACGTTCTCACAAATGAAACGCAACTCCTCTACCCCTTTCATTCCTTCTTCGGAGGAAGCTAACAATTGGGCTAATTTCTCTAACTTATCGGTAATCGTTCCCGTAAAATGGAATAAAGGCTGTACTTTCTGAATCGCTTCTTCGGCGATTCCTTTTTCAATCATTTCTTTTTTAACCCCGTCTTCGCCAATTTTATCCAGCTTGTCTAAAGCCACCGTAAAATCGATTAATTTATCCGAAGCACCGATAACTTCTGCAATTCCGGATAATATTTTTCGGTTATTGATTTTTACCGTTGCACCATTCAAACCTAAAGCGGTAAAAACCGTATCGTACAATTGTACCAATTCGACTTCCTGCCACAATGATTTAGAACCGACCACATCGGCATCACATTGAAAAAACTCCCTAAAACGTCCTTTTTGCGGACGGTCAGCTCTCCAAACCGGCTGAATCTGATACCTCTTAAACGGAAATTCAATTTCGTTTTGATGTTGTACCACATAACGGGCAAACGGAACAGTCAAATCATAACGCAAGGCTTTCTCGGAAATACTTGCTGTTAATTTAGTACTGTCTTTATTTTCTAAATGGGTTGTATTGGCTTTTGCCAAATAATCTCCAGAATTTAATATTTTAAAAATCAATCGATCCCCTTCTTCCCCATATTTCCCCATTAAAGTTTCTGAATTCTCAAAAGAAGGAGTTTCTATCGGTTGGAAACCAAATTTCTCAAAATTACTTTTTATGGTTTGTATAATATACTGTCTTTTTGCCACCTCAGTAGGTGAAAAATCTCTAGTTCCTTTAGGAATACTTGGTTTAGATGCCATTTTTTTTAATTAAAAGTTAGAAGTGAGAAGTTAGACGTTAAAAATTTCAAGCTGTACCACTTCTTATTTCCAATCGTTAACCTCCTATTTCGCGGTGCAAATATCTTATTTTTAAAATAAATAATACTCCCTCAAAACAAACTTGTAACAAAAATTGTAATTTCGTGACAAATCAGTATGATGTTTCAACTATTCAAAGAAAATGTACGAATAGCATTTGGTTCTGTTAAAACACAATTGCTACGAACAATCCTTACCGTGCTCATTATCGCCATAGGAATTACGGCTTTAGTTGGTATTCTTACCGTTGTATCGGCTTTGGAAAACACGATTTCGACTGATTTCGCTTCCATGGGAGCCAATACTTTTAATATTAACCAGTATGAAAATATTGCTCGAAGAAGAGGTAGCGGAAGAAATGAACGCGAAATTATCAATCCGATCATTTCGTATCCTGAAGCGGTTGCTTTTCAAAACAAATACAAATTTCCATTCAGTCAAACGGCAATATCCTTTACAGCAACGTCCTCAGCAGAGGTAAAATACGAAGCGACCAAAACAGATCCGGAAATTTCAATATTAGGAATCGACGAACACTTTATCACCAACTCGGGTTTAGAAATCAATCTGGGAAGAAATTTCACAAGTTTTGATGTAGGCAACAACAACTATGTTTGTATTGTAGGTTCTGATTTTGAAAAAGGACTCTTGAAAGATGTTAATCCTATTGATAAAACTATTTCGATAAGAGGTGCCCGTTTCAAAGTGATTGGCGTATTAAAAGAAAAAGGCTCCACTTTTGGCAACAGCCAAGATTTAAGAGTAATGATACCAATACAATTGGCGCGCTCTTTATTTACGGCTCCAAACATCAATTACACCATGAGTGTGATGGTTTCAAAAAAAGAAATTTTAGACGAAGCGATTGAAAATGCCGTAAGCACCATGCGTAGAGTTAGAAATTTAAGCCCTATAAAAGACAACAATTTCGGTATCGTTCGTAGTGATGATTTAATCAATAGAATTCTGAGCATCACACAATATCTTGGAATGGCTTCCTGGTTAATAGGGATCATTACTATCCTGGGATCTTCCATCGCCTTGATGAACATCATGATTGTTTCGGTTACGGAACGAACACGGGAAATTGGCATTAGAAAAGCACTGGGCGCCAAAAAAACCACGGTTGCTTTTCAATTTTTTATCGAAACGTTACTCATTGGTCAAATGGGCGGTATTGCGGGAATCATTTTCGGTATTTCTATCGGGTATGGAATTGCGGCTGCCATGAAATTTGATTTTATAATTCCATGGATGGCTATTTTTGCCGCCTTCTTAACCAGCTTTATCGTCGCCGTGGTTTCAGGATTATATCCCGCCATTAAAGCGGCAACACTTGACCCAATTGAGGCTTTGCGATATGAATAATCCCCCTAGCCCCCGAAGGGGGAATAGAAAATTAAGTTCAGGTCACAAAAAAAGTAAACTGTATTCAAATAATCTGTATTCTGTTTACTGAACACTGGACACTACTCACTGAACACTCCCCTTCATCATCCGGTCATTACCATAAATATCTTTTCGCAATTCGATATTTTTGAAGTTCATTTTTTGAAGCAATTCAACCATTTCATTTCCCAAATACTGATTGATTTCGAAATACAATTTTCCGTTTGGCGACAAATTTTTTTGAGCCAATTCGGCTATTTTTCGATAAAAAACCAAGGCATCATTGTCCTCGACAAAAAGCGCCAAATGCGGTTCATGTTCCAAAACATTTTTCTTGATTTCTACTTTTTCCAAATTCCGCACATAAGGTGGATTCGAAACGATGATATCGAATTCTTGCTGTAAATCTTCTGTTTCTAAAATATTTTGATCGATAAAAGTGACCTTTACTTCGATTTTATCGGCATTTTTTTGGGCTGTAGCCAAAGCTTCTTCCGAAACATCAATAGCAAAAACAGTCGCATTCGGAATATTTTTCGCCAAAGAAATGGCAATACAACCACTTCCAGTCCCGATATCCAGAATCTTTAAATTTTCAGTTCCTACAACCGACTTCTGACTTTCAATAATCCATTCTACCAATTCTTCGGTTTCTGGTCTTGGAATCAATACATTCGCATTGACTTCAAAATCCAATCCGTAGAAACTGGTTTTTCCCAAAAGGTATTGTATTGGAATTTCTTTTTTTAATTCGGCCAAAATAGAATCCCATACTTTAATTTCTTCTTCCGAAAAAACCAAATCAGGATGCAACGCCAAATCAATTCTTTTCAATTGGTGCTTGTCTTCTAAAATCAAATAGAAAAAACTCTCTGCTTCTTCTTCTCCATAAATTGGAGCAAGTATCTCAATAAACTGACTTCTGTATTGTTTTATTTTCATCAGAACTAACGCGCTAATTTTCTATTAATTGCAAAATATAATTTCGTCGTACAAAAATAGCCATTGTTTATTGTTATTTTCGAAAGTTTTAAAACTTAATGTTACTCCCAAAAATTATTACTTTTGTAAAGTGAAAGCACCCGAAAAATATATCAGCCGCTGTATTGAGCTTGCCAAAAATGGCTTAGGCACCACTTATCCCAACCCAATGGTGGGAAGCGTAATTGTTTACAACGACACTATTATTGGCGAAGGTTGGCATAAAAAAGCAGGGGAACCTCATGCTGAAGTCAATGCCATAAATGCTGTCAAAGACAAATCATTGTTGCAAAAAGCGACTATTTATGTGAGTTTGGAACCCTGCAGTCATTTTGGAAAAACGCCGCCTTGTTGCGATTTAATCATCCAACACAAAATTCCGAATGTCGTTATTGGAACAATAGATCCAAACGAAAAAGTGGCTGGACGTGGAATTAAAAAATTAATGGAAGCCGGAGCAAATGTCAGTGTTGGTTTTCTGGAAGAAGAATGCAACGAACTCAACAAACGCTTTTTTACGTTTCATCAAAAGAAAAGACCGTACCTTATTTTGAAATGGGCCGAAACCAGCGACGGATTTATTGCCCCTAGTGAAAGAGCGGAAAACAAACCTGTTTGGATTACTAATCCTTATTCGAGACAATTGGTTCACAAATGGAGAAGTGAAGAACAAGCCATTTTAGTCGGTACCCAAACTGTTATGGATGATAATCCAAAACTGGACACAAGAGATTGGATTGGAAATAATCCCACCAGAGTAATTTTAGATCAAAATAATCGAATTCCAAAAGAATTTAATGTCTTTGATAACCAAACCAAAACCATTGTTATTTGCCAAAATACGGCTGAAATTGACAAAGAAAACTGTATCTTTGAAGTAATTGACTTTAAAGAAAATGTAGCCCATCAAATCACTGAAGTGTTATACAAGCACCAAATTCAATCCTTGATTGTTGAAGGCGGTCAAAAAATGCTACAGACTTTCATAAACGAAAACCTCTGGGATGAAGCCAGACAATTTATTGGAAACACTGTATTTACATCAGGAACGAAAGCCCCAACTTTCATAAAAAAACAGTTCAAAAAGTATAGCATTGGAAACGACGAACTTATAATAACCAAAAACCATGATTAACGCAATTATATTTGATTTTGGGGATGTCTTTATCAATTTAGACAAACAAGCCACCATAGACGGTCTAAAAAAAATAGGATTATCAGAATGGAATGAAGAATTAGATCAGTTGAATATCCTTTTTGAAATGGGAAAAATCTCCAAAGAAAATTTCCTTTTTGGCATCCAAAAACAGGTGCCCAACGCAAGTATTGATGAAATTTTAGTGGCTTGGAATGCCGTTTTATTAGACTTCCCTTTGTACCGATTGGAATTCCTTCAGATGTTATCCCAAAAATACCGATTGTTTTTATTGAGCAATACCGACTCGATTCACATTGAAACGTTTGAACAACGAACAGGACCTTCATTTTACTGTGATTTTTACCAATGTTTTGAAAAAGTCTATTTTTCATTTGAAATAGAAAATAGAAAGCCAAATGCTGAAATTTATAACTTTGTGGCCAACAAACACGATTTGCAACCCAAACGGACCTTATTTGTGGATGACAAAAAAGAAAACACCGATGCCGCTGAAGCCCTTGGATTTAAAGTTTGGAATCTACAAGTAGGTCAAGAAGATGTTGTCGATTTATTTAACAAAAATATTGTTTAGCAGAAAAAATAGCTTTTGGAAATCACAGACACTTATAAAACGATTGAAAAACCTTCAATAGAAACGCTATTCAAAGAAAAAAAAAGCAAGTTTTTCGGTTATGCCTATCCCATTCAAACGGAAGAAGAGGTAAAACCAATTATTGACACGTTACGAAAACAACACCCCAATGCCTGTCATTATTGTTACGCATACCAAATAGGTACTGACAAAATTACTTATAGAGCCAACGATGATGGCGAACCCAACAACAGTGCCGGGATGCCTATTTACGGCCAGATTCAGTCTTTTTCGATCACTAATGTACTTATTGTCGTTGTAAGGATTTTTGGAGGCGTAAAATTAGGCGTTGGTGGTTTGATTTCTGCTTACAAAACTGCCGCTCAAATCACTCTTGAAGAATGCACTATTATCGAAAAAACGATAGATATTCATTATTTGATTTCTTTTGATTATCAAAATATGAATAAAGTCATGCGAATCATTAAAGAAAAAAAGATTGAAATTGTGTCTCAAGAAATGGAACTCGATACCGAAACTAATTTACCAATTGGTAAAATTGAAATTAAGATTCGAAAAAAAAATGCCGAAATGGTATTCGACATTTTTAATTCAGTTTATGAAATTCAAATACGAATAATGGAATAATTTAGCCTCTAATTTCATTATTTTCAAATTAACAATAGCTTTTCTTTAACATAATCAGGAGGAAGTGTTGGTCGTCCCGTTTTCATGTTCACAAAAACCAAAACTGAGTTTGCAATTGTTAATAACTCCCCCTCTTTATTGCGAATTTCGTAATCGAATTCTATCTTCACAGATGTCTGACTTTTAAATATAGTTTTAACTGTTAATAAATCATCATACCGAGCTGGTTTTTTATAATTCATATTCAACGAAACCACCGGGAGCATAATTCCATTTTCTTCCATCCATTTATACGAAACTCCAATGTTTCTAAGCCATTCCACGCGTCCCATCTCAAAATACTGAGCATAATTACCGTGATAAACTATTCCCATCTGGTCTGTTTCAGAGTACCTTACCCTAACTTCATATTCAAATTCTTTCATATTTCGATTTAAGTTATTAACATTATTTTTACCTCGTTCTAACATTACTTACAATAATATTTTTACAAATTCAACTGGTAAATATTTTTTTTTACAGAATTTTGTTCACATATTTGTTACCCCGAAAAACACCAACACTTTGATGTTTTTCCATAAGACAAAGATTACAAAATAAAATAATTTATATAGGATTCATGAACAAAACTGCTCAATCAGTATGGGAAAACTGTTTGTCTTTCATAAAAGACAACATTCAAGATCAAGCTTACAAAACTTGGTTTGAACCAATCAAATCAGTTGAACTTACCGATAACGCATTATATATTCAAGTTCCTAGTAAATTTTTCTACGAATGGTTAGAAGAACATTACGTTAAATTATTAAAAGTTGCCTTGACGAAAGAACTTGGAAAAAACGCAAAGTTACTTTATAAAATTAAAATGGAAAACACTTATGGTAACAAACAACCGTTTACGGAACAGTTACCAAGTGCGAATCGGGCACCAATGAAACCACAAAATGTTGATGCTCCTTTTAAAAATTTAAATCCTGAATTAAAAAATCCTTTTGTAATTCCGGGGATTAGAAATTTAAAAATTGAATCCCAATTAAACCCGAATTATAGTTTTGATAATTTCTTGGAAGGAGATTCAAACCGACTGGCTCGTTCAGCAGGTATGGCTGTAGCCAATAAACCGGGTGGGACTTCTTTCAATCCATTGTTGATTTTTGGAGGTGTCGGATTAGGAAAAACGCATTTAGCTCACGCTATTGGAGTGGAGATCAAAGACAAATACCCAGACAAAACCGTTTTATATATTTCTGCTGAAATTTTCACGCAACAATATATTGACTCTGTCAAGAAAAACAATAGAAATGATTTTATCCATTTCTATCAATTAATTGATGTTTTAATTATCGATGATGTTCAATTTCTTTCTGGAAAATCAGGAACCCAAGATGTCTTTTTCCACATTTTCAACTATTTGCATCAAAATGGCAAACAAGTGATTCTTACTTCCGATAAAGCTCCTGTTGATATGCAAGATATCGAACAACGTTTGTTATCTCGTTTCAAATGGGGATTATCTGCCGAATTACACCAGCCGGATTATGAAACAAGAATTTCTATCCTGAAAAATATTTTGTATCGTGACGGTGTTGAAATACCAGAAGATATTATTGAATATGTTGCCCGTAATATTAAATCGAATGTTAGAGAACTCGAAGGAGCCATTATTTCTTTGATTGCACAATCTTCTTTTAACAAAAAAGAAGTAACTATTGAGTTAGCCAAAAGCGTTGTGGAAAAATTCGTTAAAAATGTCAAACGAGAAATTTCTATTGATTACATTCAAAAAATAGTTTCCGATTATTTCCAACTTGACTTAGAAATATTACAATCTAAAACTAGAAAGAGACACGTGGTTCAGGCCAGACAATTAGCCATGTTCTTTGCCAAAAAATTCACCAAAGCTTCTTTGGCTAATATTGGTTCTCAAATCGGAGACAGAGACCATGCCACCGTTTTACATGCCTGTAAAACCGTTGACAATCTGGTAGCTACCGACAAACAATTCAAAAAATTTGTCGAAGACATCAACAAAAAATTAACGCTATAAAAGCGCATTATGCCCGTAAAAATTTTAATGGTTTGTTTGGGAAATATTTGTCGGTCGCCTTTGGCTGAAGGAATATTGGCTTCTAAACTTCCAAAAGATTATTTTGTGGTGGATTCTGCAGGAACTGGTTCTTGGCATATCGGAAATCCACCCGATTCGCGCTCAATAGCAACTGCCAAAAAACACAACATCGATATCTCAAGACAAAAAGGAAGACAGATTTCCAAAAATGACTTCGAACAATTTGATTATATCTATGTGATGGATAATGCCAATTATGACGATGTTATTCAACTTACAGATAATCAGGAACACCATCAAAAAGTCAAAATCATTTTAAACGAATTGTATCCGGAAGAAAATGTAGATGTTCCCGATCCGTATTACGGTATGCCAAATGGATTTGAAATGGTTTACCAAATGCTTGATGAAGTTAGTGATATAATCGCTGCTAAATTAATCGAAAAACACCGGTAAATTTCGATTCAGAAAACACAACAAATTACAAATCTACTTATGAAATCAAATTCTCCTTTTGGCAAACTCTATTTAATTCCGACCACAATGGGAGAATGTGATCCTATGGATGTGTTGCCACAAACGGTAAAAAGAACGATTGATTTCATTGATTATTATATTGTTGAAAACGAGAAAACAGCTCGAAAATCTATCAAAGAAGTTCATCCTGAAAAAAAACAATCTGAATTAGTTCTTTTTGCTTTAAATAAACATACCGAAGTAAAAGAACACCAAGAATTCATCAAACCACTTTTGGAAGGCAAAAATGTAGGTTTAATGAGTGAAGCCGGTTGTCCCGGTGTCGCCGATCCTGGAGCTGTTATTGTAAAATTGGCACACGAAAAAGGAATTCAAGTGGTTCCTTTGGTTGGACCTTCTTCTATACTTTTGGCAATGATGGCATCTGGAATGAATGGACAAAGTTTTACTTTTCACGGTTATTTGCCTATTGAAAAAGATGAGAAAAAAGCAGCTTTAAAAAGTTTGGAAAGAATTTCATTTGAAAAAAACCAGTCCCAAATTTTTATTGAAACGCCCTACCGCAACAACAAACTCCTAGAAGATTTGTTGCAAACATTACATCCGGAAACCCATTTGTGCATCGCCACAGACATTACGTTACCAACAGAATACATCAAGACCAAGAAAGTGGCTGCCTGGAAAAAAGAAAACGTCGACCTGCACAAACGCCCGACTATTTTTATCATCCACAAAATGTAAATTTTGAAGGAATGAGTAAACTTCCCAATATTGGCACCAGTATTTTTACGATAATGACCAAAATGGCTCATGAATACAATGCCATCAATCTTTCACAAGGATTTCCTAATTTCCCCGTTGACGAAAGACTGACCGATATTGTAGCCAAATTGGCCAAAGAAGATGTTCATCAATACACTCCGATGGCCGGTTATCCGCCACTTTTAACCAAAGTCAAGAAGCTTATCGAGAAATCGTATCAGCGAACGGTACAACCGGAGACCGAATTATTGATTACAACCGGAGCCACACAAGGTATTTTTACTACCCTGTTGGCTTTGCTAAATACAGATGACGAAGTAGTTATTTTGGATCCGAGTTATGATTCTTATGAAGCGCCAATTTTACTTTCGAATGCCAAACCGATTCGAGTAGCGCTAAATGATGATTACACTCCCAATTGGGAACAGATTGAAAATGCTTGTTCTTCAAAAACCAAAATGATTATCATCAACAATCCGCATAATCCTACTGGTAAAATTTTAACGTATTCGGATTTTGAATCACTAGAAAAAATACTGGATAGGTTTCCAAATATCTTATTGCTTTCTGACGAAGTGTATGAATACATCACTTTTGAAGAAAAACACATTTCTGCACATACCCGATTGCAACTTCAAAATCGTTGTATCGTAATTTCTTCCTTTGGAAAAACCTTTCACGTCACCGGATGGAAAGTGGGCTACGTTACAGCGCCGGAATATTTGATGAAAGAAATTAAAAAAGTGCATCAATTTCTAGTTTTTAGTGTGAACAGTCTTTCGCAAGCTGCTATTTGTGAATATTTAAACATCGTTGACGTAAAAGAAATTGGTCCTTTCTATCAAGAAAAAAGAGATTATTTTAGAAAATTGCTACAACCCAGCCGTTTTGAATTAATGCCATGCGAAGGAACCTATTTTCAAGTGGTTTCCTATGCCAAAATTTCAGACATAAACGATGTCGATTTTTGCAAATGGCTCATTACTGAACACGGAGTAGCTGCCATTCCGATTTCTAATTTTTATGCCGACGGGAAAGACCTTCATCTTATCCGTTTTTGTTTTGCCAAAGACAACGCTACACTAGAAGCAGCTGCCAAAAGATTGTGTACTATTTAAAGTGCAATATTATCTTTTTTAAAAGTCGGAACTCCAATCTATAATTTCCTATCTTTACATAAAGACCCTAAAAAATGAGTTATTCTGACAAAATGTTGCGCGATGACGCGTTAAAAAATAAAGTAATTGTGGTTACCGGCGGCGGTAGCGGATTGGGAAAAGCCATGACCAAATATTTCTTGGAACTAGGCGCCCAGGTTGCCATTACGTCTCGTGATTTAGAAAAACTGCAAACCACTGCTTCAGCATTAGAAATCGAAACTGGCGGTACTTGTCTCGCGGTTCAGTGCGACGTAAGGCATTATGAAGAAGTGGAAAACATGTTAAAAACGGTACTGGACCAATTTGGAAAAGTGGATGTTTTATTGAACAATGCAGCAGGTAATTTTATTTCTCCAACCGAACGTTTATCGGCCAATGCCTTTGATACCATCATTGATATTGTACTCAAAGGAACCAAAAACTGTACGCTCGCTTTTGGAAAACATTGGATAGACAGCAAACAGGAAACTTCAACAATTTTAAATATTGTAACCACTTATGCCTGGACAGGTTCGGCCTATGTCGTACCAAGTGCCACGGCCAAAGCCGGTGTGCTTGCCATGACCCGAAGTCTGGCGGTAGAATGGGCCAAATATGGAATTCGTTCGAATGCCATTGCACCGGGACCATTCCCTACGAAAGGGGCTTGGGATCGATTATTACCGGGAGATTTGGCAGAAAAATTCGACATGGCGAAAAAAGTTCCCGTGAAACGCGTGGGCGACCATCAGGAATTGGCCAACTTAGCCGCTTATTTGGTTTCCGATTTCTCTGCTTATGTAAATGGAGAAGTCGTGGTCATTGACGGTGGCGAATGGCTGAAAGGAGCAGGACAATTTAATATTTTGGAAGCTATTCCAGAGGAACTTTGGGATCAATTGGAACAAATGATTAAGGCTAAGAAAAACAAATAATTTTATTCTAATTGGACTGAAGTCCTGTTAAAAAGAGTCCAATATTTCACCCGAAAACTAAAATATGCTCCCATATAAATTACTATTTTTGTAGGGAACGCAAACAAATTAACTTTATGCTCATTATTGGAATTGCCGGCGGAACCGGTAGTGGAAAAACAACGGTGGTCCATCAGATTATGAATGAATTACCGGAGTCGGAAGTGGGAATTATCTCCCAAGATTCCTATTACAAAGAGACCAATCATTTGAGTTATGATGAGCGCATACTGATTAACTTTGACCATCCCAGAGCGATCGATTTTGAATTATTGGTCAGTCATTTAAAAGAACTTAAAGCCGGAAAAACCATTCATCAGCCAGTGTATTCTTTTGTCACACACAATCGAACGATAGATACCATTACGACCGCACCTCGAAAAGTAATGCTGGTAGAAGGGATTTTGATTTTGGCCAATCCAGAATTACGGGATTTATTCGATATTAAAATCTATGTTCACGCTGACTCTGACGAAAGATTAATTCGTCGGTTGAAACGGGACATCGCAGAACGAGGACGCGACATGACCGAAGTTTTAAACCGTTACCAAAACACTTTAAAACCTATGCATGAGCAATTTATTGAACCTACTAAAGGATTTGCCGATATCATCATACCAAATGACAAGTACAACACCGTGGCAATAGATGTAGTTCGAGCCGTCATAAATCAAAAAATTCTATAATTTTATTGTAATTTTACCTAGGTATAAATAATCAGGAAGCATTTCTTCTTTTTTATTTGAATCAAACCAAAAACCCGAATACAAGTAATACAATGAAAAATCCCTACAAAGACAAAGCATGGTTTAAATTCATTAGCAACAAATACATTTGGGTGCTTTTATTTTTTGGCGCTTGGATGATTTTTTTAGATAATTATTCTTATTTTGATCATCGTCTTTTAGACAACCAGATTGAGGAACTCGAAGATAATAAGACCTATTACCAAGACGAAATCAAAAAGGATGAGCAACAGATCAAACAGTTGAAAAATCCAGAGCAGATTGAAAAATATGCCCGTGAAAAATATTACATGAAAAAAGACAGCGAGGATATTTACATCATAGAATTTGAAGGTGACACTTTAAGTCAAAATAAATAAGTCGTGTAACAATAATACCAAACCAAATGGACACTACTCTATTCGATGCATTCGACCCCGTTTCCAGTAAGCAATGGAAACAGAAAATCCAGTTTGAACTCGATGGAGCAGATTATAACGAAACCTTGATTTGGAATTCACCCGAGGACATCAAGGTTAAACCTTTTTATCACCACGACGAATTTAGTAAATCCTACCCAGTTGCGACACAAGCGACACAATGGAAAATTTGTCAGGCTATTTTTGTTCATGACGTTAATAAATCGGCTGAAAGAGCTTTAGATTGTTTGCGCCGTGGTGCCGAAAGCTTGCTTTTCACCGTCAAAGACAGTTCTTTGGATTTAGCATTATTATTAACACCATTACCGCTGAAAGAGATTAAGATTTACTTCGAATTTTCTTTTTTGGATGTCGATAGTATTCGTAAGATTGAAAAAATAGCCATTGAGAAAAATGCAACCTTATTTTACAATCTTGATCCCTTAGGTTATTTTGCAAGAGAAGGCAATTGGTTTACCTCCAAAGAAAAAGACAATTTTGATTCCCTAAATCGACTATCAAAATTGGTTCAAAACCAATCCTTTATCAGTGTAGATGGAGCTTTGTATCAAAATGCCGGGGCAAACATGGTGCAACAAATCGCCTATGCTTTGGCTCATGCCAATGAATATTTGAATCGAATTCCGAATTACAATCAAAATATGGTTTTTAAAATAGCCGTTGGTTCTAATTATTTTTTTGAGATTGCCAAATTAAGAGCGCTTCGATTGCTCTTTGATTTAATTGTCAAAGAATATAATCCGAATATTAAATGCCATTTTTTGGTCACTCCAAGCAAAAGAAACAAAACCGTTTACGCATACAATACCAACATGATACGCACCACAACTGAATGTATGTCGGCTATTTTAGGCGGTGCCGATGCCATTATGAACTTGCCTTATGATGCTTTATACCACAAAGACAATGAATTCGGCAATCGAATCGCTCGAAATCAATTGTTGCTATTGAAACACGAAAGCTATTTTGATAAAGTAAACAATCCTGCTGAAGGGAGTTATTATATTGAATCACTCACCAGTCAATTGGCTGAAAAATCCTTGACTTTATTTAAAGAAATTGAAAATAAAGGTGGTTTCCTAAAACAACTGAATGAAGGCCATGTCAAAAGAAAAATTCAAGAAAGTGCCGATAAAGAGCAGGCGCTTTTTGATTCCGGAAAAGAAGTACTTATCGGAACCAATAAATTCCCTAATAAGGAAGATCAAATGAGTGCCAATATAGAACTCTATCCTTTTGTAAAAATAAAACCCCGAAAAACATTAATTACACCCATAATAGAAAAACGACTTTCGGAAAAAATAGAACAAGAACGTTTAAATCTGGAGAAAAAAGAAAATAGCTAAACCCATTTTTTAAAACTGTTTAAAAATTCCTTTCACCGTAATTTTGAAATGGATTTCCTATATTGATTTAATTAACAAATAGCATTTTAATAAGAACGGAATGGGTAAAATTGTCGAGCTTTATGTCCAAAATTGTCCATAAGAAGGCCATTAACAATGAATAGAAAAAATCTTCAACATATAAAATTAGAAAGTCTTGAATTGAATGTTGAAAGCCAAAAGCCTTTGAGCAAAATTCAACAATCTAAAAACAATGAATTCATCACCCCTGAAGGTATTGAATTGAAGCTTGACTATGAGCCAACTGACATCGAAAAAATTCATAATTTGGGTTTTGCCGCTGGATTTCCGCCTTACTTGCGAGGACCTTACACAACCATGTATGTTCGTAAACCCTGGACAATCAGACAATATGCCGGTTTTTCTACTGCCGAAGAAAGTAATGCGTTTTATAGACGTAATCTTGCCAAAGGACAAAAAGGACTCTCAATTGCTTTTGATTTGCCAACGCATCGTGGCTATGATTCCGATAACGAACGCGTAGCGGGTGATGTGGGAAAAGCGGGAGTTGCCATTGATACCGTAGAAGACATGAAAGTGTTATTTGATCAGATTCCACTCGATGAAATGTCAGTATCTATGACAATGAATGGCGCCGTTTTGCCCATAATGGCTTTTTATATTGTTGCAGCCGAAGAACAAGGTTTCAAACCAGAGCAACTTAAAGGAACCATCCAAAATGACATTTTAAAAGAATTCATGGTGCGTAACACTTACATTTACCCGCCTGAGAATTCGATGAAAATCATTGCCGATATTTTTGATTACACAAGTCATAATATGCCTAAATTTCATGCTATCTCCATCTCAGGTTATCATATGCAGGAAGCTGGAGCCACTGCCGATATTGAATTGGCCTATACCTTAGCGGATGGATTGGAGTATATTCGCACTGGACTGGCAACCGGAATGAAAATTGATGAATTTGCTCCACGACTCTCTTTTTTCTGGGCCGTTGGAATGAATCATTTTATGGAAATCGCCAAAATGAGGGCCGCAAGAATGCTTTGGGCAAAATTAATTCAGCAATTTAATCCAAAAGACGCGAAGTCTTTGGTTTTAAAATGCCATTGTCAAACGAGTGGTTGGAGTTTAACTGAACAAGATCCGTTCAATAATGTTGCCCGCACCTGCATTGAAGCGGCAGCGGCAGTCTTTGGAGGAACACAATCATTACACACGAATGCTTTAGATGAAGCCATTGCGTTACCTACTGACTTTTCTGCCCGAATTGCCCGAAACACACAACTCTTTTTACAAGAAGAAACAAAAATAACCAAAACGGTAGATCCCTGGGCTGGTAGTTATTATGTTGAAAGTCTTACTAATGAAATTGCCGAGAAAGCATGGGAACTTATTGAAGAAATTGAAGTCCTTGGTGGCATGACCAAAGCTATCGAAGCCGGAATTCCGAAATTAAGAATCGAAGAAGCCGCTGCCAAGAAACAAGCACGAATTGACAGCAATCAGGATATCATTGTAGGCGTAAATAAATACCGCCTACAAAAAGAAGCCCCTTTACAAACTCTTGATGTGGACAATCAAATGGTACGAAAGCAGCAAATAGAAAAGCTACAAAAAATAAAATTCAACAGGGATCCCGAAAAAATTCAGAATTCATTAAATCAATTGATTCATTGTGCCCAAACAGGAGAGGGAAATTTATTGAAATTAACCATCGATGCCGCCAGATATAGGTGCACTTTGGGAGAAATAAGCGCTGCCTTAGAAACAGTTTACGGAAGATACAAAGCACAAATTAAAACCATTGGAGGAGTGTACAGTTCAACAATAAAAGACGACCAAAATTTCGAAAAAGCAAAACAACTGGCCAACGATTTTGCAATGAAAGAAGGGCGCCGTCCCAGAATTATGATTGCTAAAATTGGACAAGACGGTCATGACCGTGGTGCAAAAGTAGTCGCCAGTGGCTATGCCGATATAGGTTTTGATGTAGATATTGGCGCTCTTTTTCAAACGCCTGCTGAAGTCGCAAAACAAGCTGTAGAAAATGATGTCCATATCTTAGGAATTTCTACTCTTGCAGCAGGACATAAAACAATGGTTCCTCAAGTGATTGAGGCTCTTAAAAAACTGGGAAGAGAAGATATTTTGGTAGTGGTAGGTGGTGTTATACCAAAACAGGATTATTCTTTTTTATTTGATGCCGGTGTCGTTGCTATTTTTGGTCCCGGTACTAAAATTAGTGATACTGCCATTACTTTATTGAGCATTTTAATGGATGAATAATACTAAAAACATAATTTGAAATTCGATATTAAACAGATAATTATTATCAACCAAAAAACGAGACTATATTTGAATATAGCCTCGTTTTTTTGATTGGTAACAGATTGGATTATCTCTACAAATTAAAATATAATTTCTTATTAAAATTAAGACCTTAAACAATTGTTAAATTAACAAACAATACATAAAACATTAACTATCAGGTATTAAACAAAACACTAACTTTATAATAATCTAAATTTAACCTATAACAAATATTGATATTTATTCAGAATTTTCATGTATAAAATAAAGGGGGAAGAAACAGTAAGCCTTAGAATGAATAGTAAATTAAATTATTAACTTTCAAAATTATATATTATGAAATCATTAGTTATAGTTGCATTAATTTTAGGGACGGTCAATTTATCTTTCTCCCAAGATAAAATGAAAAAGGAATCAGAAGATGAAAATATTAAAATAGAAAATTTACCCACAGTGGTTATCAAAAGTGCTGAAAAAGATTTTTCTATTTATTTACCTGATAATAATCCAGATAAAGATGTAAGAAAACTTCAAGAGCGATTTATTGCCTATGACCTTGGTAAAGATTATGAAGGATTTGAAAGATATCTGGTTATCATGTATATCGATGAGGGTACCTTGACGGCAAAATATAATGAGCATGGAAAATTAATAAATGTAGTCGAAAAATATAAAAACATTAATCTACCCGATAAAGTAATTTACTCTATTTACAAAAATTATCCAGAATGGACAGTTGTTGACGATAAATATTTGTATAGCCAAAAAGAAGGCGATATTTTAAAAAAACAATATGATCTCAAAATCAAAAAAGGGAACTTAACAAAAAAAATAACCCTTAAACCAGATGGCGAAATTATTTCAAAAAAATAATTTAGAAACAGATTCAAGTTTTATATTTATCCTATCCTAGTTTAAATAATTAAGGAAAAAATATTAAAAACAATCTTACTTCAACGAACTTATTTAATACTTGTTTAAACCAAAATAACTTAAACCCATTATTAAAATTCAGTGTTAAAAAAACAATTTAAAACTAAGTATCATGAAAACATTTATGGTTATTTTATTACTTATAGGACTCACTTTTTCATCTTATTCACAAGATAAAAAGATGGAAAATGGTGAAAAAGGAAATGTTAAATTTGAAGAATTGCCAGCAGTTGTTATTAAAAGAGCAGGTGCGGATTTTTCAGTATATCTTCCCGATAAACATCCATCTAAAAGTGTTACAGATTTACAAGAAAAATTTGTGGCTTATGACCTTGGAAAAGATTATGAAGGATTTGAAAGCTATTTATTAATTATGCAATCAAAAAACAGAAACTTAGCAGCAACATATAATGAAAATGGAAAGTTAATTCGTGTGGTTGAAAATTACAAAAATATAAGAATGCCTAATTCGGTTATCTATTCCATTTATAAAAACTATCCGGAATGGACTGTTGTTAAAGATAAATACACCTATACTCAAGAAGAGGGGGATATTCTAAAAAAACAGTATAATGTTAAAATTAAAAAAGGAAAAGAAATAATGAGACTAAAAGTAAATGATAAAGGTGAAATATTAAAAGCCAAATAAAAGATAGCTTAAAAACTTAAAAATAAAAAGGCTTCCAAAAAAATTGGAAGCCTTTTTTAAAATGTGATTTGACTCAATTTAAGCTAACTATCGCTTTGTTATTGGCAACGATGAAAGAAGTATCATATCCTCCAAAAGCTTTCAAATAACTCCTGATTGAAGTTCCGTAAGCATCCTTTAACAGTTTCTTACCATTATATTTAAAATACCTTTTTACAGAACCAGCTCCTCCTAAATGTGCTGCAGCCAGAATTCCAGACTCGGTAATAAGGATACCATGAAACATCTTGCCGTCATATTTCTCGATGATATCTTTTAAAAGGTATTTGTTTTTTGCCAAAAGTGCCACAAAAGCTCTTTCCTGCATTTTAGGGCTTCTTAAAAACAATAAACTGTCTCGTACACCAATCGATTTTAAAGTTTCAACACCAAATTGGTATTTCCCTAAATAGCCTAGTGAATTAATTTTTTTGTACTTTCCTTGAGATTCTTTGAAACCAACTGCTTCTTTGAAACCAATAAATAAATTTCCAGTAAAAGGAATATTCAAATTGGTGTAACTTTCTTGTTGTTGAGATGGAAATAAGTAACTTTTGCCATCCGTGTTTTTTATCAAAAACCATTGACTTGCATCTATTTTAAGAGGTTGAAAACCGTAACTTAAAAAAGCAATAATAATGGTTAAACTTGTATAAAAATACCACTTCTTTACCATAAATTGTTTTTCTTCAAAACGCTGTCCCGTTAAGAAATTTCTACGTGCAAAGATATACAAAAAAATACAAAGCTGAAAATCAAGTCGTTAAACTGCTCTAAAAGTACGACAGATGACCCCTAACCCCTTTATTAACTGAGTATTCAATCGTTGGTGCAGGAATTTTTAAGGTGTTAAAAACAGAGAAAAAAGTCTTCAATAAATGTGATTTCGTATCAATTTTCGTCAGGTCAACATCAAAACTCATATAAAATTGTCGAATTCTTTCGGGATTTTGCTCCAGAAATAGGTCCGCATTTTTATAATCGCCATACACCATTCCATCAGCCCCGTAACCAAAAGCTAAGTTGAGCCATTTTGGTATTTTTGATCCTTTAAAAAAAGAATATAAATTGATCGAAAGCCAATAAGTTTGCCCATTGTAATCTTTCAATATTTGCTGCATAGTAGAGGTACCTAAAACATTGGGTCTAATAGCAGCAAAATGTGTTTTATGAAAAGAAAATTTAGGAATTATTCGTTGTTCTTTCCAAAATAATTCTTGAGAAACATATAGCGCAGTTCCAGAAGCATTGGCAATCACATCTCCGGAGGAAGCCCCCCATTCTGATGAAAATCCATCCATAACTTCAACAGCGGTCAAAAAAACAAATCCCAAACCGGCTCCGTAAATCATTTGATCTTTTTTGGAAGCACCACTCCAATCCAACATTTCAGCTCCAAATCGTCCCAATTGATAAGAGGAATAAAAATGCCCCAATTTATCCATTTGCAACCATTCGGAATTATCATTTATAAAATGAAAACCAGATCTTGGATAATCGGCATACCAAAGTTGGTTTAAACTTATCAAAGTTCCAGCAGCCAAAACTGTTTCCGTTACAATCAGGGTATTTTGTCTCTTTAAATTTAAAGTATCAGAAGGTTTAAGAAAAGAATCAATGCTGCCCTGTGCTGAAGAAAGTTGCGAACCTATCCCCCATAAAAAAAACAGAAAGAAATTTAATGTGTACTTCAAATCTATCTTTTTACTCCTTGACTGTTAATCCAATTCGAATATTTTTTGGCATTAATATTATGTTCTTTCAAGGTTGCAGCAAATTCGTGGTATCCAAAACGATCCACACTGGCACAAAAATAAATATAGTCATTCTTTTCTGGTGACAAAACGGCTTCAAGTGCTGTGATATCCGGCATAGCAATAGGTCCCGGAGGAAGCCCAATATTTATATAAGTATTGTATGGTGAAGTCATACGCAAATCATTAAAAAAGACTCTTTTAATAACTTGATTGAAATCATTTTGTTTTTCTTTAATGGCATAAATAACGGTAGGATCAGCCTGAAGAGGCATTCCTAAACGCAACCTATTTAAATAAACCCCGGCTATTCTGGGTCTTTCATCTTTTTTAACCGATTCTTTATGTACTATCGAAGCCAAGATAGTGACTTCAATTGGAGATAATCCTATTTGTTCTGCTTTGGCCAAACGCTCTTTATTCCAAAAGATTCGGTATTCTTTAATCATTTTGTCTCTAAACTTTCCTGCAGAGGTATTCCAATAAATCTCATAGGTATTGGGAATAAACATAGCCAAGACATTTTTTTCATTAAAGCCGTTTTCTGCCAAAAAAATTGAATCTCTAAAGGAAGTTAACAAGGACAGGCTATCTGCTTCTATTTGACTTCCTACCCGACCAGCAAAATTCTCTAATCGTTCCTGATTATTAAACGATAATTTGACAGGAATATTGATACGCATCGCTTTTACTAGCTCGTAACTGTTCATCCCTTTTGTCAATAAAAATCGTCCCGATTTTACATTTTCCGGATAACTCATTTTACTGGCGACCATTTCAAAAGTTTTTAAGTTGCTGACATAATCAGTCAAAATATTTTTTACTTCATCATAATTGGCATTTGTTGGAACATGAACATAAAGTTCGTTTTCGGTAAATTTGGTGTTTACGGCAAAAATCTGTCTCACTAAAATAAATCCATAAACGATTAATCCAGTAATTAAAACAACAGAAAGAATGGAAATTATTTTTTTTGGTTTCAAAATTATATTTTTAAAATTGTTCATTTATTAATTGAAAAATAGATTCGTCTCTATATTCGCCGTTCACCAGATTCCAATCTTTTTTTGTACCGATACATTGAAAGCCAAATTTAGTAAAAAGTGCTATACTTGCTTCGTTTTCGTTACCAATATTTGCATATAATTGATGTAAATTGAGATGATAAAAAGCATACCTAATCATCAACTCTAAGGCTTCGGAACCTGCTTTCTGATTGCGATTTTCATTTCCTTGAATTACAATCCCCACGCCTGCCCTATTATTTTTGGGATCAAAATCAAACAAATCAATTAAACCCAACGCCTGAAAATTCTGGCTTGTACAAATGGCCAATCGCAATTGTTTGGCTTCATATATATCTTGATGCGCATTCTCAAGATATTGCCTAACCAAAAATCGACTATATGGAGTCTGGGTATTGCTTACTTCCCAAATACTTTCATCATTTTCAATCGCATAAATGAACTCCAAATCATTGGGCTCAAGTGCTCTGATGTATATATTTTCACCTTTTAAGGTTATCATTTTTATTTATATTTTGGGAATTAATACCATAAATTATATCTCAATAGTACCTTCAAAAACAAATTTCGCAGGTCCTTTTAAATACACATTGGTATACTGATCGCCTTCTTTATCAAAAGAAACCACTAGTTTACCCCCTTCTACATTCAAATCTATTGAAGTTGCATTGGTTTCACCAGTTGCGTTCATGGCAATGGCAACTGCAGTTGCACCTGTACCACAGGCCAAGGTTTCATCTTCCACTCCTCGCTCGTATGTTCTAAGAGAAAAAGTAGCGTCGTCTATTTTTTTTACAAAATTAATATTGCTTCCCTCTTTACCATATAAAGCTCCATAACGGATGGCTGCTCCATTATCTTTAACATTAAAACGTTCTAAATCCTCAACTATTTGCACATGATGAGGAGATCCTGTATTCAAGAAAGTATAATCCGATTCTTTTTTAATATTTACAACATCAATCATTTGTAAAGAAACAATACCATCGTCACTTACACTGGCGTGATGTAAACCATCAATGGCATTGAAAGTAGTGGTATTATCAATTACTTCCATTTGTTTGGCAAAAGCCACTAAACATCTACCTCCATTTCCACACATGGAACTTTGATTCCCGTCTGAATTATAATAAACCATCTTAAAATCGGTTTCAGGGTCATTCTCCAATAAAATTAGACCATCAGCACCTATCCCAAAACGTCTGTCACATAAACGAGCGATTAGTTGGGTATCCTCTTTCGGAAAAGTTTCTGAACGATTGTCAATCATTACAAAATCGTTTCCTGTTCCTTGGTATTTATAAAAATGTAATTGCATTATTTTAAATTATTTTACACAAAAGTACGAACTATTAATGAAATGTTAATCATTGTTAAAGAGCGTTAAACTGTTTTTTAACAACATCATTTCAACATAAATTTACCTTACAAATAACGTAAAAACGAACGCTACATGAAAAAAATTTCAAATCTGTTTTTGGTTTCCTTATTAAGTGGAGCCACAACATTAGGAGCATACAAATTATTATTTGACACTAATGGTTATTTTTCTTCTTCAAAAACCCCAATTACAACATTTGCCTCAGACAACTTCACAAAAAGGGTCGGCTTATCTACTGATGTTTTAGATTTTACCGAAGCAGCCGAAAAAACAATTCACACCGTTGTTCACGTTAAAAATGTCTCTTACAAAAGCTATTCTAATCCAATGTTGGAATATTTTTATGGATACAAAGGAGGACAATCCCAAGAACAAGTAGGAACTGGTTCTGGAGTAATTATTTCTGAGGACGGATACATCGTTACCAACAATCATGTGGTAAAAGATGCATCAGAAATAGAAATTACCTTAAACAACAAAAAATCATACAAAGCCAAACTCATTGGAACAGACTCTAAAATGGATATCGCATTATTAAAAATCGATGCCAATGAAAAACTGCCGTACACCACTTTTGGAAATTCCGATGATGTAAAAATAGGCGAATGGGTATTAGCGGTAGGAAACCCATACAACTTAACATCAACCGTTACGGCAGGTATTGTTTCTGCCAAAGCCAGAAATTTAGGCACCAGCGGAATCCAATCATTCATCCAAACCGATGCTGCAGTAAACCCAGGAAACAGTGGCGGTGCTTTGGTAAATACCCGTGGAGATTTAATTGGTATCAATACGATGATTTCATCTACAACAGGTTCTTATGTGGGGTATTCTTTTGCTGTTCCATCCAATATTGCCCGAAAAATTATCGAGGACATCATGGAATATGGAAATGTACAACGAGGAATCCTGGGCGTAGAAGGAGGAGAATTGAACGCTACGGTTTCGAAAGAATTAGGCATAAGCCAAACAGAAGGATTTTATATCAATAGAGTGACTAAAAATTCCGGTGCACAAAAAGCAGGATTGCAAAAAGGAGACATTATTGTAAAATTAGACGAGCAAAATGTATCTACTTTTGCAGATCTTTCCGGATATATCAATACGAAACGACCGAATGACAAAGTTCAAGTTACCTTTATTCGGAACGGAAAAAACAACATTATTCCAGTTGTGTTGAGTAAAAACGAATTTTTTACCACAGAATTCAAAGGTATTGAACTTGAAAATATCGATGCTGCCGATAAAAAGAAATTCAAAATTGATTATGGGGTAAAAATTAGATCAATCAGTAATGAAAATTTAGCTGAATACCAAGAAGAATTAAAAGGGAATATTATCCTTAGAATAGATAATGCCAATGCAAAAGATGTAGAAACTGTTTCAAAACTTCTAAATCAAAAAGATGAAAACCAAAGCATCCGATTAGAAATGATAAACAAAGAAGGCGAAATTATTAGAATAATTATTTAATATTTAAATCTAGAAAAACAAAGAGAGGTTGTCTGCTTAGACAACCTCTCTTTGTTTTTTTTTATGGCAGTATCATTACCTCTAAAAATATATTAAATTAAGATTTTCCAAAAGTTCAAAAAAAAACTCCCAAAAATAATTTGGAAGTTAGTATACATTTTGAATATTTGATTTTATAACACTCGGTTAATTTGAGTCACTCTTTTACTATAATATTTCTCTTTTATGGACGAAATAATAACACCTCCACCAACTGAAGCGTGAATAAATTTAATGTCTCCATCACAAACTTCAACAACCATTCCTACATGATTTATTTGGCTTCTTCCATTTGTTTTAAAGAAAATTAAATCCCCTTTTTGAGCTTCTTCAGTATTTATTTTCACACCATACCGAGATTGTTCAAAAGACGTTCTAGGCAATTGAATATCAAATGCACCAAAAGTCGTGCACATCAACCCTGAACAATCAAACCCCTCTTTTGTAGTTCCTCCAGTACGATATCTTGTTCCAATATTTTCAGAAGCTGTAGATACTAATTGATCTAAAAAGTCGGCAGATTGAAAAGATTTTAGATTAAAATTTACCCCATCGTCTGCTAAGGAATTATCGCTAAAATCATATTTTGTCTCCGTTTTAACATTCGATTTTGAAGTACGAATTGCTAGTTTCTCCCCAATTAAAAGCTTATTTACAATCTTAGGATTCTGAGCTTCTAATTCTTTTACGGTAAGTCCATATTGTTTTGCAATTCCGTATTTAGTTTCTTTAGCCAAAACTTCATGACTAACATCTACTTGAACATCCTCTGCAACCTTGACTTCGCTCTCGGCTATTACAGTTGTGTCATTTTTAGCATCAACCTTTAACTCTTCTTTTTTAACAGCCACATTATTTACTTCTAATGTGCTTGTATTAGTTGATGGGATTACAATTGTCTGACCAATTCTTAATGCTAGTTTTTCTAAAATTGGATTGGCTTTCTTAATATCGGCTACTGAAATCCCGTATTCTTTAGCAATACCATAAAGTGTTTCTTTTGCTAATACTTCTTTAAGAATATTTCTTCTAAAATCATTACCGACAACAGCTAAAGCATCTTGCTTTTCAGAATTTACTGGACTAACTTCTTTTTTAAACTCCTCTTTACTTTCTATTTTTAAAACTTCCTTTTGAGGAGTATTTATTACAATTAAATCCTTCGATTCAATAACTGGAACATTAATAGAATTTCCAACTCGTAAACCTCTTTTCTCTAGCGAAGGATTTAAATTATACAAATCAGCAATTTTAACTCCGTATTGCTTAGCAATACCATACAAGGTTTCTTTAGCCAAAACTAGATGTTCTTTTTGAACAACTTTTGATTTAGAAACATCAACCACCACTTTTTCATCTGCAAGCGAACCAACAGGCACCAACAAAATTTCCTTGAATTTTATTCCATTCTTGGCATCGGGATTAATCGCATAAATAGCAGCCGGTTTTACATTATATTGTTCTGAAATTTTGGAAATTGTTTCCCCTTTAGCAACAATGTGTTTAACATATTTTTCCTGAGAAAAACCATTAAACTTACTAAATAGAACTAATAATACAATCCAAAATTTACACCTCATAAAATGATTTCAAGTTAAAACACAGCTTGTTAATTTTCAACCCATTAGAAAAAAAATATTAAAAAATAATATTTCTGTTGGCAAAAAATTGATAAAAGCGAATTTAACATTTTAATACCAAAAAACCCAACTTTAACGGCACTTAAAGTTATTTTTTAGCATATATTCAAAAAAAATGCGCTCTGTTTACACAGAACGCATTATATTCTAATAAAAAGTAAATTATGCCTCAGCTGCAATCAAATTCAATGCTGATCCAGCAACAAACCAACCTATTTGACTTTCGTTATAGGTATGATTAGCTAAAACAATATCTTTGGAACCATCAGCATGAACAAACTCCAGTGACAAAGGTTTTCCTGGAGCAAAATCAACTAAATCAAGAAAGTTAATCGTGTCATCCTCTTGAATTTTATCGTAATCCGTTTCATTTGCAAAAGTCAATCCTAAAAGACCTTGTTTTTTAAGATTTGTTTCATGGATACGAGCAAATGATTTTACCAATACTGCTTTCACACCAAGAAAACGAGGCTCCATAGCTGCATGTTCACGAGAAGAACCTTCACCATAGTTATGATCACCCACAACAACAGAAGGAACACCAGCCGCTTTGTAAGCACGAGCTACAGCTGGAACGGCATCATATTCTCCAGTCAATTGATTTTTAACTGTATTTGTTTTTTGGTTGAATGCATTTACTGCACCAATCAACATATTATTTGAGATATTATCTAAATGTCCACGGAAACGCAACCATGGTCCAGCCATAGAAATATGGTCGGTAGTACATTTTCCAAAAGCTTTGATAAGCAGTTTAGCACCTGAAATATTTTTACCATCCCACGCATTAAATGGAGCTAATAATTGCAATCTATCAGAAGTTTCACTTACAACGATTTTAACTCCTGAACCATCGGCTGCAGGTGCTTGAAATCCATTATCATCGACATCAAAACCTCTTTTGGGTAATTCATCACCAAAAGGAGCAGTCAACATCACTTCCTCTCCATTATCATTCAACAAAGGATCCGTTAAAGGATTAAAGTCTAGTCTCCCCGAAATTGCTAATGCAGCCACCATTTCTGGAGAAGTTACAAAAGCATGTGTATTTGGGTTACCGTCAGCTCTTTTGGAGAAGTTACGGTTGAAGGAATGTACGATAGTGTTTTTTTCTCCTTTATCAGCCCCTTCTCTATCCCATTGTCCAATACATGGCCCACAAGCATTGGTAAATACTTTTGTTCCCATTTTTTCGAAAGTAGCAATAATACCATCTCTTTCGATAGTGTAACGAATTTGCTCTGAACCTGGATTGATTCCGAATTCTGCCTTAGGCGTAATACCATGCTCAACCGCCTGATTTACAATAGAAGCCGCACGAGCCATGTCTTCATAAGAAGAATTTGTACAAGAACCAATTAATCCCCACTCTACCTTGATTGGCCATCCATTAGCCTCAGCTTCTGTTTTCATTTTAGAAACCGGAGTTCCTCTATCTGGAGTAAAAGGCCCATTAATATGCGGCTCTAATTCTGAAAGGTTAATTTCAATTACTTGGTCAAAATATTGATCTGGATTAGCATATACTTCAGCATCACCCGTTAAGTATTCCGCCACTTTATCAGCAGCATCTACCACATCTTGACGACCTGTAGCCGCTAAATATCTTCTCATGGAATCATCATATCCAAAAGTGGAAGTTGTTGCACCAATTTCAGCACCCATATTACAGATAGTTCCTTTACCTGTACAAGACATATTAGTAGCCCCTTCCCCAAAATATTCTACTATAGCCCCGGTTCCTCCTTTTACAGTAAGAATATCAGCCACTTTTAAAATCACGTCTTTAGGTGCTGTCCAACCAGAAAGTTTTCCGGTTAATTTCACACCAATTAATTTAGGAAATTTCAATTCCCATCCCATTCCCGACATAACATCTACTGCATCAGCTCCACCTACACCAATTGCCAACATCCCCAGTCCCCCTGCATTTACGGTGTGAGAATCGGTTCCTATCATCATTCCTCCAGGAAATGCATAATTCTCCAAAACAATTTGGTGAATAATTCCTGAACCAGGTTTCCAAAAACCAATTCCATATTTATTTGAAACGGACGACAAGAAATCAAAAACTTCTTTTGACTGCTTATTTGCCATTTCTAAATCAGATTTAGCTCCGTTTTTAGCTAAAATCAAATGATCACAGTGTACCGTTGTTGGAACTGCAACTGTCTTTTTTCCAGCATGCATAAATTGCAACAAAGCCATTTGAGCTGTTGCATCTTGACAAGCAACTCTATCTGGTGCAAAATCAACATAATCAACCCCTCTTTTGTAAGCTTCTTTTGCAACACCTTCCCAAAGATGGCTATACAAAATTTTCTCAGTCAAAGTAAGTGGACGACCAACAATTTTTCGTGCAGCATCAACACGACTAGCCATGTTGTCATACACTTTTTTTATCATTTCAATATCAAATGCCATAAGATTTATATATAATTATTACTATTCCATTTTAAACATACAAGATACAAAAAAAAATAGAGTATAAAAAAAAGCCTGAGTCACTAGACTCAGGCTTTTAAACTATAATTAACTAATTATGTCTATTATTTAACCAATAACTTATGAGAAGGCGCAAACTTAGTTAGGTTAATACCTTCTACTGCAGCTATATACTCTTCGATAGTTGGAGTTCTACCAAGGATTGTAGATAATACTACAACTGGTGTAGAAGAAAGTAAAGACTCTCCTTTTTTACCTTCCGTATCTTCTACGACTCTTCCTTGGAAAAGACGAGTAGATGTTGCCATAACCGTATCTCCTTTGGCTGCTTTTTCTTGATTACCCATACAAAGGTTACAACCTGGACGCTCTAAGTATAGCATTTTTTCGTATGAAGTTCGTGCCGCAGCTTTAGGAATATTATCGTCGAATTCGAAACCAGAATATTTTTGTAAAATTTCCCAATCACCTTCTGCTTTTAATTCATCAACGATATTATAAGTAGGAGGAGCTACAACTAGTGGTGCTTTGAACTCCACTTTACCTTCTTGCTCATCAATATTCTTAAGCATTTGAGCAAGGATTTTCATATCTCCCTTGTGAACCATACAAGACCCAATAAATCCAAGATCTACTTTTTTATCTCCACCATAGAAAGAAAGAGGTCTGATAGTATCGTGAGTGTATCGCTTAGAAACATCTGCATTATTAACATCTGGATCTGCAATCATTGGCTCAGCAATTTGATCAAGATCTACCACAACTTCAGCGTAATACTTAGCATTTGCATCCGGTCTTAAAGCAGGTTTCTCACCTGAAATAATCTCAGCGATTCTCTTATCAGCTATAGCAATCAATCCTTTAAGAACTTGACTTTTATTATCCATTCCCTTGTCAATCATGATCTGGATTCTACCTTTCGCCATCTCTAGAGATTCAATCAAGGTATAATCTTCAGAAATACAGATAGAAGCTTTTGCTTTCATCTCTGCAGTCCAGTCTGTAAACGTGAACGCTTGATCCGCATTAAGAGTTCCTAAATGAACCTCAATAATTCTACCTTGGAATACATTTTCTCCTCCAAATGTTTTAAGCATTTGAGACTGTGTAGCATGAACCACATCACGGAAATCCATATATCCTTTCATGTCTCCTTTGAAAGTTACCTTCACAGATTCTGGAATTGGCATTGAAGCCTCTCCAGTAGCCAATGCAAGAGCAACTGTTCCTGAGTCAGCACCAAAAGCAACACCTTTAGACATTCTTGTATGAGAGTCACCACCGATGATGATAGCCCACTCGTTTACAGTAATATCATTAAGTACCTTGTGAATTACATCCGTCATTGAATGATAAACACCTTTCGGGTCACGAGCTGTGATCAATCCGAAGTCGTTCATAAATTTCATCAATCTCGGAATATTTGCTTTAGATTTATTATCCCAAACTGAAGCCGTGTGACAACCTGATTGGTAAGCACCGTCAACGATTGGTGAAATCACAGTAGCAGCCATAGACTCTAATTCCTGAGAAGTCATCAAACCAGTTGTATCTTGTGAACCAACAATATTTACGGTAACACGAACATCTGAACCGGCGTGTAAAACTTTACCGGGAGTTGTTCCAACTGCATTTTTATTAAATATTTTTTCTACAGCCGTAAGACCCTGTCCTTCAATAGAAACCTCTTTTGACGGAGCATATACAGGCACAATATCAATACCTAGAGTCTTTGATGCAAATGTTTGAAGTTTTTTTCCAAATACAATTGCGTAAGACCCACCAGCTTTTATAAATTCAATTTTCTGAGGAGTAAATGCCTTAGAAATATCAATCAATTCTTTGTCTCCGTTATAAAGTTTCTTTGTCTTTGTATTGATTGTAAGAACAGTACCAGTAGCAACAGAATAAACTTCCTCTAGAATAGGATCACCACTTTCATTACGAACAGGGTTACCATCTGCATCTAATTTTTTTACCCAGTTTTTAAGGTCAAGACCAATACCACCAGTAACATCAACAGTAGTTAGGAAAATAGGAGAAATACCGTTTGTTCCCGCAACGATTGGAGCAATATTAATAAATGGAACATATGGACTTGCTTGTTTTCCACTCCAAAGTGCCACGTTGTTTACACCTGACATTCTTGAAGAACCAACACCCATAGTACCTTTTTCAGCGATTAACATCACGCTCTTATCAGGATTCGCTTCCGCTAATGCTTTGATTTCAGCTTGTGCTTCAGGAGAAATTAAACATTTTCCATGAAGTTCACGATCTGAACGGGAGTGCGCTTGGTTTCCTGGAGAAAGTAAATCAGTTGAAATATCTCCTTCACCAGCAATAAAAGTAACTACCTTAATTTCTTCTGCTATTTCAGGTAATTTAGTAAAGAACTCAGCCTTAGCATAGCTTTCTAGAATAGCTGCAGCAATTTCGTTACCACTTTTGAAAGCTGCTTCTAAACGATCTGTATCAGCCTCATAAAGAAAAACTTGTGTCTTTAAAACTTCCGCAGCATCTTTGGCAATAGCAGCATTAGTTCCTAAAGCTAAATCAAGTAATACTTTTATAGAAGTTCCACCTTTCATATGCGACAATAACTCTAAAGCAAATGCAGGTGTAATTTCAGCAACAACTGATTCACCTAGAATGATTTTCTTTAAAAATTCAGCTTTCACACCAGCAGCAGGAGTAGTACCTGGCACAACATTATAAATAAAAAAGTTAAGAGAATCGGCTCTGTACTCGTTCTCCAAATCTTTAATTTGTTCAATGATTTCGCTTAACAATTCGGCACCATCAATTGGCTTAGGGTGAAGTCCCTGACCTTTTCGTTCTTCAATCTCCTGGATGTAATCCTTGTAAGTGTTCATATATAGAATTCTTTTTCAATGTTAAAGGCAAATTTTCTTGATCAATTCAAAATTAAATGCCATCGTAAATAGGTATCTTTTTTTTTGTACGCAAACTTAATAATTAAAGATGAGAATTAAAAAAAATTAGCAAAAGATGCCATTTGAATCATTATATTTATAAATAAAACATATTACATATGTTTTATTGAAAGATTCTAAAAAACAGAATGATTATTTGTATAATTATTATTTTAAAGAACAAAAAACACCTTTTTACACTGATTTTTTTTACGCTTTTTTCTAAATTATAATACCAAATATGTGATATTGCATGCGTCAAATGAAAAAAAACAACTTTAAGACGAAAAACAACTGATTAAATCAATTTATCAATAATCATTTCTTCGGTTATTCCTTCGGCATCGGCTTTGTAGTTTTTGATGATTCTGTGACGAAGAATTCCTGTTGCCACAGCTTTCACATCTTCGATATCTGGAGAAAATTTTCCATTGAAGGCCGCATGGGTTTTTGCCCCTAAAATTAAATTCTGTGATGCTCTTGGTCCCGCTCCCCAATCTAAATAATTTTTCACAAACTCATTAGACAACTGATTATCCGGACGTGTTTTACTCACCAAACTCACAGCATACTCAATCACATTATCAGCAACGGGTATCCTACGAATTAAATGTTGAAAATCAATTATTTCCTGAGAAGTAAATAATGGTTTTACTGTATTGGAATTATCCGAAGTGGTTCTTTTTACCACTTGCACTTCTTCTTCGAAAGAAGGATATTCTAATTTAATAGCAAACATAAATCGATCTAATTGCGCTTCAGGCAAAGGATATGTCCCTTCTTGTTCAATCGGATTTTGGGTAGCCAAAACAAAGTACGGCAAACTCAATTTATAATTTTGTCCTGCTATGGTAACCGACCGCTCCTGCATGGCTTCCAACAATGCCGCTTGAGTTTTTGGAGGCGTTCTGTTGATCTCATCCGCAAGCACTATATTAGAAAAAACAGGTCCTTTAATAAATTTAAATTGACGATTTTCTTCCAATATCTCACTCCCTAAAATATCTGAAGGCATTAAATCCGGAGTAAACTGAATTCTTTTGAAATCAAGACCTAAAGCCAATGCCAAGGTATTCACCATTAATGTTTTTGCCAATCCCGGAACACCTACCAAAAGCGCGTGACCTCCCGAAAAAACACAAAGTAAAATCTGATCAATCACAGCATCCTGACCAACAATAATTTTACCGATTTCATTTTTTAGCTCGTTTCGCTTTTGAACTAAATTATGTATTGCTTCAACATCTGACATTTTAAACTTATATTTTTAAAATTAAAAAAAGAGCTAACTTAATGAATTCATAAAGCTAACTCTTTTAATTTATTATATTAAAATTATTTTTTTAACCAATTATTAGTAAAAGTACAATCTCTATATTCTCCTAAAATTTTGATATATGTTTCTTTTATTTTTTCGTCAAACCATTTTCCGATAGCACTAATTTGCTTTTCCTTCAATGCCAAATCTTTTATCTTAATATAATCCTTGGCATAATCAGCTGTATGCTCATTAATTCTATTGGTAACAGTCAATAATTTATATTTCTTCTTACCAGATTCATCTTCATCTAATAACGGAGCTGAAATTTGCCCTTCTTTCAAATTTGATATTTGAGAATACAAAACAGGCTCCATTTTTGTTAATTCAAAACGAGTATCTTGCGTTTTAGGATTAATTAAAGTCCCACCGTTAGCTTTCGTTTCTTTTTCATCTGACGTTGATCTTGCTGCATCAGAAAAAGTAATTTCTTTGTCTTCAATTCTCTTTTTAATTAATGTAATTTTATCTTTAGCTTCCTGTAAAGCGGCATCTGTTACCGCTGGCGACAATAATATATGTCTCAACTCTAATTCCTGACCTTTTATTTTTTCTATATATATAATATGAAAACCATATTCCGTTTCAAAAGGAGCAGAAATTTCACCTTCAGCTAAACTAAATGCGACATCTTTAAATTCTTTAACAAAGGGGGTTTTTCTAGTCATCTTATAAAAACCACCATTTGATCTGGACCCAGGATCTTGAGAATACAAAACGGCTTTAGTGGCAAAACTGGAAGCTCCTTCTTGAATTTCCTTTTTAAAACCATTCAATTTATCAATAACCTTTTGCTTGTCTTCTGCAGAAACTTTTGGTGTCACAACAATTTGAGCGACTTCCATTTCTGATCCAAAAGTAGGCAATTCGTCTTTTGGTATTTTTTTGAAAAAATTACGTACTTCTTCGGGAGTAATTTCAACTTCGTTAACAATTTTATTTTGCATTTCAGAAGTCAACTTTTGCTCTTTTAAAATATCAAAAAAATAGGTTTTAAATTCTTCCTCTGAATCCTTTTTATAATATTTTATAACTTTTTCGATAGACCCTATTTGCTGTACCATATAATTCAAACGCTCCTCCATCATCCCCTTAACTTCAGCATCGGTTACCTTAACACTATCCTGTATCGCCTGATGGGCATACAATTTATCCTCAAGCAACTTCCCTAACATTTGACATCTCGTAATATCTTTAACAGATCCTCCTTGACTTGATATCTCAAGATAAGCTTTATCAATATCAGAATCTAAAATAATATAATCTCCAACGGTAGCAATTACACCATCAATTTTTTGTCTTTGACCGGATTGTACTTTTTCAACAGGAGCAACTACACTGTCTTTTATAATTTCTTGTGCTTGAATTAGGGTATTTGAAAAAAATACAAGAAAAAATACAAGTGCAATTTTATTATTTATGGAATTCATTTCTATTGTTTTTAATAGCATTATTGGAATTTCTATCTATGGATAAAATCGAATTTACAATCGATTTAAAACTTAATTATTATTCAATCGCATTCGCATGCCAAATATACATGATAAGTATCGAGAAATAAAAATGTTCTTACACCTTTAAATAGTGTTAAAACGAACAAAAATAACAATTCAATTACATAATACAAGTATCATCACTAGTATTAACAAAAAATTATTAAGTCCTTTTATCTACCTACTATTTCTTGAGAATCAACCAAAAGAAACTCTTATTTTTTTTAATTGGCATATATAAATAGTACTTTTGCAGACTATTTATAATAATCATGAATTTTTTAGAAGAAATACAACGCAGAAGAACTTTCGGGATCATTTCGCATCCTGATGCCGGTAAAACAACACTTACAGAAAAACTCCTTCTTTTTGGTGGAGCTATTCAAGAAGCTGGAGCGGTAAAAAACAATAAAATCAAAAAAGGAGCAACGAGTGATTTCATGGAAATTGAACGCCAAAGAGGGATCTCTGTTTCCACATCCGTTTTGGCATTTAATTACAAAGACAAGAAAATAAACATTCTTGACACGCCAGGACACAAGGATTTTGCAGAAGACACTTTTAGAACCTTAACAGCAGTCGATAGCGTAATTGTAGTTATTGATGTCGCCAAAGGGGTTGAGGAACAAACGGAAAAACTGGTTTCTGTATGTCGAATGCGAAAAATTCCTATCATCGTTTTTATCAATAAATTGGACCGTGAAGGGAAAGATGCTTTTGATTTAATGGACGAAGTGGAACAAAAACTGGGACTAACTGTTACTCCTCTAAGTTTTCCTATTGGGATGGGATACGATTTTCAAGGTATCTATAATTTGTGGGAGCAAAACATTAATTTATTTAGCGGTGACAGCCGTAAGAATATTGAAGAAACTATTGCCTTTTCGGACGTACAAAATCCCGAATTGGAAAAAATAATAGGTCAAAAACCAGCAGATCGATTACGTGAAGAACTAGAATTAATTGATGAAGTATATCCTAAGTTTGACCGTCAGGATTATTTAGACGGAAAATTACAACCTGTGTTCTTTGGATCAGCCTTAAATAATTTTGGTGTTCGAGAATTATTGGATTGTTTTGTCAACATTGCACCGTCTCCAAGAGCCAAAGATTCTGAAACACGATTAGTGGATCCAAAAGAAGAAAAAATGTCTGGTTTTGTATTTAAAATACATGCCAACATGGATCCGAAGCACAGAGATAGATTGGCATTTATTAAAATTGTTTCCGGAACTTTTGAAAGAAACAAACCCTATTACCACGTACGGTTAAAGAAGAATTTAAAATTCTCAAGTCCGAATGCCTTTTTCGCAGAAAAAAAAGAAATTGTAGACATCTCTTATCCAGGAGATATTGTTGGGTTACACGACACGGGGAATTTTAAAATTGGTGATACCCTTACCGAAGGTGAAATCATGAGTTTTAAAGGAATTCCAAGTTTCTCACCGGAGCACTTTAGATATATCAACAACGCTGACCCATTAAAAGCAAAACAACTTGATAAAGGGGTGGACCAATTAATGGACGAAGGAGTTGCACAGTTGTTTACTTTGGAAATGAATAACCGAAAAATAATTGGAACCGTTGGTGCTCTTCAATATGAAGTTATTCAATATCGTTTGGAACATGAGTATGGAGCCAAATGTACTTATGAAAATTTCCCTGTACATAAAGCGTGTTGGGTAAAACCAGATGATGCAAAGAATGAAGAATTCAAGGAATTCAAACGTATCAAACAAAAGTTCCTTGCTAAAGACAAGTACAATCAATTGGTATTCTTAGCTGATTCAGATTTTACTATACAAATGACACAAAGTAAATATCCAAGTGTAAAATTATTTTTCACCTCAGAATTTGATTAACACTTAAAATAACTGCATAAAAAAAGGCTAATTAAAAATTAGCCTTTTTTTATATATCTATGTGAAATTTTTCTTGCCTTTAAACTAAGCCATTGAACTTTCAAAATTTACTGCTTTTTTCAAAAAAGCTTTAATCAACAAACGATTTGGAGCAATTCCTGAAGTCATTATTTTCTTTTTAGTATTGATTCCCTCTGAAGAGATTGTACTGTTTGGATCTTGTTTAGACCCCATGAACCATAAAACAAAATTCATATTTGAATTCCCTACAGTACTCTCTTGTTTTGTAGTAGCTGAAATTTCAGTGGTATTTAATGCAACTCCATCATTTGCTTCTGTTTGGCTATAAGTTGAAACTGAAGACAAAAACATAAAAACAACCATGATAAAAATGGTTCTTATTTTGCTAATGTTGATATGTTTAGAAGAATAATTCATGTTTGTTTTTTTTTAAGTGATATTGGTTAATCTCTTATTCATGACCAAAACTATAGTAATAAAAAGCTTTTGAAAAATATTTTCGATATACAACCATTAAACTCGTTTAGCTACAGTTTTTCCATCATATTAAAGAATAAACAGTTGTACTTTTACCCGTAATATTAAAAATGAACTTTATATAATAAAGCATCCTTCATTATCCACAAACCCAATAAATAAAGAACTAATAACAAAAAAAGGCTCCAGAATTGGAGCCTTTAATGAATAACTTATATGATTATGCTTGTCCTGTTGGACCAAAATTAAGCGGTATCGGAGGTATCTCCGTATCTTTTATCTCGCCATGTGCAAGTTCAAAACGATGAATATTATCGCCTATAGCTTTTAATAATCTTTTGGCATGTTGAGGAGTCAAGACAATTCTTGATTTCACCTTCGCCTTAGGAACACCCGGCATGATGCTTACAAAATCAAGAACAAATTCTGATGATGAATGATTTATTATTGCCAAATTAGAATAAATTCCTTCTGCAATTTTTTCATCTAATTCGATATTAATTTGTTCCTGTTGCTCTTTCATATTTATGAATTTAAAGATTTAATAATTTAATGATTGAAAAATGTCACACGAACATTTTCCAATCATTAAATCTTTAAATTAGTTTAGTATATATACTCTTCTTTATTAGCCATCATCTCATTGTAATCTTCTTTCGAACCTACAATAGTGTGGTCATATTCTCTCATACCTGTACCGGCAGGAATTCTATGACCTACAATTACATTTTCTTTCAATCCTTCTAAGTAATCAATTTTACCTGCAACAGCAGCTTCATTTAATACTTTAGTAGTTTCTTGGAAAGAAGCTGCAGAAATAAACGATTTGGTTTGAAGAGAAGCTCTTGTAATACCTTGTAATACTGGAGTTGCAGTAGCAGTGATTACATCACGAGCCACAACTAAATTCTTATCAGTACGTTTCAATAAAGAGTTTTCATCACGCAATTGACGAAGCGTAACAATTTGACCTTCTTTAAGCGCACTTGAATCACCAGCATCCTCAACCACTTTCATACCGTACAATTTATCATTTTCAAGGATAAAATCTTTAGTATGAATCAATTGATCTTCAAGGAACAATGTATCTCCTGGATCTTGAACACGTACTTTACGCATCATTTGACGAATAACAACCTCAAAGTGCTTGTCATTGATTTTTACCCCTTGTAGACGATATACTTCTTGAATTTCATTAACCAAATACTGTTGAACAGCAGCTGGACCTTGAATTCTTAAAATATCATCTGGAGTAATCGCTCCATCAGACAATGGCACACCAGCTCTTACGAAGTCATTTTCTTGAACTAGAATTTGGCTTGATAATTTAACCAAGTATTTTCTAATATCTCCGAATTTGGATTCGATAACGATCTCACGGTTACCTCTTTTGATTTTTCCAAAAGAAACAACACCATCGATTTCAGAAACCACAGCTGGGTTAGATGGATTACGAGCTTCTAAAAGCTCTGTAATTCTTGGTAAACCTCCAGTAATATCTCCAGATTTAGAAGAACGACGTGGAATTTTAACCAATACTTTACCTGCTTTAATTTTCTCACCATTTTCAACCATCAAGTGGGCCCCAACCGGTAAGTTGTAAGAACGAATCAATTCACCATCTTTACCATAAACCAATAAAGTAGGAATTAATTTTTTGTTTCTAGATTCAGAAATTACTTTTTCTTGGAAACCAGTTTGTTCATCGATTTCAACCATGAACGTTTGTCCTTGTTCTAAATCTTCGTAAGCAATTTTACCAGTAAATTCAGAAACAATTACACCATTATATGGATCCCATTTACAAATCACATCCCCTTTAGCTACGGATTGACCATCTTTAACAAAGATGCTAGAACCGTAAGGAATATTATGCGTATTTAAAACAATTCCTGTTTTCTCATCTACTAATTTCAACTCAGTAGAACGAGAAACAACGATATCTACAGCATTTCCGTCATTATCTTCACCTTTAACAGTTTTTAAATCTTCAATTTCGATTTTACCATTAAATTTAGTTACAATACTAGATTCTTCAGAGATACCACCGGCAACCCCTCCAACGTGGAACGTACGCAGTGTCAACTGTGTACCAGGCTCTCCAATAGATTGCGCTGCAATTACACCAACTGCTTCACCTCTTTGAGTCATTTTTCCGGTAGCTAAGTTTCTACCGTAACATTTAGCACAAATTCCTTTTAAAGCTTCACATGTTAATGGAGAACGTACTTCAACTTTTTCAAGTGGAGAAGCCTCTATTGTTTTCATGATTGTTTCGGTAATTTGTTCACCGGAACGAACCAATACTTCATTCGTCAAAGGATTAATTACGTCTTGTAAAGCAACACGTCCTAAAATTCTTTCTCCTAATGATTCAACAATTTCCTCATTCTTTTTCAATGCTGATACTTCAACACCTCTCAATGTTCCACAATCTTCAATGTTAACAATAACATCTTGAGAAACATCATGTAATCTTCTTGTCAAGTATCCTGCATCCGCCGTTTTCAAGGCCGTATCCGCAAGACCTTTACGAGCACCGTGAGTAGAGATAAAGTACTCAAGGATAGAAAGACCTTCTTTAAAGTTCGAAAGAATCGGGTTTTCAATAATTTCACCACCACCAGCAGTCGATTTTTTAGGCTTAGCCATCAAACCACGCATACCGGTTAACTGACGAATTTGTTCTTTGGAACCCCTTGCTCCAGAATCAAGCATCATATACACAGAGTTGAAACCTTGTTGGTCTTCTCTAATGTTTTTCATTGCCATTTCTGTCAATTGAGCATTTGCTGAAGTCCATACATCAATAACTTGGTTGTAACGTTCGTTATTGGTAATAAGACCCATATTATAATTTGCAGAAATACCATCAACTTGTTCTCTGGCATCTGCAATTAATTTTGTTTTTTGTTCTGGAATTCTAATATCTCCCAATGAGAATGACAGTCCACCTTTGAAGGCAAATTTGTATCCCATATCTTTCATATTATCCAAAAACGCAGCTGTTTCAGGCACACTGGTTGCATTCAATACGTGGCCGATAATGTCTCTAAGATTTTTCTTAGTCAATACATCATTGATATATCCTGCCGCTTCCGGTACTACTTCATTAAACAATACACGACCGGCTGTTGTTTGAATAATTTTATACACTAATTCTCCAGCTTCATTGAAATCTTTTGCTCTAATTTTCACACGAGCATTCAATTCTAATCTACCTTCATTCAATGCAATATTTGTTTCTTCAGCAGAATAAAAAGTTAGGCCTTCACCTAAAATTGGATGTTCTGGAGTAGACAAACGTTCTTTGGTCATATAATATAGACCTAATACCATGTCTTGAGAAGGTA